>CAXHEX010000012.1:0-123989 GCA_964016105.1 uncultured Ketobacter sp.
GTCATCGCCGTGCATGGTTTTATTTAACCGCTTCATGATGTCGGTATAGCTGCTCACCTGGACGATTTCCGGTTGTTGCCGTAGCCAGTTTGCCAGGGCTTCGGTGGTTTGCAAAAATTCCGGATCACTGATGCCGCCTTCTTCACCGGAATCAATGGAAAAGGCAATGGTGTTGTTGGTGGTGAGATTGGCTCTCACAAAGTCGGCATCCTGACGGATTTTGGTTCGTAGATCGAAGTATTCCGCCCATACGTCGTTTAAGCGGTTGTTCATAATGAAGGAGGTGAAAAACACAATCAAAACCGCAGAGCCCACGAATATGGGCGTTCGCCACTGGATCACAAAATTTGCCAGGCGGTCTTTATCCCTTTTTTGATTTATTTTGCTGTCCTTGATGTTGAAGGGCAGGCACATCACCAGTGCGGGCAGCAGCACGATTGAAAATATCCACGCGCCGAACACGCCAATGGCTACCACGTTGCCTAGGTCTTTAAACGGTGGTGATGCGCTAAAGTTCAAGGATAGGAAACCAATGATGGTGGTGAGGCTGGTTAAAAATACCGGTTGCGCGTTCAGGCGCAGACTTTCTTCCATGGCCCGCTGTTTATCCATGCCATTGTGGCGATTTTGAAAAAAGCCCGCCAGCAGGTGCATGCTGTCAGCAATTGCCAGAGTCAGTATCATGGTGGGTGCATTGGCCACCGGGGGTGAAATGCTGATTCCCAGCCACGCCATGCCACCTAACCCCACCAGTACGGACGTAACAATCACAATGATGGTGACCAGGGTGCCACTGACCGCAGTAAGCACGCTTCCGCTTACCACATACATAAATACCGCAATGCAAAGCATGGCGATTAAAAACGCCAGCGGCATTAGTGTTTTCATATCGTTTAAGGTGGCTTCTTTAAAGGCAATATTATTCATAACTTTGCCCACAAGATGAAAAGACACTTCGGGGTATTGTTGTTCAAACTTCTGGATAAATGCTCTTGAAGCATCAACCACTTCCACAATGGCCGCGCCGGTATCCGGCTGTTGGTGGAAGTTGTAGATTACGTTGATTCCGGTAACGTCCGCATTTGAGGAAATTATTCGGTTTACCAGTTGTGGCTCGTCCAGTGCCACTTGTTTCGCGTTCCGCAGTTGCTCTAGTGTGGCGTTGGATGGGTCCACCACAAGATCTTCCACCAAAAGGTCATCTTCCTCGGCGATTGTGTGTTGAAAATTAGTAATTGAGTCTACCCGTTGGGAATAGGGCAGTTGCCAGGCGGCTTCCGTCATCTCCGCCACGATACTCAAAGTATCCTGGGTAAATACTTTTCCATCCTTAGGGGCGAGAACAAACAGAGCATTGTCCACGTTGGTGTAGGTATCTTGCAGCTCGTGGTATGCCACCATGGTGGGGTCATTTTCAGGGAAGAATTCTTCGAAATCCGATGTGATAGTCACTCTCTGCAAGCCATAGCTAAAGCCCGCAGTGATCAGGAGAGAGAGTAGTATTATTTTTATGGGGTGATGAACTATATAGTGATTTAAATTACGCAGAAACATGAGTTTTCTTGCCTTAATCGTTTTTATTTATTCTTTACTTAACTGATTAAGGAGATTAGTAGGAAAATCAACTTTGTACAAACGCAAATGCTATGGAATCAGGCCTAATTTGAGGGTTATTAAGCAGTTATTTTAGGACTGCAGAGCGTAGATAGGATAGGGCGGAGTAAGAGAGTGCAGAGTAGGAGAGCGCAGTGTTTAACCCGCACTTAAGTAGCGTTGCGTAAATTCGGTTAAACTCTAACGCACCGTGTCTAGTCAATGAGGTTTATTACTCTGCATGCCTTATGAACTTTATTGCTAGTTAGCAACTGAAATATTCTCACTAATGGATGACCAGCGGGTACTCGCTTTCCTTTGGCGTACTGTTTTTATGAAACGAAATTCTGATGGTGGCAGTCTGTGTCACTGAGGTGGGCAACTTGATGGAAAAGGTGGAACCGTGTTTCCAGCGTCGCAGTGACAAGGATGGGCTGTAGCGTACCGCGCCCTCTGTAATCAGATTATCCTCGTTATCAAATGCAGCATAATCAATATGGCCTGGAGCCACCTGTGAGTTGTAACTTTTGCGTCTGATCTTGCCCGATAATACATAGTGCTGCCCTTGAAGTTCCATGACCACGTGCTCGAAGCGAACTTTATTGGACTTAGCCATTATCAATTGCGGCAATTTCTCTGCGGCTGCAGCCCCAGTGCCAAGCAGTGAGGTGACGGACAGAATGGCGGTAATCAGTAGTGCGTTAATAATGTTATTCATAGGAAACTCCTGGATAAATTTGCATTTGATTTGGTTAAATTCGGCCACTGCTCGCAATTGACTGTCGCCAGTAAAAAATATCGTTACCCACCTGGGTGCCGATTCCCGCAAGCAAGTCGGTGACGCCTTCTTCCGCTAATATCAGTTCAAATTGAACCCGTTTACGACGACCTGCCACTTGTTCCGCGATAGAGAGACGCCGCTGTTCGCCGTGGCCATGAACCGGGTAAGAAGTGAATCCGCCGGTTGGGGTCACTGTGAGTAAGTAGTCCACCATGTCGTCTTCCAACTCCGGTGGTGTGTTCAATACCAAAAGCTGATTCATGCTTAAGCCTCCCCGTGATTGAGTTGAGGTTTATGAAATTGGCGGTAGATAATGGGCAGCAAAAACAGCGTTAGTAAGGTTGAGCTGATCAAACCGCCGATCACCACAATGGCCAGGGGTTTTTGAATCTCCGACCCAGGGCCGGATGCCAGCAACAGAGGCACCAAACCCAATGCGCAGGTTGTGGCGGTCATCAGCACCGGTCGTAGCCGACGTACTGCGCCTTGTTGCACTACTTCGCTGATGGGCAAACCCTTGGCTAGCAAATGATTAAAGTGAGATAGCATCACCACGCCGTTCATTACGGCGATACCCAACAGGGCGATAAAGCCCACGGATGCGGGCACCGACAGGAATTCACCGGTGACAAACAGCGCCATCAGGCCGCCGATTAAGGCGAAAGGAATGTTAGATAAAATAATGGCGGTTTGTTTAATGGAGCCAAAGGTGACGAACAGCAGCAGGGTGATTAAACCCAAAGCCACCGGAATCACCGTAATTAATCGGCCAGCGGCCCGTTGTTGATTTTCAAACTGGCCACCCCAGGACAGGGTATAACCCGCGGGTAAGGGAACTTGTTCGGCGATGATGGCTTTGGCTTCTTCCACAAAGCCCACCAAATCCCGTTCTGCCACGTTGGTACGAATCACGGCAAAGCGCTGTCCCCGTTCTCTGGAAATGCCCACCGGGCCTTCGATCCGTTCCACGCTGGCCACTTGCGACAGGGGCACTGCGCGGCCGTCTTCCAACGTGATCAGGTTGTTGCGAAGCTGGGCCACGCCATCCCCCACGGGATTGTCAAAGCGCATCATCAAAGGCACTCGGGCACTTTGTTCAATAATGGAACCCAGTGGCATACCTTCTAGCTCAGAACGCAGTCGGCGCTGCAACTGGTCCGCATCCAGGCCCATTTGTCCAGCCCGAATCCGGTTAACATTAATCTGCAGGTACTGGGCACCTTCGTTTAGGGTGGCGTTGGTGTCCACCGCGCCGGCAATGGTTTCCACTTTAGAGCTGATGTCTTGCGCCAGCTGGTTTAATGTGGCCAGGTCCGGCCCGAATACTTTGATGGCCACATCGCCCCGGGACCCCGTCAGCATTTCTGATACCCGCATATCGATGGGTTGGGTAAAGCCAAAATTAATACCCGGGAACTGGTCCAGTACCTGACGCATTTTTTCCTGCAATGCCTCTTTCGATTCCACCTGCCACTGATCACTGGGGCGCAATTGCAAAAATACGTCGGTTTCATTCAGGCCCATGGGATCCATACCAATTTCGTCGGAACCGCTGCGGGAAACCACCCGTTCTATTTCGGGTACCTTTTCCAACAGAGCTTTTTCTACCTGCTGAACAATGCGTACGTTGGCGCTCAGGTTAACGGAAGGAATGGATTCCAATTGCACAATGATGTCGCCCTCGTCCATGGTGGGCATGAATGTCTTGCCAATCCATGGGGTGATAGCACCAGCTGCAACCAACAGAATCACAGCCAGCACCACAACCGGCGCCGGGCGTTGTAATGCCTTGGCCAGCAACGGTTGGTATAGGCTGATTAATTTGCGGCTGAGCCAAGGTTCTTCTTCACTGGTTTGTTTTAGCAAAAGCGACGCAATGACGGGGATAACGGTGAAAGACAGCAGCAGTGCTCCCACCAAGGCAAATACAATGGTTAATGCCACCGGCACAAATAATTTACCTTCCAAACCCTGCAGCGTGAGCAGCGGTAAGAATACAATAATGATGATCGCCACGCCGGAGGTCACTGGAACGGCCACGTCTTTTACTGCGCGAAATAGAATGTGCAAGCGGGGCAAGCGCTGGTTGTTTTCAGCCAGTTGTTTCTGATGAGCCAATTGCGACACCATGTTTTCCACGATAACAATAGCGGAATCCACCAGCATGCCGATGGCAATGACCAATCCTCCCAGGCTCATTAAGTTGGCGCTCATGCCCAGGCTGTTCATCATGTAAAAAGTGAAAAGTGCCGCCAGTGGAAGCACGCTGGCCACGGTAATGGCAGCTCTTATGTTGCCCAGGAACAAGCCTAAAACAATCAATACCAACACCACGGCTTCTACCAGGGCTTTACCTACAGTGGTAACCGCCCGTTCAATCAAATTACTGCGATCGTAAAACACGTTAATACTTGTGCCTTCAGGCAGGGTAGGTTGTAACTCTGCCAGCTTGGCTTTGACTCCGCTCACAATATGGCGGGCATTGGCACCCCGTAAACCAATTACCAATCCCTGTACCGCTTCTCCTTCACCGTCTACGGTTACCGAACCGTAGCGCTCAAGGGAACCCAGCCGAATGTTCGCCAGCTGTTGCAAGGCAATGCTTTCCCCAGCGTGATTGAGTACGCGAATATTGGCAATGTCTTCCAATGACTGCAGTGCACCGGCTACCCGTACCAGCATGGCTTCTTCACCTTGATCCAGGCGACCGGCACCGTCATTGCTGTTGTTGTTTTCCAATGCCTGTATCAATGCTTCTGTACTCACACCCATTGTGACTAGGGCATCCCGTCTTGGCGCCACTTCGTAGGTTTTGACAAACCCACCCAGGGAGTTCACGTCTGCAACCCCTTCCACCGTGCGTAGGGCGGGGCGAAGGGTCCAGTCCAGCAGGTAGCGTTTCTCCGTAAGTGACATGTTTTGGTTATCCACCGTGAACATAAACATATCCCCCAGGGGGGTGCTCATGGGAGCCAGCCCGCCACTGATGCCTGCGGGCAGTTGATCCCACAGGTTGTTGAGCCGTTCTGTCACTTGCTGCCGAGCCCAATAAATGTCGGTGCCTTCAGCAAAATCCAGGGTGATCGCGGTGAGGGCGTATTTGGATATGGAACGCAGCATGGTCTGTTGCGGAATGCCCAGCAGCTCTACCTCAATGGGTTGGGTAATCAGGCTTTCCACTTCTTCCGGCGTCATACCGGGGGCCTTGATGATGATCTTCACCTGGGTGGGCGAAATATCCGGATAAGCATCTATGGCAATGTGACGCAGGGCATTGCCGCCCAAACCCAGCAGTAAAAAGGTCAGTAAGCCAATCAACAGGCGTTGACTCAGTGCAAACTGAATAATTCGGGCAAGCATTATTCACCACCTCCCAGACCCAGCTGAATCCCTTTCAATTGTGCGCTGCCTTGAACCACCAGCTGTTCGCCGGCCGTCAATCCAGTTGTGGCCAGGTAGCCCTGTCCCAGTGGCAGTAGCTGCAGTTCACGGATTTCTATTCCCTCTTGATTTTTTACATACACCGTAGTTTTACCGTCGCTATGGGTGACCGCCGATGCCGGTATATGCCAGCCGGATTGCTGGCCACCAATCAATAGGGTGACCTGTTGCCCTGGGTTCACATTGGCACTACCGTTAAACCGGGCCTGTAGTTCGATGGTTTGGGTTTGCTCCGCTACGTCCAGGTTTTTGCTCATCAAGGTCAGGGGGGTGGGGTCTTCAAGCAGACCCAGTTTGTCACCGGTGTTGAGGGCATTACCTAAGGTGGCATTGACATTGGCTCTCACCCAAAGGGCATTGTCGTCGGTGACTGTGGCCAGTGTTTGGTTGCTGTTAACCAGATCACCGCTGCGCACAAAACTTCGGCTCAATATTCCGGATTGTGGCGATCTCAGGGTGATTTCGCCGGGCATTAAGCTGCCTTCATAGAGCTGCTTTAATTCCCCATCGCTTAAACCGGCTTGTTGCAATTGCTGTTGCCATACCCGTAAATCAAATTGGGCCTGGCTTAGTTTGCGCTGGCTCTGTTGCAACCGCTGGCGAGCAATGATGCCGTCATCAAACAGCTGCTTGTCCCGTTGCAAATCCACTTGGCTTTGGGCCAGATTTTGGCGCGCTGCCAGCCACTGTTGTTGTGTTTGCATTAATTCGTTGCTAGCCAGGGTGACCACTGGGGCATCGGCTTCCACTCGCTCCCCACCGGCGGCATGCCATTGTTTTAGTACCGCACTGGTGCGGGAACTGATGACAGAGCGGCTATCCGGTGAGTGACTCACCATGGCAGGAACTCTAAAACCGTCTTTGCTGCTGACCGGTTGCACCGGGGCGAATCGAATACCCAATCGATCCAGATCTTGCTGCTGCAATGAGATAACGTTGTTTTTGCTGTTTTGCTCTGCCAACGCCACACCGGTGGTTGCCAATAGAATGGCAAGGCCACTGGCACCCATGGGTTTTATAAGAGGCTTCACAAGAGACTGCATAAAAGGCTGCATGATATGAATTAAATAGGTCATGGGAGTTCTCCAACCACTTGTTTATAGGAGGCTTGCAACGCCCGTTGGCGCAGCTGTTGTAACTGCAAAAACAATTGGCTTTGCTGATAGTGTTGTTGTGCCAGGATCACCGGCTGTAAATCCGATTCACCCAGCTGGAAGGCCTTTTTTGCCATTTGCCACTGACGCTCAGTGAGGCGGGCGGATTGGTTTGCCATGGCCAGAGTTTCCTGTTGCAAGTGCAATTCATGCTGGACTTCGTGGAACTGTTGCTGCAACTGGCGATGAGCTTGTTGTAATTCCACATCCGCTTGAGTTGCCGCCAGTGCCTCGGTGGAGTTGGACGCGCGGCCATAACGGTTGCCGCCCAACGGCATACTGACGCTTAGCCCTAGGCTGTCTACCATGGGTTCTCCGGAAGCGCCCCGCTCACGAAACAAATCCACGCTAAGGGTGGTGTTGCCCCCGGCTCGGCGCCGTGATTGTTCTAGCTCGGTGAGTTTCTGCTGACGTTCGCTCGTCAGGTAGCGCAGTTGTGGGTGAGATTCAGAAATCCGATCAAGGCCAGAAGGCGCTTCACCAATGTCAGCAGGGCGCTGGTCCATGCCCGTGAGCATGCTGTAGTTGCGATAGCTATCCACTTGCTCTGCGTGGGCCACCTGTAGTTGCTGTTTCGCTTCCAGTACCAGGGCTTCACTTTGCAGCACAGCGCTCTCGGGCAAGTCACCGGCGCGAAAGCGTTTGCGGCTGATCTCTAATAAAGCTTCCACATCTTTGAGGTTTTGTTCACTGTGCTTAACTCGAGCATCAATGGTGGCTAATTGCGCCAACATGGCTCGTACCTGGCCTGCTATCTGCCAGCGCAGATACGGTTGCCAGCTGTCCCGCAGCTGTTGCTGGTGGTTTGCCAAGGCCTTAGCGGTAGCCCGTTGTTTGCGTCGCCACAGGTCAAACTCCAAGCCGATTCCGGCTTCTTTAAGGCCGCTATCGCCCATCAGTTGGTCGTCTTTATAGTTGAGGTTGAGGCGAGGCACACCGATAACCCAACGCTCACTGATGTATTGTTGATCTCTTGCCTGCTGGGTATAGGTTTGCGCCAGCGGCTGCTGCGGGCTGTGCATTAGGGCCGCATCCACTACCTGGCTGATGGTTAAATTCTCATCCAGTGTGAGTAGGGTGTGTTCTATATGTCCCGCATCCCTTGCCCATAGTTGGACCGGGGCCAGTAAGAGAACGGCGCAGAGTAAAAGATATGGATTTTTACGCTGGAAGCGTTTTGGTTGTGTCACGTGAGGTCACCCTCTATTAAGATAATGGCCGCATCTTATGTGAGGGTTTGTCAAAATTTTGTCTAAAGGGTGAAATGAGTGTTGCTAACTTAAAGACAATTCCATGATTTAGATCAGAGATTAGATCAAAGACTGGGCTGAAATTTTTGACATAATTTTGGCAATGTTTGTGTAATGCTTATCCTTACCAAAAAAGCCAAAAGGTTCTTGGAAGCTCTGCCGTGAAAATGCTTGTAATTGAAGACAATCGGGATATTGCCGAAAACATCGCCGACTTTTTTGAGCCCCAGGGCCACTCGCTGGATTTTGCCACGAATGGCGAACAAGGCTTGCAGATGGCACTGGATGGCGATTTTGATGTGATTGTGTTGGATCTGATGTTACCCCGTATGGATGGCTTTACGGTGTGCCGAAATCTACGCCAAGCGCACAATGCTACCCCCGTGTTGATGCTTACGGCTCGCGATCAATTGGACGATAAGTTGCAAGGCTTTGAAGAAGGTGCCGATGATTATTTGGTAAAGCCTTTCTCGGTGAAAGAGCTGGAAGCACGAGTGAAAGCGTTGCTCAAACGTATGCAGCAATTTGGTCAACATCCCCAGTTACAGGTTGCGGACTTGGTGTTCGACAGTAACACCCAAGAGATTATGCGCGCGGGACAGTCCATTGATCTCAATCCTACCCAAAAGAAAATTTTATTGTATCTACTGCAGCACAGCCCTAACGTGGTAAAGCGGGGAGAGTTAGAGAATCTTATTTGGGGAGAAGATCCGCCGGATAACGATGTGTTGCGTACCCATATTTACAGCTTGCGAACCTTGATCGATAAACCCTTTGATAATCCCTTACTACACACTGTTCACGGCGTAGGTTACCGCTTGGCTCAAACATCATGAAAATTCGTACACTGCGTCAGCGCTTGATCATTGTCACCGTGATTATCATCACGCTCACCAGCACCTTATTTGCTGGTGGCGTATTTGCCATTAAGCAGATGATGGAAGAGATTACCTTTGGTGATATGGTACACGACCAACTCATGGTGTTGGTAGATCACCCGGAATGGGAGCCCATTCTAGAAAGCCCATTATTCAAACGCTGGCAGTATTACCGGGGCGATAATGTTAATGAGCTGTCCGCTTCGGTTCAAAACATGGCACCGGGGGTTTATCACGCTAAGCAAATTGAGGATCGTCATTATCATCTGCAAATTGTGGATACCGATACGGGTAAAGCTTACTTATTGTATGATATCAGCGACTGGGAGCAGCAGGAGCATCTGTTATTGACTCTTTTGCTGATGGGTGTTTTTTTAGTGCTTGGGCTGGCATTGCTAATGGCATCTGCAAGTTCCAGTAGAATACTGGAACCGGTGCATCGATTGACTCAACGTCTGCGTCGGATCGATCCAAGCCAGCGTCAATTGCGGATCGCTGATGAATTTTCTGATAGTGATATTGGGCTGATCGCCACAGCCTTCGATACTTACCTTGAACGTATAGATAATTTTGTGGAGCGGGAACGGTCCTTTACCGCTACTGCCAGTCATGAATTACGAACCCCATTATCGGTAATGATGGGGGCTGTGGATGTAATCGAAGCCAATCATCCCGACCCTGCTAGTAGCAGGGCGCTGACCCGCATGGGGCGTGCCTGTGGAGATATGCAGGCCTTTATTGAAGCGGCGCTATTATTGTCTCGAGAGGAAGACGTCAGTTTGCAGCGAACCAGCTCCAGTCAGTTATGTGAGCTGTTGCAGCAATTACTGGAGGATTTGCAGCCTCAGATTGAAACCAGTGATATTGATATCCAGCTCGCCTGTGAAAAGGTAGTGAGGTTGCCTGTGTCGGAAAGTATCAGCAAAATACTGTTGAGTAATCTGCTGCGAAACGCCATTGAACACACCAAAGGAGGGCAAATACATATTTCACTCCGACCAGAAGAATTTATTATCCGCGATAATGGCAGAGGTATCCCTGCGGAAGATTTACCCCATGTGTTTGAGCGCAGTTACAGTAATCGACCGGAAGGTACCGGGCTTGGCCTGTATATGGTGAAGCGGATCTGTGAACGCTATGGGTGGCCCATATCCATAGAAAGCGAACAAGGCCAGGGCACCACTGTTTCCATTAAATTTCAGTAGCTCCACCAGAAACTACCCACTAGAGCGTTTCGATGGTCTACAATAGAGCGGCAAGTCCAACCACTAAGGAGTGGTCATGTCGGTTATCCTGTATCAGTTTCCCATTTCTCATTTTTGCGAGAAGGTGCGTTTTGCGCTGGATCACAAGGGGATCGATCATCAGATCAAGAACCTGGTGCCAGGGCTGCATACCCGCACTACCCTGAAGAAGGCCAGTCAGTCGTCGGTGCCCCTGCTGGAGCACGATGGTCGTTCAATACAGGGTTCCGAGCAGATTATCAGTTACCTCGACCAGCAGTTTCCCGATAATCCCTTAACGCCAGCCGAAAGTGATCTGGCCCAGCAGGCGCTGAACTGGGAGCGCTATTTGGACAAGGAAATCGGTGTCCATGTGCGCCGTTATGCCTATCATACTTTGCTGGATCACCCCGATTTGGTGATTGGTTTTTTTGCCACTAATGGGCGGTTTTGGGCTAAGCCATTTTTGAAGATGTCGTTCCCTAGAATACAGGGAGTCATGCGCAAGCTGATGAAAATTAATCCGGATAGTGCAGAGCAGTCCAGGTTGGCGGTACGGGCTGCGTTAGAAAAACTCAATCAAGGTTTGGATGGCAAGGACTACCTAGTGGGAAACCAGTTTAGCCGTGCGGATCTCACTGCAGTATCGTTGCTGGCACCCCTCACCATGCCGCCCCAATATGGCCTTAATTGGCCCCAGCAGCTGCCTGAGCCATTGCAAGCAGAAGTGGAATCCTTGGCAGACCAGCTGCAATGGGCTAGAAATATTTATTCTCGCCATCGATGAAGTTGTAGACCTCAGATTAAAGCGTCTCGATATTCTGTAATACGGCCTTGGCTTTGTTTAGAAGCGCTTGCTGTTTGTCTTTACCCATTTTATTCCAGCTGTTATAGACCATGCCCATTCTCTGATTGTCTTTAAAGCGCTCCGTGTTCTGATAGACAAAACGCCAATACAGACTATTGAGAGGGCAGGCGTCGGATTCCGTTTTGTTTTTGACGTTGTAATGGCAGCTTTTGCAGTAGTCACTCATCTTATTCACGTAGCTGCCGCTGGCCGCGTAGGGTTTGGTGGCAATAAGCCCACCGTCAGCGAACTGACTCATACCCCGGGTGTTGGGCATTTCCACCCACTCGATGGCATCGATATAAATACCCAAATACCATTCATCCACCTGGTGGGGGTCAATCTCTGTTAGCAGGCAGAAGTTTCCGGTGATCATCAACCGTTGAATATGGTGCGCGTAGGCGTATTCCAGAGATTGCCCTATAGCCTGTTTAAGACAGTTCATTTTGGTGTCGGCGGACCAGAAGTACTCCGGTAGAGATCGCTTGGCATTGAGAAAATTCTTGTGACCATAGCCAGGCATATTGACCCAATAAATTCCCCGAATGTATTCACGCCAACCGATAATTTGCCGGACAAAACCCTCAATTTGAGCCAGGGAAATGTTGACTTTATTATCACACCATTGCTCTATGGCGGCTTCCACCACTTCCCTTGGGCTCAGTAGCTTGGTGTTGATAGCGAAGGACAGCCGAGAATGGTACAAGCTCCATTTGAAATCCGATTGATCGGTCATGGCGTCCTGAAACTGGCCAAAACGGGGCAGGAGGTGTTCACAAAAATAGTCGAGCAGTTGCAAACTTTGATGCCGATCAATGGGCCAGATAAGTTGTTCTTGAGGTTCACCAATGGTGCTTATATCGTGCTGGTGCAACCGTTCCAGAATGGAGGTCACGTCATTCTTGAACAACTTGGGTTCTGGAATCTGCGGCAGATCTTTTGCTTTCAGGGCGGATCGGTTTTCGCCATCGTAGTTCCATTTGCCGCCTTCCGGTTGGCCGCTGTCCATCAGAAACCCAAAGCGCTTGCGCATTCGGCGATAAAAAAATTCCATCTTGCTGGGTTTGTCGGCCTTAAATTCTTTGCTCAGGTCCTCAAATGGCAGTAAAAAATGCTCAGTTTCCACCTGTTCCTTACTGACACCTTCAGGATTGAAATCCGCGAGCTGATTGGCCAGCCGATATTCGTCAGGGCGTTGGTAATCAAAATAGTTCAATGAGTGCTGATCTATTACTGCTTGTAGCAATTCATCCAAGTTGGAAAAACCGTGGGTTTCTTCCAAGGTGAGGTAGATAACCTGGTGGTCTTTATCCGCTAGACGGTAGGCGAACTGTTCCATGGCGGCGAAAAAAGCACAAATTTTTTGCACATGATGTCGGGTATAGTTGGTCTCTTGGGGCAATTCAGCGATTAAATAAACCACCTGAGGGTCGGTTTCACTAAACCAAGAGTGTTGCTGGTTTAGTTGGTCGCCCAGTATTAAACGTAACCGGTTGGTGGTTTTGTTGATGCTCGCCTCAATGGAACGATTGGGTCTCATTGGCATTCCCCGCTGGCTTTTTCTTTGGGCTTAGCTTTTGGCTTGTCTGTTGACTTATTTGGGGGCTTAACTTTGAGTTTGGTTCGACGACAGCGCTCAGAACAATAGAGTACGTTATCCCAATCCCGTTCCCACTTTTTTCGCCAGTTAAAAGGTTTCTGGCAGACTTTACACAGCTTTTTTTCCAGGTTTTGCTTTTTATGGGTGGTCACAGGGGCCACCCCACAGCATCCACACTGTCCAGCGCCATGCAATCCGAATTTCCTTGCCACCGCTCAATAAATTCACCATCGGGGTCGTAGGTGTCTGTTTGTTTTTGCAGATTAAATTGGCGTGCACCACGGGGGTCGGCTCCCACTCCCGCCAGGTATTGCCAATTACCCCAATTGGATGCCACATCATAATCCAGCAGGTGCTGTTCAAAATAGGCGGCACCATAACGCCAGTCCAGTTGTAACTCGTTAACAAAGCAACTGGCCACCAACTGCCGTCCTCTGTTGGACATATAGCCGGTAGCATTTAACTGTTTCATACAGGCATTGACGATAGGGAAGGGTGTGCTGCCTTGGCACCACTGCTGGTAGCGTTCCCCATAGAAACTGGTTGTTGGATTACGCCCCTTGATACCGCCAAAGGCAAAAAGCGTGTTGCCATATTTATGGGCGTACCATTGAAAATACTCCCGCCACAGCAACTCGAAAAAAATCCAGTAGGTAGACTCGTTCGCACCCCTGAACTGTTCATGTTGTTTCAGTTGGTGCACAACCTGTCTGGGAGAGATACAGCCATGGGCCAACCAGGGTGAGAATTTAGTCGACGCACTGTGTTGATCCAGCTCGTTGCGAGTCTGCTTATACTCTTGGGCATAATCCTGTTGAAAATAATCCGTTAGATGCCGCAGACCCGAAGTTTCACCACCGAAGTATATCGATTTGTAGTTTAGCGATTTACCTAAATTAGAAATCCTCGGTAGGGTTTGGCGCCAATTGGATTTAGGTATAAACGATTTACCCAAACTGGTGGGGGTTTCCAGTGGTTCCGCTATGGTAATTTCTGCTTTTTCCACCTGCTTACGGAACTGCGTGAATGTGTCTGGAAGTTGCTTGATTAAGAAGGGTAAGTTTTCCGGTTGAAACAAGGTGTGGGTGTGTAGTGGCGTGACTTTTACTTGAGGCAAGTGCTGCTTTATGGCTTCGACGTTCTTCACTTCGTAAAATCCTGGGCTGACACTGTGAAATATCCGCTCCATGCCCCATTGGCTGTGTAGCTGTTCAAATAACCTCAGAGGATTGTCATAGTATACGTTGAGGTGCTGGCCGCATCTGCGTAGCCGGGAATCCAAATCCTCCAGAGATTGCAGCAGGAATCGGTGTCTTTTAGCGCCCATGGAGGGGCACTGGTAGCGTCCCGGTCTGAATAATTTGGGGTCAATGCAGTACACAAAGCTGATATGCCCGCCAGCAGCAAGCGCCTCCACCAAGCCAGGGTTATCGGTTAGCCTGAGATCGTTGGTAAACCAGTAAATAGAGCGAGACATAAAAAGCTCCCGGTGCAGCAGCGCGAGTCTACATAGAATTAATAATCTAGACAGAATACCACTGTAGCGGGGTGGGCGAGTCTATTGTCTAATTTTAGGCTAGGTTTAGGTCGGGTTTGAGTAAGGCTTGGGCTAGGTTTTTATTAATGATTCACGTAAATCAGTTTGTTGGTATCGAATCCCAGCTTCCCAGCCATGTGCTTGAACTGCTGCAGAATTTCCGGTTTCACATGCGGCTCCCTGGCCAGTAGCCATAGGTAGCCAGTGTCAGGGCCGGAGATAAACGAGTATTGATAGTTCTCCTTGTCTAGCTCAAACACCACGTAAGATCCATAGAAAGGTCCGAAGAATGAAACCTTGAGGTAGCCAATGTCGTTCTGGTCAACAAAGTACGCCTTGCCCTCAGCTTGCTCCCATTTGTCCTCTTCTTGGGAATAGCCTCGATTAATTACCCTAACACCGCCGTCATCCCGCAGAGAGTATTCCGCGGTGACTTTTTCCAGGCCCCGCTCAAAAGAGTGATCAAGGCGCGCAATCTCATACCATTTCCCTAAATAACGCTCCAGGGCAAAGTCTTTCACGGGTTCTATTTTGTCTGGCATGCCAAGGCAGCCGCTTAATGATAAAACCAGGGTGACAATGGCACCGGTTTGGATCAGTTTGCGTAACATAATTCTATTCCCTGTTTTTTTAAGTAAGGGTTTTTTCAGTTCGGTTTTTTTCAGTTAGGGCTTTTTCAGAAAGGGGTTATGTCTGCGGTTAACTTTAATGGAATCAATCATTCTCAACCACTTCTTTGGCAACCCTCATGGCAGAAAGCGCCGAGGGAAAACCGCAGTAGGCGGCGGAGTGCATGATGATTTCTCGAATCTCTTCCGCTGTTACGCCATTATTTAAGGCACCCCGAACGTGGCCTTTTAATTCTCCATGGGCTTTTTGAGCAATCAGCATGGACAGAGTAATCATGCTGCGGGTTTTTCGATCTAGCCCGTCTCGGGTCCACACACTGCCCCAGGCGTGCTCCATGGCCGCTTCCTGTAGTGGCATATCAAATTCCGTGGCATTTCCCAAAGAGGTGTCCACATGGGTGCTGCCCATGACTTCCCGTCGAATCTTTTCTCCGGCTTTCCTGTCTTCGATGCTCATTTTCGGTCTCCTTTGGTTCACTATTCGTTATGGTTGGCTGTGATTTTGTCAGTGGGGTTAAATGTATTTTGCAGCGCGGTGGCCATGGCTTGGCATGCCACGGATAGCGGGTAACGGCGGCTGGTAATGATACCTACTTTTTGCCGCACAGAAGGCTTGTTTAGTGGCAGGCAGCGTGCTCCCAGTTCTTTCATCTGTTGCTGGCACAGTTCCGGTACCACGCTAACCCCCAGACCATTCGCCACCATGCGCCCAATGGTAACCAGTTGGTGGGTTTCAAAAGTGGGGGCCAGGGACAATCCCTGTTTGGCGAATTGCTCAAAAATTAATTGTCGTACCCGGGAAGGGGATTGCAAAGTAATAAAATCGTAGGCCAACAGTTTGCTGGCGCTCACCTGTTTTTGCTTAAGCAGTTCATGGCCCTCAGGCACCACTGCCACAAACTGGTCCATAAACAGGGGTGTAAAAATCAGATCCGGATGTTCCCCAGGGTCAAAGCTGATGCCCAGCTCCACTCTACCGCTTTGTACCATGGCCACCACCTCTTCTGCGATCACATCGCTCAAAGTGATTTTAACCGCTGGGTGGCTGTCTTTAAAATGGCGAATGGCAAGGGGCAGTTGGTTGCTGGCAAAGGAGGGCATGGCGGCAATGCTTATTTTACCTTCCCGCAGGGCAAACCGGTTGTGTAGATTTTCCAGGGCGCTGTCCCAATCACCCAGCAGTCGTACAGCAATTGGGTAGAACTCTTCCCCTTCTGGCGTAAGGGCAAAACTGCGGGTGGTTCTCTGTAGCAATTGGCCACCCAAGGTGTCTTCCAGCACTTTGATGGCGCTGCTCAATGCAGGTTGCGATAGATGCATTAATGTGGCCGCTTCAGCGAAACTGTTGGATCGGACCACTGCTACGAACGCCCGTACCTGCTTCAGGGTGATATTGCTGGCGGAGGGGGGCGAGGATGGCGTTCTCATGGCGTTGCTATTGTTCTATTAAATCTATTAATCAATCCAATTTATTCATTTGATTAATATAAGTCAAGGGCGCATTCTGACTAAAACAAATCAGCGACACTGTCGATAACCAACTATCAAGGAGTTTGGCCCATGTCCGGTTTTGATAAAGTAGTGGGGAGTTACGAAGAAGCCATGGCCGGCCTGGAAGATGGCATGACCATCATAGCCGGTGGCTTTGGCTTGTGCGGCATCCCTGAAAATCTCATCAGCGAAATTAAGCGTAAAGGCTGTAAAGATCTCACCTTCGTTTCCAATAATTGCGGTGTGGATGGCTTTGGTCTTGGCATTTTGTTGGAAGACAAACAGATCAAGAAAATGGTGTCCTCTTACGTGGGAGAAAACAAGCTGTTTGAAGAGCAGCTGCTGGCCGGTGAGCTGGAGGTGGAGTTGACGCCCCAAGGCACCTTGGCGGAAAAAATGCGCGCCGGTGGCGCAGGTATTCCCGCTTTCTTTACCGCAACCGGTTATGGAACCGAGGTGGGTAAAGGCAAGGAGGTGCGGGAATTTAATGGCCGTAATTATATTCTGGAAGAATCCATCACCGGTGACTTTGCCATTGTTAAAGCCTGGAAAGGGGATCGCTACGGCAATCTGATCTATCGCCATACCGCGGCCAACTTTAACCCCATGGCCGCCACCGCCGGGAAAATCACCGTAGTGGAAGTGGAAGAGATTGTGGAGCCCGGTGAATTGGAGCCCAGCCAAATCCACACCCCGGGTATTTATGTGGACCGCCTGATTCAAGGCACCTTTGAAAAGCGGATTGAACAGCGCACCGTGCGCCAAGCCTAACAGGCTGCAAATGGCACCACTAAGATAATAACAGGAGCAAACAATGTCTCTCAGTCGTGAACAATTAGCCATGCGTGTGGCGCAAGAATTAGAAGACGGGTATTACGTAAACTTGGGAATTGGAATTCCCACCTTAGTAGCCAACTACGTGCCTGACGGCATGGAAGTGATGCTGCAGTCTGAAAATGGATTGCTGGGCATGGGGCCTTTCCCCACGGAAGAAACCATAGACGCCGATATGATTAACGCCGGCAAGCAAACTGTAACGGCGGTCACCGGTGCATCGATTTTCTCGTCGGCGGAGTCCTTTGCCATGATCCGAGGTGGTCATGTGGATCTAACTGTGCTGGGTGCCTTTGAGGTGGATGTGGAAGGTAATATTGCTTCTTACATGATCCCAGGCAAACTGATCAAAGGTATGGGTGGTGCCATGGATTTGGTGGCCGGTGCCGATAACATAATTGTTACCATGACCCATGCCTCCAAGCATGGGGAATCGAAGCTACTGCCTAAATGCACGCTGCCGTTGACCGGTGCCGCCTGCATCAAAAAAGTGGTAACGGATCTGGCCTATGTGGAAATCGCCGATGGCAAGTTCTGGTTAAAAGAACGGGCTCCTGGGGTTTCAGTTGATGAAATTGTTGCTAAAACCGCCGGCGAATTGGTTGTGCCTGAAGTGGTTCCAGAGATGACGTTTTAACAAGCCATCAAAAGCTATCTACATTGCTATGGCAGCGTAGATAGCTTTTCAATATATGGCTAGTTTCCTTTTTCCATGTCTTTAGCGTTTTCAATAGTCTCAACAATAGACGTCACACGACCTTGGTGTAAGCGGGTTTGAAATCGTTGCCCAGGGCTAACCTGATCACTGTTTTGCAGCAGGGTGCCGTCTTCCAGTTGACTAATGGAATAACCCCTGGCCAAGGTGTTAAGGGGGCTCACGGTATTGAGTCGCTGGGCCAGGTTTTGCAGTTGCTGGGATTTGCGTTGTTGCTGATTTTGCAGAGCTTTGTTTAGTCTGCCATTAATATTAATAAGATCTTTTTTAATTCCGTTGATCTGTTGTTGGGGGCTATGGCCCTGGAGCCGCGAACTCAATGTGTCCAATTGGCTTTTGCGTAACAACAGTTGGGTACGGGTGGCTTTTCGAAGGCGAACTTCCAATTGATCCAGGCGCTGAGCGTGTTCTTCCAAACGCCTTCCCGGGTGCTTTAAGTGTTTTGCCACCAGAGTCAGGCGTTGCTGCTTTTGGCGAATTTGCCGACGTAATTGATTGGTCAGATTATCTTGATACGCACTTAATTGCAGTTGAAACTCATAGCCATCGGGGCTGAGCAATTCTGCTGCGGCAGAAGGGGTTGGTGCCCTGACATCTGCCACAAAATCCGCGATGGTAAAATCCACTTGGTGGCCCACTGCAGACACAATGGGTAATTCACTGGCCACAATGGTGCGGGCTAGGGCTTCGTCGTTAAAACACCACAGATCTTCTTGTGACCCACCACCTCGGCCCACAATTAACACGTCGCATTCCTTCCGTTGATTGGCAAGATTAATGGTCTGTCTGATCTGAGCCGCTGCTTCTTCTCCTTGTACCTGGGTGGGGTAAATCACCACCTCCGTAAGGGGAAAGCGTCGCTTCAATACCGAGAGAATATCGTGAACCGCCGCGCCGGTGGGCGATGTTACTACGCCGATGCGGGATGGGCAGGTGGGGATGGGCTTTTTGCGTTCTTCGTCGAACAGGCCTTCCAATTGCAGCTTCTGTTTTAGCTTTTCAAATGCTCGCTGCAAAGCGCCCAAACCCGCTTCTTCCATTTTGTCGATAATCAGCTGAAAGTCGCCACGGGGGGCAAACAAGCTAAGTCGGCCCCGCACCAAAACCTGATCGCCGTTTTTTGGGGCAAAAGTTAAGCGCTGGTTGTTGCCTCGAAACATGGCGGCTCGGATTTGAGCGTTGTCGTCTTTCAATGTGAGGTAAATATGGCCGGAACGGGGTTGTACCAAGTTGGAGATTTCGGCTTCCAACCAGATAGAAGCAAATTGCTGCTCCAGCAGTTGCTTCACGGAATTGTTTACTTCCGTCACGGTGAATACAGTATTTTGCATTGAGCGCGTCCCAAAAATTTTTTGGCTACGTTACTGGGTTAATGCTGCTAACGCAACAGAGGTAAAGCCCATGATAGCATTACTGATGCCCATCAATCGTTGGCAGAACATTTTGAGTTATTCAATACTAAGAAACGCCAGTAGATCGATTTATTTACGTTTACTAAAAGAAAAGTAAGTCAATAGTAGGATTGCTTGTGTATATAAGTTTGATTGCCACTGTCCCTAATAGATAAATAAATGGGTCGCTTAGGTTTTGATTACTTTAAAAGATTATGTTCATAACTACCCAAATTAATCATCATAATTAAAGTCATTCTAATTTATCAGGTTGGTGTTAGGCGTTAGATTCAGGTTTAATAAGTACAAAGTGCGACACACGCACAATAAAAACAAAAATACCGATGGAGTGCGACATGCACATAAGAAAAACAAAAGCGCTGATACAGAAACTCAGCGGAAAGAATGTCGTCGATGAGGATGGGAGCTCACCTCGCGATGAAGGCGGAGTCATTCAGGACACAAGTCGCAGGCGCTTTCTGCAGTTCACGCTCGCAGGGTCCACTTCGCTGGTGGTGGGTGGTGCATTCCTCGAGCCCCAGTCTGCAGAGGCGGCAGGCATCGCCATACCCGAGCTGTCCAATTTCTTTGACGCAGGTGACATTGCGATTCTCATGGAGTTGCCTTTTGCCCACAGTCTTGTGCTGGAAGTGCGTCCCGACGGTAGGGTTTATTTTGAGCTGCCGCGTTTGGAAATGGGGCAGGGTATTACCACTGCGATCGCCATGATAATCGCTGAAGAACTCGGTGCTGATTACGAGAAGACCGATGTTGTGAGTTCCGATCGCCGTAGCGACAGGCCCTTTATGCTCACGGGAAACTCTACCACTGTCCGTTCACTGTGGGGGCCGGTGCGCCAGGTAGCCAGTCAGGCTCGCGCCCGGCTTATCACAGCCGCTGCCTTGCGCTGGGGTGTCTCGCCGGGATCCGTGTCGATTTCCGGCAGCCGTGTGTTCGATTCCGAGGGTCGCGAAGCCAGCTTCGGTGAGCTGTCAAGCGAGGCAGCAAATGTGACGAATCTGCTGGTGCCCGCCACTCCGAAGAAGCTCTCAGAGCACGAAATTGTGGGGACTGGGCGCGGTCGTAGAAATGGCAGAGACATCGTGACCGGTCGGCAGGCCTACACTCTCGACGGCCACCATCCCGACGCGCTTCCGGCGGTGGTTGCCCGCTCCCCGGACATCCTCGGAGAGTTAGTCGATTTCGATGACAGTGTGGCCCGTGGGATGTCTGGCGTTGTCGACATTGTACCTATTACTAATGGGGTCGCGGTGATCGCGCGGACGTTTCACGAGGCCTTTTTGGCGCGGGACGCGCTCGAGACCCAGTGGACACCGGGACCTGTAGCCGGTCGTTCGGATTCGGACCTGCGCGAGGAACTCGACGACGCAAGCCCTGATCTTGGAGCCGATTACTGGCTGGGACGTTCCCACACGGCGGTTTTCGAGTTCCCCTATCTATCGCACGCTCCCATGGAGGTGTTGGCGGCCGTGGCCGACGTGCGACCGGGTCAGGCGGAGATCTGGTATGCGTCCCAAGTGCCGAACTATCTCGCTGGCGAGATCGCGCGCAAGATCGGTATCCCCCGGAAACAGGTGACGCTCCATGTACCCTTTGCGGGGGGCTCGTTCGGGCGCCGGGCCTTCGGCGAGGCGGCCATAGACGCGGCGGAGGCATCCAAGGCCGCCGGGCGCCCGGTCAAGCTCATGTGGTCACGCAATGACGACATGCGCCACGGGCGCTTCCGCCCCATGGCGCGCTGCGCTGTCAAAGCCTCCTGGTGGGGAAACTGGACTTACTCGTTCAAGCATAAGATTACGGCAGCGGCAACCAACACTGAATCAGGTATGGGTGACCGGCTTACCAGCGCCGTAGCCAAAGCGTTGCCGACGGGAGGCTTGCTCCAGGCGGGCTTCCAAACGTCGGTCTCACTCCCATACCGCTTCGGCGCCACCAAGTTCCAACTGACCCAACGAGACTTTGGTGTACCAACAGCAGCCTGGCGCTCTGTATTTTCTGGAATGATAAATACCAGCAACGAGATATTCATTGATGAGATCGCGCGGGAGCAAGGCTGGGACGAGATGGAGTTCCGTCGTCGCCATCTTGACTCGGACTCCGCCCGACGCTGCCTGGAACGGGTGGCCGAAATGGGTGATTGGGGGCGCTCGATGCCGGCGGGCCATGCCCAGGGGGTTGCGGTGCACATGGAGTATCGCTCAGCGTGCGCTTATCTCGTGGAGATCGATACAACAGGAGACGAGCCTCGCCTCACCCGTTCTTATTGTGCGGTGGATGTGGGTGTACCCATTAATACCAAAGGCCTTTCGGCCCAGATGGAGGGCATGTTGATTGATGCCTGGTCGGTGATGTTCCTCGCCGGCAACCATATCGACGATGGGCGTGTGCGTGAGGGTAGCTACGGCGACTTTTTGTGGGCCCGTATGAATCAAGCGCCCATAACCACAGAGGTTCACGTGTTCCCTGCCTCGCCAAATGCAAAGCCCGGCGGTGCAGGGGAACTCGGATTTCCCGCTGCTTGTGCCGCTTGCGTCAACGCGTGGGCGCGGGCCACTGGTACCGTGCCGCGTCGCTTTCCAATAGGAGAATTTGCCTGATGCCTGTCTACAATCTAACTATTAACGAAACCATCCGCGTTGTTGACGCTCCTGCTGACATGCCTTTGCTCTACGTGCTGCGCGACTTGCTTGATATCACGGGTCCCAAATACGGTTGCGGCGTGGGTATTTGCGGCGCGTGTTCAATTCATCTTGGGGACGAGGTGGTCCGGCCTTGTTCGGTACCCGTGTCCGATGTGGGCGATGCCGCCATTACCACCATCGAGGGGCTGGCCAACGGGGAGGAGCTGCATCCTGTACAACAGGCATGGCTGGACGAGGACGTTGCACAATGCGGTTTCTGCCAGCCTGGTCAGATCATGACTGCCGTAAAGTTCCTCGAAAATAACCCGAATCCCAACGACAACGACATCGACGCCGCAATGTCGGAAAACGTATGCCGTTGCGGTACTTATGTTCGGATTCGCGCGGCCATTAAGCGGGCGGCGGGCAACAGCTGACCCATCGTAAACTGAAGGGGCTTCGCTTTGGGGGTAATGGAAGGGGAAGAGAGGTCAGTTATTTCAGCTGAAAGAAATAAAGGCTGCCCACACAGAACAACGGAGCAGCCCCAAGGCCGGACTAATTTGCGAAGAACATGTGATCCAGATAGTCGTGTAGCGCAGCCATCATGGCTTCTTCTTGCTTGCTGGTGATTTTAAATAGCACTTGAGAATCGAATTCAATTTTCATCTTTTGGCTCCTGGCCGGAAGTGTGGTGGCCAATTAATAGTGGACTGACTGATCGGTCGCGTCAATCGGGGCAAACGTGACAAATTATTACCTGGATGAAAATTGACGCGCTAAATCCCACGGCAAGGCCAATTTGCGTCAATTTAAGTGAGAATAGATCATAATATGTACAATTGAGGCTCCTCTCTATAGGGTTGAGTTATAAAGCCAGGGGCTGTAAGTCCAAAACGGTTTACTTAAAACGAGAACATCCAAAGCAAGACCAAAGTAGGGGTTTAATGCGGAAGGAGCCGGTGCCAAACTGCGGTTAGCTCTGGGAGTAGCTGTATTTTTTGGTATACTCGTGTTCACCTTCTCCGGTTTAATCTTCACTCCGGTATTTTCCGTCCTGTGCCGCAAACCGTCGTCAATTGCATTGAAAAATCGGGTTCATCCTCATCAACTTCAGCAGCCATCTTTACCTATTTCGATTTTGGGTCTTTTCATGAAGCACATTTTCTATCGTTCTCTCGTTATTTGCAGTCTGGCTTGGGGAACTGCTGTTGCGGCAGCCCCAACCCCTGGTGATGGTCAGAAAAACAATGCCCCGCAAGCCATTCCTGCAGGTGTGGTTACTTTGCAACGGCAAGCGGTTCCCCTCACTCTATCTCTGTCAGGGCAGGCGTTGTCGGAACAGGACGCCACCATCCGGCCACTTGTGGATGGGGTTATAACGGACATTCTGTATCACGCAGGTACCACCGTTAACAAAGGTGACCCGCTTTTCCAAATTGAACAGGAAAGCTATGCCGCTGCGTTGGAAGTCGCTCGCGCCGAGCTGGCCAGTGCCGAAGCCGCACTGCCTTCCGCTCAGGACAATTTAAAGCGCTACGAAAAACTCGCGGGCACTGGAGTTACCCAGGCAGAGGTGGACAGCGCTCGTACCGCATTACGTCAAGCGCAAGCCGCCATCGCCGCTGCCCGTGCCGATGTACGCAGCGCCAAAATCAATTTGGACCGCACCACCATAGTGAGCCCCATTACCGGCATGGTAGCCAATGCGGAAGTGTCCATTGGTGATCTGGTTACCGCTGGACAATCTGGAGAACTCACCACGGTAACTCGACTGGACCCTATCTACGTTGATCTTTCCGAGGCCAGCTCACGGGTCCTAGAAATGCGCAAGCGGATAGAATCCGGCGAAATCACTCGCGGTTCAGAGATTGAAACCCGATTGGTGCTTGAAAACGGTGAACAGTATTCGGTTCGCGGGGTTGTGGAAAGTCTGGGACGAAAAGTGTCCACCACAACCGGGACGCTAACGGTACGTGTTAAGTTCGATAATCCCGATCTGTTTATCCTGCCCGGTATGTTTTTGCGAGCGAGTTTGACACTGGGTCATATTGAAGCCTATCGAGTACCGCAACTGGCGGCCAAACCGCAGCCCGATGGCACCGTACTAACCTGGGTTCTCGATAAAGAAAATAAAGCCAAGAAATTCAATCTCACACCAGCGGGTAATTACGATAACAGCTGGATTATTCACGATGGTTTAAATGGCCCCACCACCGTACTCGTGGATAACCTCGACAACCTTCGCGAAGGCATGACCATCAAACCGATTTCCGTCTCGATCAACCAGCAGGGTGTGATCGTTACTCCATCCTCCAGCGATAATGCTAATCAAGAATAGAGTAGACACATGGCTCAATTTTTCATAACCCGTCCGGTTTTTGCCTGGGTCCTGGCCATTGTCACAGTACTGGCAGGTGTATTAGGTATTACCACTCTTCCAGTGGCGCAATACCCGGAGGTGTCTCCCACCACGGTGCGGGTGAGCGCCAGTTACAACGGTGCTTCCGCCGAGGCCGTGCAAAACTCCGTGACCACGATTCTCGAAGATGCCTTAACCGGCCTTGATCACATGCTCTACATGACTTCATCCTCTAGCCGAGGGTCTTCGTCCATCAGCATCGTTTTTGATGAAGCTGCTGATGCCAACGATGCTCAAGTGGATGTGCAAAATAAATTACAGCGGGTCACCAATCAATTACCCACTACAGTGCAACAGGCAGGCGTGACCGTATCGCGATCCACGTCTTCAATATTATTGGTGGGTGCCCTGATCAGTGAAGATGGGCGTTATACCTCGGTGGAGCTGGCGGATATATTTCAGAACTTGATTAAAAACCCGGTGCAACGCACCCAAGGTGTTGGTTCTATCAATCAGTTCGGTTCTGGTTACGCCATGCGAGTGTGGCTAGATCCCTTTAAATTAGTTAAATATTCCTTGACCACTGCCGACGTGGTCTCCGCTATCGAAGCACAGAATACGACGGTGGCGGTGGGTTCCCTTGGCGATCCACCCTATGTTAAAGGCCAGCAATTTACCGTTGATATCACCGCACAAAGCCAAATGCATTCGGTGGATGAGTTTCGTAATATTTTGTTGAAAAGTGAAAGCGGTGGCGCAGCGGTGCGCATTGCGGATGTAGCGCGGGTGGAGCTAGGTCAGGAGACTTACGGTAATGATTCACGCTACAACCAAAATAACGCCGCTGGCTTTGGTGTTAGCCTGGCGACCGGTGCCAATGCCGTGGACACAGCGGCGGCAGTAAGAGATACGATTGCCAACATAGAAGGGTCGTTACCAACCGGAGTTAAAGTCGTTTATCCCTACGATACGTCACCTTTTGTTAAAGAGTCGATCCAAAAAGTAATCAGTACGCTCATAGAAGCCGTAGTACTGGTCTTTCTGGTGCTGCTGGCGTTTCTACACAATTGGCGTGCCACGTTGATTCCCACCATGGCAGTGCCGGTGGTGCTCATGGGTACATTTGCGGTGCTGGCCGTGGCAGGGTTTTCCATTAATACCTTAACCATGTTTGCCTTGGTGTTAGCCATCGGCATGTTGGTGGACGACGCCATCGTGGTTGTAGAAAATGTGCAACGGCTTATTGATGAAGAACAACTCTCTGCGGTGGCAGCTACTCGAAAATGCATGGGCCAAATCGCCAATGCTTTAATCGGAACCTCATTGGTGATCATCACCGTTTTTCTCCCCATGGCTTTTTTCGGCGGCAGTACCGGCGTTATTTATCGACAGTTTTCAGTCACAATCATTGCGGCCATGACCTTGTCCACTTTAGTCGCTCTGATATTAACGCCAGCCATGTGCGCCCGACTGCTGAAGCCTTCTTCTTCGTCGCAACAACAGGATGCGTCCACCGAGGCACAAGCCAAAGGGTTTTCCTATGGCTCCTGGTTTAACCGTCACTTCGCTCGCTTTCAACAGGCTTATCTGAACGTGACTGAAAAGCTGCTCCACCGTCCTTTCCTGTCATTCCTGTTTCTGGCAATCGCCGTAGCAGCCATCGTGACCCTGTTTAAAGTGATTCCCACGTCCTTTTTACCCCAGGAAGACAAAGGCAGCTTGATGGTCATGGTCACCTTGCCGGAGGGTTCCACTGTGGATCAAACCCTGGGTGTAGTGAATCAGGTGGAAGATTATTTATTAAAACAGGAATCCGAGGCCATTGATTCAGTGTTCGCCTCCGTGGGGTTCAGTTTTGGCGGCAGCGCTCAAAACAGAGCCATGTTGTTTGCTCATATGAAGGCGTTTTCCGAGCGCGCAGGGAATGAACAACTCTCAGCCGCTGCGGTGGTTGCAAGAGCCAATGGTTATTTGTTCCAGAACAACCGGATGGGACGTGCGTTTGTGGTGCAACCGCCCGCGATTCATGGCATGGGCAACACCAGCGGTTTCAATATGTACCTGTTGGATCAAGCCAATCAGGGCGAGGGCGCATTACAGGCAGCCAGCCAGAAACTGGTGGAGTTAGCCCAGCAGGATGGTCGGGTGACCAGCTTACGCGGCACCGAAGAACAAACCCGAACCGCTATGCAGATCGACATCGACCAGCAAAAAGCCAGCTCCTTTGGCTTGTCACTGTCCGCCATCAACTCCATGTTGTCTGTCATTTATTCCGGCTTAGAAGTGAATGATTTCGAAATGAATTCCGAATTAAAACCGGTCATTGTTCAAGGCGATGCCGCTTACCGGATGCAGCCAGACGATTTGAATTTATGGCAGGCCATCAATAGCGATGGTGAACGAGTGCCGTTTACCGCATTTACCAATATCACCTGGGACGAAGTGCCTTCGTCATTGGATCGCTACGGCGGCGTGAGCGCCATCGAAATTTCCGGTAGCCCTTCAGGTGGTGTCAGCTCTGGAGAAGCGATGGAGGTCATGGAGCAACTGGTTGCACAACTCGAGGGTGGCTTTGCGGCAGCCTGGACAGGAATTTCCTATCAGGAGCGTCTATCCGGCTCCCAGGCACCTTTTCTCTATGGGATTTCAGTGCTTGTGGTCTTTCTGGCCTTGGCAGCACTGTACGAAAGCTGGAGTATCCCAGTCTCCATTATGTTAGTGGTCCCCATCGGCGTGTTGGGTGCACTTGCCGGTGCTCTGTTATTCAGCCAGTCCAACGATGTCTATTTTAAAGTGGGTATGCTGGCCACCATCGGCCTGGCAGCAAAAAACGCAATTTTAATTGTGGAATTTTCGGTGGACCTTCAAAAAGAGGGCAAGGCTTTACTGGACGCCACCATTGAAGCATGCCGACAGCGTTTTCGCCCAATTTTAATGACGTCTCTGACTTTTATACTGGGTGTTATGCCTCTGGTTTGGGCAAGCGGTGCTGGAGCGGGTGCACAAAATGCCATTGGTACTGCGGTATTGGGCGGCATGCTGGCATCGACGGTTCTGGGTGTATTTTTAACACCCACTTTGTTGATTTCAGTGCAAACCTTATTTCGAATTCGCTACGATCAGACCAGTGAGACCGGCGGCAATGATGCATAAACCACGATTGTTCAAACTCCATAATAAAAAGCAGCGTTCTCAACCGAGGTCCATTACTGGTTCGAGCTTTTTGCTTAGTGTGGCTCTACTGTGTGGATGTGCGGTTGGGCCAACCTATGAAAAGCCGGAGCTCAAGCTGGCAGAAACTTTCAGCGACACGCAAAAAGATCAAGCTCTGCAACAGGGTGTTATTTTAGACGTGGCTTCTGAACGCTGGTGGGAAAGCTTTTCCGACGAAACTTTGAATCGCTGGGTTACGCAAGGCTTAGACCGCAACCTGGATATTGCCATGGCAGTGGAACGCATCAGTGCAGCCCAAGCCACTTTGAACGGCACCGGAATTAACGCTGCTGTCAGCGGTTCCCTCAGTGCTGAGTCCACTCGCAGCGGCGCCGATGGCATCAGCGCAAGCACCAGCGACAGTGTATCCTTGTCCGGCAATCTCGCTCTGGATTTATTCGGTGGGATACGACGCGAACGACAGGCGGCTACTGCCAGTTTCTACGCCGCTATTGATGATTCCCAGACAGCACGTCTGGCGTATTTGTCGGCTCTGGTTAGCGCCTATATTAACGCCCGCTACTACCAATACGCTGTCACATTAACAGAGCAGTCCATTGCCTCTCGTCAGAAAACTCTCGACATCACCCAACGTCAGCGCAGTGTGGGCAGTGCCACCGAACTTGGCGAAGCGCAAGTTCGTGCCTTGCTGTACACTGCAAAAGCCGATATTCCCGATTTGGAAGCAGGCTATCTGGCACAGATTTACGCGATGGCGACTTTGCTGGATGTTCCAGCCAGCGGACTGCTACAGGAAATGGCACGCACTGAACCAACGGAAAAAGAACTATTGGGTTTGACCTTGGTAACACCCTATGAAACCGGCGTGCCGGCGGATTTATTACGCAATCGACCGGACGTTCGATCAGCAGAGCAAAGCTTGCGTGCTGCCGTCGCCAACGTTGGAGTTGCCGAGGCCGCGCGCCTGCCATCGCTTTCTCTATCGGGCACCATTACCAGCAACGACGACAGTTGGAGTTTCGGCCCCATCTTATCATTACCCATTTTTAACCAGGGTGCGTTGAAGGCAAATCTAGATCAATCTGCGTCAGCCGCAAGAGAAGCTGCGTTGCAATATCGTCAAACCGTTTTGGAAGCAGTGGAAGACGTTCAATCAGCCAATAGCGCCTGGCTGCGCGATCGCAAAAAGGTCGACTGGCTACAGCAAGCCGTCACTTCATATGATCGCTCGCTGGAACTTTCCCTGGCCACCTATCAGGCGGGCGTGATGACCTTACTGGATTTACTGGATACTGATCGCTCTCTGGCCAGCGCCCGCTTGCAGTATGCCGCCGCGTTGCGCGACTTATCGGTTGATTGGGCAACCCTGCAAATTGCCTTGGGAGCCGGCGCGCAGCCTGAGTAAGGGGCAGCGAGCCAGTCCTAGGCAACATAGGTGTTAACAGTTTGTTTAATCATCCAATCAAATAACCACCATCTACAGCGATGCTGGTGCCCGTGGTATAGCTGGAAGCATCGGAGGCCAGGTATAAAACCGCGCCAGCCATTTCATCCGGTTGCGCTACCCGGTTAAGGGGTACATGGGGTAATAGCTGTTGCAGGATGGCGTCGTTCTTCACCAGGGCGGCGGCAAACTTGGTGTCTGTAGCGCCGGGCAGAAGGGTGTTTACTCGAATACCTGCGCCGGCACACTCTTTAGCAAAGGTCTTACTCATGGAAATCACTGCTGCTTTGGTTATGGAGTAAATGCCTTGCATGGCACCAGGAATCAATCCATTTACGGAAGCCACATTGATAATGGAGCCACCGCCGGATTCACGCATCAATTTGCCGCCTTCAATGGACATGAAAAAATAACCCCGCACATTCACATCCACGGTTTTCTGATAGGCCGCCAAATCGGTATCCAAAACATGGCCAAAGTAGGGGTTGGCTGCGGCGTTGTTTACCAGCACATCCAATTTGCCATGTTTGTTTTTAATGTGTTCGAACACAGCGGTGATTTGTTCCAGTTCACCAATATGGCAGGCGAAGGCTTCTGCGCTGCCGCCTTCGTTATTAATCTCGTCGGCCACCCGCTGACAACCGTCTATTTTACGGCTGGAAATCACCACGTGGGCACCTTGGCTTGCCAGAATTTTAGCGATGCTTTCGCCAATGCCTCGGGATGCACCGGTTACCAGGGCCACACGACCAGTAAGATCAAACGGGTTTTTCATATCCATGGAATAAGCCTCTTGGGGTAAGAGCTAGCGGTAGCTCATTAAATTTTGGTTTTGGTTGTATTCAAAATGGGAGTAGTCATTGAAATAGTGCAGACTGATTTTTTTGCTGTTAAACAACAGCGCAGTAACAGAACAATTAACGATGGACCAGCTGAGTTCGGCTATTTGGGCATCGGATAAAGAAAGGCAATGCCCAATGGCCATGGAAATAGGTCCACCGGAAGAAAACACCGCGATGGATTTGGCGTCGCCGCTATGGTGTCGCACATAATTTAACGCATCCACGCAACGGGCTTGGAATTGATTCCAGGTCTCACTGTACTCATGATCGTGCTCGCCCTGGCGCCATCGCTCCAATGCGCTCTCAAATACCAATTGAAACGCTTTGCGCGGTTGCGGTTGGCTGGCGAGAAATTGGGCCAGGTTGCTGTGATCTGCAAATTCAGGGCGATAGCGCTCTATGACTTCTTCATGGTTGTATTCATTAAAGCCAGCGTTCAAATTTACAGGGGCGCTTTCGCACCCCATGGAAGCCAAGCAATGTTCTGCGGTCTGGGCGTGGCGTTTCATACTGCCACGGTAGACAGCATCAAACTGAAGCCCCCGATTTTTTAACGCATTGCCCAGGCATTGGGATTGTTTGATTCCCAATTCGCTCAACTGATCGTAGTTGTCGCTGCCCAGGGAGGCCTGGCCATGGCGGATTAAATAAATGACAGCCAACGCTCAGGCTCCTGCTTGTTGCAGTAATTCAGTGCATTGCTGATCCAGTACGTTCACCATGTGGCCAAATGCGGCAAAGCGTTTGTCTTTGGTCTGGCCGTGGTAAAAGCGATAGTAAATCTGTTGCAAAATCACCGCTAAACGGAAGATACCGTAGACCCGGTAAAATAAAAAATCATCGGCATTAAGGCCAGTTTTTTGGCAGTAATGGGCCACCACTTCATCTCGAGTCAGCATACCGGGTAAGTGTGTGGGTTGGCGTCGCAGCAATTGGTGGGACTGCGGATCACCGGCTTCTACCCAGTAGGCCAAGGAATTTCCCAGGTCCATAAGGGGGTCGCCCAAGGTTGCCATTTCCCAATCCAAAACGCCGATGACCTCTGTGGGGTCCTCGGCCTGAAGCACCACGTTATCCAAACGATAGTCATTGTGGATGACGCATACTTTTACCTGGTCTTGCATATTATTTTGTAGCCAGGACATGGTGTTTTCAAAGTCGGGTACGTCATCGGTTTTGGCGTTGATATAGCGTTTCGACCAACCTTCAATTTGCCGTACCACGTAGCCTTCGCCTTTACCCAGATCGGCAAGGCCGGCGGCTTGGTAATCCACGTCATGCAGTTCAACAAAACGATCTATAACGTTTTCGCACAACTTACGGGCCTGTTCCTCGGTTAGGGTGAGCCCCTTGGGCATATTGGCCCGGGGGATGATGCCCACCAATCGTTCCATCAAATAAAACTCGCAACCGAGAACACTTTCGTCCTGACAGAAGGCCACCATATCCGGAACATAGGGATACACCGGCTTTAATTTGCTCATGACTTTGTATTCCCGCCCCATATCATGGGCGGATTTGGCTTTGGTGCCAAAAGGGGGGCGTCTCAGAATATAGTCTTTGTTTTGGAACTTTACCGAATACGTGAGGTTGGATGCGCCACCAGGGAACTGTGTGATCACGGCGGTGCCTTGTACATCCGGTACCTGGGACTTTACAAATTCGGTGACGATATTGGCGTCCAGTTCCTCGCCTTCTCTGACGTTGCCTGCCTGATCTAAGACCGTTTCGCTCATGGTTTTAGTAACCTTTATTTTTAGTCATTTATATTTATTGGTATTTTTTAAGTTCAATGCGTGCGATTTGTTTGCGGTGCACTTCGTCCGGGCCATCGGCCAAACGCAGAACCCGAGCATAGCCGTGTAAAGCCGCCAATGGAAAGTCATTGGACACGCCACCACCACCGTGAATTTGAATGGCCGCATCAATCACTTTTTCTGCCACATTAGGTGCCACCACTTTAATGGCGGATATTTCCGTCATGGCCTGCATAACACCCACAGTATCCATCAAGTAGGCCGCTTTTAAAGTAAGCAAACGGGCCATATCAATGTCGATGCGGGCGTTGGCGATGATATCCCGATTGCCCCCAAGGTCAGCCAATTGCTGGCGAAACGCCACCCGGCTGGTGGCTCGCTCGATTAATAGCTTCAAGGCATACTCAGCTGCGCCAATGAGCCGCATGCAGTGGTGAATACGGCCAGGGCCCAGTCTGCCTTGGGCGATGGCAAAGCCCTGGCCAGGGCCACCAATAAAGTTTGCCACCGGTACCCGAACGTTGGTGAAAGACACTTCACCATGGCCTTCCGGTGCATCGTAGCGGTTAAACACCGGCAGCATGCGTTCGATTTTTACTCCGGGCGTGTTCAGGGGCACCAAAACCATGGAATGCTGCATATGCCGATGGGCTTCCGGGTCGGTCACACCCATAAAGATACCGATTTTGCAGTTGGGGTGGCCTACGTTGGAGCTCCACCATTTGCGACCATTGATCACCACCTCATCGCCTTCCACCACGCAGGTGGCCTGCATATTGGTAGCATCGGATGAGGCCACGTCAGGCTCAGTCATAAAAAACACGGATCGGATGGTGCCTTCTAAAAGGGGTTCCAGCCACTGCTTTTTTTGTTGTTCCGTGCCGTATTTGTACAGCACTTCCATATTGCCGGTATCGGGGGCGCTACAGTTAAATGCTTCTGACGCAAAGGGAATATGGCCCATGATTTCCGCCAGGGGGGCATAGTCGCGGTTGGACAGTCCCGCTCCGTAGTCCGCATCCGGCAAGAATAAATTCCACAGCCCTTCGGCTTTGGCCTTGGCTTTCCATTCTTCCATTAAGGGAGGCACTTTCCATTGGGTCCAATCACCATTGGCCTCATCGATTTGAGCCATGTATTGGGCCACATTGGGTGCAATATGCTCGGCCATAAATGCGCTTACCCGCTGCATCAGCTCTTGCGCTACTGGAGAATGTGAAAAGTCCATGGTGAAGTCCTCTTGAAGTAGGGGTGGGCAAAGAGTAAAAGACTGTCCATAATAAAGCCAATGAATAGTAGGAATATGAAGATATAAATAGTATGCATATTGGTCGGGTGGATTTGAATCTCTATGTGGTGTTTGATGCTATCTACTCTGAGGGCAGTATTACCCGCGCTGCGTCTAAATTGAATCTCACACAGCCGGCCGTAAGTCACGCCTTATCGCGTCTTAGGGAGGTGTATCAGGACGCGCTTTTTGTGCGCAGGGGCAATCGCATGGTGCCCACACCCCAGGCCCGGTCCATGGTGCAATCGGTGCGCGAAGCTTTGCTGCAATTACAAACCACCCTAACTTCACCCCAAGCATTTGATCCTGCCAGCACCCAGAAGCAGGTCAGTCTTAGTATGAGAGGGGTGGCGGAGTCGTTGCTGTTATCGGAATTGGTGGTGCATCTGGAGCGTCTTGCGCCGCTCATGCAGCTTTCAAGTGTGCGGGTGCAACGCAGAGAAATGGAGTCGGAGCTAGCCGGAGGGCGCCTGGATTTTGCCTTTGATGTCCTGCTGCCGGTGGGGCCTTCCATTCGCCACAGGGCATTAATGGATGACCGTTTTGTGGTGGTGTCTCGAAAGCGTCATCCGGTTTTGAAAGGTGGCTTAAATATGGAGAAATATTTAAGCCTACGCCATGTGCTGGTTTCTTCCCGTCGTAGCGGTCCCACAGTGGAAGACTTTGAGCTGAGTCGACTGGGTTACCACCGCAACATTGGTATGCGCTGTCAGAACTATTTTGTGGCTTGGAAGACCATCGCTGGCAGTGATATGTTGCTAACGGTTCCAGAAAAATACGCCCTTAAAAACCAGCATTATTACAACCTGAAAATATGGCCCATGCCTGAGCCTTTGCCACCCCTCACCAGCTATATGTATTGGCACGAAACCGTGGAAGATGACCCGGCCAATAAGTGGATGCGTGAGCAGATTACCCAGGTGGTGAATCAACAGTTCTGATACCGCGTTGCATCCCTTGTTCGTCAATCTGTGTCATGGTTTCCACTAATGGCAAAATGGCCATGACAGGGGCATCCCCCTGTGTCAGGATGGCCGACCATAAATTAATCTAAAATTGGGGTGGGGTATGTCAAATTTGGTTAAGTTGTGTCTTGTGCTGGTGCTGGGTGGGCTCGTTGTGGCTTGTGGTGGTGGCAGTTCAAGTAGTGGTGGCGGTGGCAGCAATAACACCCCAGACCCAACCAGTAATAATGATGAATCTGCAGGGGATGTAACCCAAGACGAACCGGAAATACTCCCTCCAACCGCTCAGCCCCGAGCCTTACAAGGTGCTTTATTTTTGCCCGTGTCCACCGCGGTTCAATGGCACTACGATAATGGTGACGTGGTCTCCTTTGGGCCAGCAAAGCAAGTGGCGGGGGAGACCATTTACCCCATGCAGCACAGCCTTCCCGGTCTGGTAACGGAAGAGTATTTTTACACCAAAGACAATGTGATTCACTTTGGGGGATTGTTCGGTAATTTGATTGAATTGCCGCTTATGGGTCAGTTAGCGGGGGAATTTACCTTTAACACCTTGTGGCCTGTCTATAATGAAGCAACGGGCCGTGGTTCTGTTTATTCTTGCCCAGGTAAGTTTAATTCAGTACCTGCTGTACCTGGCTATGAGAATTTTCCCGTGCCGTTGTTTTGCTTCTCCGCCGCTTTGAACCGTAAGCAGGTGACGGTACCGCAATTGGGTGAAGTTCCAGCGGTGGGTCTCGATCTGAATATTGGCATACCCACACTGGACGGTTTGATTGCGCGCCTGTGGTTGTCTCCTGGTATTGGTATTGTGGAAAGGGAAGTGGGCGTAGGGGGTGAGTTCAGCCAAAAAAGCACCCTACAGCGGGTTGAGGGCTTAACCGCTCCTGTTATCTTTGCATTTGGGCGAGGCAGTGGTTTGAGTCAGAACCCACAACAACTGCGCTGGTTTGGTGAAGTCATTACTAGCAACCAATGGCAGGCATCCATTGGGTATGCCACTAAAGAAACCGATTGGTTACAAGTGGAATATGATGCCACCGGCAGTTGGCGCGCGTCCTTGGTGGGTGATGAACTGCCATGGGGTTTGCATGCTGCCCTGGTCACATTAGAAAATAACGGGCAAACCCGAGATATTGCCGTATCGGTTTTGGTTCAGTAAAAAAATAGTTGTTGCTCTGGAGTTTTACACGCGAATGAAACGAATCCTGTTGGGTGTGGTGCTGGTGCCAGTGGTTTTTCTGCTGGTGGTTGTGGTAGGCCTGTTGGTCTTTATTGATCCCAATGATTATAAGCAGGAAATTTCGGCCCAAGTTAAATCCGCCAGCGGTTATGAGTTACAGCTTGAAGGCGATCTTTCCTGGAGTTTCTATCCCCAACTGGGTATCAAAACCGAACAGGTGAGCCTGTCAAAAGGCGAGCCCTGGCCAAAGCTGGCGTCCATTGGTGGGTTTGGTGTAGGGGTACAACTACTACCGCTTCTGCAAAAAAACATTCAGGTGGATAGCCTGCTATTGAAAGATGTCATTCTTCAATTGGTGGTGAATGAAGCCGGTGAGTCTAACTGGTCCGTTGGCGAGAAGGTTAAAGAGGACGTTGAAACGGAATCCAGCCAGCAACCCAGTGATGGCGGGGACGAATCCAAGCCCCTAGAGTTACCGGATCTTTTCGTGGCTAAGGTTAGTTTTGAAAACCTTCACGTCCATTATCAGGATGCCCAGAGTAAAGCCGATCACCAGCTGCTAATCAGCAGTCTAACCATGGTGGATGTGGCCCTTGATAAACCCATTGATATGAACCTGGCTATGGAGTGGAAAGGCGCCGATGGTTTAGGTGTGAGCCTGGCCATGGACAGCCGTATTAAGGTCAGTAAAGATCTCTCAGTGTTTGAACTTCTCACGACGGTAATCTCAGGACAAGCTGTGGGAGCCACACCCAAACCCGTGCCATTTGAGCTCAACCTTAACGCTAAGCTTAACAATACCGAATCTAAAGCGGATCTCACCATAGAAAAACTACAGGTAGCCAATTTAGTTGCCAATGCCAAGATCGGCGCAGACTCGTTGAATACCTCGCCCGCCGTGGCGGGTGAATTGACCGTGCAAAAAACGCAATTGTTGCAGCTCCTCAACCAATTGGGGATGGAGTTGCCAGATTTTGGTGACGAAAAAGTATTAAGTCAGTTTAGTCTCAACACAAAAATTGAAGCCACTGATCAAAACCTGAAGCTCAATTCCATCCAGATCAAACTGGATCAGACGTCGATGCTGGGGTGGTTTACTCTGAATAATTTCGGTGATCCCCATTACGGGTTTGATTTTAACTTGGATCAGATCAATCTGGATCAATATATACCCACCTCGGAGGAGAGCAGCGCAAGCAAGGAATCGCCCCAACCCCAGCAAGGAGAGCTAACAGAGCTGATTCCGGTTGAGGTAATCCGTCCATTAAAAGTGGATGGCCAATTGCAGCTGAAAAAGGTTACCTATCAGGGGATTGCGGCAACCGATCTCAAGATTGGTGTCCATGCCAATCAGGGTGTGGTTGCGGTTACTCCCATTACTCTGGATTTATTGGGTGGCAAGGCCGATGCCAAGGTGAATTTAAACGTTAAAAAATCGCTACCCAAAATAGAGATTAACGGCAATGTGATGAATGTGGAAATAGAGCAATTAAGCAAGCCGTTTTATGACAAGACATTAGCTTCGGGCAAAACCAATTTAAAGTTGGATTTTAGTGCCACTGGTAACGACGTGGATGCCTTGCTTAAACAAGCCTTGGGGGATGTAAAGTTTGAACTGGTGAGCGGAAAATTGCATGGAATCAATCTCAATAAGATCGTAGTTGATGGCTTGCGTAGTCAATTGGTGGACTTCACTGCACTGTATCCCAATTATCAAAAACATCTGCCTTCTCAGCTGCAACAGGATACCGACATAAATGAATTGCTTGCCAAGGCCAGCATTAAAGATGGCAAATTAATTACACCGGATTTGGCTTTTACGTCCAGCTCCGGTGGAATTAAAGCCCAGGGCAGCACGGATCTTTTAACCCAAGCGTTTGATTATCAGTTTTCAGTACACCTATCGGAAATCGACCGTAACAAGTATCTGAAGGGCGTAGATTGGCCCATTCGCTGTAGTGCCAAATTGTCGGACCCCGTGATTGACTGGTGCAAGCTCGATAACAAAAAAATGAACAAGATACTTGCTGGCGCCGCCCGCTTGGCCATTAAAGACAAAGGCGTTAAAGAATTGGGTGAAAAGGTGGGTCTGGATGTGGAAACCCAGGATGAATTGGATCAGGAAGTGAAGCAAAAGCTAAAGCGAGAAGAAGATCGGGCCAAGCGTAAGCTGCAAGAGAAATTGAATAAGCTATTCGATTAATTTCTCCATTAACTTCCCAATTAACGAGGGCTAAACGATCAGGTGCTTTTGCAGTGATTCCGGCTTTTTCCTTGGAATAGTGGAAATTTGCTGTACCACGGCACCCTCATGAAACCGACATTGATAGTTGTCGGCGCACAGCATGATCAGAGGGCGGCTTCCATCTAAACCAAGCCAGCGTAACTGCTGGGCCAGCTGTTGGTTTCCGCTTCCTACTCGTAAGCGATAGCCCAGTGGCATGTGTAAGTGGAACTGCCCCTTGTTGTTGATCAATGAGCGAAACAGATTGCCTTCATTAATTGAGAACGCGTGATAGCTGATGGCATCCATCTGCAGAAAGCGTCCCCCTTTTCCACTAAACGACATTACATCCTCACCGGTATAGGCGCAGCGTACGTCGCAATTTACTTGGCCGCCCTCGAGATCGAAGCCTACCGGCCCAACCCCTTTGGGTAAACCCCAAATCTCTGCGCCGATTTCTCCCATGCGACCGTTGTCGGCATGACCGCCAAAGGTGTAGAAACCGGTGTAACGATGATCCTGCTTTGCAAAAAACTCTTTAAATATGGAGCGGGGCTGTGGCCCGTGATTGCGGTGCACCGGGACGCTAGCGGCGACCATCCGAAATGGGTCTTCGCTGCAATGGGTGAAATCGGCCATACCCAAGGCAATCATGGAATATTTACCGATATTCAGTGAAGGCTTTAATTCCGTTGATGCCAACAACGGCAGTAACCTTTCTCGACGAACCAGAAAAAATGCAATGCAGTAATCTCCTTCTTGCACGAAAATAGGAACGTCAACGTTGCCAACAGATGTGGCAACTGTGTGTTGCGGAACTTGGAAAAATGGGTCAATATGCACGCAGGACTTACCCCCAATGCCAACGGTGGTTCAATTATATGGAATGTGTTGCATAAATTGAGCTGACTTTCAGGTCAATAAATGAAGTCCATTGGCCATATCTGAACAAAATTAGGCTAACCTAATTAACTTATCAGTATTTTTGCCCAAACAACATCGGAGGGGCTGCCTCCCACGTTCGCACCAACAATCACCGTGGCGTTGACGTTTTGTCCTTGTGCTCTGGCATGGTTCAGGGGTTAAAACCCTTTAACCCTTCCAGTCAGTCCTTTTTATTGGGCTTGGCTTCATTTCAGCTCTAAATTTCCCTTGCTTCAATCACCAAAATGGCGTATTTCAACCGCTAAATAGCTTTGCTATACTTCGCCGTTTATCTCACACCCCCTATTCATAGTCATAGGCTGAAACTACATGCTGCGCATCGCTCAGGAAGCCCTCACATTTGATGATGTTCTTCTCCTACCCGGCTATTCCGACATTCTGCCCAGGGATGTGGAATTGAAAACCAAACTGACCCGAGATATTCATCTTAATATTCCTCTGGTTTCCTCTGCCATGGACACGGTTACAGAATCCCGTTTGGCCATCGCCATGGCCCAGGAAGGTGGTATCGGTATTCTGCATAAAAACATGACCGTGGAAGAGCAGGCACGGCAAGTGCGATTGGTTAAAAAATATGAGAGCGGTGTAGTTCGAGACCCCATTATTATCGATCCTGAAGAGCCCATTGCCCGCTTGATTGAGCTCACCAAGATTAACAATATATCTGGCGTGCCGGTGGTGAAAGGCGAGCAGTTGGTTGGCATAGTTACCAGCCGCGATTTGCGATTTGAAGACCGCTTTGATCAGCCTGTGTCTGCCATTATGACCCCCAAAGAAAAACTGGTTACCGCGAAAGAAGGGGCCAGTACAGAAGAAATTAAAGAGCTATTGCACAAATATCGGATCGAAAAAGTGCTTTTAGTTGATGATGAATTTCATTTGAAGGGCATGGTCACCAATACCGACATATTAAAAGCGGAAGCCTACCCACTGGCCTGTAAAGACGAACAGGGCCGTTTGCGTGTGGGTGCCGCTGTGGGCACGGGTGAGGGCACCGATGAGCGAGTTAAAGCCTTAGTGGAAGCCGGAGTGGATGTGTTGGTGGTGGACACTGCCCATGGCCATTCTCGCGGGGTTCTGGATCGAGTGCGTTGGGTGGTGGAAAACTACCCTCAGGTTCAGGTTATCGGCGGTAACATAGCCACTGCGGAAGCAGCGGTGGCATTGGCGGATGCCGGCGCCCATGGGGTTAAAGTGGGGATTGGCCCAGGGTCAATTTGCACCACCCGCATTGTGGCCGGAATTGGTGTGCCACAAATCTCAGCGGTGTCCAATGTTGTGGAAGCTTTAAAAGGCCGGGATATTCCAGTTATAGCCGACGGCGGTATTCGCTATTCCGGTGACGCAGCCAAGGCCATCGCTGCTGGCGCCCACGCCATTATGGTGGGTGGGCTGCTGGCGGGCACAGAAGAAGCACCAGGTGAAGTGGAGTTATACCAGGGTCGCTACTATAAAGCCTATCGAGGCATGGGTTCCCTTGGCGCCATGTCCCAGACCCAAGGCTCAAGCGATCGCTATTTTCAGGATGCGGCCCAAGGTGTTGAAAAACTGGTCCCAGAAGGCATTGAAGGCCGGGTTCCTTACAAGGGCCCTATCGCGGCAATTGTTTTGCAGCTAATGGGTGGTGTTCGCGCCAGCATGGGTTACACCGGTTGCGCCACCATAGAAGACATGCGGGTGAAACCCCAGTTCGTAACCATAACCGGAGCAGGGATGAAGGAAAGTCACGTGCACGACGTGACCATTACCAAAGAAGCGCCCAACTACCGCGTGGGTTGATCTGGGTACAGGCCATTTTTATTTGATTGGAAAACACCATGACCGACATTCACGCTCAACGACTCCTTATTCTTGATTTTGGTTCCCAGTACACCCAGCTGATCGCGCGCCGCGTTCGCGAGATTGGGGTGTATTGCGAGCTTTGGGCCTGCGATGTGGATGAACAGGAGATTAGAAACTTTGCGCCTAACGGAATCATATTATCCGGTGGGCCGGATTCGGTCATCGCAGAAGACACCATGCGGGCCCCCCAGGTGGTGTTTGAGCTTGGCGTGCCAGTATTGGGTATTTGCTATGGCATGCAAACCATGGCAGCTCAGTTCGGCGGCCAGGTAAGTAGTTCTGACAAGCGTGAATTCGGCTACGCGGAAGTGAGTATAAAAGGTCACTGTCAGTTGTTCGAGGGGTTAGATGATCACCTGGGTAAGGGCAAATTGGATGTATGGATGAGCCATGGTGACAAGGTGACGCAGTTGCCCCCTGGCTTTGAATGCGTGGCGGAAACCGCCAGTGCTCCCATCGCTGCAATGGCTGATGAGAAACGCCACTTTTACGGTGTGCAGTTTCATCCTGAAGTAACCCACACCAAACAGGGCGGAGAAATTCTCAAGCGTTTTGCTCGGGAAGTTTGCGGCTGTGACGGGTTATGGACACCGGGCAATATCATTGAAGATATGGTGGATCGGGTACGTAACCAGGTGGGTGATGATGAAATACTGTTGGGCTTATCCGGGGGGGTTGATTCTTCCGTAGTGGCGGCATTACTGCATAAAGCCATTGGCGATAAACTCACCTGTGTGTTTGTGGATAACGGTCTTTTGCGCCTTAATGAAGGCGATCAGGTCATGTCGATGTTTGCCCAGCATATGGGAATTCGGGTGATTCGGGTGGATGCCGAAGACCTGTTTTTAGGCCGCCTAGCCGATGAATCAGATCCTGAAAAGAAACGTAAAATTATTGGTAATACCTTTATTGAAGTGTTCGATGCGGAGAGCAGCAAGCTCAATGAAATTAAATGGCTGGCACAAGGCACCATTTACCCGGATGTAATTGAATCCGCCGGTTCAAAAACAGGAAAGGCCCACGTGATTAAATCTCACCATAACGTGGGCGGCCTACCGGAAGACATGAAGATGGCGTTGGTGGAACCTCTGCGCGAACTGTTCAAGGACGAGGTGCGTAAGATCGGATTGGAACTGGGCTTGCCCTATGACATGGTATATCGTCATCCGTTCCCAGGGCCTGGCTTGGGTGTTCGCATTTTGGGTGAAGTGAAGAAAGAATATGCGGATGTATTGAGAGAAGCGGACCATATTTTTATTGAAGAGCTGCACAAGGCGGACTGGTATCACAAAGTGAGCCAGGCTTTTGCCGTGTTTTTGCCGGTGAAGTCCGTAGGTGTGACAGGTGATGGTCGACGTTATGAATACGTGGTGGCGCTGAGAGCTGTAGAGACCATTGATTTTATGACCGCCCGCTGGGCGCATCTGCCTTATGAATTGCTGGAGAAAGTGTCCAGTCGCATCATTAATGAGATCTCTGGAATTTCGCGGGTGACTTACGATGTTTCTTCGAAGCCACCGGCGACGATTGAGTGGGAATGATTCCACGTCTGGCACTGGCAGGCACCTGCAGGTATCAAACAGCATATAACCTATTGTATTAACTAAGTTATTTCCATTTCTGTCTGGCACCTGCTGGCACTGGTAGGCACCGCCAAGCAAACTTTTTCAATGGTATAAATCATGGTATTGTCGCCCTCAAGATCAGGGCTTCGACAAAATACCATGCCATGTTGTTCAGCGCATTCATGGTATTAAAAATCTACAAGTCATTGATATAAAACGAGAAACATAAGAAAAACACGCCATGAAAGATCATGGTATTTTTTCCCCTAGGGGAGGACTTGTGATGCTGACAGATACCAAGCTGAGAAATTTGAAACCCCAGGACAAACTCTACAAAGTGAACGACCGCGATGGGCTCTATGTGGCCGTGACACCAGCGGGAGGTATCTCCTTCAGATACAACTACGCGATTAACGGTCGACAGGAGACGCTGACGATAGGCCGGTATGGTGTTCGAGGCGTTACGCTCGCGGAAGCGCGGGAGCGACTCAGCGAAGCAAAGAAGATGATTGCGGCCGGGAAATCACCCGCCAGGGAAAAGGCACGCGACAAGAAGCGTGTGAAGAATGCTGTGACGTTCGGTGCATGGGCCGAAAAATGGCTGCGTGGCTATCAGATGGCTGAGTCAACGCGCGACATGCGCAAGTCGGTATATACCCGCGAATTGAAAAAGCGTTTCGGAAGTCAAAAGCTGAGCGAAATCACGCATGAGGATCTGCGCGCATTGACAGATGCCATTGTCGAAAGGGGAGCGCCAGCAACGGCGGTGCATGCGCGAGAAGTGGTGTTGCAGGTCTATCGGTGGGCCATCGAGCGCGGACAGAACGTGGAGAATCCGGCGGAAATGGTGCGGCCAACTACCATCGCCAGATTCGAGCCGCGCGATCGCGCGCTGGCACCGGCAGAGATTGGCCTGATGTATCGATACATGGACCGGGTAGGAACATCGCCGCAATACCGGGCTGCCATCAAGCTTCTGCTACTGACCATGGTGAGGAAATCGGAGCTGTCCAATGCGACGTGGTCAGAGATCAATTTCAGCGAGGCGCTTTGGACGATTCCGAAAGAACGGATGAAACGAAGAACTCCGCACCTGGTGTTCTTGTCTCGTCAGGCGCTCGATATCTTCATCGCGTTGAAAACCTTTGCTGGTGGATCCGACTACGTGCTTCCGTCTCGGTATGATTCGGACTTGCCTATGAGCGCCGCAACGTTGAATCGTGTTCTATCGTCGACGTATAAGGCTGCGCAGAAAGATGGTGAGCAGCTTGGAAAATTTGGTCCGCACGACCTGCGCCGAACTGCGAGTACGCTACTGCATGAAGCGGGTTACAACACGGACTGGATCGAGAAGTGCCTTGCTCATGAGCAAAGGGGAGTGAGGGCTATCTATAACAAGGCCGAGTACCGAGAGCAACGTACAGCGATGTTGCAAGACTGGGCTGACATGATCGACGAGTGGACGGTTAAGCAATAACAGTAAAGCCAGGGCGCTCAGCCTGTTCCCCAGATTGTTTCCTCGACTCGATCCATTCTTCAATCTCCGCCAGGTCCCAGGCGACGTTACGGCTTGTCAGCGCGATCCGACGGGGGAATTCACCGCGCTTCTCCATATTGAAGATGGCGCGATCCGACAGCGGGATCATCGCCAGTAGAGTCTTTCGGTTGATCAGGGTCTTACCCGGTAGGGTCTGGTCTCCGTTGCTCATTGGCTCAACCCATTAACTGGCAGCCACGTGCTATTTCGGGTGATGATAATGTCCATGCCAAAACTTTAGCACGGTGCCAATTTAATGGGCAAAGAGAAAATGTTTAGCAGGCGGATAAATAAGCTAACCGAGACGAGCTGAGGAGGGGTTCTATCCGGGTTACGCTGTTGTTTCCAGGCAGCGATGATCAATCAGGCAAACAAATTTTCCCATGCAGTTTTTTCAGGAAATAGTTCTTAAACCATCTCTCCCTTAAACACCACAACCCCACAGATCCGGGCATTCTGGTTGACCTCGATGATCCGGTTTGGCCACTCCGGATTCAGCGCCTTAAGGTACTGACGGCCTTCCTCGACGATGAGTTGTTTGAAGGTAGCCTCTGCGGTGTCTTCAATCATCACGACCACGTATTTTCCATGGACCGCGTCGGCATGAGGATCCACGAAGATCAAATCACCATCATGAAACTTGGGTTCCATACTGACGCCGCGTACGCGCAGGACATAGGAATCGTTGCTGCAACTGACAGGGCAGGGTAGCAACTCCTGACCGTATTGCGGCTGGTAACCTTCGGCGATTTCCATCCATTCGCCAGCCTGTACCCAGGAGATCACCGGGCACAGGCTGCGGATATCTGGTCCGAGGTGCGCATTGATCTCTGTGCCGGCGATGTGTGACTCTTCCCATTCTTCCCTATGCGGTGTGTCCATCCACCCCTCCTGTTTGTCCATTCCGCGTTCCAGCTTTTCCGCCAGATCGTCGCCGATGCCCCGCGGAGTGCCTTTCTTTGTGCGCATCTGACGCCGGACCTGGCTGATATAGGAACTGTTGGTGCCGACGCGGTCGGCCAGTTTCGCAGCAGAGCCGGCTTCGGCAATCAGAAGCTCGAGATTCTTCAACCGAATTTTTTCTGGTATGCGCATCATGCAGGCAATATAGCAGAAATTTAGCACAAAGATAAACATTTAGTTGGCGAGTTAGCTTGCTGATAGATATGCATGGTGCTAATGTCCGGCATCATGAAGCTAAGGACATTTTTGAAATATGCCACCAAGCGGGAACGCGCTGAGCTGGCTACCGTCTGCAACGATTCAGTTGCTTATTTGTATCAGCTGGCTGGTAAGCACCGGCATGCAAGCCCGCAGATGGCGACACGAATCGAGCAGGTCAGCCAGCGGGTAGCGGACCGATCAGGAGGGCGGCTGGAGCCGGTGCCGCGGGAAAGCCTGGTCCGTTACCCGGAGATATTCGTCGGCCTGCAGGGATGGGAATGACCAATGGCTGGCAAACCCACAACGCCGTCTGCGAATTTGTCGATATCACAACCGGCAAAAGCAACCACCAGCCCGGCGCCGCAGATGATCGACATCTCCCGAATTCAGCCATACGAGCACAATCCGCGTCACGGCCGCAATCCCGAATATGACCGGATTAGAGACTCGATTCGCAATACCGGCCTGGACCAACCTTTGGTGGTCACGCAGCGCCCAGATGCGACTGACTTTATCGTCCATGCCGGTGGTAATACGCGGCTGATCATACTGAAGGAGTTATTCGCTGAGACCGGTGATCAACGTTTTGCCGCAGTACCTTGCCTGCTCAAAGACTGGTGCTGCGAATCTGATGTCCTGCTGGCGCATCTTCGGGAAAACGACCTGCGGGGAGGTCTTACCTTCATCGATAAGGCGCGCGCTGTTTGCGAAGCGCAAAAATTGCTTGCCGAAGAACTCAGTCTCGATGTGATTTCTCAAAGGCGTCTCGAAACAGAACTTCGCCGTGCCGGGTATCGCATCACCCAGGCGCGTATTTCCCAGATGGTGTACACCGTCCATCGACTGTTACCCGTCATCCCCATTGCGCTCGAAGGCGGGCTCGGCAGGCCGCATATCGAACGCATTCGCAGGTTGGAGCGTGCCGCTCACAAGATTTGGCAGGATCGGTGTTCCGAGTCGGAAGAGGATTTCGAAGAGGTCTTCACGACGCTATGCAAACGGTACGATAGCCCTGACTGGGACACCGATGTGCTGCGCAGCGCATTGGAATCTGAAATTGCCGCTGCATTGGATGTCAGCATTCATACCGTACGCGTGATGCTCGATGCCGAGATGGCCGGCAGGGAACTGGTGATTCCGGATGCCGAAGTGGAACCGGAACCGAATGAGGAATCATCAGAACTTGAGCGCCCTACAGACGAATCGTTCGATGATGATGTTGATCAGGATGATGGACATTCGCGTGTTTCCAGATCGGATCGAACATCCACTGATGAATTACCACCGGAATTACCGGAACAGTCGAATCCAGGTAGTGCGCCGGATTCCGGTCTTCTGGATGACGATGTCAAAGAGACGGCTGAATCAGAGACCGAGCTACCGAATCTCACCAATGATACCGGCCCGAACGATCTGAAGTCTTTGCGTGGCCGAGCCTGGACGCTTGCGACACGATTGGCCCAGCGTAACGGCATGGCTGACCTCGTTGAAGCGGTGTCCGGCAAGGGATTGGGATTCGTGTTGCGTGATGTTCCAGATCCAACCCTGGCAGACCAGCTCGACGAGGATAGTTTGAGTCAGCTCACCACGCTGTGGTGGCAGTTGGCGGCCTGTGCGGAGATGACCTTTGCGCCGCTCGAGGCCATGCTGCCGCTCCTGCCGGACGAGTCCATCCTTCGCCGTGCACTCGAGACCGAAGATGCCGATCTGTTATTCAGCAGTATCTGGACACTGGATCCGGGTCACACCGGCTATCGGCTCTGGCGGCCGCTCGATGATCGGGACTGGCGTGATTTGCTGGCCTTGATGGATACCTATCGACGCATCCGCCGTATCGCCGCGGATACCGGTGTATCGGTCTGGGAGTAGAGGCGATGGAAAGCACGAAGGAATCCGACCTGGTCACCGCTGTATTGATGTATGCCATTCGCTGCCTGGCAGAAGGGGACCACGTGGCCCTGCAAAACATGAAATTCGGTCCCCGCGAGATCGAGGCCCTGCGGGAGATGAACGTCTCGGACCTATATCGTGTTGAATCGCTTCGTGCCCACTGTCTGGATATCGCCCTGAATCGGCAGGTGTACTGGCCGATGATCGATCACCTGCGGGTGCAGCGCGAATCGGAAGAAACCCTGCAGTCGCTGATCGCAGCCGATGCGCCGCATGAGATGCTGTTGATCCTGTTCGGATTGAATGCCCGTGATTACGGTCGACTAAGGCGTACTCTTTCGGTGAGCCCTTCGGTCGGGCGTCCCCCCGAAGCCGATGAGGAAAGTTCCCACCGACTCTGGCAGGCCTGGTCGAGCCGGGTCGATGGGGAGACAACTGGATTACTCGCGCCCAAGGATTACCTGGAACTCCACCGGGAGACCGGGGTGCCGATGCGCGCCATCTGGAACCTGACCCAGCGATGGGCCCAGTACGGAAACCTGACCGGCCAGAATGACGATGGTGCCGCTCAGGTAGGTGATGATGGATGATCAGACAGGCGTCATTCGTCCGGAAACACTTGCCCTCGATAAACTGATCAAGGCCACCATCGCTCGTGTGGAGGCCTCACGCGATGGCGGTGCCGCCGACACAGTCCTTTTCCTCGGAAACCGGCACCAGTCTTTTCCTACTGCGGTAATCCGCGATCCGGTACTCGAGCCGGTCGACAAACTGGTGTGGATGGTCATCATGTTGGCGGTTCGGGAGACGGGAGCTAATGCCGCATTTCCGAGTTATGAGACCATTTCCCGCCTGGCCAATGTTTCATCGCGTTCTACGATTGCCCGTGCGATAGCCATCCTGCGTGCCTCGCGCTGGTTGACCCTCTGTGGTCGACTGCGTAAAGCCAGCGGACGGTTTCGCGGTAACGTCTATGCACTGCATGATGAGCCCTTGCCACTGGCCGATGTGATCCACCTGGATGGCGACTACATGGATTTTCTGAACAAGGCCGTGAGCCATGGTCATGCCCGGGTACGTACCGTGGCCAAGGGTGTGTTGGCATCCATTGATGAGGATGTCAGGGGCGGGTGTGACGTATGCGCCCTGGAACATCCAATCGAACGGCGGTTACAGTCGGCGGTGAGCACCGGTAACGAAGGACCACGCCGGTTCTTCTCGTTTACCCGCGCTGCCATTCAGCAGATTCGTCAAGATTCTATGGGCAACATACAGGCGCGGGATCACCGTGACCAAAATTCGAACTCGGTTGAGACCCGAGTTCAAAAATCGAATGCACATAAATCGAACTCAGGTTGTAGTAGTAATAATAAAAAAACAACAACTACTACTTCTGGTGAAGATGCGTCGAAATTTATGCATGCCGGTGAGCATGGTGAACCGCTGGTATATCCGCGGCGTCTGGGCGAAAACCAGCGAGACATCGCAAACCGCTATCTTTCCAAACTCGCCCCAGCGGATCGCCAGCCGATTCTTGATGAGCTGGAGGGACGGTTCCAGGCCGAGCAAAAGGGCATGAAACCGGTCTATGACGAGATCAGCTTCCTGTTCCGTCTCTGTGAACGGATGAAATCCGGCGAGTTTGTGCCCAATCTCGGCGTCAAGGTGCGGGATTCCCGGCGCGCGCGGGAGACCCAGCGTCAACAGGCAGCACGCCAAGATACAGCCACGGAACCGAAGGAGACCGAGGAGCAACGCCAGAATCGCATGGCGCTGGCAAAAGTACGGATGGATGAGATGCGGAAGGCGTTGGGAATGCCTGTAAATAAGGATCAAGTATCAGAAGCTAAAGAGTCATAAGCTTTCCTCTGAGTGATTCCACTGGAATCACCTGTCGAGATTCCAACTCATTACAGAACCCTTCCTTTTGTCGACCGGGTTTTCCCTTGTTCATGACGAGTGTGCATGCGTTTATACGCGCTAACTCAAGCAACAAGGAACCCGACAACCTGTGACCACGGAAAACCCGATTCCCAAACCGGCCGATGCTGACAAACTGGGTCTCCTGCGTGGCCAGGTTTGGCTGACGCTGCAGACGAACCAGGCGCGTCGGCTTATTCGTGGTCGTAACGGCACGAAGGGACAATCGCCGATCATCGGTCTGGGGCTCTTTGCTGAACGCCTGCGACTGATCTGGCAGGCGTCGCGCAATGATGATCCATATGCAGACTGGTGGCTAATCAAGGTACATGAAGCCATTGAGGAGCGGGAGGCGCTATTCCAGCGTCTACAGCGGGATCTGGATGAGCGGTTGAAACAGATGGGCTCGATAGAGGTCGCCGTCGCCGAGTCTGAGCGACCCTACCGGATGCCGCTACAGTTCGCCAACCCCTATGCTTATCAGGCCGCACGCCTCGTATCGACATACGATACCCTGGTTTGTGCAGCGCTAACCGCAGGCCACATCGGTGTACTGGACCGTGCATCACGCGACCATGTCATAGAGTTGGGCGCACGCAAGATCCGCGGTCTTTTCATGATTCCCCAAGGTTATCGCTTTCTGCGCATCGAGCGGTCTGATATTCAGAAAGGCAACGACAAGAATACACAGGCTGTAGAGCTCATGGGAGTAGTTCCCGATGATGTATTAAGTGGCGCACGTCGTGCACCGATGGCGCCGATTCAACGTCATTTGTCATCGGGATTTTCCAGGAACCTGGGACTGCGTTCCGCACCCTCCACACCGATCACAGCTCCTTCCTCTGACGAAAACTACGACGCGTGATGTGTCGGGTTTCCTCTGGCGTGTCGGCCACGTGTCTCCATAATCCTGTGCTTGTCTGAAGTCAGTGAGGCCGTCTTGTCATGGCAAAAGCACAGCCAGGAATCCGCGTCACCATACAGCTTGATCCCCGTGTGGCGCTGGAGTCCGTCTTGCTGAACCGACACAGACAAGTGCCGGCTAACCGCCGGCAGGAATGGTTGCGCGGGTTGCTGGTTCAGGGATTTAGATCCGAGATCGAATCGCTACGCGGTACATCTGACGATACGAAACGCGATTCGACGGCGGCATTTACGAAGTCGATGCCCCGGTCGCCGCGTCGGACTGCTGGACTTCCCGAATCGGCGCCTGCTGTGGCGAAGGCTGAGCCTATATCGGTCGCGGAGGGTACCAAACCCTTCGCGGCGCTGGGCAAGGTGATGGGCTAGGGCAGGGAACCTACAAACATACTCGATAACGAATCAGAGGATAAAAAATATATGGCTGACGCAAGCTCAATAAATCCCATCCCGGTTGGCCTCGACGATGGCTATGCATTCACCAAGATCGCACTTCCGGATGGCCGGTTACTCGCGATTCCTTCACGTGGTCGCGTGGGCCAGTCCGGTGTGACCTGGATCCATGAGGCCGAACAACGCATCTCTGAGTACGAGACAGAGGATACCGTGTATTCAGTTGGTGCCCTGGACGGTGCGCCCACACATTTTGAAGGCTACCCGTGGTCTGGTCTGAACCGGTCGGTTGTTCAACACGCCCTGCAACAGGCCGGCCTTGCCGGAAAGAGCGTGCATGCTGTCTCCGGTTTACCTGTCAGCACCTTCTATCGCAAGAGCGGCGAGCACAGGCAGGAAACCATTGCCCGGAAGCGCGATAGCCTCAAGCAGACAGTTCGTCCACTTTCTGGTGCGCTGCCAGCAGGCATAGCGTTTCATGAGGTTATACCAGAGGCCTTGGCTGCCTGGTATGACTACGTGATCGTCGAACTGGAGGATGGCGTTACCCTCGATGCGGATCGTGTCTCCGTGCCGCTCGCCATCGTCGACATCGGCGGACGCACGACGGACTACGTCGTGGTAAAGGATCAGGGCATCTTACATGCCTCATCCGGTTCGCTGCAGTGTGGAATGTTGAACGTGAAACAGAGTGTGGCCGATGGGATCCAGGAACGCTTTGATCTGGAGACGCTGAGCGAGCAACTGGTATCACAGGCGGTGGAACACAAGATTGTTCGTCTGCAAGGTAAGGAGCACGATGTTGCCGCGTTAGTTGAGGCAGCCATGCGCGAGGTCGTGGAACGCATTCATGACGAGACCCGCCGGCAACTGGGGTTAGGCATCGAGTTGGATCGTGTGCTGTTCGTCGGTGGTGGGACCGTGGCACTGTCGAAACACATCGCCAACTGGTTCCCGCATCAAGCGATTGCTGAACATCCTGCGTTTGCCAATGCACGCGGGATGCTCAAGTACCTGCGCTATGTCTGTGAGGCCTCTGATGCGGCCTGATTGTATTCGTTTTACTGGTTTTATCCGTCGTCACTGCGGTTCAGTGACAGTCGAGGCGCCGTCGGGCCGTGCAATCGGTGCACAGCGACAGTTTTCTGTCGTCGGTCCTTTCTCAAGAGAGTGGAACCTGATTCCATTTCATTCACCCTGCCGGGCAAGCATCCCCGTCAGGGGCGCGCTTGTTCCGGGAGTTTTTAACCTCTAAGGAGCAAGTGCTATGTCAACCAACGAAACCAAGCAGTATTTCGATCTTCACACCACCGGCATCGGTTATCTCAATCGTGTCCGGGAGGTGACACCCAAGGAAGGTGAGCCCTTCCTGAGTATCACCATCGCTGCCCTGCGTGGCAGTGTCGATAACGCCCAGTACACGCATTTCGAGTGTCGCGTGTCCGGCAAGCAGGCGCAGGAAATCGTGCGTCAGCTCATGCCGGCCGTCGAGGGCAATCTGAAGGTTCTGATCGGCTTCACACTCAGTGATCTCTTTGCCGAGTCCTTCACCTTCAAGAACGGGGACAAGGCCGGCGAGACCGGTATCAGCCTGAAGGCACGGCTACTGCGCATTGCGTGGGCCAAGGTCGACGGGCAACCGTTCTACACCGCACAAGAAGACGCGGCGTAACTCAACGTTTGGCCGGGTAACACCATGTTACCCGGCCATTTTCCACCCAACGGGGGATCATTCCTCCGAGGGACTGGTCTCCCTTTTTCCTGAGGAGATCAGTCATGAAGAAAACGGATGCATCCGAAGAGACGCTGGTAGAAGACCGTTTGTCCGGTTTGAAACCAGCAGACTTGAACGATGTGGAAAAGCAATCAGTGATCACACTGGCGATGAAGGTGTTATCCATCAAACATCGAGCCGGCAGGGTTTTGAGTAAACCGGACGAGACGCGGGATTTCCTGCGCCTGCGCCTGGCAGACTACCGTAACGAAGTCTTCGGTTGTCTATTTCTTGATAACCGTCACCGGATCATCGCTGTGCGTGAGCTGTTCCAGGGCACCATCGATGGCGCCTCGGTTTACCCGCGGGTCGTGGTGCAGCAGGCCATGGAGGTGAATGCCGCCGCAGTGGTCTTTTTTCACAATCATCCATCGGGCGTTGCTGAGCCCAGTCATGCGGATGAGGCGATTACCCGCCGTCTGAAAGACGCACTTGCACTGGTTGATGTGCGGGTGCTTGACCACTTTGTGGTCTCGGCTGGCGAAAGCGTGTCTTTTGCAGAACGTGGACTGCTCTGAAGTCCAACACTTTTCTACAAACCCTGCCGGGGAAGCATCATCTTCTCCGGCAGGGGAGGAGGTGTGACCTGGTGTTAATCCATCACAGGAGAATACCCATGAGTAACATTTCCAATGAACAGTCCGCCGAAGCATTTTTCGGTGAAGTTATTTCAACCTATACCCGTGCGCAGGCCATCGAGGACGGTGTGCTGATCGATGCGGGTACCATGGCCAGTGAGGCCGGTTTCAAATGGCCTGTTGCGCTGACATCTGCAGTCTGGGCCAATTGTGTGGCCTGGACCGAGGATGACAGTGAACAGCAGGTGAATCAGGATCAGTCGGGTAGGCTGTGGGACGTCCTGTATATGGCGTCCCACGCCATACGCACCGCCAAAGATACGGGTGACCGGCTGCTGTTCCAGCTGTATCGGGTAGTCCGTGACGGTCACTCGACCGAAGCGGTGCTGGTCACACTGAAGCTCATTGTCGGGCCCGGTGACGCCGGTGAACCGGTCATCACGATCCTGCAGCCGCATGAGGACTGAAGCGTAGTACCCATGCTGTTCGATTAACCGATCAAGTCAACGACTTGAGTTCTTCGCCATACCCATCGGGGAGGTCATCTCCCCGGTGGGTAATGGTCTCCCCCCTATAACCAATCAGAAGGAGATCATTATGAAATATGTTATTCAATACACCTTGCCCTATGAGCACCGAGTCATGGTCGGCATCAAGGCCGACAATTCGGATGAAGCGGTCAGGAAGGCCGAGACTCTGTTCGACCAAGGCGACATCTGGCAGGACACCGCAACGGTGCCGTTATTGCTCGATGACTATGAAGAGACGGGCGATAGCCCGTTGCTGTTCACGGTCGAACAGACGTTGCGCGATGATGAGCCGTGGCCAACACCGGACGCAAGTGTGGTAACGCTTCGTCGCAGGGATGCGTCCTTCCTGGCGTCGAGGTTGCTGGTGGAGGCCTACCGACGTGGTGAGGCCCGAGGTGGCAGCATCGACTGGTGTGATCTGGATGATGCTTATCAGGCCGCGCTTCGGGCAACCGGGTCGAGTTCGGATGCAAGCAACTCCAGTCCGGCCTGCGAAAGGCTGGTTGTCGTTCTGGAAGGCGGCATCGTGCAGGCAGTGATTGCCGATCAAACAGATACAGCACCGGATGTTGCCGTCGTCGATTACGATACAGACGGCTATGAGCCCGACGAGCTGCGTCATCTTACGCAATCGGATGGTAGCCAGTCGCTTGCGCTTGTCATTGAGCATTTTGTCGAGCCGGCCTGTATCAATCTGGATGAAGTATTCCAGGAATCCGAATAGTCACACCCATCCCCACCAACGCCCCGCTTTATGCGGGGCTCCTTTTTTCGCTCCATCCCATCACGTAGACCGACCCGACGGACGTACGAGTGAGTCCGCTACTGGCGGACTACGTCCAGTACCAACGATTTATAGCTGTCCACTGAGTCCACATGCCTTGCCCGCCACGGCAACGCGAGCCTCTAACTCGCGTGCCATGGGCGGGGCCGCACTCAGCGGCGCCTGTGGGCCCCAGTGGGCAGGTAGCAACGCTCCGAAGGATTGCACCAGCCGATTAGTAGCAGGCCACGTGACAGGCGGATGCCTGGCACACGGCGTGCCTGAACCGAAGGCGCCCTCGTCACTGGCAAGCGAAGCGGGGTAGTGACGAGGGCGGCATTCCCGGAAACGGCGCGGGTTTTCGGCAGGATTATTCAGTGCAGGGCCAGTGATGAAGGCCGATACTGCCGCCCTCGAACGATTTTAACCGTGGCTACTGCGGATACAGTAGCAACAGAGCGCGCCCGAACCCTTCGATGCGCTGCGGCGAAAGCCGTGGGTTCATTCTCCAATCCGAGCCGACCACGAGATCGGTTCTTTCTCGCAGGCACCAGCCTGACTCGTCGAGCCGAGACGCCCACCCCTGGTGATGCCGTCGATGCTCATTCTTCATTAACCGCGGAAGTGTTCCGCCTATCTGAAAGGAGGTGATGTGTAACCACACTTAAATCGCGCCTATGAAGGCGCACGTTGGTCCACGCCAGACCATTCCCTCCGGGGAGAACCGGCGTTGCCTAGACCAGGCAGCTTTAGGTCGCAATGGGCGTAGTGTCCCATGACCGTACCGCGTACGCGGGACCGAATGGCTATGGCCACCGGTTGGGTCAGAAACACTTACCGATATGCGAGAACACTTTTGAGAGATCTGAACTACCAACTCAAGCAGATTTGCCGCCGAAACCGGGACGGCAGTTTTACAACCCAGCGAGACCGGGAGCGGCTGCTGACGCAGATCGCCGACCAGCTCCATGATCTGGGTTACCGTCATATGAGCGCACAGTCGCTCAAGCCCAAGCACATCGAGGCTTTGGTCAAAAACTGGCAAGAAAAAGAGCTGTCAGCCGGGGCGATGAAGAACCGGCTGGCAGTCATTCGCTGGTGGGCCCAGAAGGTCAATCGTCAGAATGTCGTTGCACGATCGAACGACCACTATGGTGTTCCTAACCGGCAGTTTGTGACCAACGAATCCAAGGCCCGTAGTGTGGGGGCGGAAGAACTTGGCAAGATTCGAGATGACCGTGTTCGGATGAGCCTGGAACTACAGCAGGCCTTTGGTTTGCGCAGAGAAGAAGCGATCAAGTTCATACCGGACTACGCAGATCGCCGCGACCATATCGTCCTCAAAGAAAGCTGGACCAAGGGCGGCAAGGCGCGAACCATCCCGATACGGACTGAGGCCCAACGTGCTGTTCTAGAACGAGCGCGACAGCTGGCCGGTAAAGGTTCTCTGATTCCCAGCGCGAAGAACTACCGACAGCAATTGCGATTGTACGAAGCCGAGACCGCCAGGGCAGGCTTATCCAGGATGCATGGTCTTCGTCATGCCTATGCCCAGAACCGTTATGAGGAACTGACCGGATGGCGTTCACCCGCGGCGGGCGGTCCTGCAGTCAAAACGCTCACGCCGGAACAAAAACGGATTGACCAGCAAGCCCGCCTGACGATCAGTCTCGAGCTCGGGCACGAGAGACCACAGATTGTGGCTGTGTATTGCGGGACGTGAATACAGCCGCGAAAACACTGCACCGGTGAGAATGGATTATCCATTCTCAGTACCCGAGCGCACATTCATGATGCCGGCCAGGTTTTATCAAGCCACTGAGGCCGAATCCATTATGAAACGATCACCCTTTAATCTTGCTCACCCTGGTGCAGTAACGGCGATATGTATCGCCGGCATTTGTACTGTCACCAGTGCGAACCTTCATGCAAGCGATATCCAGTCAGGCCGGTATTCGATCTATTCGGCAGCTCCGACCCAGGCGCAGGCGGAACTGTTGGAAGCGACCGTTACCGTTCAGTTGCCAGTGCGGATCCAGACCATCGGAGAGGCAGTGAGGTATCTCCTGCAGCGCAGTGGATATCGGTTGGCTGCTACTGAATCCACTGCGCCGGAAACGCTCGCGTTATTTGCGCTAACGCTCCCGGCCGTGCATCGCCATCTTGGGCCGATGACATTGCGAGACGCGCTGGAGACACTCGCCGGTCCAGCCTTTCATTTAGTCCAGGATCCTGTCCACCGACTGATCACATTCGAGCAGTGCGCCGTAAAGGAGGTTGTTGCCCGCGGAACCATGAACATGGCTAATGTGGAGGTAGCGCAGGATGACGACTGAGCAGCAACCGGAGCAGATCAATCCGTCAGAAAAGGAGGGTAAGCAGGATAAGGCAGAGAGGCAGCCAAGATCCCGGCGGCTGGCTTACAAGTCCGTACTGACCGCCGTTGTGGTCGGTATCGTCGTCATCAGTGCGCTGTCGCTTTCCAAGATCCAGCGGCAAGAAAGACCGTTGGATGAACTCCAGATACAGGACTCCAATACCCCAACCCGGGAGGTGATCAATACGCCGGAACTGGAGGTAGGCGCGGACGAGGACAAAGTCGAGCAGATCGATCAGAGGCTGACATCCCTATCTGGGCGGATCGACCGCGGTTTCGAGGCGCAAGTAGCCCATAGTGCCGATGTGAAGAAAAGCCTGGCTTCCGTAGCTGAAGGTGTTCGCGCGATCAAAGTGGCCGTTGCCGATCTTACGGAAAGTAACCATGCCCTTCGTCAACGTATTGACGACTCCATTGCGCAGCTGAATACCCTTATCAAGGAGACTCAGAAGCGCAAGGTCGCCCAGAAGAAGCCGGCGGCCAGGCCGAAACCAACACCAGCCAAAGCCCCACCGTTCCATGTCGATGCCATCGATGTTTGGGATGACATGACCTACGTGGCCATCTCCCAGGCAGGCCGCGTTGCATTTTTGAAGTCCGGAGAGCAGCAGTCGGGCTGGACCGTGGCTGGCATCGACCGCCTCAACGGCAGGGTCGAATTCATGGGGCCGCATGGCCAGAACCATTCCATTTCATTGCAGAGGTAGATCCGATGGAAATCGTATTAGCCGTGTTATTGCTCTTCGGCAGTTTTGCGCTGGGATCAGCGACAGCAGAGAAAAATGATGGTGCTGAACCATCCAGCAATAGTGCATCTCGTATCCAAACTACGGCAGATTCAGTTCCCGCTACACGGGGGATGCGTGGGTGTTTGTCTGACAAGTCCGGAATGTACCGGGATCTGACGGTGCCCTATATCGTCCAGAGAGACCAGGCAGCACCAAAGGCCGACACGTGTGAAGGGGAATGCACCGATGAGTAGACGATGGAGATCTATGGCGTTTCTGGGCGCTCTTATCGCGTCGACTACCGTGATGGCGGCCGAGCTATCACATTCCCAGATCGAAGATACCCGGCAGGGTAGCTCGCAAAAAGCCACGAATGTCTTGTCTGCCACGGACCTGGCGCATGCCCGTCTATGGGGTTTGTCGGAGACGGAGTGGCGCCGTTACAAACAGTTGATGCAGGGCATTCGCGGGAGCATCAGCCCGGCGACGATATCGCCCATCGAAGTGCTCGGTATTCATGCGCGTGATGATGCGGAGAGGCAGCGATATGCCGAGGTGTGGGCACACGCCATGTATGAAGACGCCGGCCGTATCCTTGCGTTCCAGCACGCCTACGATGCAGCAACCAAGCGCCTGTATCCAAATATGTCGCTGATCGACATCAGCCGGTTGCCGGGTAAGGCCGAGGTGAGAAATTCCTTTCAGTCCGGAGACCGTCTGTTGTTCTTTACTCGCCCGGATTGTCCGGCCTGCGATCTGGTGCTGAATAAGCTGTTAAAGCGGATCGACGAAATCAACGGTGTCGATATCTATCTCACCCATGTGGACAAGGGAGATGATCTCACCGTCAGGGAGTGGGCATCCAATCACCAGATCGATCCCGACTGGGTACGCAGCCGGCGGATTACCCTCAATCATGATGGCGGTGCCCTCGACAAACTGACCCAGGGGCAAGGTGAAGTGCCGTCCATTTTGCGCCGTCGAGGCGAGGACGTTTCAAGACTACCGGTTTCGGAGCTCTAGCCCATGGTTGCGTTTATGCGAGTTATTGGCTGGCCGATGGTATTTGCCGTCCTGACGCTTCCTTCCATGGGTAGGGCGAATGAATCCGTGCCCGCGGGTTATCGCATGATTGCGGCGGAGCATGGAATACCCCAGAGCGTTCTGTTCGCTGTGGCACTTACTGAAAGCGGTAAGCAGACGGGACAGACGGGTACCCTCCGGCCATGGCCCTGGACATTGAATGTGGCCGGGCGGGGTTACTTCTTTGATTCCCGGCAAGCGGCCTGGCAGGCGTTGATGACGTATCTGGAGGAGGGGAAGCGCTCCATCGATATCGGCCTGATGCAGGTCAACTGGCGTTATCACCAGGATCGGCTCGGGACCCCGTGGCAGGCACTCGATCCGTATCACAACATACGCGTGGGCGCCGGGATTTTGCAGGATTGTTACGCCACGCGGCAGGACTGGTGGGGCAGCGTTGGCTGTTATCACTCGCCGAAGGATTCCCATCGTGCAGACCGGTACCGTCGCCGTGTTGTCTCCCACTGGCAGCGCATCGTACAGGAAGGATAAATCAATGGATCGATTCAATCTTTATTGCCGCAAGGTCTTGGTCATGAGTTGCTTGCTCGTACCCGCCATGGCTCAGGCTGATATGACCGTGATCCATGACAATGGTAATACACAACCCATCGCGCCTTTTCTGGAGGTTTTTCAAACTCAAGATGGTTTGCCACAGCAAAGTCAGGTCCCAACAAGCCCCCAGCTCGGCGCTGCTGAACCCAAAGCCTGGTTGCCGATTCAATCACCCGGCCTGACACCGGGACCGGTGCAGGCCCGTGCGCATGATCGGCCGTTCACGCGGCCATTTTTCTTGATCGGGTCAGACAGCCGTTCTCGGCAGTGGCTACAGACACACCGCGATCGGCTCAAGGAGATCGGTGCGGTCGGAATGCTGGTGCAGGCAGAGACGATGGATGATTTGCGAACGATTGCCAGATTGGCTGACGGCCTATCGATCCTACCGGCCTCGGGCAACGACATCGCGAAGGCGCTGAGCGTTTCGCATTATCCGGTGCTGATCTCGGCGCACGGCATCGAGCAGTGAGCGCGCATCCCATCGAGGCCCTGCTGCGGCCCCCAGTCGAGCTGTGGTCGACATTGGTGGCCTTTGCGACGGCAGGGATAGCCATTCTGGCTCCTTGGGCGCTGATGATGCCGCCGGGTGTCGCCTATGGCGCTGGCGCCGTACTCGGACTGATCGGTCTGATCCGGGGTCGACAAGCCTTGCGGGTACTGCGCTACCAGGGCAACATGCGCCGACTGCCCATCTATAAGGTACGTTCCCGCAAGATTCCCCTCAGCCGCCGCAAGCTCTTTTTAGGACGGGGCTTTCGCTGGACCCAGAAACACACGCAGCGATTGCGCGATACCATCCGGCCGGAGGTCCAGCGTTACGTCCAGCCGGGTACTCTGTATCAATGGGCGCGCCGCAAGGAGGTCGCCTGGGAATCGGTCCCGATTCTGAGTTTGTTGGCGCAGCTGTTTCGGGTCCGGGCTTGGTGGAATCCGCTTTCGCCGTTGCCAGCCGTCGGTGGCAAACCGGCCCTACACGCTGTCGAGCCGGACGAGCAGGACGTGTGGATGGACATCGGCGAGCGGGTGGGGCATACCCTGGTGTTGGGGACCACTCGCGTCGGTAAGACCAGGCTGGCCGAGATCCTCATCACCCAGGACATCCGCCGCGGTGACGTGGTGATCGTTTTCGACCCCAAGGGTGATGCGGGTTTGTTGCGGCGTGTGTATGCCGAGGCAAAACGAGCCGGACGGACCAAAGACTTCTATATGTTCCATCTGGGATTTCCGCAGGTTTCGGCTCGCTACAACGCCATCGGTAACTTCTCGCGCATCACCGAGGTTGCCACCCGCATCGCCAACCAGTTACCCAGTGAAGGCAATTCGGCGGCCTTTAAGGAGTTTGCCTGGCGATTCGTCAACATCATTGCCCGCGCACTGGTGGCGCTAAACCGCCGTCCGGATTATCAGCAGGTCCGACGCTACATCAACGACATTGAACCTCTGTTCACGGAGTATGCCGAGGCGCATCTGGATACACACGGCTCCGAGGACTGGAAGGAACAGGTCGAGGAACTGTCAAGCAAGATCTCGGAACGTAACCTGCCGGCAGCCCTGCGGGGTCGCAGTAAAGAAGCTATCGCGCTGATGCGGCACCTGCAGGCACAGGACCTCTATGATCCAGTCCTCGATGGGCTGGTGTCTGCCTTCAAGTACGACAAGACCTACTTCGACAAGATCGTCAGCTCCGTCGGCCCGCTGATGGAGAAGCTGACCACGGGCAATATCGCCGAACTGATCTCGCCGGATTATCTGGATCAGAACGATACGCGTCCGATTTTCGAATGGATGGAAGTCATCCGACGCAAGGGGATCGTCTATGTCGGGCTGGACGCCCTGACAGATACCACCGTGGCCAGTGCGGTGGGCAATTCCATGTTCGCTGATCTGGTGTCGGTCGCCGGACACATTTACAAGCATGGCGTGGACGGAGAATCCATCGACACCCCGCCCACCATCTCCATGCATGCCGATGAGTTCAACGAACTGATCGGTGACGAGTTCGTTCCCCTACTGAACAAGGCCGGTGGCGCCGGCTTTCAGGTCACGGCCTATACGCAGACCTGGTCGGATGTCGAAGCGCGCATCGGCAATCGTGCAAAAGCAGGGCAGGTCGCAGGTAACTTCAACACAATGATCATGCTGAGGGTGAAAGAGCTGGCTACAGCAGAGATGCTCACTGATCAGCTACCCAAGGTTGAGGTGTTCACGTTGATGAGTGTCTCGGGTGTCAATGATTCCTCGGAGCCGGGTTCCGGGATCGATTTCAGCTCCCGTAACGAGGATCGAATCAGTGTTTCAGAAGTCCCGTTGCTGACACCGGCCGAGCTGATAACCCTACCCAAGGGACAGGCCTTTGCACTCCTGGAAGGTGGGCAGCTATGGAAGATTCGCATGCCGTTGCCCGCAACGGACTCGGATATGCCTGAGACGCTCACCGAGATAACCAATGAGATGGAGCGCACCTACATCACCAACGATCACTGGTACCGCGTGCAGGAACCGTGGTGGGGAGCCGCGCCGGACGTCAGCGAGCCCGAGGTAGAACCGGAGGCCTCCGATGGCTGAGGCTGTCGCAGATCCTCGTCGCCGGGTAGTTCAGCAAGGACTGTTTTCGAAGACCTTATCGGCTGTCGCGAAGGTCATCCTGTGGTTATTGTTTTCGCTGTTGTTCTCTATCATCGTGGAGTGGGCAGGCATGGTGCTTTGGTGGCCGGATGAAGGGGTCGATCACAGCCGTACCATGCTGGTCACGGAGATCAGCTACCTCGACAATGATTTCCGTCGCAGTGTTGTGACCTCCGATCCGGCGCGATTCGCCAAACGGTTCGCCGATAATTCCTACCACTACCTTTTCGAGGTGACGCGGTTTGCGGATTTCATCCAATGGGTGTCACTGCCTCCGCGGAAGTACGAGCAGGGCGTAAGGGCGACGCTGCATAAGGCCTATAAACCCATGGCAGAGTACGTACTGGCCATGATGCAGGTGACCCAAGTGTTCTCAGTGCGCCTTGCCATTTTGACCCTGGCGATGCCGATCTTCCTGCTGTTTAGCCTGGTCGCGCTCGTCGATGGATTGGTGCAGCGAGATCTGCGGAGGTGGGGCGGGGGTAGGGAGAGTTCCTTCGTCTACCACTATGCGAAGAAGGCGGCATTACCTTTGGTTGTCCTGACCTGGGTGACCTATCTCGCCTTGCCGTTCAGTCTGCATCCGACCTTCGTTATCTTGCCGTTTGCAACGTTGTTCGCGCTAACGGTGGCGGTCACAGCGAGCACATTCAAGAAGTACCTGTGAATAGAATGAAGCGAGAGGTCTTCGCATCGGATCTCTTGTTCAGAAACCCCGCACTTGTCTGAATTGATTTTCCATATCTAGTCCTCCCCGAATCCCCCACCATGCGCGTCATGCGCAACACGGGGAGGACATCCATGCAAATTACCAAACTGCTGGTCTCAGGACTGCTGGCGGCTGTATTGCCGGTTCAGTTTGCCATTGCTGACGCAGACGGTGAGCGGGCGGCACTCGCCCGGATTATCCACGAACTACAGGCAATCGATCCGCTGATCACGGAAGCGGCTTCGCAAGCCAATCCGGATGCCCGCGTTCGTTTCCAGTATGAGTGGCTGCGCCAGGATCTTGATCGGATTCGACTCGGGATCCAGGAGCACGTCGATGCACCACGTTCGGAGCCAAGGACTTTCCCGCCGCTGCGCGGCGATTACCGTCGGTGATGTCAGGTCATGACGGCTGCACAGAATACGGCATTTCAAGCGGGCTCCGGTTTTACACCGGCCACGTTGCTGACCGGCATCGCATCGGTCGTGCTGGTGCTGGCCTTCGTCTGGGTTATTTGGGTCTCGCTGGGCACCTTCCGTGCCTGGCAGAACGGGCAGGTCGTTTTGTTCGATGTGGTCTGGTCGGCACTGCGCGCCAGCATCGTGCTCATGGTGTTGGGTTTTTATCTGCGGTAGCGGCCATTGGCCATTGTCGCAGGGGTTCGGGGAGTTCCCCGGTATTCATAACAGGGGGCAACCCCGTTACCTCGGAGAGAAAGTAATGATGAAAAAAGCAGTAAAAAAGGTGGTAACCGCAGCTGGGTTGCTCGCAGTTACGGCAAGTCAGTCGGTATTCGCGGCGTTGCCGACCCCGGTGGCACCCAGTACCGCACCCGCAGCCGGTGACTGGATTGGGCTCATTTCGGGTTACATCAAGGATGGTGGTCTGGTTCTGGGTCTGGCGATTGCTGTGCTGGGCTTCCTGTGGATTGCCTATCTCGGTTTCGCCAAGTTCAACGAGGCTCGCCAGGGCAAGGCCGAATGGGCCGAAGTGGGCGTGCTCGGCATAGTCGGTGCGATCGTACTGATCTTTGCAAGCTACCTGCTCACCGAAGCCGCGGGCGTCATTTAACCCATGTCGGATCGAGACGACATTCTGGCCGACCGGCTGAATGTAGAGCCGGCGATCTTCAAGGGCTGCTCGTCGTCCGAACTGGGCATCATCGTGGGTGTGGCCGCGCTCATCTGGTTACCCGTTAGCCTCCTCCTGGCGGGTTTGTTGGGCGCGGTCACCATGGGGTTCGGCATGGCCGGTGTCGGTGTCGTGGGAACAGTCATCGTTATGGCGGGGCTGTTCCAGCGGCTGAAACGTGGCCGACCGGATGGCTATTACCAACAACAGATTGCCATCTGGTTGTCGGATCATGGTCTGCGCAGCTCGCCGTTCATTCGGCGCAGTGGCGCCTGGGATATCGGGAGAACACGGTATGCGACGTTACCGCACCGAGATCGATAACGTTCGCGCTCACCTGCGCTCACTATGGGTGGTGATCGGCCTTCAGTTCGTCGTGATCCTGGTTCTCTGGTTTGGCTGGAGCCAGGCGCCGAAGCAGATGACGGTTCATGTCCCTCCCGACCTGCGCTCCGGGGCGACACTCTCGGTCGACGAAGTGCCGGCGGCAAATGTTTATGCCTTTGCCTTTTACATCTTCCAGCAGCTTAACCGTTGGCCCGACGATGGAGCCAAGGACTATGGCAAGGCTATCTTCCGCATCTCTCCGTATGTGACGCCGCGATATCGGACGGAACTCATGGCCGATCTGGAACAGAAAGGCCGTAAGGGTGAGCTGGCCTACCGGGTTCGAGGTGTGCATGAGATTGCCGGACATGGTTACGAGGAACGTCGCGTCGATGTGCTCGCGCCAGGCATTTGGGTGGTCTGGCTGGATCTCGACCTGTTCGAGTCGGTGAAAGGCATGACGGTGAAGAAAACCGCCATTCGCTATCCCTTGCGGGTGGTCAGTCTCGCAGTCGATCCGGAAGCCAATCCCTGGGGGCTGGCGTTGGACGGCTTTGCGAGTGACGGGCCGCGCCGGCTGGAAGAATCGGAACTCGGTGTAGATGCCGGGCAAGAACAATAGCAGGAGCAACCCATGCGAAAAAAAACATCGAACCATTCCGTAATGGCTACCTGGCTGGGCGTGACGCTGCTCTTGATGCAGTCGCTCGTGCAGGCCGAGACGGAAACGCTTGAGCGGATCGAGTGGAAGAAAGCACCGATCCGGTTGGAACTCGCAGTGGGTCAGGAACAGCGGATTGAATTTCCCGCCGCAGTAAAGGTGGGTGTGCCGGCCTCCGTTCAGGGTGTGTTGCGCACGCAGAGTGTCAACGGGATGGTCTACCTGTTGGCGCACACGTCCTTCGGATCCAACCGGCTCATGGTGCGTGAACTCGATAGTGGACGACTCTATCTGCTCGATGTCACGGCCACTGAAGATGGTGGGCCGGGTCATCCGATTCAAATTTATGTGACGGGTGAACAGGGCAGTGAGAAAGATCAGGCGACTGCCGGACATGAGCCGGAACAGGAGCGGCCTGATTTTATTCAGCTGACCCGCTTCGCCGTCCAACAGCTCTATGCCCCGGCTCGCCTGGTCAAAGATCAGCCTGGTATTGTTCGGGTGCCGGTCAGCCGTGATCCTGTCGATCTGTACCATGGTGGCGTCGTCGAAGGGGTCCCGCTGGTGGCATGGCGCGCCAATGGTCTCTATGTCACAGCGGTCAAGCTCACCAACCGTACCGAACAGGCGCTAACACTGGACCCACGCAATATTCGGGGCACCTGGCTGACGGCAACCTTTCAGCACCACCGTCTGCTTCCCAAAGGCGATGAAGCTGATACCACGGCTGTGTATCTGATCTCTGCCCGGCCATTCGGCATTTCGCACTAGGGCTTACCATGGCAATTGCAACCTCCAACCGACTCTTACCCCTGCTTGCCGGCGCCGTTGTGCTGATGCTGGTATTCGTCACCCTGAAATCCTGTTCGCAGGAACCTGAAGATGCACTCGTTCTGGAGAGCGTGCCCCAGGCGCCTGCGCCGGATGCGGACAGTCCTGCCGATACCATCAAGACGCTGACGGCCAATGTCGCGTCCATGACCACGGAAGTACAGGCTTTACGCAAGGACAATGACCAGCTGCGCAAAGAGAACCGCGATCTGCTGGCCAACCGTCACCAGATCGAGGAGAACGTCACTACCCGGGTCAAGCGTGAGCTGCTCTCCCATGAAAAAGACCGGGAGTCACGCGACCGGATAGATGCCGGTGTGCTTTCTTCCCTGACGGCACGTGTGGATGCGCTGTCCCAGTCTCTTTCCCAGCGTTACCCCAACCAAAGTGGCAGTGACATCCCGGTGGGTCTTGGCCTCGATGACGTCGGAGAGGGAGCTGCAACTTCCGACAGCCTGATCTGGGTCGAACCGCTGGATAGCGTCGACGATGCTGCGTTAGAGGCCAATGGAAACAGTTTGCTGCAGAGGGTAGGTCAGTCGACCGGAAGTGCGTTGACATCGGCGACTGAAAAGACTCCAAAAATTAAACAGGCACTGACTCAGGAACTCAGCACCGTCCATCCCGTTTATACGGTTCCCCGTAACGCCACCCTGATCGGTTCGACGGCCATGACGGCCCTGGTAGGCCGGGTGCCGGTGCAAGGACAGGTCCGTGATCCGATGCCGTTCAAGGTCATCACCGGCGCAGATAATCTGGCCGCCAATGGTCTCACGGTGCCGGGCGTTCAAGGCATGGTGTGGAGTGGGACCGCTGTTGGAGACTGGACGCTTTCATGTGTGACCGGTCGCCTCGATTCGGTCACCTTCGTTTTCGAGGATGGCACCATCCGAACCATTTCCGGCGATGACCGAGGCAATCAGGGAGGTGGCTCAGAGAAGCCGCTGGGCTGGATCTCCGACGAACAGGGCATCCCCTGCATCACCGGTGAACGCAAGACCAACGCGCCGGCCTTTCTTAGCCAACGGATCGGTGTGATGGCCATCCAGGCTGCGGCGGAAGCGGCGGCCAATGCCGAGACAACATCGGTGGTGAGCAATGCGGGCAGTGTCACCAGCAGCGTCAGCGGCGATACCGGCCGCTTCGTGTTGGGCAAGACCATTTCCGGCGGTAGTGAGGAAGTGTCGAAGTGGCTGCTGGAGCGCCAGTCCCAGAGCTTCGACGCCGTCTTCGTCCCGGCCGGCATCCGTATTGCCATCCATGTAGACCGGGAACTCCCTATTGATTTCGATACCACTGGCAGGAAATTGACCCATGAAACCGTCCTCGACCCCTATCGCCGTACTCGGCTTGATTAGCCTGGTGCTGGCCGGTTGCGCCAGCACCAAGGACACCGTATTACCTCAGGATGGCCCTTCGATGAAGGCGATCTATGAGGGCCACGTGCATGAGATGAATGCCGACAATCCCCAGGTCATTCGTGGTGAGCTGGGTGATCGGCCTATCGTCGCGGGTGAAGCGGCGCTGCATGGTTATACACGAGATGCTTTTAACGAGATCGATGTGCTGTTTCCTCGCCTGCCTAATCCGACGCTGGTGATGTACATCTTCCCGCACCTGGCCGGTTATGCCGGCGCACCTGTGCCTGGCTATACGACCGCCTTCCCGATGTATGAACAGGTGGAATATGCGCTACCCGGTGAAGTCCGTAGCCATCAGGGTGGTATCCGCCGGTGAGTTTCATGAAATCAGTCCCTACGCCCTCAAAGCGAGAGGAGCAAAGCGACGACTGCAGGGATGCAGGAGGTAGAGCGACGCGGGATGCCAAAGCCGAAGACTTGCCTGTCACCACGAACCAGGTCAAGCAGCTGTATGGACGCCCGCCGTCGTTTACCGACTTCCTGCCGTGGATGGAATACAACCCGGCAAGCCGTACCTTTCTGCTGGAAGACGGGATCAGTGTCGGCGCCCTGTTCGAGCTGACCCCGGCCGGTACTGAGGCGCGTACACCTGCGTTCATGACCCAGTTGCGCGATGCGATCCAGACCGCGCTGACCGATGCGATTCCTGAAGAAGACGACGCACCGTGGATCTTGCAGGTGTACGTCCAGGACGATCCGAGTCTTCAGGGGTTCGAGAAGGAGATCGCGGACTATGCTCAACCTGGTGCGCGTGAGTCAGGCTATACCCGCCACTTCCAGCAAACATTGTCGGAGCATCTCGCCCGGATTACACGTCCCGGTGGTCTCTTTGAGGACACCGCGGTGACCGGTACCCAGTGGCGAGGCCAGGTCAGGCGTGTGCGGGCCACGTTATACCGTCGTCTGAAACCCAATGGTCGGGTGCCTTCCGCCGTGGAAATCGAGGAATCCCTGAACGATGTGGCCACCAAGTGGGTAGCCTCACTCGCCTCGGCCGGAATTCGGGTACGCCGCGGTACAGGTCGGGACCTCTACGAATGGTTGCTGAAATGGTTCAACCCAAGGCCTGAAATTACGGGTGGTGATCCCGATAAGTTGCTGGAGATTGCCCCCTATCCGGGGGATGAAGACCTGCCGTTCGGGCATGATCTTGCCGAGCGCCTGACGCTGACGATGCCCCGCTCAGATAACGCTTCGGCGACGTGGTGGTTCGATGACCTACCTCATACGTTGGTGACCATCCAGGGACTGCGCCGAGCGCCCGAGGTCGGTCACATGACCGCAGAGCGACAGGCCGGCGATCATGTCTTCTCACTGTTTGACCGATTCCCCGAATACACCGTGATGGTGCTGACCCTGACGGCCAAGCCTCAGGACTTTACTCGTAATCATATCGCCCAGGTCAAACGGGCCGCAGTTGGGGATTCCGCGGAGGCCGAGCTCACCAAGGAAGACGCCGAGGCCGTGGAGCGGGAGATGGCGCGCGGTAACAAGCTCTATCCGCTAGGCATTGCGTTCTATGTGCGTGGGAACGATATGAAGACCCTGCGCGCCAATGTCAATCAGTTGAACGCGTTGTTGTTGCCAAACGGGCTGCAACCGATTCTCCACGAAGCCGATCTGCTGGCACTCGACAGCTATATCCGCAATCTTCCCATGGCATACGATGCCACATTGGAGAAATCCAGTCGCCGATCACGACTGGTGTTCTCCAGTCACACGGCGAATCTGCTACCCCTGTACGGCCGATCCAAAGGTACCGGCCACCCGGGCCTGGTGTTCTTCAACCGGGGAGCCGAACCCCTCGTGTTCGATCCCCTGCATCGGGCCGACCGCAAGAAGAACGCACACATGCTGATCCTCGGTCCCACTGGCGCCGGCAAGTCGGCAATGCTGGTCTATCTGCTGCAACAGATGGCCGCCATGTACCGACCGCGCATCTTTATCATCGAGGCCGGCGGTTCCTTCTCATTGCTGGGTCAGCAGTTTCAGGCCCATGGTCTGGCCGTCAACCAGGTCACCCTGAATCCGAATACCGATGTCAGTCTGCCGCCTTTTGCTGATGCCTTGCGTGTGTTGCAGAAAGAACGTCAGCAGCAATTGCGCGATGATCCGGACGCACTGGAAGACGACGACGAGCTGGATGAGGAGGGCACCGGCCGTGACGTGCTCGGCGAAATGGAGATCGCGGCCCGTATCATGATAACCGGGGGTGACGAACGCGAGGATGCGCGCATGACCCGGGCCGACCGGCTGTTGATCCGTAATGCGATTTTCCTGGCGGCCAAAACTGTCAAGGAGACAGGCCGCGATCAGGTGCTCACCCAGGATGTCGTCGCTGCACTCCAAAGTATCGGTCACGATGAAAGCCTGCCGGACCACCGGCGCAACCGGGCCATCGAGATGGGTGACGGCATGGCGCTGTTTTGTTCAGGCCTCGCCGGACACTTTTTTAACCGTCCGGGCACGCCCTGGCCCAAGGCGGACATCACGATTCTGGAGATGGGAATACTGGCCCGGGAAGGCTACGAAGATCAGCTCACCGTCGCTTACATCTCCATGATGAGCCATATCAACGATCTGGTAGAACGCCACCAGCACGATGCAAGGCCGACACTGGTGGTGACCGACGAAGGGCACATCATTACCACCAATCCGTTGCTAGCCCCCTATGTGGTCAAGATCACCAAGATGTGGCGCAAGCTCGGCGCCTGGTTCTGGATTGCCACCCAGAATCTGGAAGACTTCCCGGATGCCAGTCGCAAGATGCTCAACATGATGGAGTGGTGGTTGTGCCTGGTAATGCCCAAGGAAGAAGTTGAGCAGATTGCACGCTTCAAGGACCTGACTGACGTGCAACGCAGCCTGTTGCTGTCGGCTCGCAAGGAGCCTGGCAAGTATGTCGAGGGTGTCGTGCTTTCCGACAATATGGAAGCGCTATTTCGTAATGTCCCGCCGCCGCTATCACTTGCGCTTGCCATGACCGAGAAACACGAAAAGGCCGAGCGTGGCGCGATTATGCGGGAGCGCAATTGCAGCGAACTCGAGGCGGTGCATGTCATCGCTGAACGCATCGCAAAGAAACGCGGTTAGTCGTCGATCTGGCAATTTCTCTTTGATAAACCCCGCACGCTTGTGAATCGATTTTCGCTATCGAAGCGCCTGTTTGCGCGTCACGATAACACGCATATCGACACAGAGTAGACCACTATGATTTGGAAAGCCTCAAAACACCGTCCACAGATTCCATTGGTGTGTCTTGCTTCCGTACTCCTGTATTCAGGAGCCACGTTGGCGGATCAGCATCAACAGAACCTGCCTCATGTAATCGAGGCGTTTACGTCGGTCAAGTATCCCTTCGTCGGTGCCAGAGGCATCGGTAACGATTCGTATGGACTGGATATCACCATCTATGAAATCGATGGGATCGAGTCGATTGAACGAGACCTCTCTATTGAGATGCCAGCCGATCCCGAAAAGTCGAAGCGGGTCGCGCTGGATCGCATCCAGCACATGGATGATCAGTCAAAAACAAAAATGCAAATGGCGGCGAAAGGGTTGGCGAAGGCGATGCAGTATGGCGTGGATCGCTATCCAGCCATTGTCTTCGATGGCCAGGCAGTCGTATACGGCGTAACCGATGTGCAGAGCGCACTTGCGCATTACCGGGTATGGCGGCGGGAAGGTAAGCGATGATCCGCCAGAGCTTTCTATCGTTCTGCCTTGTCATTGCGCTATGGATGCCGGTCACCGGGTTCTCCGGTACTACGACCACACCACAGATCGTAGCCCAGACGACAACGGCGGCTTTCTCCTGCATGCGCTGGATGCCAATTGGCACCTGTTTCTGGTTACGCTGTTCCTGGACCGGCTGCAGCGTACGCACCTCGATCAAGGTGGGGCATTACAACCCGGATCTGGTGGTCAGTACCTACAACGAGCTGGGCGGGAATCCGTGGACCGAGATCCGCGCGACCCTGGGTTTGGCGCAGAAGACGGCGGCCGCGGGTCTGTTGGGCGCCTTGTTGCCGGTGCCGATTGACAGTGCTGGCAATCGCACGGAAGGAACCTCGGAGCGTGACCACAAGAATCTGGTCTACCGGGAAACTGACGCCATTGGCCACCCGCTGAGCTCGCTGACAGGTATCGTTGCTGGTACCGGTTTGTTGTGTCCGTCAGAGACTACTTCTTTCTTTCCCTATTTCCAGTCCGGCCTTGATGCCCTGTCGTGGCGGCAAGAGATCCCGGAGATCTTCTATCCCGCCAGCCTGATTCCCGGTCTGCGCGAGCTGGGCACCTGGCCCCTCCAGACCTGGGGTGGTGTCTATCCGCGCACCGGCTGGACGACCCAGTCGGAAGAGCCCAAGGCGGCTGCCCTCAATGCCCAGCGGGCCGGTGACATCGTCACGCGTACGGGACAACCGCACGTCTATGTACCTGTGACCGGCTCATCGGGTTCCATGAAGGTTTGGTCACCGGGTCCCTTGATGGAGAAGGATCGCAGCACCGGTACCTGGCAGATGTTATTGCCGCTATCTGAATCGAGCTGCAACGTCTTTGGCACCAATGATCTTGCCAGCCTGACCGGCTGGGGTGGCGGTCGCGTCGACACCGAGGGCGATTATGTCTGGAATCTATGGCGGCCCTACAAGTGCTGTGAGCGCCGGGGTCAGTGGTTTCTGTTTGATATTGACTGGATTGCTTACCCCTGATGAAAACGAACGCTAAACACCCATTCCCTCATCGACACGCGATCAGCTGGCTGCTGATTGGCCTCCTCAGTTTGAATAATGCGCATGCCATCACCAAGGGGCCGACGGAAGACAGTTTCTGGTATTACGAGATCGGTGGGGCAGAGCCGGTATCAGCGCCTGCCAATCCTTCTGTGGTATCCGTTACCCTGGGCGGCTCGGCGCAATTGGGGCTGGGTTATAGCTGCGGCAAATTCGACCCCGTGGCAGCCGTGACCAATACGCTGAACGACATCGGCGCCGGTATCGACAACATGATGAACGCTATGACGGCCGCGGCCAGTGCCGCGATTGCCGCACTCCCGGCGCTGATCCTGCAGCGCGCCAATCCCGGACTCTACGACATGTTCCAGAACGCCCTGCTGCAGGCCGAGGAGACCATGCAGCTGGCGACCAAGTCCTGTGAGCAGATGGAGGCCGAGATCGCCCAGGGCAAAAATCCCTATGCCGATCTCATCACGCTCTCCAAAGGCAATGACTGGAAGCTCCAGATGGGCGTAGGCGGCAATGATGCAGTAACCGCCAAGGACGCCGTCGAGACCTCTAACGGGGACAATGGCGTGCCCTGGATCGGCGGGCAGGCCGGAGGCTCGGGGCAGCCAGTGCTGGAATTTACCGGCGACATCGTCAAGGCCGGGTACAACATCAATATGAATCGCCCGATCACGACGGCAGGCCCGGTGCCTCCTGCATCGGCCACCCGCCTGACGGAGATCTGGACAACACCTACCGATGCGCGTAACTGGGTCGTCGATGTGGTCGGCGAAAACATCGTTACGACCTGTGATACCTGCCGCAAGGACAGTATTCCCGGTACCGGACTGCTGCCAAAGCTCAATCAGGAAGCGACTACCGTAACGACGGAAATCCAGAACCTGGTCTCCGGCGCAACGCCCCCGACACTGGCCAACCTGGACAATATTACTGCCCCCGGCGTGGCCATCACCCGCCAGGTCATCGAAGCGATCCGGGAGATGCCGGCCTCCGAACAGAGCCTCATCATGGGCCGGCTGGTTTCCGAGATCAGTACGGCACGCACGGTGGAGAAGGCGCTGTATGCCCGCCGTTTGCTGCTTTCCGGCCGCCAGGTGCCCGAGGTCTATGCTACCGAGGTGGCCCGCGAGCACGCGGACAAATCCATCACCGAGTTGGACAAGGAGATCGAGAACCTGTTGTTCGAGACCCGGGTGCGCAAGGAGGTGGTTTCCGACACGATTGCGACCTTGCTTCAACGCGCCGCGGCCCGTCGGCAGTCGTCCCTGAAAACGCCAGAAGTCCCGACCATCGATCCACGTCCGCTGAGCAATGGCCGTGTCCAATAACGGATTTGCCTTGCGTCGGCGCTGGTTCTTTTTGCTGACCCTGCTGGCATTTGGTCTGGCACTGGTGGCTGGCGCCATCCTCTGGCATTCGGTCGAGACCACCTCTGTAGTCGCGGTGCAAACACGGATCGATGCCTTAAAGCCACTCCTGACTAGCATTCGAGTTTCTCTGATTGCCCTGTTGGCGATGGGCTGGCCATGGATCGTGAACGCTCTTCAACGTTGGGGACGTCTGGATGAGATACAGGCCACGAACTTGCTCGCTGTACGCTGGCGTATCGTGACCTGGCTCGTCGTGATCGAGCTGGTGTTGGGGCAGAACCTGCTAGGCCAGATGCTGGCCGTACTGCAGGGGAGCGGGGCATGACCGTCGACAGCTATCTCGAACTCTTCACTACGTTATTCGGCTGGACCTTCTACGGAATTTTGTGGGATGTGCTGGTCGGCACCGGTATCGTGTTCCTGCCGTTCCTTGGCATCCTGATCGACAACTGGCGGGAACCGGCCCAGGGTGGTGAGTTCGGTACCGTCACCGGATTGTCGTTGCGGCGCATGGAGCTGGAGCTCTTCATCGCATTACTGGTGGTTGTATTATCCGGTCAACCGGCCGCGTTGACGCCACTGAACGCGGCTTCGCTCAACTACACGCCGCCACCGACTTTGATCGATCCCACGCCACCGACGGCGACTGTGGCCGCACCCCAGAGCACCTACGGTTCCACCGGCTTCACCGGTTCGCCGGCTACGGTGAACATCCCGGTGTGGTGGTATGCGGTGCTTTCGATGACCTCGGGATTCAATCACGCGGTGGTCGAAGGCCTTCCAAGTGCTGCGGATATGCGTACCTACGAACAACAGGCGCGGCTCGCGACCATTGCGGATCCGCGTCTGCGCCAGGAAGTGAGCGATTTCTTCAGCCAGTGCTACATTCCGGCCCGGTCGATGTACCAGTCAGAACGACCCGCCACTGCTGCGGTGAATGCTCTTCTGACGACCTATGGCCCCGACGATCCGGACTGGATGGGATCGCAGGTCTATCGCAATACGCCGGGCTACTATGACACCCTGCGTGCCACCACGCAGGTCAGCGGCTGGGCCTACAATGCGGCCCGTGATACCGAATATGATCCTACGGCTCCACCCACCTGGGGCAGGCCTTACTGCAAGCAGTGGTGGGAGGACGCCTCGGGTGGCCTGCGTGAAAAGTTGATCAACGAGGCCGATGCCACATCGGCTGGCTTTTCAGGTCTCGTGGTTGCGATTGCCCCGGCCCTGGCCAGCGAACAGCAAAATGATGCCGTGGCCAAGACCGTTCTGGCGAATTCCCCGCCATCGTGGTCGAACAACGACCTCGTGGCCCACAATTCCGGCAGTACCGGATTACTCAGTACGGTAGAGAATGTCGCCAAGGGTGGCCTGGCATCCGGCGGCGTGGTGGCCGCCTCGGCGCTGTTCTCGGTCACCATGACCGCAGTCCTGCAGGCGCTCCCGATGGTGCAGGCCGTGCTCCTGCTCGGCATCTATGCCTTGCTGCCCATGATCGTGGTGCTGTCGCGTTATTCCATCTCCATGATGGTCATCGGCGCCATGGCTATCTTCACCGTCAAGTTCTGGAGCGTGCTCTGGTACCTGGCGCTGTGGGTGGATCAGAACCTCATCCTGTCCATGTACCCGGATGTGAATGTCTTCCTGCAGATGTTCGCCAACCCCGGCGAGCACGACATCAAGCGCATGTTGCTCAACATGATCACGACCAGCCTCTATCTGGGTTTGCCATTGCTCTGGAGCGGAATGATGGCGTGGGCGGGATTGCATATCGGGCGTTCGATCAATTCGGTACAAGGCGAATTCACACGGACCGCTCAAGATGCAGGGCGACAAGGTGGAAGTATCGGTAAGGCCGTTGTGTCCAAGGGGGCGAAGCGATAACGGATTTACAAATCCTCTTCATACCACCCGTAAGGATCAGTGCCATTGTCAAACTTCCGGGTACGGAAATTATAATTGCCAGTCAGGTCGCCATCCTCAGAATCATCTTCTTCGGATGTGACGACGCCAGCAGCCAGCAAGCCAATAAGGCCAGCGACAAGTTTGCTCGTGACGCCAATGATTGCTTTCAGAACTAATAATAATTTTCTTGAATAGTGCATAGTGCTTGGGCTCAGGACGCGCCGCAACGCTGCGCGCTCCTTGAATCTCATGGTTATGTTCGCGTAGTTACCAATAAACGGGATCATTAAATTCCTTAACGCATATGGGGCGTTCATTAATAGCTGGAATTGGCTCTCCCGTTAATGATTGGCCAAGCCAGCCTACTGGCATTGAGAGCTTTAGAGGGGCCTGGATGATATCTTCTGACAGGGGTTCAAATCCCACCTTTGAGTAGAAGGATGGATCACCATATGTGATAGCAACACTCACAGAACTATTTTTCAGTTCATTGAGTCCATAATTGATTAGTGCCTGGCCTACGCCTTTTCCCTGATGTTTAGTGCTCACTGCAACCGGAGCGAGCATATAAACCAGAATAGACCCATTAAACCGAAGGCGAGTAAAGAAAATAGAACCAATAAGCGATTCATTTTGAAATGTGCCGAGACAGATTATTTCTTCATTGTCGATATTGGAGGATAGCTCTGAGGCAAGATTGCCAATTAGCTTACCTTCTTCGTCTCCTTCAGATGATGTGAAAACAGACGTGAAAAGCCTCGTCACTTCATTTTGATAGTTTTTGTCGAGAACCTTATGCTTCATAGATTGTCCTGCAATCGTGTTTCGCTAACATTTTGAACATCAGGATATCAAACAGACTTGGCGCGATACTCCCAAAACACGATTAGCCCGATAATGAACGCGGCGAATAGTGTGAACTTGCTGAACTGAAAGTCCATGTCTCTATGATTTTACGAGGCGTGATTCGGGATGTTAATTTTTTCAGAACTCCCCATCCCGGACCACATTACCTTTGCTGATTATCTTGACAGTTTTAGGATGAACCGGTTCGTTGTCCGGCAGCAGTCCCTTGCCTTTCTCAATCACCTTGGCAGCGACACTGGTCAGCTTGCCTAATGTGTCAGAACCGGCAAGCGCCTTGCTATCGCTATAGTAGTCAAACCAGGGCAGCCCGGCACTCGTGTAATCTTTAGCTGTCGGCGGCGTATGCGGGGGCTGGTGCCCTGTGATTGACAGATATTGCTCACTGTTGGCCAGGTGGACGAAGCACCGGAAGCCATTGTCCAGATCCCAGGCATCGATGCCGTACTCGTCCTCGTAGATCTCCTGCCGCATCAAGCCGCCTGGAGCAAGTCCCATATCCGGAGCAGCGGATTCGCAGACCGTGCGACTGAACATTGGCATCTCGAGGTAGTCCATGTCTGCTTCCACGGTGCGCTCGAAATGTTCGACGTAAACATCATGCTTCATCGGGTAGACGATGATCTGGAGTCCGCCATGTTCAGCCTTACCGGTAATCTGCTCCTCGGCTGTAAATCCTTCACCAAGCGGCATGGCGACAAACTGCCGTATGAAAGCCTCCGAGACGTTGAAACCGTCCAGCCAGGGCTGCTCCGGAATCACCGCATAGTCCTGCGGATCAGCCGAAAGCCCATTGCTCCAGTGCTCCCCGGAAACCGCGTTGATCTTGCCGGCGGCAATCTTGACGGCGCAGGGGTAGTCACCTGAGAAATTGATCCAAAGCGCCTCTGACTGATACATGGGTATGAAGACGCCACCATGTGTCCGCCAGGTATCAGGCAAGTTGTCTGCGAAGTCATCTACGTGCTCCACCGGGAAACGACCCAAGCCCGGGGGGAGGGGGTATTCCCGGTTGTCATCCGGGATCCGCAGGGTGCGTTGGAAGTCGATGCTACACGCCGCTTTCTTGTGGACCTCCGGAAACCGGAAGGTCAGTTGGTTGTTCATTAGTTCGATCATTGTCTTTTCTCCCCTGAGTCAATAATTCAGGTGTTACCAGTCGCCATCACGGACATCCCGGGCAATACGCAACAGCGCGTGATCCGGTGCGGATTTGAGCTGGCGGATCAGGTCAGCGAACAGTTGCGGCCGCTTGCGAATGATCTCCTGCAAATCCGTCGATACCTTCCCGGCCATTGCCAGCAGCACATCCGGGTCTTCGCCGAGCTCCTCGGCTAATGCCCGGATCTTCGCCTCCGACGGTGGCGCCACATCCCCGCGTTCTATCTTGCTGAGATAGGCGGGCTCCACGCCGATTCGCTGAGCGACCTGCCGGACGGAAAACCGCCGATCCTCTGACTTCAGGGCCTCGCGATGTTTACGGATGTATTCTCCGAATGTCATGTGTACTATATAGTACACATTTGTTTCTGAGGCAAGCTTTCTCGGTAATGCAGGTGGGTGTTGAAAACATCGGACAGCCTTGGATCGATTGTCACTGCCACGAGCGCAGGCCCACGGACTGGCTGCCACTACCTTCTGACCTAACCTCGAGATTTGGGCTCTTTGATGCAAGGTAGGCAATGGGTTGATCCAGGACGAAGGGATAGAGCACTGTCAAGGAGGACAGTGTTGGGATGGGCACAGCTTTCCCAACATAGCGAAGTGCCGCCTCGATCAACCAGGCAACGGCCTGATCATTTGTGATGACGATCAGATCCTTCCGTACCAATCGTTTGCCATTTTCTACTCTTTCAATTGCTCCCCAACTCGCCTGGCTCTGAATGACCATATTGGTCATGCGCCGGGTACCTTCACGTTCGCCATAGGTTTCACTCATCCGACGATGAAGTTCGGCTGAGGAACAGTCACCTTGTAACGCAGAAAGGCGCCCTACCAGCTCAGCGACCTTCCCGAAGAACGGGTAGGTGGCAATCGCCATTCCCCAAGTTAGCGCAGCTATAGGCGTGCTCGGATCTGCCTTGAATATCTCGACACCTTTCTCAGCAAAACCAGAAAGCTCAGGGCGCGGTTCTAACCAAAGCCGGTTCAACACAGTCCGGGTTTTTTTGCGCGCAGCTGCGCCAAGGCCCGCATCATCCAGCAAGGTATCTAGTTCGTCGAGCGTACCGAAATCAGCACGAACCCGCAGGGCAGCTGCTGCCCATTCGAGCGGGATAAAGCGGTCAAAACCAATTTTAGGTGCTGATGGTGTCATACAGTTCAGTTCACGTATCTCACTTTAATAAAAGGTACCAGCAGCTCTTCGACGGATATTCCGCCATGAACTACCACCTGATCATCCTTGGTTACAAATGCCCTGCGGCCCTCAGCAAATAGAGGCATGAAGTTCGCAGGTAGTCCAGCTATATCGAGTCGAAAGGTATCCCCATAGGTTGCTTGAGTTTCAGCAACCATGGCTTCGTTGCGATAGGCCCGGACGCGCTCACCACGCATTTCGGATGCGACACCCTGATTGGGTCTGCCTATCCCGACCGCCTCAACATTGCCGTGATCGGCGGTCAGATAGACATGGAAGCCGTTGTTTAGCAGCATGGAAAAAAGACGCTCGACAAAGCCCGATTCGCACCAGCTTTTGATTTGGGCCGCTACGCCCCGTTTACCGAGTACCGCGCCATGGATAATCTCATCGACGGTATCCACCACAAGCCCGGCAAGCTTTACTGATGGATTGGTGAGTTCCGCCTCAAGGGCGGGAAGATCGTCATTACGTTTGATGGACTTCTGGTAGAACACTTCGCTGGCATTGATGCCATGATCCTGCCAAAAGCGCTTCCATTGGCCTGGTTCCTTGGATGTCGACTCAATACTGTCGGCAAACTCACGGGGTCTTAGGCCGGAAAATAATGCCTGCCGGGAGACTGACGTTAACGTCGGCAGCCAGGCGAAGCAGGTGTGCTCGTCAAACATCAACCTTTGCGACTGGTTGATCACGCTTTCGCGTATCTGGACCCACTGATCGACCGCCAGTCCATCAAAGACCACCAAGGCGATCTTCTGCTCTCCCTCATCCCGGCACATGGATAAGTAGCGCGGGATGTGGTGGACCATGATAGGTCCTTTGGCGGCGGGCAGAGATGGCAGGTCAGCGAAATGCTTTTCGACCCATTCACACAATCGCGCATCAGCTGCATCGAGCAGATCTTGCATTGCATCTTTAATGCTTTCGGCATAATGCGCATCCAGCCCATGAAACCGCGACAAGATTTCACCCATGCGACGGGAGAAGTGGGTCCAATCACGGTGAGATGACTCAACCGTCGGCAATTCACCCGTTAGGTTCTGAATACCATCGCGGACCAGGATTTGCATCGATGCCGGATCTTGCACAACGCCCAGCTTGGCCCACTCAGGCAACGCTGTCGGTACACCCTGAACAACGAGCGGGTGTAACGTGCCATCCAGGAACATGGAGTCGATAATCACACGCACATCATGGTGATCGAAAGGAACCTCTATCTTGGCGACATAATTTTCTGGTGCCGGTTCGCCCATCCGAGATCCGGTGATTCCTTGTTGGGTCAAATAGCGATACCAGGCATCTTGAACAACGCGCAGGGTGACACTTTTGTGGGCGAACAACTCGGCGATGGGAATACCTTCAAACGTGTCGTGCTCTCCAAGCACTTGCTCGACATGCTGTGCCAGCACGGCCGGGAGCGGTGTGTCTCCATAATGAAGCCGAAGCAATTCACGCCAAAGGTCTTCTGGACGTGTCAGCAGATGGGGGCTGATTCGGAAGATATGCGTCAGCACGAACTCCTTGGTGGCCGCTTCGCCCAACGACTGATGTGCATGCTTTGCCTGGGCCGCAAACAGCGAAGGCCACATGTCGCTGCCCAACTGCTTTACCACGGCATAGCTTAGTTTCGGGAATAGCTCTGTGAGCCCCAGACTGAGCTTGCGTGCCTGGCGTAGGTAGTCCCAGGGGAGGTCGTTGGTGTTGGTGCCCCGAAGATGAAGAACAAGTGCGTTAGATGGCGCTGGTTGGCCGTGGTCCCAGGCGTCGCGATAGCGTTCCTCGTACTCCGCCCGAAAGGCGACACTATCCTCGAAGGGCAGCACTTCGAAACCTCGCTCACGCAAACCGGACAGAACCTGCTCATCCAGCAAAACATCGTCTGGGTCCGAGACGACCCACAGTCGAGCCAGATCTGCCGGAAACTCCTTGAGGATACGGTCAACCCAAAGCGTCATTGGTTTGCGCCCTCTTGGCTGCCAATACGGAGCATGATCACCGCATTGAGATCGGGCGTGCAATTTTCAGCGTCCGCCAGGGCCGCCATTCTTGCTTGGTGTTCGGCCTCTAGTCGTTTGCGGCGATGTTCCCGCACAGCGGGGAGACCGATCCGTCCTATGGCCTGGTGGCGTGCTTCAAACGCATAGCGCGCTCGTTCACGCTCGCCGGCCAACCATTCGCGGTGTTCTTCCAGTAACCCTGAGAACACAGACTCCCCTTGGGTTTTAGCCGCTGCCAGCGATGACTCGAACCACTCCAAGGCGCTCTCTGCCTCGACGGCTGGGGCGAGTGATACCGTCTCGGTCAGCAGCAGATCCCAGATTCGTTTGGCGGTGGGTACAAAAGTGCGGCCATCATTCGCCACGAACACCGGCAAGAAACGTTTTCGACTAAAGCTGTCTGAGGCACTGGAGGCGCTGAGACTAATCTCCCAAAGCGACCACACCCCCTGTACCGTGCCAGGTAGGCCTGTCACCGTGGTGATTGGCAGCGGCAGGCCGGCTACACAACGTGGCAGCTCACCAATTACTGCACGTGCGCGTGAGTCCTCGAGGGTGATCCACTCTATGTCTGGGTTTTGTTCGGCGGTGCGTGCATCGAAGCAAACTCGGGGCGACTCGCTCCCATCTGCCCACTTTACGCGCCAGGCATCACCTGCTTTCTCAGCTGAACCGTTCCGAGTTGGCAGGCCATTAACGATGGCCCGTTCAAGCCAATACTGGGCCGGATGGTCACGCCACTTGCGGGCATCATCTGCCTCCAGTGTGTGGTCTTCCGTTAACAGATCGGTATCTTCTCGGCTGGCGGCAACCTTCTCACGTACCTGGTCAATGACGGCGTCACATTCCTTGTCGATGGATTCGGGGTCTTGCAGTCCATGCACAAAGAGCTCATCGAAGATGGGCTCCACTTCAACTGAATCCATCACGTCCGCTGCTTTGTCGACGCCAAACTCCTGGGCAATAACCTCGAGTTTATGTTCCAGCACCTCGCGCACCCGGTGCTCCACCGTGTCATCCAGAACGAGGTTGATTGCACGCACCACATGCGGCTGGCCGATACGATCCACACGGCCGATGCGCTGTTCCAGTCGCATGGGGTTCCACGGCATATCGAAATTGACGACGACGTGGCAGAACTGCAGATTCAGACCTTCGCCACCCGCATCGGTGGAAATCAGCACTCTCATATCGCGTGAGAAGGCTTGTTGAGCGCGAGTACGGGCGTCCAGGTCCATACCGCCGTTGAGCAGTGCCACGGAAAATCCGCGGCTCTCAAGAAACTCTGCCAGCATCGCTTGGGTCGGTACGAATTCGGTGAAGATCAGAACCTTAAGTTGGGGGTCATTCTCTTCCTGCTGGAGTTTGTAGATCAGCTCCAACAGCGCCTCAGCCTTGGCGTCGGCGCCCTGGCGCTCGGTTTCGCGCGCCAGCTCCAGTAGCATCTCTACCTCCGCCTTCTCCCGTTCCCAGCCACTGGTCTGTACGGCAATCTCGAGTTGGGATTGGCCGTCCAGCTCTGCCCACTCGTCGACATCCGGTTCATCAAACAGGTTCGTTTGTAATTGGGGTGTCTCCAGCAGCGTCAGGCGTTTTTCCAGAGTAGTGCGAATCGCGGCAGTGCTGGATGTGACCAGCCGCTGCATCAAGATCATCAAGAAGCCGATGTGTCGCTGCTTGGCTGCCAAAGCCTGGTTGTAACCATGGCGCACATAATCCGTTACGGACTCATAGAGCCGTTGCTGCGCAGCATGCTTATCCAGCCAGGCAACGGGTAAAAGGCGAGTCGCTCTCGGCTTGAACAGGGGTTGGCCTTCGGCAGTGATGGAGACTCGTTTTTCGGTACGAATCACAAAGGGGCGCACCCGCTCATGGTTGATGCTGGACTCATCGGGGAAGGAGTCACGGTCCAGCAATTGCATCAGCCGCATGAACTGATCCGTTTTACCCTGATGCGGTGTTGCAGACAGCAACAGCAGATAGGGGGCGGCTTCGGAGAGTGCCGCGCCCAGCTTATAGCGGGCTACCTGTTCGGTACTGCCGCCAAGGCGGTGCGACTCATCGATGATCACCAGGTCCCATCCGGCTGAGATCAGATCCTCGAAGCGTTCGCGGTTGTAGGTGTTGAGCTGTTCCAGGCTCCAGCCACGCCGTTTTTCAATCGGCTTCACCGAGTCCAGGGAACAGATTACCTGGTCGTGCATCCGCCAAAGATTGTCCTCTTCATCTCGCCACTGCCGGAAGGCGGTAATCTCGGAAGGTTCGATAAACCGGAAGTTCTCACCGAAGTGCAGGCGCATCTCGGCCTGCCACTGACGCACCAGCCCTTTGGGGGCGACGACGAGCACTCGCCGCACCATGCCGCGCAGTTTGAGCTCGCGCAGAATCAAGCCTGCCTCGATGGTTTTACCGAGACCTACCTCATCGGCCAGCAGGTAGCGGATACGGTCCCGGCTCATGGCCCGATTCAGGGCATAGAGCTGGTGTGGTAATGGCACCACGCTGGACTGGATCGGCGCCAGCAGCAGGTTGTCTTCCAGGGCATCGAGCAGCTTGGCCGCGGCGGTAGTGTGCAGAATCTGCTCAACCGTTGGCTGTACGCTGGACAGATCGGCGAGATCCTCGGAACGGGCGCGCACAACCGCATCCTTGTTCGGCAGCCAGATCCGATAGGCTAGTTCTCCCCACAGGTTTTGGCGATCGACTACCCGGCAGGGTGAAGCCTGCCGAGCATGCCAACACCAATCACCGATGCCAAACCCCGTTACAGCATCCGTCACGCATCGGCCTCCGTGCGTGTCAGCGCATGGTCATACCACATCAGCAGCTGCTCATCTTCCTGCAAGGAGGCTTCGGGAATCTTCTGCGCGAGCTTGATGATCGTCTGGTAGTCCTTGTTTACCCAGGCTGCCTTGAAGCCGGTGCGTAGCACCTCGAGGCGGAACTCTTTGAGCTTGCGACCAGTAAAGGCGAGGTAGGTCTCGAACTCCTTCAGCAGTGCCTTCTCGCGCTTCTTCTCCAGGTCCTGGGCCTTGTTAGGGTCGGGTACAAACCAGCGATCCTTGGCTTTGGCCACGAGGCGTTTATCATTCTTCTCCAGGCCGCGCAGATCCTTGTGGTTGGTGGAGAGGTAGCTGTGGATCTGGCTGGGCACATCACCGCTGCCTTCGTACTTGAGGAAGTTGTCTTCCAGCAGGGCCGCTAGCTCTGGCTTGGCCTCGTGTTTGCGCCAACCGGCGCCCAGTTGCTTGGTGAATTCTGGATGAATCTCCTGGTAGGTGGACGGGCGCTTTTTGAGGAACTCGGTCAACCAATCAATGGCGCTGCGCTCGTCACTGACGAACAGCTCCATTTGCGGTGCCTGAGCCATCTGTGCGCGTTTTTTGTCATATTCGGCGACCTGTTCGGGCAGGAAGACCATGCCGTCAATCTCATTGAATCGGCTGCGGAGCCCGCTCAGGAATTCGTCGCTGGAAAGTGGTACTGGGGCGTCATGGCGGACAAACCATGCCACCAACCGGTCATAGATGCGCCGAGGGTCACGTTCAACGATGAACTCTAACTCACCATCTCTGGCCTTCGTAACCGAGAGTTGCTTTAAGTGGGTCTGTACGAAATCCCAAGCTGACTCGGGTGTAGCACCGCGCTCGGCAAAGCGCTGTTCCAACCCGCCGTTGGGCTTATAAACAGAGATAACCAAATCCTGTTTCACTGTGTTCGGCGATACAACTTGCTGGAAACTTCCTTGTTTCTTATCGAGTGCAGTGACCTCAGCCACCACGAAACCTGTCTGCTGAAGCGCTACTTGGATTGCGTTCCAAACGGCTGCTCGACTATTCGAAAAAACCACGGTCATCCAGCGTCCGGGCTTTAGCACTCGGTAGTATTCGCTAAAACATCGATGCATCAGATGCTGATATTCAGGGATTCCTTTCTGTCGAACTCGATCAACAATTGCCTCAGGATTTGGATCGGTCTTTACGCCATGCCAAGACTCCACAAGGAAATTCAGATCTGAATAATAGATGTTTTCTCCGAAAGGCGGGTCAGTAAAGATGTAGTCAATACTTTCATCTTCTAAAGCAAGGCGAGCAGCGCTTCCAGTATTAATAGCTGCAACACTTTTTGGGGCGTACCCACTAAATGTCTTGACTAGGCGTCCTAGCTTTCCATCGAGGATGTACCACGGACTAGGCTCAGCAGTTTGAGATGCGACGTAGTAAACACCGCTTAGAAATTGGTTTACTTGCGAGAAACCAGATGGTCTAAATCGGTTCAAAATGGATGCTGTCCAGAATGCCTGCTCCACCATAAAGAGCAGCATGCCTCTGGTGCGTGGTTCTGGATATGTCCGAGCTTTATGCCACAGGAGCGCCATGGCGTGTGCAGCTCTAGGGAGAAACATATAGTGCATGGCAGAAGAGTTTGTTGTTTTCATTCGACCAACCCGTGTCATTTGACAGTCTGGGAATCGATCGGTGGGTAGATCTGCTGGCAGCGGAAGATCGGATATTTTTGCCAAATTAACCAAGTCAGCATCATCTGGCTTTTTAGAATGTTTGACTTTTCCGATCTTGTAACGAATCAGTGCCGGTACACGCTTAGGTCTCTTTTCGGCTTTTCCTGTAGCTGGGTCTATAAAAGTTTCAAAATGGAGATCCATCTGCTCCTTTTTCGCCTCTGCACCACAATGCGGGCATATTAAAATGTCCGCTACCTTTTGCGTTTCTTCGTCGAGCGCAACTTCCGTAAACACCATCTCACCGGCACATGATGGGCAACTGAGCACCTCACTCCATACTGTGTAATCAATTTGCGCTTTGGTCTTGCCATCCGTATGCAGTGTTTCGTACATCCAGCCGATTTCCTGCTCTAACTCCTTGAGTAGTTTCTTCCCCGCCTTAGCAAACGACTCCACATCGAATGGGATGTTGTAGTTGGCGCCGATAAAGGTGGCTGCGGGTGATAGGTCATTGAGGATGACGCGTCGGGCACCCCACTTAGGCGCGGGGTGGCCTTCTTTTTTCCAGGTCATCTCCAGCTCATGCCGGTACACGGCAGGGGCCGAGCCACACCATTGAGTCGCCACACCGGTCATGCCTGAGCCTGCGAACCCATCGAGCACAATATCCCCCGGTTGGGTGTAGTGCAGAATCGATGGGACGATGGCCAGATGGGGCACCTTGGTATGGTAGGAGTGTGCTTTGTAGATCTGATCTGTTTTACCCACTGACACGTCGATGGCCAGCGGTTCCCGCGAATACTTCACTTCTGGATCGTAGGGCTTGCCGTAATGTGCGACAAAATCCGACAACCACGGATTGGGGCAAGCGGTGTAGTACGGTGGATCAGACATGGCGAGGATCGCTTCGTCCGGCCCCTGCGGGAAGCCTTCCTGCTTGCGGAATTCAGGATCCTTCAGCTTCTCAGCGAGAAGCTGCGAAAAGTGTTCCCGGCGTGCATGGTCGCTAGGAAACGTTTGGCCTAGGCATTCGACAGGGCCGCTCGCCTGATTCTGTAGTAGATCATCCATTATCGTGATTCCTTATTTCTTCTTGTCGGCCCATGTCGTTCTAAAACCTCACTCAACCACAAACCGCAGTTTGTCCGCGTCCTTGCCCTTGCAGCGATCGTTTAGGAAGGATTCGAAGCGCTTGCGCAGGTCCTCCGGCGTGGCGGGGGATCCGCCGGTCAATAGCGCCTTTTTGATGTCATCACTGGTGACCAGGATTTTTTCGAGGCCGGATAATGCCTCTTGGATACTGGCCACGAACTCGGGGGTGACCGGATCAGGCAGGTCCTTCGATGCCAGGAATCCCTGGATCAGGTTGCGTTGTGCATCCTTTAGCAGCTCAAAGTTGGCCTGGATGATGGGGTCCTCAAGGTTTTCCAGCAGTGTTTGCTGCCAGTCAGCCAACATGCGGTCCAGTTCGTCGTCCAGTCCTTTGAGTACGTTGGCTGCCGGTAGCAGCTCGCCTTGTTCGTTGGCGGGACGGAAGCTGCAGTGGGGGCAAACCGGGCTGGCAACGAGTTCGGAATCCACCAGCGAGGCGCAGCTCTTGAGTTTGTCCAGTTTGTCGTCGAAGCCAGTGAGTTGGCCGGTGGGCATCAGTGAGATACCTGCCAGCGCACGCAGGGTGGTGATGCGCGCGTCTTTGCGTAGGGCAGACTTGGTCTTGTCTTCCGCTACCCCGAGACGGGCCTTGCTGTGTTGGGCCACGTAGGCGGTGACGTAGTCCTTCTTTAGCGTGGCCAGGCGTTGGCGGTACTCTGCGGCATGCTGTGCGCTGCGGTCAGCGGCGAGCTGATCGAGTATCTCCTTGCGGGCGATCTGGGCCTGCTGTACCCAGGGATGGTCGGTTGTTAGCACCATCTCGGCCTGGGAGAGATAGGCCGCCGTGGCGCCGAGTTCGGCGACCAGGTCGCGCAGCTTCTCGACCGTATCCAAAACCTCGAGATTCTTCTTTTGGGTGTCGATGTCGGCCTGGGTAATGCGCAGGTTCTTGAGCTTGCCGATGGTGTTGTAGGGCGACAGCTTCTCCAGGAACTCCTTGAGCGCTTCCAGCCGTGTGCGCCAATCCTGCAGCTCTTCTTCACGCAGCAGAGACTGGCCCCAGAAACTGAGGCGGTTTTGCAGGTCGGTACCGACAGTAAGCACCCGTTGCACCTGCTTGGCCACGGCATCCAGCAATTCCTTGACCGGCTCGTCCTTACCCTGGGTAGCCATCTGAGCGAGGCCTGATGGCAGGCCCAGCAGTTCGAACAGTGAGCGCAGCACCGCGACGTTGATCTCTTTGGGTGCCTCGACGTGCTTGAGCTGATGGAGTTCATCCAGGGAACGCTCGGCCAGCAGGGAGATCTTGCCGGAATCGATCTTGTCGCCGGTGATGGCCAGCACGATGTCGCCGGAATAGACCAGGCCGCCCAGCACGGCTACCAGCAGGTCGGGCTCCAGGCGGAAACGGACGGGTGCGAAGTATTCGACGTCAGTGGGGCCGCTGATCAGTTCACTGCGGTTGAGTACCTGGCCATGGCCTTTGGCCTGTAGCCGGTTCACTACCTCTTGGGCATATTTGGATCGCGTCGGCTCAATGCGGTCGCCGTCCAGCATTTCCAGCGCGTCCAGTATGGCGATAGCGTCCTTGGTTCGGGTTCCGCCAGCCAAGGCCTTCAGCGTATTGGTGATCAGCTGTTTACGGTTAGCCTCGGTTACCAGCACAGAGAAGGTGGGGTACTCCGGCGCCAGGTCCCCGAAGTGGGTTCCCAGCGCCAGGCCGGAGGTGACATTCACGATGTCGCGGAAGTTAGCGCGCTCATCTGGCCCCAGCCGCAGCTTGTCGCGTATCGATACGCCCTTGGCCCATTCCTGCAGGGTTTTGGTTTTACCCTGATAGGTGACCTCGAAGGCGGACATCTGCTTGTCTTGCAGCCATTTGCTCATGTCGCGCAGGGCATCCTTGGCCTTGTCCAGGTAGATGGCCTTGGCGGCACCACTGGCGGTCGATGCCAGTTCCTGGGCGGCGGCGTAGAAGGCGAGATGGCGCTTGATGGCTTCGTCCAGCCCCTTGAGACGGAAGAACACCTCATCGACCTTGCTTTCATCCCGGAAACGGGGCGGCTCGAAGGGTTGGATGAAGTAGATATAGAAGTCGCGCTCCGGCTGCGCCGTGGGACGGTCGTTGGGCGCACCCAGGAACAGGTAACCGTTGCGCTCTACACGGTGGTCCTGCCACTCAACCTGATGTTGCCAGATCTTGTAGCCGGTGACATAGGCATGCTCATCGGTACATTCCATGAGCTGCATCAGGGCGCTGTAGTAGGCGCGGTCCAGCGCGTCATCAGACAATGCTTCCGCGCGTTTCTCGATCTGGGCGTCGTAGTCGACGTCCTTCTTGAGATCGAGGTAATACTGTTCGGTGTCCGGCGCCTTGGAGATAAACTGGCCGTTGACCGTTTTGACGATCTCGCGCAGGGTGGTCTGCACTGCGGTCAGCAGGTCATCGGACGGTTCACCACCCATGTCCTCGATGCCGGGCTGATACAGGCAAAGGGTGTCACGCAGCTCCTCGGCTGTTGGTCCCACCGGTACATAGATATCGCCGCCCGTGGTCAGGCGGTGGACGGACAGTCCCTTGATGACCCGCGCGGCCATCGCCTTGTAGGCTGGTCGGGTAAACGCTTTCTGCACCCGTTCGGCAAGCACCTCTGCCACCGCCAGTACCGGGCCGATATTGGGGTCTGAGCGTAGTACGGAGTTGCTGGTGACCGTTTCCCAGAATTTATCGAAACCAATCAGTCCGGGGTGACCGGTTGGCACTGTTTCGTCGAGGATGTCCTGAATCTGATCGCGCAGGGTCACCAGCGCACCGCGTTTTTCGGTGAATACCAGCTGCTCGAAGGTGTTGATGTAATCGGGGTGCACCGGGAACAAGCGGACGTATTCATCCATCCGCTCGTTCATGTTGCTGTAAAACTTGGAAAAAGGCGTGAGGTAGTTGCGGATCTTGTCCTGCTGATCGGCTGATTTCTTGAGTAGACGCTCGGCTACGACAAAGCTCACATCCTGACGGGCGAGCAGCACCTGGGTGAAGCGCTCGCTTACCCGACGCAGGCTGTCGGCCACATGCTGGAAACGGCTGCTGTCGAAGATGGCCTCCTGCACGCCAGCCACGAAGCGGAAGCGCAGGTGCTTGGTGACTTCGCCGATTTCTCGCAGGAATGAGAGATCGAGGACCAGGTCGTGGTCCTTGCGGGAGCGCAGGTATTCGAGAAACTCATCGACGACGAGCAGCAGCCCCTGGTTAGGATGTACCTCGTCGAAGGCGGCCATCATCTTCTCAAAGGCAGCCTTGTTGTTGACCACTTTGTCGGCAGGCGGAAAGCTGAAGCTGACACCCTGGCTTTCCAGGAAGAGTTCGAGTTCCTGGGTGATGATGTCACGCAGGGGCATCTGGCTGGAGATTTCGACGCGGTGCACTTTGAACTTGCCCGCAATAGTTTCTGCGGCTTTAGCGACCTTCGAGTGGCGGATCATCGGGACAAAGGCGGTGTCCTCTGCGATCAGCGACAACACGGACATCAAGTGCGACTTACCGGTGCCGTAGTTACCCACGACAAGCACGCCCTTGTGATCGACCGATTCATCGAACGAAAGCTGCGGGATCATCTGTTTGGCAATCCGTTCCGCCATGTCATCGGATATGACGTAGGTTGCGACGAGTTTCTTTGCCTCGTCGGGCCGATTTGCATCGAGCAATTGAATGACCGACTCAATCGGCTCGAACTGTATGAGATCCCCGTAGCGCATAAGTTTTCCTCTCTAACCCTTTTTTTCAATTACAAATGGGACCAGGCCATCCAGGCCGTAGTCCTGATATTCCGGATGCCCCATCTGGGCATAGGTCAATCGACCATCAACGAGCTCCCCTGGCCATACCGCCACCACTCGTCGGCTGTGAGCGTGGCGCTTGAGCAGATCCAACGGATCGAGCTTGAGCGTCTGATCGAATAGCAGCTCGATGTTGTCGAGCAGCAGCAAATCGCCATTGGCGTCCTCATCGGCCAGCTCGCGCAGAATGACGTTGGTCTGCAGCGCCCTTTGCCGCTGAGGTATTGCCGCGAGACGGTTTCCTGCCGTCGCACCGACATTCATTACCTTCATATCCCGCTGATTGGCCAGTGCGGCAAGGAGGGCTGTCTTGCCACTGCCTGGCTGGCCTATCAACAGGATCAGCTTGCTGTGCAGTGCGCCCACCTCGTCGACAAGTTGTGCAAGTTTTTCCAGCATCCGCACCATCACTCCATCTCGGCTTCGAGCCGCTGCTGATCGGGGGATCGATAGCCAGGTGCGATAACAAGGTTCTCTACGCCATAGAGTGCCTGCCTGTTCTTCAGCCAAAGGTGGTACTCAGGTCCTTTTAGACTGTGATCTTCTGAGCAGTCCACATTCCACCGGCGAAGTACGTAACCTGCGACAGCAGCTCGAACGTTGACATTCAACACTCCGTTTTGCATGTCGTAGTCGGCTTCTATTGTTTTGGGATGCTTGAGACTGGGATGTGGCACGATTTCCAGTTCTACAATTCGATTCCACTGGATATCCGATTCCCGAGTTTCATGTTCTTTGATCATGCTGTCGGTGATCGTCGGGTCAAAGATGCGCGTGATTACGAAATCTGAGAATCTGGATTGCCGCCGGTCGTAGCCGCGGACATGCCAGCGCAGACCGTTATCTACCAGTACAAATGGCACAATTTCACGTGTAGTTCGGCCGCTGCTCAGGGAGCGGTAGCCAATTTTTACCGCTTTTTCTTGATGGATCGCGCGGGTTAAAACAGACAGCGTCGATAGGGAAGGCCTGTTCAGTTGTGCGGGCATCTCGCACGCAATGAAGCCCTTGTGCGTACCAACGAAGTCATCACCGAATCCGTATGCAAGGGCTGCCAGCGCCTGGCTGGAGGAGTAGTCGAAAAGCGGTTCAAAAGCGTTCGAGCGGGTGTAGATTTTGGCCTTGGTGTCGTATTCCAGATTCTTCGGGGCCAGTTCCTTATATAAGGTGATGTCCCTGGTCGCAGCCGCTTCCTTGATGCCAAATCGGCTGACGATGTCATTTCGGCCGATGGTGCCCAGGAAGCAGACCTTGAAATCGATGTGAGACAAGCGTTCCTTCTGCGTCTGATTAATATCTTCTAGCCGCATGACTGGCATGTGATCACCTATTTTTGCCGCATTCGTACCCATCATGGCCGGTTATGATAATAAATAAATCATGTCAGAGTCAATATAAGATGTTGACATCATCAAAATGATTATGATTTAATCGGACGCTAAGTGACTGAACCCTGTTTAGCCTGGTGCTAAGCGCAGAGATCTCTGGACAGGAAACAAAGGTGAGTTCTGGAAATCCAGAAAATCATCGGTGGGCAGTTTGGGTCTATCGGCACACAAAAATTGGAGTTACTGGAGTTGCGATGCAAGGCAAAAACAAAGAACGGCCTGAATTGCAAGAACCGAGCTTTACAAGGCGGTTCGTTTTGTTCTGTGCACAGCGACAGGTTGGATGTTGATGGTCTCGGTGATGCGTTGATTGGTGCTGCCATTGGGCAGGCAATTCTTCCGGGTCTTGGAGGAATCATAGGCGGTGCAGTTGCCGGCAGGTTTAGCGGCAAAGTAATTAGGGAGAGAAGATCTGTGAAGAAACGGGTGTTCGTAAGTTTTGATTTTGACAACGATAGACGGTTGAAGGACTTCATCATCGGTCAGTCCAAGCTGCCTGACTCACCATTCGAGGTCGTAGATCATTCGTTGAAGGAGGCTGCTCCTGAAAGAAACTGGGAGGCGAAAGCCAACACGGCGATAAAACGATCTGACATTGTAATTGTAATGGTGGGCCCTAAGACACACGTCGCACATGGAGTTCTAAAAGAGGTCCGAATGGCACGAAATGCCAACAAGCACATTGTTCAGGTTATCGGTTACAAGAATGGGGACTATACGGCTGTACCGGGTGCAGGGAGACTTTACCGCTGGAACTGGGAAAACCTGAAGAGTCTATTGAACTGACGAGCGAAACGAAGATATGTCTGCCACTGACGCTGAGAAAGCCAGATTTGTTCGGGATTTAGCGAAAGAGCTAAGAGAAGAAAACTTGGCCATATTCGCCGGTGCTGGTCTATCCGTTCCCGCTGGTTTTGTGAACTGGGGCGAGTTGCTAAAGCCTATTGCTGAAGACCTTGATCTGGATGTTGAGCGAGAAGCGGCGGATCTGATTTCTCTGGCACAGTATCACTGCAACGTGAATGGCGGGAATCGGAGCAAGCTGAATCAGTTACTGATCGATCAATTCTGCAAGGATGCAACGTTAACCGAAAATCATAAGATATTGACAAGGTTGCCAATCAATACGTATTGGACAACAAACTACGATAGCCTAATCGAAAATGCTCTCTCTGATTCCGGTAAGGTGCCGGATGTAAAATATACGAAAACCCAACTGGTTTATACCAAACGGAAGAGGGATGCAGTTGTCTACAAAATGCACGGTGATGCAAGTCATCCCAGTGAGGCTGTATTAACAAAGGATGACTATGAAAAGTACCATGTTGATATGCAGCCATTCTTGGGTGCGCTAACTGGCGATCTCATATCGAAGGCATTCTTATTCCTTGGATTCAGTTTTACGGATCCAAATCTTGACTACATCTTGAGTAGGGTTCGCATCTCGTTCAGTAAAGATCAGAGGCAGCACAATTGCATTCTGCGAACGGTAAAAAGAGAAGCTGAAGAAAGTGACGCAGATTTCGATTATCGAAAAAGAAAGCAGGAGCTATTTGTTCAGGATTTGATGAGGTTCGGAATAAAGACGTTACTTGTTGATGAGTATAGTGATATCACAGACATTCTTCATGAGCTCGAAAGGCTTTACCGCAGAAAAACAGTATTCATATCAGGCGCGGCACATGAATACGCGCCCTATGACAAAGATAAAGCGTGCCAGTTTGTCTATGAGCTTAGCAAAGACATTGCAAAGTCGGATTTCAGGATAGTTTCTGGTTTTGGTCTTGGCATTGGGAGTTCGGTAATAACAGGAGCGCTAGATCATGCTTACATGAGTGATCGCGGTAAAGCAGAAGATCACCTGATTTTAAGGCCTTTTCCGCAAGATCATGCTCATGATGGTAATTTACCGGCCCTTTGGACAAATTATCGGAAAGACATGGTTGTGCATGCCGGGATAGCCGTATTTCTATTCGGGAACAAATTGGACGGTGACCAGGTTCGCCTGTCAAATGGTATGCGAGAAGAATTTGAAATTGCGAAGGAAGAGGGGCTGTTTTTGTTGCCAATTGGAGCAACAGGCTCTATGGCGAAGGAATTGTGGGACGAGGTCAGTGGGTCATTCGATGAATATAACGGAACACACAAAGAAGAAATAAAAGAGAAATTTGAATTGTTGGGGACCGTTGGTATGGATCTAGATTCTATCCATGAGCACACAATGGCAATATTAAACCTACTTTGTGAATAGGGGGGCTAATGGCCAGGCGAGTATTTTTTAGTTTCAAGTATAAAGACGTTTCAAGGGCCATGGTCGTGCGAAATAGCTGGGTTACGCAGGGTAGGGAAGCCGCAGGATTTGTCGATGCTGCTGAGTTCGAGAAGATTAAGCGTCAGGGTGATCAAGCCATCAAGAACTGGATTAATAGGCAGCTCGAGGGCACATCTGTCACGGTCGTTCTGGTTGGAGAGAAAACGTGTTCAAGCAGGTGGGTAAAGTACGAAATACAGAAAAGTATTGAGAGAGGAAACGGACTCCTAGGTGTCGATGTCAGCAAAATAAAGGATCTAAATGGCAATACCACGGAACGCTGCGGACAGATACCGAAAGGCTACAGTTTTTATTTATGGAACAATGATGGGGGATACAAAAATTTGGGGAATTGGATCGAAAAAGCAGCCAAGGCTGCTGGTCGATAGTCTGGTGTAATGGTCGCTGACATCGTTTGCTGTGGATGTCGAAGTAGACACTTTATGAAATTAAAAGTAGTGGCCAGTACATAGTGAATGATAACGAAACTTCCAAGGACGGGTAAACAATAAATGGCATCCACCTTTGCCTGGCTCGATCATTCAGAAAGCGACCGCCGTAAAGCGCTCGATGTCGTTGATCTGTTCCGTGAACAAGATACACGGGATGAGCTTGGCATCGGAACGGTACGAGACGCGCTTGCAGATTCCTTGTTTCCCGGAATCAGCACGATCCAGACACGGGCCAAGTACCTGTTGTTTATTCCATGGATATATCAGGCGCTTGAGGACGGTAGGACAAAATCGAGTGATGTAGCCAGGCTGGCGCGCCGGCATGAAATTGATCTGATCTACCAGTTACTCAAGTCGGACGATACGGACGGCGTAATCGGTAAAGATGCGAAAGCCGGTTTGCAGAGATTGCCGAGTTCGGTGTATTGGGCGGGTCTCGGTGTTTTTGGTATCCGCCGATACCAGGGCTCGCTGGATCAGTATCATCGGTCACTTGATGGATTCTACCTGGGTCGACGTCAGGTCCATGCCTCTGCCGAAGATGGGATCGTCGAACTTTTCAAGCCACAGACCAACTGGCACGAGGGTTTGCCGACCGCGCCCGATGGGTTCCCTGAAGGAGCCTCGCTCCAGCTGCGAGAAGAAGAGGCTGAGTATCTGCACCAGCAGATAATGACAAATGTTCCGGGTACCCTGATCGCATTTCTGGTCGACCAGGGGGAGTGGTGGGATGCGGTTAGCTTTCCCTGGCACCATCCACAAGTTGGTGAATGCGCAAGCCATGTGAAGGCGCAGCTGCACCATGCAGAACTCTTCTCGCTGATTATGCTCGGGGCGGCTTTGCTTTATAACCTGATGTTGGCGGAAAAGCGGGCGTCGAGCGGTAATGATGGTGCTGGTTCACAAGAGGGCCTCGTTGGTCATTATCGAAATGCACTGGACGATTGGTATGGAGAGGTCGAAGACAAACGCCGAACATTAGATCAGTGGGTTGAGTCCCGCTCTGATTTCTGGGAAGTCATTCATCATGTAAATCCGCGTATTCCGATTCCAACTGTCCATTTCATAAATACCTGGACAGATATCGCACTGGGTTCAGATGGAATCGATACCCTCATTGGTGCCCGCGCCGCGAGAGACCTCATTCATCATCGAGAGCGTCGACTGAAACGAGCACTGGCCCGCCTTGATAACCCCAGGGCGCTCGAGATGTGGAGTGGTGCGGCCGGTACACAGCAACTCAGCTACCGCTGGCAGCAGGTTCAGACCATCGTGCAGGATATCCTTCGTGGTCTGGGAAGGGAGCAGGGATAGTGCTGGCACCGAAGGATCGTACTCTGCTGCTTGAATCACTCCGACCGCCGCCGGGATTCCACCTGGATGCCGCGGTATCGACGACTTACTCCCTGGACCTTATGGCGCTATTGGTTGCGCCACTTGCATTTACCTTCTTTGACTGGGAAGGGGACGATGGTCAACCGACCAAAGATCCGAATGCCCTGCTGGAAGCGTTGCGCCGTCATGTAGATCGCATCCACGTGTTTTGCCAGGCGGGCCAGATCGCTGTCCCAAAGACCTATCGACTGCTCTTTGGTTACCTCGAGTCAAGTGTCCATGAGGTGAGGGCGGTCAGGGAGGGAGGCGTGTTTCACCCGAAAGTGTGGATCGTACGCTACGTAGCCGATGGCGAACCAGCGCAGTATCGCCTGCTCTGTGCCTCCCGTAATCTCACTTTTGATCGTTCCTGGGACACCCTGCTTGTACTGGATGGGGTAGTAGGTAAGGAATCGACAAAGAAGAATGAACCACTCTCACGGTTCATCCGTTCGCTGCAGGAGATGGCTGTACAGGAGCTAACAGATAATACAAAGAATACGTTGGCGGAGCTGGCAAGGGAGCTTGACACTGTAGAGTTCCAATTGCCGGACCATATTGAAAATATTGAATTCTGGCCGATCGGCTTGCCTGGTGAACAAGATGTTTGGCCGTTCCCGGATAGTGCAGACCGGAGCCTCGTGATCGCACCGTTTGTCGCGGAAGGCATCCTCAGTCGGCTGAATATCTCCGGTGAGCAGACGCTTGTTTCACGCGTCGACGAGTTGGAAGCGATTGATCCCGACCAAATAGGCGACTACGAGATTTTCGCTTTGAGTGAAGGGGCAGACATAGAGCAGGAAGAAGGTGCTGAACCGGATGAAGGGTCGGACACCGGAAGCCTGCTTTCCGGCTTGCATGCCAAGTTGTTTGCTTTTGACGGTTCGGGAATAGGCCGGGTGTGGACCGGCTCGGCGAATGCTACGAACGCTGCGTTTCACCAGAATGTTGAGTTTCTCGTGGAGATGCAAGGACAAAGCAAGCACATGGGGGTAGAAGCGATTCTCTGCCCTCAACAGAAAGGTATCAGTGTACTACGCGACCTCCTGGAGCCGTTTTCGCCAGGCGAAGAAGGCGGGGCGGACTCGACTCAACAGGCTCTGGAGAATTTGCTCCTGCGTCTTCGCCGTTTTGTCGTTGACCTGGAATTAGTGGTGCATGCTGAAAAGTCCGAAGAGGATCTATTCAATCTCAGGCTGTCTTCAACAAAATCCCCAGATCTTCCCGACGCAGAATTCGACCTGCAATGTTGGCCACTGACGCTCAGGCAGGAGGCGGGCGCGCAGCGCCTGATATCGGATGGAGGCTGGTCGTCCTCGTTCTCGTCAGTATCGTTTGAGGGGCTGACGACCTTTTTTGCTTTCGAGGGACGGATCTCTGTCGATGGTAGGTCAGGCGTTTGCCGGTTCGTATTGAATCTCCCTTCACAGGGATTCCCGGAAAACCGACGTCAGCGACTACTGCGCTATATGCTGAAGGATCAGCAGCAATTGATGCGCTACCTGTTTCTGCTGCTTGGAGAAGAAGGGGCGCTATCTCTTTCTGAAATCTCCGGTACCTCACGGTATGCAGGAACAGGGAACGGAGGGTTTCATGCGGATATTCCGATGTTAGAGGCGCTTGTTAAGGCACTGGAACGTGCCCCGGAAAAGATCGACCAGGTTGCCCATCTAGTGACCGACCTGCAGAACACCGAGGAAGGGAGATCGCTTCTCCCGCAAGAGTTCGAGCAGATCTGGCATCCCTTGTGGGAAGCGCGAGAGGAGTTAACAAGACGTGGGAGCTAGGGACAGCGAACTGCCGAATCTCGGCGAGATTGACCGCGGCTTGAAAGATTTTCAGCGGCGCACAGCGGCTGCGGTATTTCACAGGCTATATGAGCAGGCACGTTCTACGCACCGGTTTCTCGTCGCGGATGAGGTGGGGCTTGGCAAGACACTGATTGCCCGGTCTGTTATCGCACGCACATTGCATCATTTGTGGGATCGGGTCGATCGCATCGATATTGTGTATATCTGCTCCAATGCGGATATTGCCCGGCAGAATATCAAGCGTCTCAATGTGCTGGGCGATGAAGGCAAGACGCTACCAACGCGCATTACATTATTGCCCATCATGCTGCGCGATCTGAATAAGAATCGAATTAATTTCATTTCATTTACGCCAGGCACCTCATTCGATCTGAAAAGTAATCTCGGCGTAGCCACCGAACGGATGCTGCTCTATTGGTTGTTGAAGGACATCTGGCATTTTTCCGGATCCGCTCCCATGAATGTATTCCAGGGAACGTCGGGAACCAAGCGATTCAGACAGCAATTAAAATGCTTCCCTGACAACAATCAGATCGATCGCACACTTGCAAAGGAATTTCGTAAAACAGTACGAGAGCATGTGCGAGAGGAGAAGGACAAGGGTGATTGGACATTACGTGAGCGGTTCGATTGGCTTTGTCAGGAGTATCGGCGTTCAGATTCAAGGATTACGCGCGAAGCCAGGACTGAGCGGTCTGCCTTCGTAGGAAAACTGCGCAATTTGCTCGCAGAGACCTGCGTCAGAATGCTGGAACCCGACCTGGTTATTCTCGATGAATTCCAGCGGTTTAAGCACCTTCTCAGCGGGGAGGATGATGCGAGTGTACTCGCGCGCAAGTTATTCGAATACTCCGATGATTTGACCGCGGTGCGCGTGCTCTTGCTCTCGGCCACGCCTTACAAGATGTACACGCTGTCAGACGAGAGTGATGATGAAGATCACTATCGCGATTTCATTGACACACTGGGCTTCCTGTTTCGCGATAAGCAGAAAGTGGAGAAATTCGCGGACTTACTTCGGGAGTACCGCTATGAATTACTCCGATTCAATGACCAGTCCCCTGATCAGCTTGAAAGCATAAAGTCGAATATCCAGAAATCCCTACGTCGCGTCATGGCACGCACCGAGCGGCTGGCAGTGACAGATGATCGTGCAGGCATGCTCACCCAGGTGGAACCAAAGGATGTAGAGCTGTTGGCGACCGACATCCTGGCATACGTGGAATTACAGTCGATTGCGCGTGAGCTGGATATGCCGAATACGATCGAATACTGGAAGTCATCATCGTATCTTCTTAATTTCATGGAAGACTACAAACTGAAGCGCACATTTCATGATGCGCTGGATGGTGAGGGGAAGACGGAAGTTATTACGCGGGCACTGTCCAAAGTACAGCATCTGTTGCTTTCCTGGGATGACATTGAAGCTTACGAAGCGCTGGATCCGCGCAACGCACGCCTCCGAGGCCTTATTAAGCAGGTGATCGATACAAAGATGTGGCAGTTGCTTTGGCTGCCCCCGTCTTTGCCCTATTACGAATTGGACGGGCCATTCAGCAATCATACGCATGCGCAGATTACCAAGCGGCTGATATTTTCAAGCTGGCGCGTTGTACCCAAAGTTGTTTCGACCATTCTCAGCTACGAAGCGGAGCGTCAAGCAGTCAAATTGTTCGAGCCAGCCGCTCTGAATACAGAAGACGAGCGAGAACGAAGAGGTCATACCCTGCTCTTGCGTATTGCAGTGTCGAATGACCGGCCCACAGGCATGCCGGTGCTGGCCCTGATGTATCCATCAATCTCGTTGGCTCGCCGCTATGACCCACTGAGTCTGGCAAGGAAGCATGGCAATGGTGAGCCGCCTACATTGAAACAGTTGCAGGGAATTGTCTGGGAGGATATTTCGAAAGGACTCGAGGCGCTCGCAATGCCGACGGACGAATCCCGTGTCGACGAACAATGGTATTGGGCGGCGCCAATTCTTCTGGATAGACACCACTATCCCAATGCAACACAGGAATGGTTTGGGCAATCCGATCTCGAAGGTCAATGGGCGGGAGAAGGTAGTAGTGGAGAGGATGCCTGGTATGAGCACGTCGATCGTGCCCGGCAGTTGCTCAACGGTGAGCTGACCTTAGGCCGGCCGCCAGAAGATCTGGCAGAGGTGCTTACTTTATTTGCCTTAGGTGGACCAGGCGTGTGTGCGCTGCGCGCTTTGGACCGTTTTACAGGCCCAACTCTGGCAAGTCATGCGGGTGCAAGAAATGCGGCAGGAAGGATTGGCTGGGCATTTCGTAGTCTTTACAACCGGGTCGAAGTCACTGCGCTCCTGCGTGGATTGAAGCAGACAGAACCCTACTGGCGGCGGGTACTTGAATATGGTGCTGAAGGCTGTTTGCAGTCAGTGCTGGATGAATATGTACACATCCTCAAAGATTCACTCGGCCTTGTTGGTGAAGAGCCTGAGGAGATGATTGAGGATATTGCCGAAGCCATACAAACAGCGCTCACTGTCCGGGCGGCAGCACTGGCTGTGGACGATATTCGAGCGGGAAATGGCGGTGTGACGGTACAGACGCATCGACTCCCGTCGCGCTTCGCCATGCCTTTTGGTCAAGGGCGGGACGAGGAAAGTGGCGACACAGCTGCGTCACGTGCGCAGAAGGTGCGCGAGGCATTCAATTCACCTTTCTGGCCCTTCGTTGTCACATCGACCTCTATCGGCCAGGAAGGACTCGATTTTCACTGGTACTGCCATGCCATCGTGCATTGGAATTTACCCGCCAATCCCGTGGACCTGGAGCAACGTGAAGGCCGCGTGCATCGCTATAAGGGACATGCGGTACGAAAAAACATTGCGAGCCAGTATGGACACCATGCCATGAGATCGCGTGACAAAGATCCGTGGTTTGCGATGCTGGACGAAGGCAGGAAGGACCGGCAGAAAGGGGAAAATGACCTTGTGCCGTATTGGATTTACCCGATTGAGGGTGGGGCGCGTATCGAAAGATATGTGCCATCACTTCCACTGACGCGAGACAGACAGCTTATCGACGCGTTGCGTCGGTCATTGGCGGTTTACAGGTTGGTATTTGGTCAGCCAAGGCAGGATGACCTGGTTGAGTACCTGATAAAGCATGTTCCGAAGGAAAGGCTGGACGAGCTGGTCGGACGTCTGAAGATTAATTTGAGCCCATAGGTTGAGAAATGCTCGGAATACATAGATACAGGAGAATCATGTGGCGTACATAGTCCCGTCCGACCTGTCTCGCCTGTCCCTCTCCGGCGCGCAGAATGCCGAGCTCAAGGCTTTGCAAATGCTTAAAGCCGAGCTGCCCAACGATTTTACGATTTTCCATGGGGTTCACTGGTCAAGGGAATATGAGGCATGGACGCATTTTGGAGAAATAGATTTCGTCGTGCTGAATCGGTCTGGAGATGTCCTTTTTATAGAACAGAAGAATGGAGGCCTGGAAGAAACAGACGAGGGACTCGTCAAGCGATATGGAACTGACGAGAAGAATGTCGCCCAACAGGTTCACCGATCCATTGACAAGGTGCGTGAAAAATTCAAATGGCTGAACGGCAAAAGTCGAAGTCTCGTCGTCGATTACCTTATTTACTGTCCTGACTATCAGGTCAAACAGGTCAATGCAGCCGGGCTGAATGCTGAGCGTATCGTAGATGCGGCTGCAAAAGATGGGTTGTCGAAACGAATTCAGACATTACTGGGATCCGGTACGGAGACGCACGATGGTTGGTATGAAAAGGTTGAAGATTTCTTTTACCAAACGTTTGACCTTGTTCCCGATATTCATACCCATATTGGTTCACAGGAAAAGCAGTTCGTGCGCCAAAGCGGTGCGTTGGCAGATATTCTGACCAATCTCGAGATGGAGCCGTTCCGGCTCAAGATCTCAGGTGCCGCCGGAAGTGGCAAGAGCCTGTTTGCCAGAAGGTTCCTGGATCGTGAGGTATCCGAAAACCGAAGGGTCTTGCTGATTTGTTATAACCGGCCGTTGGCTGATCGCATCAGGGAAAGTGTTGGCGATGCTGGAAAGGTCAGCACATTTTATGGTTTCTGTGATGAGTTCTTGCAATCTCTCGGACAGAGATTGGACTTCTCGTCGATGACGACGGATCCGGGTTTCTGGCAGCGCGTACAGGAACAGGTTCTGGTGCAGGAAATTGGAGAGGAAAGTAAATACGACACGCTGATCGTTGATGAGGGTCAGGATTTTGAGCAGGAATGGTTTGAGATTATCCAGCTCTTCCTTCGTGAAGGCGCGAACATTCTCTGGCTGGAGGATGGTGACCAGAATCTGCAGGATAAGCCACCGGTATCGCTGGATGGGTTTGTTCGCTATAGCAGCAAAATCAACTACCGCTCTCCAGAGTCTATCGCAAGATTTATCAAGGATACGCTGCCTATTCCGTTTGAGCAGGGTAATGACTTGCCGGGTCTGGGTGTCGCTGTTCACGGCTATATAGATGCTGATGAGCAGCCAAAAATTGTAGGAAAGATCGTTCAGCAGTTGATGCGGCATGGTTTTACGCGTGATGACATTGTAGTGATCACGTGTCGGGGCGCGCAGAGTTCCGTATTCAGTCAATGTGATCAGGTCGGCGGTGTGGGTTTGCGACATTTCACGGGTGAGTATGATGAAGACGGGCGTCAGGTGATGACAGAGGGTCACCTGATGTTCGACAGCGTTTATCGATTCAAGGGGCAAGAGGCGCCCGCTGTGATTCTGGTGGATATAGATCCGAATACAGAATACCTGACGCGCGCTGAAAGAATACTGTTTTGCGGAATGACTAGAGCGACAGTCCGGCTTGAACTGGTAGTGAACAGTGAAAACGAATACAACAGCCGGTTTCTCAGCGAACACAAATAGGAACCTGGCAGGTAAAGGGAGAATAGTGTCTAGACAAAACCTTCAATACCTACTGGTACCCGATGCTGGCGCGGCTCGCCGCCTGCGACGCATCTTGGCGGAGCAAAGCGCGCGCTCCGGTATGGTCGTAGGCACATGGTCGGAGTTGATGGAATGGGCGTGTCGTGCATACCTGGTACCGGAAACGACCGATGACAACGACAGTGGCTTCAGGAATGCACTGGAAGAGCTCGAAGATGCATTCTGGACTGAGAGCTTATCGGTTGCGCCTGTAGAAACCAGCGAAGCGGTCAAATCAGCGTTGATAAAGATCGTATCTGCCACCGATCCCACGAGCGATATCGAACAAACCGGCCTGGAGGGTATTCCTGAAAGACCACGGCGGCACCTCGACGATCTGTTCCGACTGGCCAAGTTGCTCGAAGGGCGATGGCCACAGGAACTGTCAAAGATGCAATCGGCGCTGTCGGCTGATGCTAACGATGCCCTCCATACCATCCGTGTGTACCGCAGTGAGGGGAACCCCCGGTTGACCCGGTGGCAAATCGAACTGGTCGAAAAACTGAATCAGGACGTGGATAGCTCCGAGGAGCGTCACGACGAAGCGTTGTCCCAGGTTCTGAACAAAGTGTTGGGTAGTGATTTCGCCGGAGAGCCAGGAAGTAGCCTGCGTGTACTGCAAGAACGGCTGTTTGAAGCAGTCACGGACAAAGGTGAGGTAGACACATCGGTACAGTGGATCGGCACTCGGGACTTCCTGCAAGAAGCAGAAGTCGCTGCCGGTATGGTGCAGACCATGCTGAGCGAGACTCCCGACCTTGAACTCGCCGACATCGGCCTGCTGATCCCCGATAGTTTCGAGTACGCCACGGCGTTGGAGGATGCATGTGCTCTTGGCGGCATCGCACTTTCGGGGCTGCCTGCGGAGCGCTGGCGCCGTGATCTTGGCCGCGAAGTAGTCTTCCATTTTCTGTATTGCCGGCAAAAGCCTGCGCCCGCCATGGCGCTGGCGATCTGCCTGTCATCGCCATTGATGCCCTGGTCTCGTGAGGAAGGGGCGGTGCTGGCTCAAACGGTAATGGATGGTGATTACCGGTTGCGCCCGTTGTCCTCCACCAGTCGAGACGGACGATTAATGCTGGATCTGTTGCGGGACGGTGACAGCGAGCCTGCCTCGTTAGCCAAAGCGTTGCCGGAATTCGTGTCGTTGCTTCGAGGCGGTGAAGATCTTGTCGGGCACATCCAACAGGCAAAGGCAGCGATCGAACAGTTGAATGACGCACTGGAAGGCGCGGCCTCCGTTGACTGGGCGGGATTGCGTAGAACCGTGAGCCCGAGGTTCATTACCTCGGGTGAGTCACCCGACTTCAATCTCGAAGGCGTGACGGTGTGGCGAGAATCCCAGGAAGGCTGGCGAACCGTAAAGCGCTTGATCGTCCTGGGTTTCGCACAGGGGTGTTATCCATCAGCCCTGGCGAGTGATCCGGTTTTCTCGGCCGACGATCTTGGGTCCATTCGCGAGTTGACTGGCCTTGCCGTCAGCTCGCCATCGGAAGTGCTGGAAGACCGGCGTCTGCGCTTCAAACGGCAGTTGGGTGCCGTCGCCGAATCGGTGACCTTTCTCGTGCCGCGCCGTGACGCGAGAGGGGAAAGACAATCGCCCTCGGAGAGCCTGGTGTTCATGCACCAGTTGTTTACCGGCCCGGACTCAGCCGACGAAAGGATCGTCGAGCTGGATTCTGCCGATGATCGTGCACAGGTTAGACACATCGCCCTGGCTGCCGCAGCGTCTCCTGAATCACCGCGTACGCTTCACGCGGAAGACCTGAATTTTGATCGTGACTTACTGGCCCTGAGAACCGACAAGGAAGGTCAGTTAAAGCCTGAATCGCCGAGCAGCCTGGAGACACTGATGGTCTCAAGACTGGCCTGGCTGCTGCGCCGCCTTGAGGCAGAGCCTCTGCTGTGGGCGCCGGAGTCAGCGGATGTGGCCTTGTTGGGTACGCTTGCGCATAAGGTGTTCGAAGACCTGTTTCGCCCCGGGGAAGCGCTGCCCGATTCAAGCGAGATTCCAGGACGTGTGGAAACCCTGCTGGACGATGCCATCCGACGACTGGCCCCCTTTCTCCGATCTTCCCAATGGCAGGTAGAACGGCGGCACTTCACAGCCGAGACCATCAAAGCCGCACAGGCCTGGCGCGATGTACTAGCCCGATTGAGCGCCGAGGTCCTCGCCAGTGAAGCCTGGCTGCAGGGAACCTGGTCGGGGATCCCGATTCATGGTCAGACTGATCTGCTTTTGGGCTTGCCCGGGGACCGGTTGTTGGTCGTGGACTACAAACGCTCAAAGTCAACGAGTCGCCGTCCGCGCATGGAGAAAGGCTACGACTGTCAGGCAAACCTCTACCGAGCAATGCTGGAAAGTGGTGGCCCCAAGGATGACACAGACGAAACGTTGCTGAGCAGGATTCGTAGTGCGGCCCGGACAGGGATTGTTTACTACATGCTGAACGACCAGGTTTCTCTGTCCGATTCGGTACTGTTGGAATCCGGTGCCGTCCCGGGTTGGCAGACGCTGGATAACGATGTGGCAAGTCGGGCAATGGCGCTGATTCAGCAGCGGCTTGGCGAGGTTAGTGCCGGAGAGGCACGCCTCAATCGGGAGGGTGACGCTGAGTTTTTCGAGAAGCAGGCCGGGATAAAACCTTACGCCTTGGAAAACAGTCCGCTGATCGATTTGTTCACTGTGGCGGGCGAGGCGGAGGAAGCGCAATGACTATACCGTCTTTGACTGTCATTCCAGCCGGCGCAGGTTCGGGGAAAACCTACACGATCCAGCAGCAATTGGGAGACTGGGTACGCGACGGCCTGATTGCGCCGGAACGGATCGTCGCGGTGACCTTTACCGAAGCAGCTGCAGCCGAGCTGCGGGAACGTATCAGTGCCAAATTGCTTGCCATGGGACGAGCGGAAGATGCGCTGCGCCTCGACCAGGCCTATATCTCCACCATTCATGGTTTTGGACTGCGGGTGCTGACCGAATTCGCCTTTGAAGCCGGTTCATCGCCTCAGCCTCGACTGCTGAACGAAGATGAGAAAAATGCCCTGATCCGCCTGGCATTGTCACGTACGGACAAGGCGGACGAGATCATGTCCAATCTCGCGGCCTACGGTTACACCTATGACTTCGTCACCAAGAAAAGCGCCGAGGATAGTTTTCGCGACGACCTGCTGCATATCGTCGAGCTGTTACGGTCGCTGGGCTGGCAGGCGTACACCGATGTCTACGCCACCCAGGCCGCAGCATGGATCTCAGAACGTTACGGGCCGACCGCGGATGGCGATGCGCTGAGTCTTGCCCTGCGGCGAAGCGTCGAGTCCTTACTCGAGGCGTATCCGGAAAGCCTCGATCGGGAATACGGAACCAGTTCTGCCGCGACCAAGGCGTTTTTCAACGACTTTCAAAACCTGAATCGGGCCCTCGAGGGTGACGCCCTGGACAGGGACTGGAAGCTTTGGAAAGGCTTGCGTGAGCTGCGCCAGTCAAAGCGGGGGACGGAACTGCCGGAAAGGTATGACACGCTGTCGTCCGCGGTTATAGCGGCGGCAAACGAGTTGCCGCACCACCCGGGCCCGCTGGCGCACGCGAATGCACACGTGCAGGCACTCTTGTCGGCGGGACAGGAAGTGTTGGTTCACTACGCTGAGGCCAAGCATGAGGCGGGCCTGGTGGACTATAGCGACATGATCGCCATGGCGGGTCAGCTGCTCCGCTCGCGTCCCGATGTACTTCAGACGCTGGTACAGCGAGTGGACTGCCTGGTGGTCGACGAGTTTCAGGATACCAACCCGCTGCAGTTCGCCTTGTTGTGGCAATTGAAAGAGGCTGGTGTCCCGACAATTGTGGTCGGCGATTTGAAGCAGGCCATCATGGGATTCCAGGGAGCAGATCCGCGCTTGTTCGAGGCGCTGATAGACCAACATCCTCAAGCCTTGCAGCCGTTAACCCGGAACTGGCGCTCACAACCTCGGCTGATGGATTTCGTCAATGCGCTTGGGCCTGGCCTGTTCCGCGAAGACTACGTCGCTTTGGAACCGCAGAGCGAGGATAGCCTCCTCGAACCGCTCGACGTGATGTCGTTCCCGAAGAAGGCCAGGAAGGGTCAGCACGCTATACGCGCTGTTGCCGTGGGCGAGCGTTTGAAGGCGTTGCTCGATGATAGCGACCAACAGATTCTGGATCGGCGAACGAAGAAGCTCCGGCGGCTTCGTGGGGGCGATATCGCTGTACTTTGTCCGACCAACCCCATGTTGGCCACGTACGCCGAAGTGCTTCGTGCACAAGGACTGCGCGTACGATTGCAGGCAGACGGCTGGTTTTCCTCGCGGCCTGTGCAGATTGCCTGGCACGCATTGGCTTACTTGGCCAATCCTGCGGATCGCCACGCGGCGTTGTACTTGGCGGTGACCGAACTGGGCTCCCTTAGCCTCCAGGACGCGTTGGCCCAGCTGATGGATCAAGGCCGTCTTGATGAGCCGTTGCTTGCGAGGCTTGACGAACTGGCAGAGGGGGTAACTGAGCGAACCGTTTATGCATTGGTCGCTGACATGATCCGCGCCTTGGGCCTATTCGACGTGGTGGCACTTTGGTTGGATGGGGAGCAGGCTCGTGCGAACCTGCTGCGTTTGCTGGCGGAGGCAGGCGAGTTCATGGATGCCAACCGCGAAGCACTGGCCAACGGTGGTTTTCACGGCTCCGGAATTCAAACCTTCCTGGCCTGGATGGCTACCAGGGTAGAGGAAAAGGATGGCGACAAGCAGCCAGACCCCCGGGTACTCGATGAAAACGCGATCGTGCTCACGACCTGGCATGGTTCCAAGGGGCGGGAGTGGCCGGTGGTCGCGGTATGTGGACTCGATCGGGATATTAAGGCGCGGTTACCCAACGTCGAACTGGGTTACAGCACCTTCGACGAATTGTCGCGATTGCTCGAACATGCCCGGATCGAATACGCCCCTGCATTCTCTGCTTCGGAGACCAACGATCGGTTCCTGGCTGAGCTCCAGAATGCTGAGGAAATTGGGGCACGACGGCTACTGTACGTTGCGCTGACACGGGCCAGGGACAAGATGGTCCTGGAGTGGCCGGGCTATCTTGCTGGAAAGGACAACACCACCTATTGGTCGATACTGGCTGGGGATTGTGACCTCACTTTGGACGACGACAAGGTCCAGGCCGGCGAACAGGAATTTCCCTGTACCGTCATCGAGGGATCGGCTGAGTTTCCGGATGACCTCGACATCGGCGCTGTTCCGGAGGATTCGGAATTGCCGGTCACGGGCCGGCGCGCGATCCAAGCTGGTGCGCTCCCTGAAACGCTTACCCCGGACAGCCGAGCGCCTTCAACAACGGAAGTGGTTGCTGATGCGCAGGCTAGAGCAGATTTGCTCGTTGAGCGGTACGGAGCGGGATTAGAGATTGATGTCGGTCTGACAGGGATGAGTTTCGGAACCTTTATTCACCGATGCTTCGAGGTATTGGGAGCGAAGCCCGACCTCAAGGAGAGAATCCCCCAGATTACCGGTGTGGAAATCGAGCCGGATGAATTGGAAAAGATCACTGCCGCCGTTGGGCAATTCGAGTCCTGGTTGGCAGATCACCTTGACGGGACCTCGGTGCTGCGGGAGCAGCCAATCCTGGCGCTGGACGAGCAAGGGACCGTCGTATCCGGAACGGCCGACCTGATTGTGGAAACTACGGAAGGCATCTGGGTGATCGACCATAAGTCCGATCAGATCGATGATCCGGAGACAGCGTTTATCAATTACAGACCACAGCTTGAGTCTTATGCCACCGCCCTCACAAACGCTGGGAAGCAGGTGTTGGGCACGGGGATTAACTGGATATGGCGTGGTGAGGTGGTGCTCTCGCGTGCGTAGATTATATACAAACCTCTGGTGTAGAACTCATGTCTCGTAAAGAAGTCATCGACAAGACATTGGGAGAGATACGAAGCTTCTTGGATGAGCTTTCGAATGGTACTTCTCGCTATCGGAGTCTGCACAATCTTACTGAGCAAGTAGAACATCAGTATCACGGGCGTTTTCTGATCGAGCTCATCCAGAACGCACACGATGCGCTTTTCGAAGTAGGCGTCATGGACACCCCGCAACGGATCGAGATTGTTCTGGCGGATGATGAACACCCACATGGCGCTCTTTACATAGCAAACGATGGCCAGCCATTTACTCCATCCAACTTTAAGGCGCTTTCAAATCTCGGACAGAGTGATAAGGATCCTCAGAAATCTATCGGAAACAAGGGAATTGGTTTTCGCAGTGTTCTCGAAATAACCAAGGCGCCGGAAATTTACTCGCGCAATGAAAGAGAAAGCTCAAGCTTCGACGGCTATTGCTTCAGCTTTCAGCCCGATGTAATTCAAATGTTTGAGGGGCCGATACGTCGTGTTGTTGACGGTGACAACAGCGTTGCATCACCAGAGGCCATCGGGGGCCGGATCCTGGAGTGGGATGATGCCAGGTACGAATATTTTCGGGAACGATGCCGGTCCTTCTCGAAAGACTGGTTGCGTGAAGAATTGGCCTTTCTATCTCCATATGCATTGCCAATTCCCATGGATACGCAGCAAGCAGCGCCAAGGGTGGCGGACTTCGAACAGAGAGGGTTTTCAACAGTTATAAGATTGCCTTTCCTTAATGATCGTGCAAAGGAGATCGCAACTAATAAGCTGAAGGAAATGAACGAAAGTACGGCTATCTTCTTGCAGCGGGTTAATGAGTTACGGCTCGCAACTAATAGCCAGGACAGATGCTACAAAAGAGAACAGATATTCCGGAATGATGATCCTGAAGGAGGCTTCGAGGTTCAGATAGCCGCGGATGATCCTGAGACTGAGGAGGGGGAAGATTACTGCAGGCGGTACTGGTTGTGGAAAAAAACCGTCGGTGGAGAAAAAAACCCGAGTGAGAAGGAAGAGATCCAGTCTGCTGTTGCCGATTTGCCCGGCAAGTGGCCGGAAGTCGATGAGGCAACCGTTGAAATAGCGGTGCAAGTAGGTAGTGAACCTGACGACGGTGTACTCAATATCTATTTGCCAACACAGGTCCCAAGTGGGTGTGCAGCACATTTTAGCGCGCCATTCTTCGGTGATATGAGCCGTACTGATATCGATTTTGAAAATCCACTAAATTCGCTGTTGTTAAGAACGATTGCCGAAAAAGGGGTTGATGTCATTCTGAAAAGCCTGTCAGGTAAGGGAGAGGCGGAAGCAGCAGCAATTATCGACATATTGGCTCCGACGGATAGTGATGAGGGGCAACGCTGGTGGGCAGCTCTCGGGGAAGTGTTTTCTGGCAGAGAAATTGAAATAGAAAGCCAGGATATTGCGCTGTCAGATGAAGGCTGGCGTAGCCTTGTTTATACCAGTCTACTGCCGGCACTCGAATCGGATGTCGTCATCAAGGCCTCGCTGCTGCGTTCCGAAGCAACATACCCGGTATTCGTTCAGGCTCTTCGAGAACGAGAGTCGGGAATAAGAAGGATATTTGATGAAGTCAATATCAGCCCCGAAGCGATGCCAGATGATAACGCGGCGACGATAGAAGCAATAGCAAGAAAATTACATGAATCCAAGGAGCCGGTTGATTGGAGTGGATTCTGGCAAGACGTGGAGTCTCTGTTCGGAAAAGATACCAAGCCGCTCATTGGCAAAAGCGTTCTTTTAGGAACTGACAATCAGCTTCATTCTTGTGACGATCGGTGTTCGGTTTTCTTCCGGCCTCGCAGCAGTGGTTCCGATGATGAGGTGTTGGCTGAGGGTGGGATTGACGACATTCCCGAAAATCTGAGGCCTTTTATCGCTTTTCTTAATGAGGATATTCAAACCCATATCCCCAGAGCCAAGGGTGGTGTCGAGACGACTGCTGTTCACAGGTATCTTTCTACAGGGCTGGTGCAATCCTACGGGGTAGAAAGAATATTCAGTGGCGTCCTGGTGAAAGCCACGCCCAAGCTTCCGCATGATATTGATGGCCCCGACTCACAGCTGTGTCGGGATATCCTTCAATGGGGCCTGAGGCTACTGCAAGCATCGAAGCACAGTATGGAGGAGCCCATACGCCTGCTCAGTAAGCTATCGGCGCCATGTATTGGCGGATGGTTTCCAATAGATGAGACAAGTTTCGGCCCCGGTTGGCCAGGAAAGAGCGGGGCTGAACTCGATGCCTATCTTCGACGTACCGCTACCCCAGAATGCAGTAATGCGCTAAAGCGCCTGCTGCTTCCACCAGACCATCCGTTGTGGGGTGGCATGGGCTTGTCCTCGGTAGATCTTCTGGAAAAAGCAGGCGCGTTCAATGGAATTCGGCTTGTGCCTGTAACAGGCAAAGACTGGGACGCAAGATTCACCATAGCGCATTGGAAGGGGGTGAAGCTGTCCGAAAAGGGTCCAGCAGGCTATAGCCCTGATGTTTGGGATGCCTATCGAGAATATATAAAAAATACCGAAAGCTCACGTTATTCCGGTGAGTTCAGTTACGAGGTACAGGATGTATATGCTCTGCCAGGCTTCGAAAAGCTGGAAGGTTTTGATGACGCAGCCCATAAGCTTTTGATGGAATTATTGTTGGTTTCCATCCCATCGTGGCAGAAGCGGTGGAAAAACTGGGAGAGTGCCACGATTCGCAAGATCGGGGGCGAAGCACATAGATATTCACCGGTTTCACCACTTGCATTCTCATTAAGGGAGACGAAATGGATGCAAGGCGAGACTGATGAGGAAACGATTCGATTCCGTCCCTCGGACCGCTGGCATATACCGTCTCCTGCCTTGATTGGAGGACTACATCAGTTCTCTCACCTTATGCCGATGCCGGTTTCCGTTGCTTCCGTGTTAAGCAGGAATCCAGGGCTTACTGCATCAATGAAAGAGCTGGGTATGCCTAGCTACGATCCTGAGGAAGAAACGGCAGATCCAAGGTTGCTGAATGATCTGGCTGTTGCCTTACAAGATCCAACGATTGATATATCGAATTCGAGTGTCTTTTTGGGACAGGTCAGGACTGCCTGGGGTCAGTTCTACCCGGATGAAGAAGATGTATTCCCGGACAGCGTCATTGTTCAGAATGGTTCCGGGTCACTGATCGTTGTAACGCCATCCGAAGAGGAGGCCGTATACCTCCCAGATGCTACCTCTGCTGTACATAGTGGACTGGAATTACATTCCAAGCCTGTTGTTGCGATGGATACGAAGGATGCAAAACGCCTGCAAGACCATTTTCAGAATGCATACGGGAACGGTGTACGCCTTGCGTCTGAGCTGACCACGAGAGCTCTTGTTGATGGAAGTCAGTGGCAGGCACAAGAAAATACACCACAACTATCCGAAGAGTTGCCCTGGCTGATCCCGGTCGTTCTTTCAATATTTGCTTTCTCTAGAGGGCAGAGTCGAGGGGTAGGCACGAAAACATTCACAAAGGCGATTGATGCATTGCGAAGAGCCCGAATAGTTTGGGTAGACACGCTGGAAGCTGGGCTATGGCATGGTGACGTGTCAGTAGCGAGAACCCCTGTGCCCGCATTATGGCTGCCAAAAGATAATACATTGCTGGCCATAAGCGATGCTCGAACTGAAGTGAGCCAGCTCAGCGAGGCGCTGGCATCCATAGTAGATCGTGGCGATATAGATATATCGTTAAAGCTTGTCCTCGGAGACTATGAAAGCGCAGATGAAATATCTGAAGATGCTGTGTGTGCATCTCTTCGAAAGCTACACATTACTGCTGATCATTATCAAGAGGTCCAGCAGCGCTGGTTAGGGGATCTCGCCTGGAGGGTGCGACTTGTTAGGCCGCTGATTCTGCTTATGCAGCCCGACGCCGATATAGCACCTCTGGATGAGGTGTCTTCGGAGGAGCAATTCCGGGATGCCCTTCAATCGTACAGTATCGCTCCGCTTGATCTTGATGACGTATTGTCCATTGTCAGGGACGCCGGAGGATTGAAGTCAGTGGGATATAAAGCTTGGGAAATCCTCGGGGATCAGGCGCAGCTCGATCAATGGAATAAGGTTCTATCACAGTCAAGCGAATCGTTGGTTTCCAACGACCAGGCAAATGCGCAATTCCAGGAGCATATGGATTCATGCCGCACGATAATGCGTTCTATTATCCGGCACACGATACGCAAGCATCCTGAATCTCGAGGATTTAAGGATTTCGAAGCCGAGCTGTCGAGCATTGAATGCCCTAGAGAGTATGCGGAAAACTACTGGGTCGTGGCCTTTCCCGAGGTGATGAACAAGGTGCGCGATATTCTGGTTGAGTGGGATACAGACTCAGATGTGATTGCATTGGTGGAGAGCGCGGCAAGTGTGAAGGAACTGCGTGATCAGCTTGATGAGTTGGGCCTGGAGCCGGATCTCGATCCAATAGAAATTCATGCGGATAACCGCAAGATATTTTTTCGTGTTCTGGAGGGTATCCAGAAATCTGCTTTAGCCTGGTGTATCAGGGAGAACGCCGATGTGGGGATGTGGGGGAAAGATAACGTTATCTTTGAAACACAACTGGCAGATGATTTTTCGAAAACTGCATTTGTTGATGTCTGGAACGAAGCAATATGCTTCAAGCTGATAGGGAAATTGAACCAGTCTCAAGTACATGAGGGATTCTGGACTGCGCTGGGTATGAGCTCTACTGTGAGCGAGTTGATGGACAGGCTGGGGATCTCAGACGCTGAGATGGCCAAGGCGCGTGATCGACTTGAAGAGCGGAAACAAAAGCAAGAATTACAGAAAAAGACGGTGAAAGTATGCGGGATGGATTTTGTAAATTCCGACGAAAATTTAATCAACCTCTGGGATCATATTCTCGGAGCTATCGAAGATGACAGCGTGGCGACGGCAGATCTCACGGATCTCGAAGAACTAAAGGAGCAGGGGGCTTCTAAGAAGCGCAAGAAAGGCAATAAGAAACCTACAAACAAGAAAAAACCCAAGGGCCGGATGAGTCAAGCCATGAAAGATCTTGTCGGGCTGGCCGGTGAGATCCATGCATTTCGAGCATTGCAAAAGTTCTATGGCGTTGAAACTGTGGGTCCGAGCAGTTGGATTTCAGAGAACAGTCGACACAAGTATCCCGAAAATACTACCGATGACGGGTACGGCTGTGACTTTGTAATCCACAAGAACGGAAAAACCCATTACGTGGAGGTGAAGGCGACCCAGGCAGAAGACGAGGCTTTTGAGCTTGGTTCTTCAGAGGTGGAGTTGGCCATCGATTCTGCAAATCGCAGGAAAAAAGAGTTCGTGATATTGCATGTGCTGGATGCGCTCTCCGATAGCCCGCAATTCCGGTTGTTGCCAAATCCATATGACAGAAAACACAAAGGTAAATATCACTTCGAGGAAGCTGGTCTGAGGGTCAGATATGAGGTGTCGTGACCACTGATGCACATGATGACAATAAATAACATAGAGGGACGAAGATCAGCGGAGACACCATGCAGAACTGGGTAGAGCTTCACCTCAAACCCGCCACCCTGGAGCGGTATCGATTGCCTGATATTCCGTATTGCATAACTCAGACGGACTTGCAGGCAGTGATTTCGGGAGAGGAGGATCTGCCGTTGGCGGTGTTGCTGAGCGGCCTGCAACAGCGTAGTCGGGATGGTGGAGTCCAATGGCAGGAAGTCGAGCCCGCGATGGACCGAATTGCCGAACTGCTGGCTCCCGACGACACCCGTGAAGTCATTTCGGCCGCTGGTGACCAGTGGTGGCTCGAGATCGGTCCACTGGACCTGAACACCAAGCTGGTTACCATCCAACGTGGCGATGCTCTGATCGCTGCCATTACTCCACGGAATGACGGTCGCTTGAGAGTGGCCGTGTTTCGCCCGTTGGACGCCAAAAGTGCGGAATACCTAATTGGGCTGGGGCAGGTGCCACACCCTGATCACGGTGTCTGTATGCGCGAGAACAACTGGGAGTATGCGCTCGACTGCTCCGCTGGCAACGGCAACAACTATGCCGCCGATAGAGGCGAGGCCTATCTGTCTTATTGGGAGAAAGGTCTGGGCATTAGCTGGGATGGCTCCGATGTGCCTGAGTGGCGAAGGCAAATAAACCTTGTTGCACGGCCTGCCGCACGCGTGGCTACGGAGTTGGGCGTCTACTATGCGTTGTCCGGAGAAGAGGATGTGGAGCCAGACACCGAAACTGGCGAAGCGGAGGCGACAGACGGCTTGGTACCACCGGCCTGGCACAGCAAACGTCAGCAAAGTCGCACTGTCCAGGGGCGCTTTCTAGGCTGCCTGCTAGGTGGGGCGGTCGGCGATGCCCTGGGTGCCTCAGTCGAGTTCATGAAGCGGGCCGAGATTCTCAGTCGCTTTGGCCCGAAGGGCATCACCCAGTACGCACCAGTTTATGGTGGTCTGGGGAAGATCACGGACGACACCCAGATGACCCTGTTCACCGCTGAGGGGTTGATCCGAGGCTGGGTGCGGGGCTGTTTCAAAGGTATTACCACCTATCCCGGGGTGACCGCCCATGCCTATTTGCGCTGGCTGCAGACCCAGGGCGAACGTCCAAGCTGCGACATCGACTTCGGTATCGATGAGCCAGGTTGGCTCTTTCAGCAGCGTCAGCTGCACAGCTGCCGCGCGCCAGGTAATACCTGTATCTCCGCACTGCGGGCAATGAGTTCACTCGGGGAGCCAGCCTGCAACGACAGCAAAGGATGCGGCGGTGTCATGCGGGTTGCTCCAGTAGGACTGTTCAGCTGGCGCTTGCGTCAGCACGAATCGCCCCAAGACGCCTTTCAACTGGGCACAGAGTTGGCCGCGTTGACCCATGGCCATCCCACTGGAGCACTGACTGGCGGTGTTCTGGCTGTGTTGATTCTGGCTCTGACTGACGGTGCTTCGCTGGCTGATGCGCTGGCGGCTTCGAAAGCCATCCTTCGAGATGAGCCCAGCCATGAGGAAACGCTGCGAGCTATTGAGTTGGCTGAGGAGCTAGTTGTTTCTGGCTTGCCGCACGAAGAAGCGATTGCCCGGTTGGGTCAGGGCTGGATCGCTGAGGAAGCCCTGGCGATCTCTATCTATTGTTCTTTGGTTGCACGCAACTTCAAACATGGCGTCATCCTGGCTGTTAACCATGATGGTGACTCGGACTCGACAGGAGCAATCACCGGCAACCTGCTGGGAGCGATGCTCGGCGTGAAGGCGATACCTGCCGAGTGGCTGGAGCCGCTGGAGCTACGCGAGGTCATTACCGAGCTGGCGGAAGATCTCTACGCATTCAAAGATTGGGATATCGGCGAGTATAGCGACAACGAAGAGTTGAACCAGCGGATCTGGCAGAAGTACCCGGGATTTTGAGATGGAATGGAATGAATTGGCATGAGCAGAAATCTATGGGCCTAGCCGGGCGTATGGACTCCAGACTGACTCCAAAAGGTGCTCCAGTCTTGGAGGAGGACATTTGAGAACAATGAAAACAGACTTGATCGAAAGGTATGCGCCGATTCTCTGCGGATCGACGCCCCCAGTTGTGCGCGACCCGCGGCTACTGATGGATGCAAGCGGCGATGTGAAGATCTACTACGCACCTTTCGAGTACATCAATCCGAGTGCGCGAGTCGTTCTGGTAGGGATCACGCCGGGCCCCACTCAGATGGTCAATGCAAATAACGAGGCGCGACGCGCTCTTCAGACCGGCAAGTCGAGTCTTGATGCAGTCCAGGCCGCTAAGAGTGTCGGCGCGTTTAGTGGCGAGCCGCTGCGTAGCAATCTGATTAATCAGCTTAACCATTGGGGATTCCACAAGTGGCTCAACTTGAGCGATGCGGCCGATCTGTTCTTCACCTCGCGCCATTTGGTGCAGACTACATCCCTCCTGCGATATCCGGTGTTCGTCAAAGACAAGGATTATCGGGGCACCCCGGATATGACCAAGCACCCTTTGCTGAGAAAGTACCTGTTGGAGAATTTCGTGGCAGAGGTCGAAGAGCTAACGGATGCCGTGTTCGTTGGGCTAGGACCTCAGGTCCAGAAGGTGCTGGACCGCCTGATTCAGGAGCGGGCCCTGAAACATGACCGGGTGATTGGCGGAATGCTACATCCGTCTGGCAACTGCACTTACCGGATCAACTACCTCATCGGCGACAGAACTGCACCGGTTCCTTATGCCACTAATCCAGTTCCTTACGATCAGGGGCGACGTGCGTTTCAGGAACGGTTCCTGAAAAGTCGGAATGAAACTACATAGTTACGGAAGGTATTTTTATCATCACCAACTGTAAAAAGGCTTCGTTTATCGGCTGGGATGTCGGTGGATGGAACTGCGACAAGAATCAAAACAGTCGCGACGCCATCGTGATTCTGGACGCCAACCTTGAGATCGTCGATACTCCCTGGCGCGGCAACCTTCGCGAGTGTATCAATAGCTGTTCGACGAGTATGGAGTGGATCGCTGCTCTGTTCGATTTGTGTGGGAGTAGGGTATCTCCGGAATCCGGTCCAGTGACCCTCGCCATTGACACCCCTCTGGGTTTCTCCGAAGCCTTTATCCAGCTGGTAACCCAAAGTAAGGCGGCAGCCTCCATTGAGGCATCCAACACCAATCCCTATCTGTTTCGCCGCACTGAGCATTACCTGTTTGAGCAAGGCCTTAGTCCGCTTTCGGCCATTAAAGACATGATCGGCTCCCAGGCCACGAAGGGGATGCACGTCCTTGCGCGTTTTGTGCCGAAGATAGTGGGGTGCGGCGTCTGGAGTGATGGCAGGAATCTAGCCGCCATCGAGGCCTATCCTTCGGCCTGCAAACGCTCAGAAACCATTCAAGCTCTGCGCCGGCCTTACCCCGCGCTCAGTCATGCGGACTGCGAAGATGCGCTGACCTGTGCCTTGGTCGCCAGTCTGTTCGCGGAAAAGCGGAGAGCTCTTATGCCGCCGGAGGCTGACGTTTCTCCAAGCGAGGGCTGGATATGGGTGCCCAGGGATGCTTTTGTACAAGAAGCGTCCCCCCCAAGCTGAAATTGAACATAATGTGTGCGATAGACTGATATGAGTTATGACATCATTGGCGATATACACGGGCATAGCCAAAGCCTGGAATCGATTTTGACCAAGCTTGGGTATAAGAACCAATCCGGCATCTATCGTCATCCTTCGCGCAAAGTAATCTTCCTGGGTGATTTTATCGATCGCGGCAATTACCAGCGTGAGGTGATCGATATTGCAAGAGCGATGATCGATTCTGGAAATGCACTCGCCGTGATGGGTAACCATGAGTTCAATGCAATTGCGTATTACACCGCCGACCACGAAGGAGAAGGTTACCTCAGGCCGCATTCTGAGAAGAATACAGGACAGCATCAAGCATTCCTCGATGCCTACCAAGGCTCCCCTGCTGCTTATGAAGATACCATTAACTGGTTCAAGGCCTTGCCACTCTGGCTGGATCTTGGCGATTTGAGAGTCATTCACGCTTGCTGGGATAAGCATGAAATCGAGGAAATCCTGAAGTATCAGGACGGGGAATGCTATTTGAGCGAGAAGCTTCTCCGAGAGTCTTGCCGTAGTGGTACATGGCAGTACAGGGCAGTCGAAACGATCTTGAAGGGTAAGGAAATTCCATTGAAGCCTGGCGCCAGCTTCAAGGACAAGGACGGGAACGTGCGCCACAACATCCGAGTGCGCTGGTGGGACCGGGAGGCAACCAGTTACAAAGATGCGTTCATGGGGCCAGAGAGTGCTCGAACCCACATACCCGATGACCAGATCGAGGGTGACCATATGGTTGAGTATTCACACGAAGCACCACCGGTCATTCTTGGTCATTACTGGATGGAGGGCGAGCCAGTACCCTTGGCACCGAATATCGCTTGTCTCGATTACAGCGTAGCGAAGCCCGGAGGCAAGCTGGTGGCATATCGATGGGATGGTGAGCAAACATTAGATCCTGGCAAGTACGTCTGGGTTGAGCGCATTGAGTCATGAGTTTCCGTCCCCTGAGCTACTGGACTCAGTTGTGCATTACAAAAGGTAACATCAATGCTACCATTAGGGCTGATGGCAGCGGGGTTCCTCGTTACGCTATTGCCGGAGATGCAATGATGGCTCTGACGAAAGATTTTAAGGACACCATACAGGCTCGCGCCCAAAGGGATCCGGCGTTTCGCAAGGCTCTGTTACAAGAAGGGGTCGAATGCCTGCTCGCCGGTGACGTCGATACCGGCAAAGCAGTGCTGCGCGACTATATCAATGCGACGATCGGGTTCGAGGGATTGTCACGGGTCTTCGATAAATCGAGCAAGAGTCTCATGCGCATGTTCGGGCCAAAAGGTAATCCCCAGGCGAGCAACCTGTTCCAGGTGATCCAATACCTGCAGGAGCAGGAGGGCATTCACCTGGAAGTCAAAGCCCGGAAGGTTGCCTAAGGTGCTGTGTATCAGTGTTCAATCTGCAATTTTTTCGAGCATTTTGAAGGATTTTCTGAGCATGGTATTTTTCATGGTATTCTCATTTAGCAGGAAAATAAGTCATTGAATATAAAAGATAAAAAAGGCTTATTTACAATAGAGTGGGAGTAGGCGGTATTTCTAACTTATTGAAACATAATAAAAAATAAATCTAATTGACGGGTTGTTCTGCATTATCAATGGTGTTTTTCATGGTATTGCCTGAGAACTAGTTAAGGTTAAGCTTCAATACCATGAACAGTGTTTCCAATGACTCATGGTATTGAACATATATAGAGTGTTGATTTTAAAGACTTTTTGTGTGTATTCGGGGTTCTTTTAAATCATGGTATTGGATCGATAAATCAATAAGTTATCGCGAGATTAATCGTTTAACGAGGCGCCAATACAACGATCAAACAAAGCTGTCATAGGCTCATAGTCACAACTTACGCCAGCGATATTGGCTGCCACCCACTCTTGTTGCGTAATACCTTCAAGATCAAATTCGAAGCCTGCATTGATAATGATATGCTCAAACAAAAGTCGTTGGGCGCGGCCGTTACCCTCGCGAAAGGGGTGAACCATATTCATCTCAATATAGAGCTCGGCGATCGCTGTAACGAAGGCCTCCCGTTCATAGGCTTCGTAATAGCGTTCAGTGGCTAGCCGCCGAAATAATTTGTTGGCTTCTGGTGTAATACGATTACAGGTGCAAAAGCGCGTGGTGCCTTTTGACATATCAATGTCGCGGAGTTCGCCTGCCCATTCATAAACATCCTTAAAGAGCTGTCGATGAAGAGACTGAAAATAGTCCAAGTCGTAGGGAGGAGCATCGAATTCGATCTCCTCAACAGCGAGCTCAGTTAATTCGGCTTCCGCTTTAGCCAGTTCCTCATCGTCCTCGATATTCAGGAGATTTCTCAGTACGTTGCTACCTGGGTAGCAGTAGGGATCATCGCCAGCACCATATTTATTCAGCGCCATCTTAGTGTCCTGTCTGTTTAATTTGCATACTATCAGCGTCCCGTACTCTGCCGGGGTTTGGTGTACTTTTTCTTTAAGGCTGCACGGCGCTCCGCTCGTTCTTCTGGGCTGCGCGTTGAGGGTAGGGTGGTTGATGTATCGAAACCTTCCAGCTTCAGACTGTGGCGGTAGTTATGTAACTTCACCTCATTGGCGTAGTGCTTCTTCAAACGCAGAGTGCTGTACTCAAAGACCCTCTCCGTCTTATAGATGCTCAGATCCAGAGCATAGGCTTTGCGGCGGATAGATTTACCGCTTTCAAAGGCTCCCCATGATTTAATTTGGTAATAGCCGGTTTTTTTAGCGCCATGCCAGTCTATGCCCATATCGAGAAGGTCTTTGAGATAGTTGATCGCGGTATTGACTCGTTGAGCAGAGATACCCGTCTCCTCGGTGATCTTGGGGCGGGTAGGCTTATCCAGTTGGACGAGAGCGGCCAAAACAGCCATTTCGTAGTTCATGTCAAAGCGCTCCATATAAGATGCTTATATAGGCACTATAACGTACAATGGCCAAATATTCCAACGTCTATACTAATTGAAATATCGACATCCTATTGAACTGTATAAAGAAAATTCTGAGGTTTGGTTTTTTTCTCTATCTTGGGTGTGTGGCAATTAGATCATTTAAAGCGCTTAACTCTAATTCAACGAAGCCACTAATGGCGATAGCACATCATCGACAAGGACTGTTTGTACCATGAAATACATACACCAGATCATAACAACACTAAATCGGTATATCGTTCTGATCGAGACCATACGTGAAGAGCAAGCACACAGAGTATTCACCGGGGATGAATTTAACCGCGTAGCCTCCCGTGTTCTGAAGAACAATGCGACGGGCGATATATTCAAAGCCAAAGCTGACCTCCTGCAAGCCAAGGTCATTCGTGAAGCGCCACGTGTAGAAGGTTCGTTTCAGCTTGATAGGCGAGTGAGTCGTTTCCTAAATGAGATGGCTGAACAAGAGTCGATTGGCTTGTCAGGTAATATCCGTATTGAGGTGGAACAGCTTTCCAGCTTGATCGCCCAGTTGTCCGATGCTATCGCTCGAAATGACAAGCTTAATTCGGATCAATATCTTGAGCAGATGGATTTGCGTTTATCCAATCTTCAGAATCAGTCGTCTGTTAACGAAAAGGCGATTCTCAGGGCGGTTGAAAAGTCGAAAAGTTATCCGCCCAGTTTTACGGTAAAACAACGTTATAAAGAGGCTAATGACCTGTGGGAGCAGTACATCATTCCGATGTTGGAAATGATCGAGCCTCAAGGCATTTTTAGCCGTACGTTGACAGAGCTAGAAAATAAATTGCGCGGTTATCGGCGCGATGGACAGCTTATGTTAGTCACCCAGCGGGAAACTATGGAACAGGTGATCTTCCGAATATTGGATTTGAGGGCAGAAATGTCATCGAGTATTCACCGCTCGCAAATAAAATTAGCTCCTTTACGCGAAGCGTACCGAAAAGCAACACGGCTATCTCGAAGTATTTCTGATGCTTTAACCTACCTGGCCAATACGCGCTTTAAATACGCCAATAATTTTCCAATACCGGATATTTCGAAGCGCTATTCACCCGCATTAACCGATGGCGATGCGGAAATTGATGCTTACATTGCAGGCTTGGCGCAATATAAGCCAGAAAAGACGTATCTGCCGGATGTTCAAGAGGGCGAGCGCGGGGCACCCACCTTATATCCTGATGTGCTCAATCAGCTCAAGGAAAGTGTATCTATCGACGATACATTCCAATGGCTATTGGATAATTATCCCGATATTTCGACAGCGTATATGCTGCAAATCTTTCTCAGGTTAACCAGTATGGAGCCACAGTTGGCTTCTGCGATGAAGGAAAGAAAACGTTACGAAACATTGACCCACAGAATCGATATGCCGCGCCGCGAGCTGTCAGGGAAATAGTGATCAAGAGTAAGAGGTTGTAATGGACGATAACGAGCACCCACAAGAATACGACGCGGACGATTTCGGTTGCAGTATATTCCCTTCAAGTATGGAGTCAATGTTGCCCAACGCCAAAGACATCTACCAAAAGCTTAGAAACGGTGTGCACATCACAAATTTGGGTGAAGGTGGCGCGTTGCTGTATCGAGAGCTACAGAAACGGGAAGCGTCTTATCAGCAATTGTTTACTCTGCTGGGTTATGAATTAGTACATGATTCATCTGGCTTCTTTTATTTCAATAACACAGAGGAGCGCAGCGCAGCACTACTGAGCGCCACCAAGAAAGCGGCGTTGGTAATTTATACCTTATTTTCGTATTTAGAAGATCAGAATATTGACCCCGCGTACACCCTCAGAGAGCAACCTATTGCCTGGGCCTCTTTTACTTCGGCACAAACCTACCATCAAGACCTTTATCGTGATGCAGAGATACCTGATGCGAGTGCTCTAAGAAAGAGTATCAATTGGTTAAAGGATAAAGGCTTCTGTATCGAGGAAGGAGACAATATTCGCTTCTTATCCCCGATTGAGCGGTTTTTACGCTCAGTGGAAAACTGGTCAGCGTCGGATGAACAGTCGAATGACTCTAGTGATACAGACACGGAGATTGAAGGATGAGTGATAGTCAAAGCAGTGGTATCAAGTTTGGACTAACCCGGCTGATATTGATCAACTCAGGCACCTATTTAGAAGGCCATATCCCCTTAGATGCCGCTGTTTCGTTCTGCGGCCCCAACAATTTTGGTAAATCGACTGGGATCAATGCGTTGCAGTTTTTACTCGTCCCTGATTTAAAAGGTGCGCAGTTTGAAGAATACACGATTGAGGAAAGCCGAAAGTTCTACTTTCCATCGACCAGCAGCTTTATTTTGGTTGAAATTAATACGCCAACGGGCACTTGTGTATTGGGTGCAGCCGGATTGGGGCCTGCTCGATTGCATAAGTTTGAGCATTTTACCTATCGGGCCCCGCTGGATATTGAGCATTATCTCAACGAGGACAAGTCTATATCCAATTACGCTGACTTCAAGCGAAATATGCTGGTTAAGAATGGCATTACCGTTAGTTCACTAAAATCATCAGACGTAGCAAGAGCTCTGTGCGGCGCTGATAACGAAAAACAGCTAAATTTGGGCCTTGTTCCGGTAGGCAGTCTTGAACGATTTAAGGTGTTCCAGCGGCTTTGGCTGTCAGTGATTACCCAAAAACAGATAAAAGCGTCAGATATAAAATGTGGACTTTTGCAGGTCTTTAGCTTGGCTCTAAGCGCTCACAACGAGAAACAGTTTGAGGAGCTCAGGGCACAAGCCTTCTCAGACTATGATAAACAACTGATCCAGCTTAATGCCTTGAGAGATTCACGTGATGATATTCAGCTGCTGTCTGAGAAAATTGCAGAGGGCGATTCTGCGGTGTGGGAGCTTCAATATCTCTACCTCTATATTGACACAAATACCGCAACAGCACGCACAGACTTGGAAGAGAGGGCTTCTGAATTAAACGAAAAAATTAAAAATGTGCATGAGCGCCAAGGACATCTTCAGAATCAGGTAGATGGGTATAGGGAAAGGGTTGAACAGCATGTTTCTGAAATCAGCATATTGAATGCATGGCTTGAGCAACATCGTGAGGACGTGGCGAAAAAGGAATCGACACTGTGGACATCCATTGGTCATATTCTTTCAGAACTAGAGTCCGCTGAAGGTCATCGGGATTTATTGGCGGCGATGGTAAAAACCAGTGGCAACTATACTTTGGCCTCCGTACGAGAAACCCTTCAAACAGTTAAGCGGACGCTCGATGGCGTTCAGGCGCTTATCAATGGTGATCCCGTGCTCTATACCTTCATCAGTAAGCATTGGCAGGATGAGGCAAAAGCGGATATTGGCAAGCTGTTTGGCAATGAGGTTTTTACCTTAAAGGTTGGACAGCCTGGTAGTAAAGAACCGATAAGGATGGAGGATAGCGCAGATCTATTCGACGTCCTTGACCCCGTCGTTGAGCTCATCGATAACGGTTTGCTCAAATACAATAATTTCGAGCTTGATTTGAACGCGTTGCCTGCAGGAAAAGACCTGAGCGAGTTTGATCAACAACAGCTGGAAAGCAAAAAGAATCAGCTCCTTAAGGAAGTTAAGCACTACGAGGGTTTGATCAGTACACTGGAAGATTTGGAGGAGGTCAAAGGAGAGCTTCAACAGGCTAAACAGCGTTGCCAAGAAATCACTGAAGACTTGAATTTATGGCGAAAGGTGGAAGGCAATCAGAGTAAAGCAAAAGACGATACGGAGAAATTGTCGCTGCTCGAAAAAGAAAAAAGAGAGCTAGGCATCCTTATTGATGACCTGACAACGGAGATTTATCAGATCAGTACAGATCACGCTGAGGACATTGCACAGGCACAAGAGCTTAATCGACAGCTATCCGAGCTGAGTGACCTTGAGCGACAAATCCACATGCCTCTGGCGGATTGGCCAGAGGGAGTGCCAATTTCTAATTATTCCCCTGACGATAACCTCCTTTCCAATATGAGGCGCTACATTCAGCTCTTTAGTGGCTACAGAAACCTGGTTAGAGATTGTGAAAGCCTTTATATGCAGATTCAAAATCGTGGCTACAGGTCGGAAAGAAGTTTTGAAAGTGACATTGAGGGCTATAACCATCTATCACAGGTGTGGGATGCGATAGAGGAAATGGAAACGGGTGTGCGGAACCAGCGGCTGGCAGGCTACTACACCATCGGCGCTCACTATCAGGGCTATCTTCAGGATTACGATAGGCTGGATGATGAGATCAACAAGTTGAACCGTATACTGCGTGGCAAGAAAATATCCAACCTAAAAGAGTTCAAGATTTTGATTAAACCCAATGAAAAGATCGTCAATTCGCTGAAAGCTATTGTTGAGGCCAGTGGCGCTTTAGAAAGTGGCGCGACGGGTAATCTGAATTTTGAAGGGGTGAGTGTGGATGAAGACAGTATCGAGGATGCTATTAAATTAATACACCGTGCTGTCAGTAACAGTGATGAAGGTGATATCCGCTTAGAGGATTTGTTTGAAGTGGGTTTTCATACAGTTAATAAAGACGGGAATACCCATGTACATGAAACCCTCGATAAAGTGGGCTCTACCGGGACTCGACTGCCACTAAAAATATTGACCATGATGTTCTTAATGACGCACATGGTCAGCTCAAGTAAGGGGAGTAACGACATTAATTTGCCTTATACAATTGATGAAGCTGCCGATCTGGACCCGGAAAATGGTCGAGCTTTGATTGAAAGCAGCCGCTCTCTGGGTTTTGTGCCTCTACTCACTTCCGTGAATCCGGTCGATTTGGCCAGCTATGCCATTGATTTGTCGCAGGCAGAATCAGGTAATGGTAAAGCTGCTTCGCTCGTTGTAAAACCTGATCATTGGTGGGCGATGGAGCGAAAAGAGCAGGTGACTGGCGGTCATGGCTAAATTTCGTTTCAGTGTAACGACGCTAAAATCTATCAACAAGCTTCTTAATGAAGGCTTCGTATTGAAAAGTAGCTTGTCCAAGTCTGCAAAAACGGAAATTGGTGTGCTTCTGGACAACAGTATCCTTCGTATTGAGGGTAAGCGCATTGTGGTCAATCGGGAACCGGAACTATTGGCGTTGATAGCAGCCACCCCAGATATTCCCAATGAACTTGATCATGCCAGTGCTGCGAAGTTATTTGGCGACGCCCACAAAGGAGGAAGGCAGAAGCAGTTTGCTATATTGGCGAAATCTAGAGGGGGTTGTGTGTGGAGACGTTTGGATTCTGATGTCAGTGTTTCGGTGTCTGACATTTGCGATAAAACGGGCGTAGCTTCAATAGCGATAGAGCCGGGTGATGATTGGTACAGTGATGAGCCAATTGCTTTTGTAGAGAATGACTTCTGCCTATGGAATTGTAAGCGGTTTCCACTGCCCGAGGAAGTGACCTCCGTGATTGCTTATCACGGTATGGCAGATTCACGATTGATTGATTGGCTCGGATTTCGAATGCGTGCGCCGAAAGTTTTTTGGTGTCCAGACTACGATTATGTGGGGTTGAATAACTATCAGGCTGTTGAAAAAGCCCCAAAATGCGATAATACCGTATCCAACTTAAAGAGCA
>CAXHEX010000013.1:0-118282 GCA_964016105.1 uncultured Ketobacter sp.
CCTGTTACCGCCGTGAAAGGGCGGTGTCCTAGGCCACTAGACGAAGGGGACGCAACGTGGTGAACTGCGTCAAAAATTGGTGGAGCTAGGCGGGATCGAACCGCCGACCTCTACAATGCCATTGTAGCGCTCTCCCAGCTGAGCTATAGCCCCAAGTCTTTTAACCTATTGATTTTGAAGCGTAAAGTTTCGCTTACCCATCACCGGTTTGTGCTAAGAGGTTGCGAATTCTAGGGAGATTCTCCCTGGGTGTCAACCACTTTGCCATGATTTAAAACGGGATATTGCGGTATTCTTTTTCCCAGGCCTTGGTTTCTTTCTTGCTGGGGCCGCCCAACAATTCCAGAGCGGACTTAATTCGCGCCCGAGTCATATCTGACCCCAGTATGACCATGGCTCCCATTATGGAAGGTGCCGTTTCCCGCCCTGACACAGCCACAAAAAATGGCATCATGAAATCCTTCATTTTAGTTTCCTGGAAAGAAGCAATGGCCGATAAAGAGCCTGCTATTGCATCTTCATCCCAACTGGGCAGCTGCTCAAACCGCCACAAACTGTATTGAAAAATCTTGCGCACTTGGAGCGGCTCAAGCTTTTTAAACTGCAACTGTTCAGGCTTCAAATCCAAGCCACCAGCCAGGAAGAAATCAGCCAACTTGACTACATCAGAAAGCACTTCCAGTCGGCTCTGGATCAGAGGCAGAATTTTTAGCATGTAGGTTTCGTTAAAAGCCCAGTCCTTGAATCGCTCAGCCAATTGCTGGCTGTCCAAAGACTCTCGAATCCACACACCATTCAACCAACTTAGCTTGGTGGTATCAAATACCGGCCCGCCCAACGATACCCGCTGCATGTCAAAGTTATCCACCATTTGCTGGAGGCTGAATTTCTCACTTTCATCGGGCATGGACCATCCCATGCGTCCCAGATAGTTGATCACCGCTTCCGGTAGATACCCCATGCGCTGGTAGTAAAGAATGCTGGTGGGATTCTTTCGCTTACTCAACTTGCTTTTGTCCGGGTTACGCAGCAAAGGCATATGACACAACACGGGCATGTCCCAGCCAAAATACTCGTACAACAGCTTGTGCTTGGGTGCAGAGTTAATCCACTCTTCACCCCTGATCACATGGCTGATCTGCATTAAATGATCGTCCACCACGTTCGCCAAATGGTAAGTGGGCAACCCATCGCTCTTCATCAAAATTTGAGCATCCACCTGTGCCCAATCTAATTCAATGGTTCCCCGCAACATATCATCTATTTCACAGCGGCCCTCTTCCGGCACTTTCATGCGGATCACGAAAGGTGCGTTCTGCTGCTTTCTAAGCTCTACTTCGGCTTCTGGCAACATCAAGTCAGAAGGCTTCAGTGCACTCTGTTTGCCTTCTGCTTTGCGAGCAGCCCTCAGCTCATCCAGTTCTTGAGGGGTTCGATAACAAACAAAGGCATGACCTGACTGCACTAACTGGTCAGCGTACTTCTTATAGATATCAGAACGTTCACTCTGTCGATAAGGTCCAAACTCGCCGCCGCTATCAGGGCCTTCATCCCAATCCAAACCCAGCCACCGCAAGGAATCCAAAATCATTGATTCCGACTCGCTGGTGCTTCGTACCTGGTCTGTATCCTCTATTCTAAGGATAAACTTACCCCCCATTTTACGGGCAAACACCATATTGAATAAGGCAATATAGGCAGTGCCCACATGGGGATCACCAGTGGGAGAAGGAGCAACGCGAGTACGTACAGTCATGACCTGCTTTCCAATTCGAAATCTATAATGGGGATGGTTAGCGGGGAATTATAACGATCGGGAATTTGAAAAACTATTGTTCATCCAGGATATAAGTAAAGTCCGTGGTATACTTGGGCAATTGATTTATGAGTACGTCACTACCCCTGCATGAGCCCTAGCAACACTCACATAGACCGCCGTTTTTCCATCGCCCCCATGCTGGATTGGACCGATCGTTATTGTCGGGGCTTTCATCGTATCCTGACAAAACAGTCGCTTTTATACACTGAGATGGTGACTACCGGGGCGCTGATCCACGGGGATGTGGAGCGGCACCTCAGGTTTTCTCCCCAAGAGCACCCGCTGGCGTTGCAGCTGGGTGGCAGCTGCCCTGAGGATCTGGCGAAGTGTTCAGAACTGGCCGAACAATATGGCTACGATGAAGTGAACCTCAACGTGGGCTGCCCCAGCGACCGAGTGCAATCAGGTCGATTCGGGGCTTGCCTAATGGCTGAACCCGACACAGTGGCGGACTGTTGCGCCAGTATGATCAAGGCCACCGGTCTCCCGGTTACAGTGAAATGCCGCATAGGAATAGACCAACAGGATGACTACAGCGATCTACAAACATTCGTCCACAAAGTAGCTGAGGCCGGGGTTACTACCTTCATTGTTCATGCCCGCAAAGCCTGGCTAAACGGCCTTAGCCCAAAGCAGAACCGGGACATTCCCCCCCTAAATTATCAGCGAGTGTATTTACTGAAACAGGAATTTCCTGAACTGGAAATCATCCTCAACGGCGGCGTTCAATCCATAGCGGAAGCCAAACAGCACCTTGCACACGTGGATGGCGTAATGATGGGCCGAGCAGCTTACCAAAGCCCCCATATTCTGCGTACGGTTGATGAAGACATCTTTGCTAAACCAGTATGTGATATAACCGAAAGCGAACTCATTCAGCAGCTGTGCAACTACATAGATGGGCATTTGACTGAAGGGGCTCAACTTAAATACATCACTCGGCATATTGTGGGGTTGTTTCAAAATCGACCCGGAGCGCGACAATGGCGGCGCTATCTAAGTGAAAACGCCTACGCTCCAGACGCCGGTATTGAAGTGGTGCAACAGGCAGCGGCTTTCATCACCCATATGGCCTATGATAACGATACAAAAACACCTATTTCTTAAAAGGTAAACCAAGCAAATGACCAGCAAGCTCCAACAACTTAAAACCATGACCACAGTGGTAGCGGATACCGGGGATATCGAAGCCATTCGCCAGTACCAGCCCATCGATGCCACAACCAACCCCTCGCTACTGTTAAAAGCCAGCGAAATTGAGGAATACGGCGAGCTTCTAAAGAAAAGCATTGAGGACAGTAAACAGGCGGGAAAAGCCGCCCAAGTGATGGAAGCCAGTGAACGTTTCGCCGTATATATCGGTAAAGAGATTCTCGAAATTGTACCCGGCAAAGTATCCACAGAAGTAGACGCGCGCTTGTCATTTGACACCCAGGCAACCATTAATACAGCTCGACGTATTATTTCCCGCTATGAAGATCTCGGTATCGGTAGAGAGCGCATTCTTATAAAAATTGCCTCCACCTGGGAAGGCATCATGGCTGCAAAGATTCTGGAGCAGGAAGGCATCGAATGCAACCTGACACTGCTGTTCAGCTTCTATCAAGCGGTGGCCTGCGCTGAAGCCAACATCACTTTAATATCCCCCTTTGTGGGGCGAATTCTAGATTGGTATAAAGCCAATGGAGAGCAGCAAGACTACACAGGCTCCAATGATCCCGGCGTAAAATCCGTAACCGCCATCTATCAGTACTACAAACAACATGGCTACCCCACTATCGTAATGGGTGCCAGTTTCCGCAACACGGGAGAAATAGAAGAGTTGGCAGGGTGTGACCGGCTTACCATCAGCCCCCAATTAATGGGAGACTTGGCGGAGGACAACGGCACATTGTCGCAAAAACTTTCACCCGAAAACACCGGAGCCTCAATGGAACGAATCTCTCTCAATGAAGCACAGTTCCGCTGGCATCTGAATCAAGATGCCATGGCCACGGAAAAATTGGCAGAGGGTATTAGAAATTTTGCAAAAGATCAGGTGAAGCTGGAAAACCTGCTTTCCCAGCAGTTGAATTAGCACTTAGCTAACAGCTTAATTTAGACGGGGTGCCGTTTCTTCGTGATTGGAATTTGGATCAGCCGGAAGGGCACTCAGCTTACTTGCTTCTATCGCCTCCACCACACTCTTGAAAGTATCGTGATTTTTTTGGTTTAACTCCATTAATACACGATGAGCTTCCAGCACTTTGTCACAAGCACTGTTTTCGTCACAGCGAACACCGGGCATTTCTGACATTTGAGGGCTTTTAACAGGCTTGTCGTGAACGATGTTGAACACCTCTTCAAAACCCATACTTTCTATCACGCGGGTGATGTCAGATTCAGTACTTATGATGAGCGGTTTGCGGTCAAGTCGTTTTGAAGAACGAATTGCAACCTTTGCCAGCAGCCCCAGGGCGGTGCTGTCGATTACCGAGGTTTCGCTAAGATCAATTAGAACGGAGTTAAGATTACTATCACCGAACATGGTTTCGATGAAACTATCGAGGGTGGTACAGATGGGAACACGAATTTCGCCGATGAGCTTCACCACATATGTACCTTGGTGAACTGCATAAAGCGCCTTTCCCGAGTTGGATTCAGCCATCTATCTGCAAACTACCTTTAACCTTGCGTAACAAACGCAGTCTAAACCTCTGACACTCTCACGTTATCGATGATAGCGCGGTTATTCAGGCTCATTACATGAGACTGTCAGCAAAGCGATATCGTCGGGTACAGTCTCAAGGCTGTCCAAATTCAAGTGCTCAGACAGCTGCCCTATATTATGGATGCCTTGGGAAACTATTTCCATAAGATGACGCTCTTTTTCTGCCACAGAGCCCTGCTCCATAACTTCCAGCACACCATCGGAAAACAGCACCAAATTAAAGCTGTCCCCTAACTCAAGCTCTTGATTTTCATAACTTACTTCCTCGAATAATCCCACTGGAAGCCCTTTGCCTTCAAGCGCTATAGTTTTACCGTTTGTTACCAGAATGGGAGGAGGAAAGTGAGCAGCGCTACTAAAAACCATTTTTTTCTTGTGGCAATTGATGTAACCACAAAAAATAGCCAAGTGCTTACCCAACCCCAAAGGACGCAATTCTTTATTGGCATTTTGCAGAATCTCTGCCGGCATCAACCAATCAGTTTCATTATTTCGATACTGTTGTTTCAGACGGTTGGCCATGGTTTTGAGTAATACAGTAACAAAAGCAGACGAAGCGCCATGACCTGATACATCGGCCAAGTAGAAACCAATGCGCCCTTCTCCCAGGCTAAAAAAGTCGAGAAAATCACCACTCAAGTAGAGAGATGGAATAATTCGGTATTCAATATTGACGTTATCAAAGGATTTGCGATTGGCCGGTAGCATTTTCAACTGCACCGCCCTACCCGCCTCTTGATCTTCTTTAAGCAAACGCAGGCTTTGCTTTAACTCGCGATTCTTGGCCTCAAGCTGCTCCCGGTAAACGCGATTTTGCTGTATCAAATGATGCTCTTCTAAAGCCCGCCTCACGGCGTGGGTCAACACCGCTGAATCAGAAATGGGTTTAATCAGATAGTCAGAAGCACCTAATCTTAGGGCTTCCACCACTTCATCCTTCTCACCCGCTTCTGAAACCATGATAACCTGGGTCTCCGCGCTGCTATGCTTGATCTCTTGCAAAACCTCCAGTCCATTCACTCCCTCGGAGGATACATCACAAATCGCCACATCAGGATGATGTTGCTGCCAATATTTCAAGCCATTGAGTCCATCAGATTCGCAATGCACACGGCAACCTTCCACTCTTAACCAGTTCGCAACATCGGTCTGCAAGCTCAGATCCTGGTCGATGAGCAGTACGTGATTTGGATATTCTGCTGGTGAAAAGGACTTCATTAGAAGTAAGACTAACCCACTATCCTTAGGTAAGATTAAAAATTACTCTCTCTACAGGTAATTTGCAACCGGGGAGCAAAGAACCATCATTCATGTCTAAAGAATTTAGCGTTCTAAAAGCGTAGCGTTATCCCAATGCTCTGATATACTGAATTTACATTACCTACGGTGTATACCCTAAGAGTAATAAACAATCACAAGAACATGGCTAGATAGAGCAAGAGAGGACGCATGACTTTGTCAGAAAGATCCTACGAGGAAAAGCGCGGCTTCATCCGAATGAAGGTTGACACCATGGTAACCTTCACCAAAGTGGACGGCAAAGAACGCTATGAAGGCCGCTGCAGAAACCTGAGTGGCGCGGGCATGTTGTTAGAGACCGAGAAAAAGCTCGAAATGGGGGATCGTTTGAAAGTCACGATTCCTTCCGAAGGGCCTGACTTTTCTCCCCTGGACGCAATTGTAGAAGTGGTCAGGGTGACACCGTTCCCTGACATGCATTTCTTTCGACTGGGTGTTGTCATAAAAAACATTACCAACTAATAAAAAAGCCCTCAAACAAGAGGGCTTTTTTATTTTCGCTTTTATGACACTAGAATCGGCCAGCAACTTTTTTACTGGCCACAGCTTCAAACCCCTTCAAATCAGAGGCAAAAGCTTCCTGAGAATCAAATATCAATTTCCGCAAATCAGTTGAAACTTTTGGATCTGGAATCACCCGATCACTGACAATACCCATACCGATACGCACAAAGAAGTTGTCCAACCCTTCGATTGCACTCTTGATGGCTAAAGTGGATGTGCGGCCTTTTTCACCCTGATCAAATTGGGCGCCCACTAGTATTCCCTTACCCTCATTTCCCAGGCAAGCCACACTCATAAACTCTTCAATAATTTCGTGAAGGTCTTTGGGCAACACCACATCAATCAAAGCCGTTGGCATAAAGCCAAGGGCATTTCCCTGTACCTGAATATCCGGTACATGATTAAGCTGGCCAACCATTTTCATGCCCGAGTCATGGGAAAGGAACTGCACACGGGCTTTTGCATTTTGAATATGGGTAACCACCCCTAAAATGGACATGGTACTGTCCATATGGGCGGTGAACTCCAACGGCTTATTTTGCTCCATGGGTGGGGCATCTAATACCACCTTACCGCCTTTAATGGGAACAATTCGGCCATCAGCCACAAACAATTCCACGAAGCCCCTCATACTTTTGCTATCGATCTCAGCCGTAAGCAACTCACCTCGCTCATCCTCGAGTCGGAATGAACCCTTGAATAGACGATTCATCGACACCAAGTGCGATGACAAGGAAGGATAGAGTTGCTTCATCTTCTTGGGATCAACAACGAACGAGGTCTTCAACTGGCGATAGGGCTTATCGAGGTCATGATAAACTACATCTTCAATTTCGCCCAAATGGGACAACAGTTCCCACATTGCAGGAAAGGAAGCCCACAAAGGGGCAATAATATCCACATCCTCAGAGCTAAGCTGAGGATTCATTCTTATGACCTTATCGCGATAGCTTTGCGCTACACCCTGACGCTGATTATTTTGAAACGAGGGAGACCCATCAACCATAACCCGGAAAGTCTCTTCGGCGGCTCTTTGAACCGCTGGCCATTGCATTTCGCCTATTCCTACGCGGATGTCATTATTAAACAAATAATGATTGCCAGGTTTGCCGTCAATTTTTTTGGCACGCACTTGCACAGACAAGTCGCCCAACTGCGCGATATCTCCGTGTTTGCTCAAACCCAATACCACAGGATCAGGTCCTACCTGATAACTGTCCCCGGTTTGCGAACCGTATATTTGTAATTGGCGCCATTCCCCATCCCGCTGAGGCAACATTTCATAGATATGGTTTAAATCGAACTTTTCCAACGAATCCCATACTTCGTCCACGAAAGCCTGGGTTTCCTCGTGGTATTGGAGACCGTAGAACACCGTTCGCTGCAGGTCCGACAACGCCTTGATGCGCTCCACCGCAAGCGCGCTATCGCCGTCCCCAGCCAATTCGATCTGGGGCTTCCAACCTCGCTCAACTACGTCATCTGAAACCGCAAAAGAAACCTGACTGCCGACCAAAAAGGCAATCAAAACAAATAGATGCGTGAATATTCTAGACATGATATTACCCAATATTTTTATTGTTATTAGGGGTGCAACTTAGCGGCTGCGACTGCCAAGTATACTGCAAGCCATCAGCCCAATAAAGAATCCCCTAGCTTAGGGTCACTCTTCTTCAAATGGATCGAACTCATCCTCAAACAACATATCATCTTCGAGGAAATCATCCGCCAGCTTACCGTCATTAACCAGAAATTCACGGCGCTGCAGGTAGGCATTACGGAAAAAGGTGTATTTGTCTCCCGCCACCAGCTTTTCCGCTTCCAATAGACCCGCCCTCATATCAACCACATCCACAGCACGGATGCTGTATTCGGTTTTATCATGATCAACTGTGTTGTACAAAGAAACATAGCTATCGGGAATCATTCCAAAACTATCGCGCAATGTATTTGGGCCTAGCAGGGGCAGCACCAAATAAGGGCCGGACTCAACCCCCCAGTAACCCAGAGTTTGGCCAAAGTCCTCATTATGTTTTTCCAACCCAAGTCGCGATGCCACGTCGATAAACCCCACTAAGCCAACAGTGGTATTCACTAGAAAACGGGTGGAATCCAGCCCAGCCTGAGCAAACTTTGCCTGCAGTAGGCCATTAACAATAGTTGGAATTTCACCTACATTGCTAAAGAAATTGCTCACGCCCTGCTGCACTGGTCCCGGTGTAACTTTAACGTAGCCTTTAGCAACCGGTTTGAGCACATATTTATCCAGTGTGTCATTAAACCTAAACACCACTCGATTAAAGCCTTCCCATGGATCCGGGTTGTTTTCCACCGCCTGCACATTGGAAACGCTGAAAAACAGCAAAACCCCAATTACCCCAACTAGCGCTCTACCCAGCCTAAAATGATTCACACTCTGTCCCACCGTACAATGTAAACTGACTTCCAGATTCTACTCGTAAGGCGAAGCCAACACAAAATGATTAAGGTTTACGAAATATTTTTCCTAACCAGAAGTCCACACTTATGAACCTGCCGCCGCCCTGAAAGAACAGCACCAACAGCATGATAAAGTACGTTACCGCGAACTCTATACCATTGTTCAATACCACCAGTCCCCCTTTCTCAGTGAGCCATTGATAGTTCCCGTGCTCCCTAAGAAGCGACTTGGCAGCGCCCAACCGCTTACCCACTTCCACACTGTTTTGCAGGCTTTCCTCCGCACCTGGAAACTCAATTACAGCCAACACTTTGGCAACACTGGTATCAGGATCCGAAGGCGCAACTGCAAACCAACCATTGTCCCAATGGGCCGAACCTGCCGCCACGGCCATGGTTATCATTAACGGTATGGCTACCCAGCGAACGGCCAACCCGATCAACAAAGCAACACCTCCTCCCAGCTCTGCTGCAGTGGCCAAAAATGCCATGAGCTCGGGGGCAGGCAATCCTAAAGACTGATCAAACCAATAGACGATTCCTTCAAAGTTATGCAACTTGTGCAACCCTACTGCAATAAAAATAGGCGCAAGGTACAAGCGCAAGGCCAAAGGCGCCAAAAAATCCAATGCCCGGGATTTGTCGAACAAATCCTGAAGCTTATTCAAAATACCCATCATAAAAAACCCGCTCCTATCATTCCACTGGAGACAACTGAGTACCCAGAACGATGCCCGATTCAAATAATTGCTGCAGAGCCTCTCGGCCACCATCCAATACTACTTCGGGCTGGGGATGCTGTAGCTCTTTTGTCACCTGCTCAATGGCATCCCGCCCCGTGTACTCCGCATTTTCTTGTAATAACACCAGTAATCGAGCCGTTACTCCATTGATCTCCATAAAGCGCACTGCTAAGTGTCGATCTCGATACACTATTAACACCGTTGGGTTTTGGGGTGGCTGATCGGGCAAGTAATCCGGGCCAATTTTGTGAACAGGAAAGTGATAACTCACCACATAAGCATGGGGCGATAAATAAGGTCTCGCCAACAACAGGTTGCCGTTAGCATTGAAACCTGTTTCAGGATATTCACCTTCCGCCGTGTCGGCGGCCATTTCTACCCACTCATAGTGGGCCAACTCCAGCATAAAAGGCCAATCATCGTTTTCCGGCTCTCGACAAGTTTGCAAATACCCTAAAAATTCCTGGGCGATTTCCAAAAAATAGGGGGTCTGACAACGGTAGCGAGAAAAAAAATCTCGAATCATTCGGTGCCATTTTTCATCGTCAGTAATGCTTCTAAGCACAGGGAAGCCGCCACTGATAAAACCTTCCACATTGTTGTAGAACAAATCCCTGTAGATTTGCATGCGACGTTGCTCAATCCCTTGCGGAGATCGCACATTTGCGGGATCCCTCAGATGACCCGCAAATTCCATTTGCAACTGCTGTAATTGAGGTAATGTATTCATGGCTACGCTGATCGCTCTTCTGTGTGCCGAAACTTGTTCTGAATTTGGGAAATCATGGAAACTTCTTCCATAAGTTCTTCCACGCTGGGTAGATTAAAATCCCTCTCAAGCAGCGTTGGCTTGAGACCAAATAGCTGGTACGCCTTTTCAAGTAAATTCCATACAGGATCAATTACCTCAGCACCATGGGTATCTACCAGCAGGTCCTCCGCTTCGTTGTAGTGACCCGCCACATGGATGTATTGAATTTTGTCACCGGGTAGTTGGCTGAGAAAATCCAAAGCGTCATAGCGATGATTGACACTGTTAACATAGATATTGTTTACATCGAGAAGCAAGCCACAATCAGATCGACGCAATACTTCGGAAACGAAATCAATTTCACTCATTTCCTGGCCGGGGGCAGCGTAATAAGACACATTTTCAATGCCCATGGGGCGCTCTAAAATGTCTTGCACCAAATCTATCCGTTTCACCACATGGTCGATGGCCTCTTCCGTAAAAGGAATGGGCATTAGGTCATACAGGTGACCATCATCAGAGCAATAACTGAGATGTTCGGTGTAAACATCAATGCCGTGCTGATCCATAAAGCGTTTGATACTTTTTACCAACTCCACATCGATGGGTGACGGGCCTCCCAAAGATAAAGACAGACCATGCAGAACAAAGGGATAGGCATCCGTCATTTGTCTAAACTGCTTTCCGTAACGGCCGCCCAAATTAATCCAGTTTTCCGGGGCAACCTCCATAAAATCCACTGCACTGGGTTTTTGTTCGCTAAGCGGGCCAATAATGGCCCGCCGCAAACCTAGACCCGCCCCACCTAAAATGGGCATCAGATCAGTTGTCACGAATCATCCTCCGCACTTGCCTTCGCCGCATTTACCTTCTTTACCGGACTTATCGCCACCACACTTGCCTTCACCACATTTACCTTCGTCCATGGCTTTGTCTCCGCCACATTTGCCTTCGCCGCACTTGCCTTCACCTTCGGCTTTGTCGCCACCACACTTGCCTTCCCCACATTTACCCTCACCACATTTGCCTTCTTTACCGGCAAGCATGTATCCACCAGGTAGTTCAGTGGTTGCAAAAGGGTTGGTGTCCGCACTGACGGGTGAGCTAGCCAGAGTAGAAGCAACCAATACCGCACCTAGACCAGCAGCGATTGGGTTTAACGTATTGATTTTAGACATGTTTATCTCCTAAAAGACAGTTTATTAAGATAGTTAATATAATCGCAGGTAAGTCTACCTGCAGGGTGTTCCAATTGAAGCAGTTCTCAATTGGTTACAGTTCTAGAGACTCACAGGGTGAAGGATTGTTTCAGGGAAAGGTGAAATTTTTTCTTTTTTTTCTGTAGCGATCAATTGGGAGAAATTATCGGGGGGGATAAGGTGACTCGCGACGCCTCCCGAGTCACCGGTTATTTTAACACTTCTGAACTATTACACTGCCGGCAGAATACCCCGCCCCAAAAGAACAGATCACACCCACCTCGCCTTCTGCGAAGTCTTCGGAATACTTGTGAAACGCAATGATAGATCCAGCGGAACTGGTGTTGGCATACTCGTTTAATATAACCGGAGCTTCTTCGGTGCTAGCCTCTCTGCCCAACACCTTTTTTGATATTAACAGGTTCATGCTCAAGTTAGCCTGGTGTAACCACATACGTTTAAGATCTTCCACGGACACGCCTTCGTCAGCCAAATGGGAACTGATCATTTCCGCCACCATAGGCACAACTTCTTTAAACACCTTGCGGCCATTTTGCACAAACAGCTTGTCTCTGGCGCCGACGCCGTTTTCATCACAGCGATTTAGAAACCCGAAGTTATTACGAATATTATTGGAAAACTGAGTCTGTAAACGGCTTCCCAGTATTTGCCAACGGTTAGGACTGGTACAAGTAGCCTCACTCTCCACCACCATGGCGGTACAAACATCGCCGAAAATGAAATGACAATCCCTATCCTGCCATGCAAGGTGACCGGAACATATTTCCGGATTCAACACCAATACGCACTTGGCCGCACCGCTGACTATTGAGTCACGGGCATTTTGCAAGCCAAAAGTGGCGGATGAACAGGCCACATTCATGTCATAGCCGTAACCGTTAATGCCTAAAGCCTGCTGAATTTCAATGGCCATAGCAGGATACGGACGCTGCATATTGGAGCAGGCAACCACCACAGCATCAATATCTTCGGGGCGCTTGTTGGCTCTTTCCATCGCTTGCCTGGCCGCAACTACGGCGATTTCGCACTGTACTGATGGCTCATCGTTACTACGATCAGGAATACTTGGGCAGAGGCGTGTGGGGTCCAAAACGCCAGATTTATTCATCACATAGCGGCTCTCAATACCTGAAGCCTTGTATATAAACTCTTCGCTGGAATGAGACAGTGCCTCCAGCTCGCCGGATTCAATTTCCTGCTTGTGCTGTTCATTGTATAAGTCTACATATCTGTTAAAAGAGTCTACTAATTCCGCGTTAGAAATCGTCTCTTCCGGCGTGTAAAGTCCGGTTCCGCTGATAACCACAGCATGGTTTGAATGAGTCTGGGACACGTGTGCCTCCGGCAAAAAATAATATTTAGCAGCAGTACATTGGTATAGTTGTTATCAAACACTGGTCGTTAGTGCATCAGGTTTGTGTTGTGACAGATAATGTCATCGCCAAGCCAGCGCTCAGTCTAACATGAATGGGAAGTGATCATGCACTGCATCTGAGTGCGTAAGCACACTGATATGTGAGCAATTGTGTTGATATACCAGCCCTAAGGCTGCCAAGCTCATTGTTTGGAGCCTTAACGTCATTGCCGAGGCAATAAGTAGGGCCAGAACCAGCCGAAAAGTACAATACCAGTTAAAAACCCAGGGCGCCGAACTAAATAAGGCCACTATGGCCTAAGATCTCTACGACGGGACCTTTTTCCACATTTGTTGCAAGCGTTTGTGTGACACAGGAAAAGCGGTCTTCATTCCCTGGGCAAATAACGAAATGCGATACTCCTCTAAAGCCCAACGCCATTCTTGAAGGTGCTGATCCATTACCCCGTCTTTTTCCAGCTTTTGTGCACGTTCACTGTACTGTTTCCACAGTAAGGCAAGCTCATCGATGCATTGTTGGTCACGCTCAATCTTACCCTGCAAGCGATGCCAACGCTGTATCACCGCATCCAGGTATCGGGGATACATCTGTAATGCCTGCAAAGGAATTTCCGTAATCCATAATTTGGGAAACAATCGCTCCAGTTGTAAGCGAACATCTTGCTTGGTGGCCTGTTTAGCCGGCGACTTATCATTGTTGATCAACACCATAATATCATGGTGCTTCTCCAATATGTCTTTCAGTAATACCTGCATATGGGAGGCAGATTCCACCAACCTTGATTTACCCTGGCTTAACCTCTTAGAAAAGTCTGCTTCTGATCGAACGGGCTTTTGGTTGAACACAAAAGCCGTGTAAAAAGCACTTTCCACCAACCCCGCCAACAACGATGCCTGGTCACCAAAGGGTGAGTACTTTATTGCGGTTTTTTCCGCTAATCCATGTTGCTTTTTCAAATAGCGTATTTGTTGGGGTAGACTTAAAAGACAGAGTCTAAGCAAACCTTTTTCAGACGCTCTTGTTGCCGCATAAGCAGTATCAAACAGCTGTAAACTGACACCGGTTTCTTTATCCACCAGGCCCGGATAGGCTTTTATGGTGGTGTTGGCTTGCTCCATCTCATAAACTTCAGGGATGGTACCAAAAGCCCAATGGTCATGGACTTCCTGCTCCGTTTTCATGGGGCTAAGTTGCCGTAATGACGCCTGGAACTCGGATTTCAATCCCATCTTGATTTGTTCAATATCACGGCCTTCCCGCAACAGCTTTCCCTTCACATCCAAGACCCGTAGGTTTGCCCGCAAATGTAAGGGCCAGCTTGATCGATCCCAACTATCCTGGTTAACATCCACGGCTTTTCGGGAACGTAAAAACTCTGCAAGCTGAATATCCAAAGAGTGAGACCGATCAGGATTAGTGTCCAAAAAAGCCTGTGCAAAATCCGGCGCAGGAACAAAGTTTTTGCGCAAAGTCTTAGGCAGACTCTTGATCATGGCCACGCACTTTTCTTTTTCTAAACCGGGCACCAGCCACTGTAATTTGGCTTCATCCACCTGGTTAAGCAATGTAACGGGCACTTCAATATTCAAACCATCGTGGGTTTTTCCGGGATCGAACTGATAGTCTATTTTAAGCTTGCCGCCCTCCAGTTGCACTTGATCCGGAAACTCGGTCTCTGACACAGCGTGCTGCTGGTCTTTGGTCAGATCGTCTTTGTTTAAATACAGAACGCGAGGATCTTCCCTCTCCACTTTTTTGCGCCAGGCTTCAAAACTTTTTCCATTGATTACCTGGGCCGGTATACGTTGATCGTAGAGCTCATAAAGGCGTTCGTCATCCACCAAAATATCCCGCCGTCGCGATTTATTCTCTTCGTACTCTACCCCATCAATAAGTGCTTTGTTATGGCGAAAATATGGCGCTTTGGTATCGTACTCCCCCATCACCAATGCGTGACGGATAAAAGTTTCCCGGCACAGCTCGGGGTCAATTTTGGTGTAATTGATCTTCCTCCGTGGCGTGATCACCAAGCCATACAAACTGGTTTGCTCATAGGCCACAGTGGTTGCTCGTTTCTTTTCCCAGTGGGGTTCAAAGTAGGCCCGTTTAAGGGCATGCTCACCCACCTGTTCTATCCATTCTGGTTCAATGCCCGCAACTATTCGCCCGTAAACTTTCTGGGTTTCCACCACTTCGCCGCACATCACCCATTTGGGTTTCTTACGAACCAAAGCCGACCCGGGAAACAAATTCAGTTGACGATTGCGGCTGGCGAGATAACCTTTTTTGTCGTCCTTCATAGCCACATGGCTAAGCAAGCCAGACAGGATGGCGCGATGAACACTTTCATATTCCGCCGTCGTGGTGTTCTCTTTCCAACCAAGTTGGTGACACACTTGCTTCAATTGACGATAAACATCCTGCCATTCTCTTACCCTCAAATAACTTAAGAAGCGGGTCACCAACCAGCGCCGGAATCTACTGCTACTCAATTCGGTCCGTTGCTGTTCGATCTGGTTCCAGATATCGCAATAGGTGAGAAAGTCAGAATCACTGTGCTGAAACTGCTTCAAAGATTCGTCCGCAGCCCCTTGACGATCATGGGGACGGGACCAGGGCTCTTGAACGCTCAAACCACTGGCAATGATCAGCAGCTCATGCAAACAATGGTGTTCTTTAGCCGCCACCAACATTCGACTGATTCTTGGGTCGATGGGAAACTTAACCAACAGTTTGCCCAAGGGCGTAATGGCGCGGGCGCTGTCCACTGCGCCCAACTCATCCAGTAATCGGTAACCATCATTAATCAAACGTTCATCGGGCGGATCAACAAACGGGAACGAGCTAATATCCCCCAGTTTTAATCCCTGCATCATCAGGATAACCGAAGCCAGATTAGTGCGCTGAATTTCCGGCTCCGTAAAGGTATCTCTATCCAGGAACTCTTGCTCTGAGTACAAACGGATACAGATACCCTCGGCTACGCGACCACATCGCCCCGCGCGCTGATTGGCACTGGCTTGGGATACCGGCTCAATGGGTAAGCGCTGCACTTTAGCACGGGCACTGTATCGGCTTATTCGCGCCAATCCAGAATCGATCACATAGCCAATATTGGGTACGGTAATGGAGGTTTCAGCCACGTTGGTGGCCAGTACCACACGTCGGTTGCTGTGGCTTTGAAAAACGCGGTTTTGCTCATTGTTACTGAGCCGTGAATACAGCGGGATCACTTCCAATTGTTGCGGGCCGTTTTTCCTCAAGCGATCAGCCACCTGACGAATTTCCCGCTCACCGGATAAAAAAACCAGCATATCACCGGGGCGCGCTGGGTTTGGATTTTCCCGTTCCATCTTGAGAATGGATTTGATGGATCGCAAAATACCGTCTTCCAGGGTGGATTCTTCATCCGCTGCAGTGGCCTCATCGTCATCCAACGATTGCTGCAATGGCTGATACAGAATATCAACGGGGTAGGTTCGTCCTGACACTTCAAATACCGGAGCGTCGTTAAAAAACTCCGAGAACCGCCAATGATCAATGGTGGCAGATGTGATGACCAAGGTGAGATCAGGGCGCTTTTTTAACAGCTGTTTTAAGTAGCCCAACAAAAAATCAATATTTAGGGATCGCTCATGGGCCTCATCAATGATGATCACATCATATTGGTTCAAGTGACGATCATGGGCGATCTCTGCCAATAGGATGCCGTCGGTCATCAATTTGATGTAACTGGCGTCTGACACTTTGTCCTGAAAACGGATTTTAAACCCCACTGACTGCCCCAACTCAGTTTCCATTTCGTCTGCGATACGTTGCGCTACGCTGCGAGCGGCCAAGCGTCGGGGCTGGGTGTGTCCAATTAAGCCAGTTACGCCATAACCCGCCTGTAAACACATTTTGGGTATTTGGGTGGTTTTTCCCGACCCGGTTTCACCGGCAATGATCACCACTTGATTGTTCTTGATGGCTTGAACTATTTCGTCACTGTGCTGGGAAACAGGTAATGATTCCGGGTATTGCCAGCGGGGAAGGTTGCGGTGACGTGCTTCAGCTCTAGCCACCGATTGGTTCAAGCGCTGCTGAAAATTCTGCAGGTCGTGGCTATGGGGTTTGCCCTGTTTGATTCGACGCTGAATCCGCTTGTACAACTGCAGCAAGCCGTAACGGTCCACTACCATGGCTTGATTTATCGCTTGTTTTAAGCGGTTGATTTGATCAGTGGGGATAGATTCTGCCACGGCGAAACCTCTGAAAAACAGGCGCGCATTGTAGCGAAATTTGCAGGTAGAGAAAAATAGAGCAGATGTGGTAAGGGCTGGGTTTAACACCAGCCCTCCCAATCAAGTGACTAAAGTGACTAAAGTGACTAGTTGCGCAATTCCCGGCGCAAAATCTTGCCTACGTTGGTTTTGGGTAGATCATCCCGAAACTCCACGTATTTAGGCACCTTGTAGCCAGTCAAGTTATCCTTGCAGTGCTGTATTACCTGTTGCTCGGTCAAATCCGGATTGGACTTAACCACAAACAACTTCACTGCCTCACCGCTCTTTTCATCCGCAACGCCAATGGCAGCACATTCCAATATACCGCCCATGTTGGCTGCAACGTCTTCCACTTCATTGGGATAGACGTTGAATCCAGACACCAGAATCATGTCTTTCTTACGGTCCACGATACGCAGATAGCCGTCTTCCTGGATAAGCGCCACATCTCCTGTCTTTAACCATTCGCCGTCGGCAGTCATGGTTTCTTTAGTGGCCTGTTCGCGCTGCCAGTACCCCTTCATGACCTGGGGACCTTTGACACACAGCTCACCGCTTTCTCCCAGAGGCAATGTGTTTTCATCTTCGTCCACAATTTTTACGTCGGTGCCGGGTACCGGAATCCCTATGGTGCCCACTTGAATGGCATAGGGTGGGTTAACGCAAACCACCGGCGATGTTTCTGTCATGCCAAAGCCTTCCGCCACCTTGTTGCCGGTGATGGATTCCCATTTATCAGCAACGCTTTTCTGCATGGCCATACCGCCAGCTATGGTCATTTTCAGTCCGGAGAAGTCCAGCTTGGAGAAATCCGGGTGATTCATTAGGGCCACAAACAGCGTATTCAAGCCAGTAAATGTGGTGAATTTATGGCCAGACAATTCCTTGATGAAAGCCGGAATATCCCGTGGATTTGTGATCAGAATACTCTCCGCACCGTGGGACATCATACCCAGGCAATTCACCGTGAATGAAAAGATGTGGTACAACGGAAGCGGTGTGATACCCACCTCTTGTCCTGGCCGCAGGGTACGCAGGATAAAATCCATTTGCAGCATGTTGGACACCAGGTTCTTATGGGTCAACATGGCCCCTTTGGCCACACCAGTGGTACCTCCGGTATATTGCAGCACCGCAATATCATCAATATGGGGACGATTGGACTGGTTGTACTTGTAATTTGCACCGATGGCCAGTGCTTTGGTAAATGCTACCTCATTCTTGATTTTGTACTTCGGCACCATTTTCTTCACGCGCTTGATGACGAAATTCATCAATGTGCGTTTTAACTTGGGCTGCATATCGGCAACTTGGGTGATAATTACGTGTTTGATTCCAGTCTTGGGCAACACGTCTTCAATTCCGTCACCAAAGTTGGCCAACGCCACCAGTGCTTTACAACCGGCGTCATTGAATTGATGCTCCAACTCACGAGTGGTATACAACGGATTGGTGTTCACTACCACAAGCCCGGCGCGCATGGCCCCGAAAACGGCAATGGGGTACTGAATAAGATTGGGCATTTGAATCGCTATGCGGTCGCCTTTATCCAGGGTCGTATGCTTCTGTAGGTAAGCAGCGAAGTCAGCACTGTACTTATCCAATTGACCGTAGGTGATGGTGACACCCATGTTGGTCAGGGCTGGCCGATCCGCGAATCTCTGGCAAGCACTGTCAAATACGTCGAGCACCGTTTGATAATCTTGGTAACTGATCTCATCCTTTACGCCATCGGGGTACTTATCAAGCCAAATTTTATCGACCATAGTTCGCTCTCATTTTAAATTGTAGTTTTTAACAGGTTTGGCCCCTTTAGCCGCAATTTCGCTGGCTAAACAAACATTAAGGAGCCAAAACAAGAATACGGTTACCGCGATGACGGCGCGCTAGAGACTAACATTATTGCCCAATTGAAACTAGGCAGATCCAGCCAATGGATGCCTCCAGACAGGCCGTATCCCGTTATTTTTTCTGACTAATCGGTCTTACAGGGTGGTATTAAGGGCATGGTTGGGTATCCATCGTCGCCCTTTCTAATTATTTTATCAGTTGGGACTGGCTGGTATCCCCAAATAGATCACTAGGGTATACAATCAAAGCTTATAAGGGGCAAAATAGCGGTCTCGGACACACATAACCCCAATTACCACCACATCACGGAATGAGGGCCACCCTATGCAGGAACAGCAACATTTTCTGAATAGCGCCGATAACCACAGAATCTTTTTAAGAGAGTGGCAACCTAAAGACGGCAAGCTTCGCGGAATTGTGCATATCAACCATGGCATGGCCGAGCATAGCGGGCGTTACCATGAACTGGCCCAGATTCTGACCAAAGCGGGATTCATGGTCTTCGCTCACGATCACCGGGGCCACGGCCAATCTATCCCTAAAGGGGGGCTAGTGGGTCATTATCATGATTCTGACGGCTGGCAACTGGTGCTGCGGGATGCCAAAGCTGTAAATGAATATTTCCGCAAAGAACACCCCAACCTGCCGGTTGTGATGTTAGGCCATAGCATGGGTTCTTTTATAACTCAGGCCTACGCTGTGGAACATGGAAACACTCTGGACGCTGTGGTCCTGTCCGGCTCTGGTTTTACCCCCAAAATAGGGCTAAGGGCCCCCAAAATGCTGGTTCGATTAGAAAAATACCGAACTGGCGCTAAAGCTCGCAGCCCACTGATAGATCGTCAAACATTCGCTAGTTTTAATAAAAAAGTGGGCAAGACCCGCACTGAAGCAGACTGGCTCACCCGTGACCGGGAACAGGTGGACCGCTACATCAAAGACCCTCTATGTGGCTTTATGTGTACTAATCAGCTATGGGACGATTTTCTACAGGGCCTGGAGACCATTAGTCAACAGAAAAACATTCGCCGAATTCCAAGCCACCTGCCGTTTTATCTGATTTCCGGAGAGCGAGACCCCCTTAGCTACCACACTAAAAAACACGGGGTAGCTCGGTTGGCTGAACACCTCAACTCCGGGGGCCTGAAAGACGTGACATTGAGACTATACGAGAATTGTCGCCATGAAATTTTCAACGAAATTAATCGTAACGAGGTATATCAATCGTTGCTGGATTGGATGGAATCTAAAATAGAACATATCTCTCAAACCAAAAAGGTAGAGACAGCCTACGCCTGACAACCACCAGCGAAAACAAGCTGCTAAGAATCCGTTACATTTACTCGCTGTCCACACTGGCAGAATGCCGTTAAAATTTGGCCAATAACAATAATGGAGGCGTAAAAATGGCCAAATTGGAAAACACCACTTTCGATGAAATTGAAGTGGGAATGAAAGCGGAGTATCAAAAGAAAGTGACTGAACAGGACATCACGCTGTTCGCCATTCTCTCCGGTGATACCAATCCTCTCCATCTTGATCACGAATATGCCAAGACCACCCAATTTGGTGGTTGCATCGCCCACGGTGCGCTGTGTGCAACCGTAATAAGTGCAGCGGTCGCCACCACCATACCTGGCCCCGGTAGTGTTTACGCAGGCCAAGAGATGCGTTTTAAAAAGCCGGTTCGTGCCGGTGATTTGATAACGGCTCATTTGGAAGTGGTGGAGAAGAAACGTCGAGGAAATATTGTCCTGATTGAGAATAAAATTATCAATCAGAAAGGTGAAACCGTTTTCGTGGGTCTTTCAACGGTGGTTGCTCCCACAGAAAAGATGGTGGTAACGCCCGCCACGCTACCGGAAGTTGAATTTGTGGAAGAGGCCCATGCCTAGCCTGAATGGGATGACTGCGCTACTTAGACAAGTAGCGCATACCCTCTTCCAATCCTTTCAAGCTCAACGGAAACATCCTGTTGTCCATTAGCTTTTGGGTCCAGGTTATGGACGTGGTGTAATCCCAGGTATCCTGTGGCTCCGGGTTTAACCAAATCACTTTTTCAAAAGTATCGGTAACGCGGTTTAGCCAGGTTTCACCGGATTCTTCATTCCAATGCTCAACGCTGCCCCCCACAGAACTGATTTCGTAGGGTGACATGGTGGCATCCCCGACAAAAATGACGCGATAATCGCTGCTGTAGGTGTGCAACAAATCCCAGGTACTGGTTCTTTCTGTCCAGCGGCGACTGTTGTCTTTCCACACACCGTCATAAATGAAATTATGAAAGTAGAAGTACTCCATGTGCTTAAACTCCGCTTTAGAGGCGGAGAACAGTTCCTGGCAAGTTTGAATGTAGGGATCCATTGACCCGCCAACATCAAAAAACAACAGCACTTTTACACCGTTGCGGCGCTCTGGCACCATTTTAAGATCCAGGTAGCCAGCATTACGAGCAGTGGAACTGATGGTATCGTCGATATCCAGCTGATCCGGCATTCCCTCTCTGGTGAACTTACGCAACCGCCGCAGGGCCATTTTGATGTTACGAACACCCAGCTCCACTGAATCATCCAAATTGCGGTATTGACGCTTTTCCCAAACCTTGATGGCCTTGCCGGTCCGGCCAGGCCCAGCCATTCGAAACCCCGCCGGGTTTTGCCCATAAGCGCCGAAAGGTGACGTACCGCCGGTTCCTATCCACTTATTGCCGCCTTGATGGCGTTTCTTCTGTTCTTCCAGGCGTTTTTTAAACTCTTCCATGAGTTTATCGAAATCCCCCAGCTGTTGAAGCTTATCAAGCTCCTCTTTGCTCAGGTTTTTTTCAATCTCTTTGCGCAACCATTCATCCGGTATCAAAGTTTCAAACAAATCGTCCAATACTTCCAAGCCATCAAAATACTTTTTAAAGGCCTGATCGAATTTATCGAAATGTTTTTCGTCTTTCACCAACACAGTACGGGACAGGAAATAAAACTGCTCCATATCCGCATACACGATGCGCTCATTCAAAGCTGCCAGCAAATCCAAGAATTCTCGAATGCTTACTGGCACTTTGCCTCGGTGCAGTTCGAAAAAGAAATCCACAAGCATGATTAGCTCTCTCTACGATTCATGAACGCCAGCCGTTCCAGCAAGTGCACGTCCTGCTCGTTTTTAACCAGCGCGCCGTAAAGTGGTGGAATGGCACTTTTGTTATCGCGATTTTGTAACACATCTTCAGGGATATCATCGGCCAACAATAACTTAAGCCAGTCAATCAACTCCGAAGTAGATGGTTTCTTTTTCAAACCAGGCACCTTACGTACATCGAAAAACACTTCCATGGCATCTTTAACCATGTTCTGTTTGATGCCAGGAAAATGTACTTCCACAATTTTCTGCATGGTTTCCTTGTCGGGGAAATCAATGTAGTGAAAAAAGCATCGGCGCAAGAATGCATCGGGCAATTCTTTTTCGTTGTTACTAGTAATAACCACGATAGGTCGTTTTTTGGCTTTAACTGTTTCTTGAGTCTCGTAAACGAAAAACTCCATTTTATCCAGCTCTTGCAGCAAATCGTTGGGAAATTCGATGTCAGCTTTATCGATCTCATCGATTAACAAAACCACCTGCTCATCGGCATCAAACGCTTCCCAAAGTTTTCCCTTATTAATGTAGTTTTTAATATCATGGACACGATCATCACCCAATTGGGAGTCACGTAATCTCGAAACCGCATCATATTCATACAACCCTTGATGGGCTTTGGTGGTGGACTTGATATGCCACTGAATCAGTTTCAACCCCAGCCCTTCGGCCACCTGCTCTGCCAGCATGGTTTTGCCGGTTCCTGGCTCCCCTTTGATCAGCAAGGGACGCTGGAGATTAATGGAAGCGTTCACCGCCAGACGGAGCTCATCGGTGGTTACGTATTGATCGGTACCTTGAAATTGCATGATTTGTTACCCTAGGACTACGGAAAATCCGGCTATTATAAACCAACTGGGCGCCCTGTTGAGGGCGCCCAGTTAGACAAAATACTAAATTAAGCCGGTCCGGCGGGTTTGAACATGATCTAAATACCCATAAATTAGAGCTCTCCAGTCCCTATATGAGCCACTTCACTGCCCTGCAATAAAGGTTCTTGGGCGCTGGCAGGGGTTTCAGGTGTCTCCACTTCCACCTTGGCTATTGCCTGCTGAGACTGTTCTGGTTGCGCAACCTCGGTATCCTCAACGGCCTGCGCAGCGAGTTTGGCCTGTTCCGCAGCTTCCCGCTGTACCAACCACTCTGCCCTCGCCTGAATGCGTTTATTGGAAAGGTCGATCCTGGCGGTCATGCTGGTGTAACAACTATTCAGGTCGCTTTTCAAAGACGATAAGCGTTTTTTCGAATCCGCCCCCAGGTTGCCTTTGCGCAATAACGCACTGGCCTGTTGCTCAGCATTTTCCTGGTACTGGGTCAGCTGTTTCAGCACCTGCCCTGCAGCCTCCACCGTTTCAGGGTTTGAAGTGGCCCCTTTAAGCATGCCCGTACCAACCTGACAGGTATCCATGGCTTTGTTGAATGAAGCGATCACCTTATCGGTTTCCCTGTGAGTACGTTTCATTTGGATCTCCACCAAGGAAATTTTTTCATCCAGCCCATCACACACACGAACTTGCACGGCCACTGAACCCACCCTGAGAATTGTTGGCGTGGTTTCCAATGCCTGGTCACGCAACTCCTTGTATTGTTTAAGGTTCGTTTCCGCTTCAAATACACCACTGGAAGCTTCTAAGCGAGTCTTGGCTTCATTGCAATATGCCAGCCCTTGCTCTATGAGAGGCATGGCTTCAGCCCGTGCAATGTTGTCATCAACCAACTCACAACGGGTGGCTTCGCGGCTGGCAAAGTCGTTTTCATCCATCAACTGAGGGTATATGGCCTTGGCCCGCTCCAGATGAGACTCATAATTTGCGAAATCGGCTCGAGCCAGTTGAGTATCAGTACGGCTCTTTTTAGACGCTTCATTGCAAAAAGCCAAACCCGTACGGAAAAGCTGATCGGAGAGCACCTTAGGGTCGGTGTTAACCTCAGCGTATACGGTGGAACTTAAAGTAAATAACGCGATGGGTAATGCGAGCATCCAGTCTTTCATAGTATCCACACCTTAATCTTGGTAACGTTAGGTTACATCGTGTTACTGATAAGACTAGCAGCAGTTACTTATGGCAAGTAGGAAATTATGTTGACTTTGTTCACACATTAGGAGGGACTGGATTCCAAAAGCCAGGATCCAAAGCCTCCCTGTGAACCAGTTTGCAGGGGCAGCGTGATTGAAAATGAATTAGGGCCGTGTAGAATCGAAATCTATCCCCAAATCCCCCAACTCAGCAAAGGGCATCCCACATGGCCAACATATATGACGACAATTCCCTCACTATCGGCAACACGCCCCTGGTGCGGTTAAAAAATCTCACCTCTCATAATGTCCTCGCCAAACTGGAAAATCGCAACCCGGCCTTCTCAGTAAAATGTCGAATAGGCGCCAACATGGTCTGGCAGGCCGAGAAAGACGGCAAACTGAAACCAGGCATGGAATTAGTGGAACCCACCAGTGGCAATACCGGTATTGCCCTGGCATTTGTTTGTGCGGCAAGAGGGTACAAATTAACCCTGACCATGCCATCCACCATGAGCTTGGAAAGACGTAAAGTTCTTAAAGCCCTTGGAGCTAACCTGGTTCTTACAGAAGGGCCCAAGGGTATGCCCGGGGCCATAGCCAAGGCTAACGAAATCGTGGAACAAAGCGGAGGTAACGCGCTTCTACTTCAACAATTTGAAAACCCCGCCAACCCAGCCATTCACGAAAAAACCACGGGGCCGGAAATCTGGAACGATACCGACGGCGAAATCGATATTTTAGTCAGTGGCGTGGGTACCGGTGGTACTATTACCGGAATCACCCGCTATATAAAGAACACCCAGGGTAAGGCCATTCAATCCGTAGCAGTGGAACCAGCCGACTCGCCTGTAATTAAGCAAGCTTTGGCTGGTGAAGAAATCAAACCTTCCCCGCATAAAATTCAAGGCATTGGCGCTGGGTTTATTCCTAAGAACCTGGACTTGGAACTGGTGGATTCCGTTGAGCAAGTGACTAACGATGAAGCCATTGAACATGCCAAGCTGCTAATGGAGAAGGAAGGTATCCTGGCGGGTATTTCCTGCGGTGCTGCACTCTGTGCTGCTTTAAAAGTTGCGGCAAAACCAGAAAATGAAGGCAAAACCACCGTTGTCGTTTTGCCGGACTCCGGCGAACGTTACTTGAGTTCTGTATTGTTCCAAGGTGTATTTAGCGAGGCTGAAAACGTTCAGTGATCGGCAAAATCAGTTTACAATAGAGTCAACCCAGATCTTCACCGATGACTGAAGCTTGAACACAGAGCTTCTGTCATCGGTACTTAAAGAAACCGCTCTCTCTCAGCTATCATTTTGACCCACTCTCCATAGTGTGTATCTTCAGCATCAAATAGTTCGAAACCCACAAAATACCAACCGTCATCGGCGGTTTCCGATATCCATTTTACTTCCGCTGTTAACCGGTAACGCTGCTGAGATGCATTCAACTCGATAATCAAATCAGTAATCAAGCCTTGCTGAACCGGCTCGCTCATATACATCTTCAGCCCGTTTTCCGATAGGTCCACCGTTTCGCAAGGAATCACCTTTTGCACAAAATCAGCTTGTCCCCGTTGCTCAATGATTTCCACAAATGCATTTTCTTTGTAGATTTTCCGCGTGAATTTGCGCTTATCGTTCATATCAGCCCTTCTATTTACGCTCTTGCTGAATACTGCGAACCACTTGCTCGAGCGTATTATCAAACTTGGTTCCTGCATCAGTAATGGTGACTGCACCATAGGCAATCAGCTTCGCCAATTCCAGCTTGTCAGTTTCCAGCGCTTTGATACCCAATCGATCAACAAAAACCATTTTATCTATACCCCGAATCTTCACTGCCAACTTGCAACGTTGTGCTCCATCGGAAGTCTCCTGAGTAATCCATCCACCCACCTGTATTTTCTCTACCGCTTGTAATGCACTCGCCATTTCGTCATCGCTGATAGTTCGGCTTCCCAGGTATTCATCCACGTCATCGCACGCTTCTGACGGTGACAGATCATGAACACCCACATCAGGTCCATTCAAGTGGGTGTTTTCTAAGGCTTCCAGCTCTTTCCGACGCTGTTCCTCCTGGGCCTGACGCTCCAACTCCTGTTGGGCACGGTCCCTTTCTTCCTGTTCGCGCTGTGCATCCAATTGTTTTTGTAGCGCTTCCATTTGCTTTTTATGGGCCAACCAATTTTGATGTGCGATTTTAAAATGCTGTTGAATGGAATGATCCCAAAACTGACTTTGGGTTAGGATTTGAATTACGCCACCATCCAAAGCCCTCGCCAATTGCAGACTGTTTTTCTTTGCCACGGTTTTTCCGCTTTGGCTCACCAATATCCAGGATTCATTGCTATTACCTTTCAAAGTCACACTGCAAAGCTCGTGACTTCCGTCTCCGGTGCGCATTCGCAGCCAGTCTCCTTCTTTAAGGGCATCAATTTTTTCTATTGAATCCTGGCTGGTTTCCGATATCTCCACCGGCGTTACAAACTGATCCACCTGCTTCAACGTCGGCACTGTGTCTGTCTCCGCCACAGCACCGCTGAGTAACGCGCTGAATACCAGTTCCACTGGCTCCAACACATCTTGCAACTGTTGTTCGGCATCCACACTTACCAATAGTGAGCGAATATTTTTAATAAGAACCGGAAAAAAACCGCGGTACTTTTCCCTCAATGCCAAGTCAGCACAACCACTAACGAACTCCACGATGGACTCCGTGATGCGTAATTGTCGTTTCCAGGTGGAACCCGTATCACCTTCTCTCATGGAGGTCAGCAACAATGATTTACGCCACTCGCCATGGAGAAACTCAATAATTAAAATAGGCAGATCTTTACCCGCTGCCACTCTATTCAAATGCTCTACAACCCGAGGTTCTGCCACCCGCTCCTTGCGCCGTGAGGTTTCCAGTTCTTTGATTTGATTTTCAATTTTACTGACTTTTTCTTTCTGACCTGCAAACCAAGCCTGCGCTTCGATACATAAACTATTAACGCTGCTGACATCCAGGTCTAAATTACCCACTAATCTTGTGGCGTACAGTTTCAGTTGTTCACGGTTAACTTTTCGACTTTTTTCTGTGCTACTCAATAGCGCCAGGTAAGCTTGATCCAGGAATCTTCTCAGTAGGTTTTGCTGTGCAAAAAAGAACGAGTAATCTTGAAGAGCATAACGGGCCACTGGAATCCGCAAGCAAGAAAACCATTGTTGCGCATCGGCATCTAAACCTTGCTCTTCCAGTACCGTATCAAACAATCGGTCGATGAGAATCAGAGCCCCCCAATCAGGTTCAGCAATGGGTAAGGCTATTTCGTATTCGCTGCAACGTTCCACTAAAGCGCTTGTGACGGTACAATCCATCTCAGTTAAGCTATAGTTTTTTTGAATTTGAAAGAGTTTATCCTTCAGTAACGCCAGAGCATGGCGATTTCGTTGAGGTGCTAAGCGGATCTTATCCGTTAGTGGCTCGTCAAGGTCTACACGCAACAATTCAACAACCAGCCGCGCGCCGATACGAATAGGCTCCTGATCCATGCTTTCGATGTCACCATTTTTAGACATCAAATACCTCAATTTGTTTTAACACTTGCCTACCCCGCAGTTAGCCTTTTTTCGGGTCATCAAGCATAAACTCATCATCGTCGAAACTGGAATCGTCATCGTCGTCAGTCGGATCAGGAAATTCCGTGGGAGCATCCAGCATTTCATCAATAGTCTTATTAAGTTGTTCCTCCGTCTGTTCTTCTCCCTGTTCCTGTTCGCTGAGCATCATATCCAGTTCTTCTAAACTGGTATCCGCATCGATCGCATCGAGATCTTCATCTTCGAAGTCATCATCAATCTCGATCATTTCATCGTCATCCAGCTCCAGGGGTTCCGCTTCATTTATGTAGGCTTCCTCAGCCTCCTTGGGTGGAGCGGGTTCTGGTGCAGGTTCTAGTGCGGGTTCTGGATTGGGGATCTCAACATCGTCTAGAAGCGGCGGTTCCGCTTGAACAGGACTTTCTGTTGCCGTTTCAATATCCGGCAAATCCATTTCTCCAGTGTCAGGCTCGTCGCTGGCCTGGGTTCGAATTTGGGTCTCATCTTCAGAAAGATCAAATTCAGGATCCACCATGGAATTAACTTCTTCTGCAGGTTCCATAACAGGCTCTGCTTGTTGTGGCTCCTCTTGTTCTGATTCCTGGGCTACCACGGGTTCCTGTATCGGGTCTTGTTTCTGGCGTTTCTGTTCTTGCAATTGTGCAATCTCTTCAACCACCTGATTTTGCTCAGCATCGGTTTTACGTAAAAACTTGAGATACAAGAATATGCCGCCACCCAGAATCAATAGATTACCGAGTATGAAAGCAGCCATGAGCATCAACCAGTCGTTGGATTCTTCTGGTATTTCCTCCTCATCCACAGGGTAGTCCACGCTTTCTTCAGCCAAGGGAGGCAATTCTTCCTCCAGCGGTGGCATATCGTCCGGGGGCAGCTCTTCCACCTCTAAATCAGGAACTTCCATGGCAGCAGGGTCAAAGGGTTCCGCCAACACAGGCTCAGGCTCCACCGTCTCGGGGGCTTCTGGTTGTGGTTCGCTGTTAATACCCAAGGGAGTATAGTCAACGCTGTAAGGACCCTGAACCATCTCAAAAGGTTTTTGATTTAACGAATTTCCGGACACTTTTACCCGAACTTCATACTCCCCTTGGGCGCCAAAGGGCACAACATCTATGCGCCAGTTGCCGTCCTCTTGCTGCACCCCATTTTGTATGGTCTTCTCTCCTTTGGGGTCAGTGATCTGAGCCACCAGGCTTAAGCTTTCCGCTTGCACCAGCGTTGCATTTGGGGTCATTACCAATGATTGCAGCACTTCGCCCTGATTGTCGCTGTATTGGGTATCCGCCTGCAGCACTTCGTTATGAACCATTACGGTTTGGGATTTTTTGCGCTTGAATGTTTTGCCGTCTACGATAACCGAAAATGTGTGCTGGCCTTGGGTAATAGTACGCCCCAATTTAGCTTGATAAATACCGTCTTCTGGAATCTTGGCAGAGCCGTCGGGGTTGTGGGATAGCTTGCCTTCAAAGGTTTCACCGGAGTCTGTCTCCTGACGGAAAGTAATGTCCATTAATTCCAAAAAATTGGGATTGGTAATAACCCTGCCCTGCTCATCCATCTGCATGGTCATGGTTAGACGTTCACCTTCAAGCACGTTCTCTGGCAAACCTCCCATGGTCACATTAAGATCAGATATAACTGTGACACGGTTCGAGGGGTCCAGGTCGGCGATGACTTTCCAGGTGCCAGGGGCTGGGTTATACACCGTGATAAGATCGTATTGTTTATCGGTGAACCAACTGACGTTTCTACTGCCACGGGACAAGCTGTACTTTATGCCATCAGGAGCCACCAGCTGGGTATCTCGTGCGTTAGGACGCCGAAATATCAAAGCAGTAAATTCTTTAATGGAATTGTCGATTTCAAAACTGTTGTTCTCGAGAGGTACCTGCTCTGGGGCATTCACCTTGTCGGACGCCTTCACAAAAGCAGCCATTAACTCGTCAGCATTTCGTGCCAGGGAGTAGCCACCACCAGTCTCTAGGGAAAGTTCTTTTAGAAAATCCTGGTCCGCCTGCTCAGACAGTGCCACACCATGGATACGAAAACCGGCCTGTTTTATTTTGGGCACAAGCTCAGTGAGAATCCGCTTCTTCTCCTGTGCGTTCACTTCGGGGTCTTTTGATATGTCTACCATACCATCTGAGAGCAAGATTAAGGTTCGCTCCCATCCCGGATCAGGCACCGTATTACCGTTGGTGGCTTTTTCTAAGGCGAGCCCAATATTCGTGAACAGCCCCGCCGAGTTGATTGCCTCCACTTTCTTGGCAGCCTGGGCCTTCCATTGAGTATTAACATTGGCACTGGGTACCAGATTGTTGACGTAGCGACCAAAGGACCAAACACCGAATCGGCTATCTTCCTTGGCCAGGTTGAGCAGCAGTTTCACCGCTGGCACCCGCAGGTTTTGCGGGTCGGTTTTTTTCATGCTGCCGGAAATATCAATAAGCACACGGGTATCTGCCCCAGGGGTGGTTTCTGCATAAACCCCTTGACCAGCATAAAAAACTGCCCATAAAACAACGATTAACACCAGCCCCGGTAGCGGCGGTAGCTTCACATCAGGCTCCGTCAAAAAATGATACCAATACCAATTAGTTATAGCAGCTTTGGCGGCATTTTCCTGACCAAGAAAAGAATCGTGATGAGCAAGCCGTTGAAAGGAATGCCCTTGGGGGTATTTAGGGGTGTTTAGGGGTGTTTAGGTGGGATTTTCCATGGGTTCCGGCTCAGAACCTGCGGCAGTTCGATTAAACAGGAAGTGGCGAGCAAGTCCGTCCAGTACTAAAGCGACCAAACCTAGCCCCTGAGCGTAAAGCAGATAGGCCACCGCCCGCAAAGGGTCTTTTTGATCTACCAGAGTCATATCAAAAAGCAGTACAAAAATTGCCGGGGCCCATTCACTGTGAACACCGGACACGGGAGCTGGAACCAGAAGCAAGGCAGCCAAAATCACTCTCAACAGTTGCTTGGGCAGCATCCAGGGAATAAACCGGGTGAGCCTCCACCACACAGCCATAATGCCCACTGCAGCCAATAAATAAGCCCCCCAGGCCATCAGTGTTTCACTACTTTCCAACATGTTGTTATTTTCCTCTGAGGGTTTACATCTGAACCCAATTTATAATGTAATCTTCCCATTCTTCTGGCGGTACCTGGTGCTGGGGAATAACTTTACCCCGCACAGAAATACCCGCCTCATGAACACTTTCATCACTGCCTGACACCAACGGGTGCCATGGCTGCAATGGCCGGCCTTCTGCCAAGGTGCGATAGGCGCAACTGTGGGGTAACCATCGAAACTCTTCAACATTATCCAGGGTTATTTTCACGCAGTCGTTTACCAGCTTTAAGCGCTGCTGATAATTTTTGCATTTTCCACTGAGCAAATCCAATTGCTCACAGGCAATGCAGGTATAGAAGACTTCATCGGTTTCGTCGTCCTGCAATTTTTGTAGACAGCACAAAGCGCAACCATCGCAAAGGGCTTCCCATTCCTGCTGATTCATTTGCTCCAGTGTTTTATGCTTCCAATAGTCAACATCCATGGCTTTAATCCAAAGGCGGCATCTGCAAGAAGTAACCCTGATTGCCAACCGCTGCCATGACTTCTCTGACATCGACCCGTGCTAACGAGCGCTCAGGGGTAAGCAACAGATCCATAACATGACCCGGTGTACCAAACTGTTGCAGCAACGCCTCAGGAACCTGCTCGAAAGGGTCGTTTTTAGGTACGTAGATATACATGCCCTCTTTATTTGGGCTACGGTAAACCGAACACATTATTTTATTTGTAGTCATTCTAATCCGCTTCCGCTGAAGTCTCTGTATCCAAGGCTTTGGAATCTAAAAATGGCTGTAATGCCTGTTCTCGCCAAGTTCCCACATAAGGGCTGTCAGTTGATGTGGTATGGTTTTCCCGTGCTCGCAGGTAACCGATCAACTGAGCCTTACTGGAAAGCAAATCCTGGGGCACGTTAAGTTGCTCCGCCTGGTTCTGCACCCAGGATCTAAGCTGTTTGTAGCGCTTCTGTTGACCTTTGGTGAGGGGGCGTTGAATCAACACATCTGGAACCGGTTGCCGCAAACCCACCTGTAACTCGGCAATTAACTGATCACCAAACTTACGAATCTGGTTACCCTGAAGTCCGGCGTCACTGAGTTGCCCCTTGTGACGAGGCTTTTTCTCCACCAAGCCATACAGTCCAGGATCTTTGGCGATAAAGGTTCTGGGAATATTTTGGTTACGTGCCGTCTGTTCCCGCCACTGTGCAAGGTGACGGAGCGCCGCTTGTTGGGGTGGCGAAAATTTCCAACCGGATCCAAAACCCAGGTAAAGCTCATGGTCCGCAGGTTTATTAAGAGCTTTTGCCACCAGACTGCCACACTCTTCTTCACTCCAGGACATGCGCCCAAGCTCTTCAAGCTTGCTCTTGAGCAAATCCGCTAATTTAAATAGATGCCGCACATCTTCCGCTGCATAAAGGAGCTGACTGTCTGAAAGCGGCCGCCGCAGCCAATCCGATCGGGTTTCTTCCTTTGACAATTCCACGCCCAGGGTTTCCAGCAAAAGCCGTTGCAACCCGGCCTGGCGGTCAAACCCTACAAAACCTGCGGCTATTTGGGTATCAAACAGGTGAGGTGGCAAGCGGTCCCATAATCCAAGAAAAATTTCCAAGTCCTCTCCAGCGCTATGCATTAATAGCTCACGTTGGGGATGCAATATCTGATCGCCCAACGGCTGCAACTCATCTTTGGAAAAGCAGGTGGGATCAATCAAATAGATATGGTTTTCCGATGTGGCGATTTGGATGAGTCCCGGAATGGGATAGTAGGTATTGGTTCGCTGGAACTCCGTATCCACTGCCATAGGCAGCTTTTCAGCGTCATTTTGAGGGGAAAAATCGGCTATTTGCTGGTTTAGGGTTTGGCATAAGCCCAATAATTGGGATGGCTGATCGATCCAGTTGCTTTGCACAGCGCTCTCTGACTTTTTCTAATCAAATTGATTATAGTTCCATCACTCTTAGAACACTACTTCCCGTAGTGGGGCCACTGGGCCGGTTCGTTACTGAGATTGTATGACTTTACGCCCCTGCATGGCCAAGCTCAGTGTGTTGCTGTCTACGTATTCAAGCTCGCCTCCCATGGGCACGCCATGGGCAATACGCGAGGCGGTTATGCCGTATTTTTGAGCCATTTCAAATAGATAATGGGCGGTGGCTTCCCCTTCCACGGTGGTACCGGTGGCAATGATCAGCTCTTTCACTTCGCCCTCCTCCAGCCGCTGGGCTAGCTGTTCGGCCCCAATCTCTTCGGGTCCGATACCGTCAATGGGTGAGAGATGCCCCAGAAGAAGAAAATAGAAGCCTCTGTAACCCCCACTCTGGTCAATGGCAATGACATCGGCAGGACCTTCCACTACGCACAGCAGTGATGGATCGCGGTTGGTCTGGCTACAGGTGTGGCAAATTGTATCTTCACTGAAATTTCGACAACGTTGGCAACGACCGATCTTCTCCAGGGCCAATTGCAGTGTGGCACTCAAGCTCTCAGCGCCTTGACGATCACGGTCCAGCAAGTGCAGCGCCATACGCTGGGCGGACTTGGGCCCCACTCCAGGCAGGCAGGTGAGCGCATTTATCAATTTTGTCGTGAGGGGGCTAAAACTCATTAAACCTCAACCAAACATCAAGTTAGAACGGCATCTTAAAGCCAGGAGGCAAGTTTAAACCGGATGCCAGCCCACCCATTTTCTCTTGGTTAAAACTTTCAACTTTGCGCACAGCATCGTTTACCGCTGCCGCAATTAGATCTTCAAGTATCTCTTTACTTTCTGAGAGGAGCCCATCATCAATCTGCACCCTTTTCACGTCATGGCGGCCAGTCATGGTCACCTTCACCATACCTGCACCGGATTCACCGGTCACTTCTGCATTGGCTGCCTCTTCCTGCATTTTTTGCATGCGCTCTTGCATCTCTTGCGCCTGCTTCATTAAGTCTCCAAGTTGACCTTTCATAACGTTACAACTCATTCTGGTTAAAGTATGGGGTTAGCTGTCCCTGGCCTGCACGGACTTCTCGTCAAGACTTGCCCCAAACAGGGTTTGGAGATCCTGCACAAATGGATCATTCTTCAGCAACGAAATGGCTTGATCCAGCTTCTTTTGCTTATAGCTTGCAAGCAACTGATCAGGAGTTGCGCTAGCGGGCTCGACGAAGTTGACTTCCAATCTTATCTGTTTCTGCAGATGGGAGCCAATGGCCTGTTCTAACAGTTGACTATTTTCAGTTTTATAAAGCGCCTCAAAGCGAGGGCTAATGGCCAGAGTCCAGACATCATCCTTCTGACTCGCAAGCGCGCAGTTACGGGCAAAGTTACGCACGGGGCCGTCCAATTCCAGCACACCCACCAAGTCTGCCCAAGGGTCATTTAACCGTACCACACTCACTTTACGCGGACTGTTGGTTTTTAAGGTTGGGGTTGCAACTGCAGCGGACTGTGAGCCGCTGAATGAGGGCGTATTGGTTGCTGAGTGCCCTTTATCGGTTGAGGGCTCTTGTCCCGCTGAAGGCTGTTTATTGGCCGGGGGCTGCATGTGGGCTGAAGGCTCTTTTCCCGCTGAAGGCTCCTTACTGGCTGAAGGCTCCTTGCCGGCTGAAGGCTCTGACTTCGGCGCTGAAGATGGCTTCGCCGCCATGGGGTTGGCTTGCTTTTCGGGCGCACTGTCTTTGCCGGAAAGGGCTTGTTTCATAGCCGAAAGGTGATCGCTGGCCTGACCCAAACTTCGCTGGGGTATGTCCGTTGAGTGGCTGTCAGGGCTGGATGGCTGCCCTGCTGCAACAGGGCTAGAGACTTTTCCCGGCTGGGGTGCTCCTTTTGTTGGAGCCTGGGCAGGAAGTGAACCCTGGGGCTTAAACAGTAGCATGCGTAGCAGGGTCATCTCGAACCCGGTGCGCGCATTGGGCGCTAAAGCCAGATCACGGCGACCATGCAAGCCGGTCTGGTAGAACAGCTGCAATTGTTCTGGAGCAAAGCGCTGGGCGAATTCAATCACTCTTTGGCGATCGCCATCACTGTCGTCCACAGCATCGGGTACCAGCTGAGCCACACTCATACGGTGTAAGGTAGTAATAAGATCTGCTAACAGAGCGCTATAATCGGGCCCCTGCTCCGCTAACTGCGCCACCTTATCCAGCAACGCCTTGGGATCTTCCTGGGCCATGGCCTCAAGCAGGCCAAACACATACTCTCGATCGATGCTCCCCAGCATATCGCGGACTTCATTTTCCAGCACTTTGCCATTACCAAAGGCAATGGCCTGGTCCGTGAGGCTGAGGGAGTCCCGCATACTGCCATCTGCTGCGCGCCCAAGCTGCCAAAGGGCTGGCTCTTCAAACTCCACCATTTCCGCAGCCAATACGTTTTTCAAGTGACCCACTATGCGCTCAGGGGTCATGGCTTTTAAGTTGAACTGGAGACAACGGGAAAGAATGGTGATGGGTAGTTTTTGCGGGTCGGTGGTGGCCAGCAGGAATTTAACGTGTTCCGGTGGTTCTTCCAGAGTTTTAAGCAGCGCATTAAAACTGTGACCGGATAACATGTGCACCTCGTCAATCAGGTACACTTTGAAGCGACCGCGAGTGGGCGCGTATTGCACGTTTTCCAGCAGCTCTCTGGTGTCTTCTACCTTGGTGCGAGATGCTGCATCCACCTCAATTAAATCGACGAATCGGCCTTCATTGATCTCCAGGCAGGCGCTGCATTGGCCACAGGGTTCAGAGCTGATGCCGGTTTCACAGTTGAGGGATTTGGCCAGAATACGTGCCAACGTAGTCTTTCCCACACCCCGGGTACCGGTAAAAAGATAGGCGTGATGAAGACGCCCATGGTCCAACGCATTGATGAGGGCTTTAAGAACGTGCTCCTGCCCCACCATTTCGCGGAAGGACTTGGGGCGCCACTTGCGGGCGAGTACCTGGTAACTCATGGAATTTGGTGTCTGTGTTATTGTAAAAGCCCATGATTTGGCGGCAATTGGAGGCGACTCTATCAGCCACACCCCGGCACACGAATCGCTTGCTACCGTTGCTCCCTTCCGGGCCTGGCGGGGTTCACAAGTTATCGTTGCGAGGGGACCAATAGAGCCACCATTGCAGTGAGCACAAACCATATCAAGTACCGCTATGGTGAGGCTCTGAAACAAGGGGGCCGATTATTCACTATTTCGTGCGTCATTTCAAGGTAACACCGCCAGCAAAAGATTACCTTAAGAAATTGCGCTATTCTATTGATTATAAAATTAAAAAGGAGGCCAGTAATGAATAAGCTCTGGAATCAACGTTGGGCAACAAAGGGTGGCAATGCCCTTACGGTGACCTTGGTTTGCATGATGCTGTCCACGGCCAACCATAGTGTGGCAAGCGAAAACTGGGTTCTGCGAAAAAACAACGGCGGATACATCGCGGTTACGCCCATTCACAGACTGAAAATACAGATGGTGGAACGACCCAATGAATCCGTATGGGGGCAGCTGGATATCCCCGTAAAGCCATCGCAACTACCGGAGCTGCACAAACATCGCAAAAGCCCCCACTTCCCTTTTATCGATGTGGCCATTGAAGTGGACCGGTACTACCGCACCGCCCAGGGCCATATCCACGATGACGAGCTGGTAATAACCGTTGAGCTGGACCTGCGCCAGTGGGAAGGCCTGAAAAAAGGTAACCGCTTGATCATAGGCCTGCCCGATGGCACCACCATAAAAGAGAGCCTAAAAGGCTCTCTTTCTGTGTTGCGCAAAGCGGAAGTGAGGGAATAACGTTATTGGGAATGGCTTATCATGAAATCCAGTACGTTATCTGCAATGCGGTTTTCATGCAAAGAAGGCGTATTTACGGTAGCAAACATGGGGTCAAGATGAGAGTGCCCGGTTAGCTCTATCTGCGTTAGTATACGACCGGTCTCTTCCGGAATGAAGAAATTCAATCCGCTTCCCTTGGCAATAATTTGCAAAGTGGGCACAGTTTTGTAAGCCTCTTGATTAAAGGTATTGATACCAAACTCCGGCGCCCATGATTGTGCCGCCATCTCCAGGTCCAACATAATACGCAGCGGGAAATACCACTCCGTCAAATTGGTTGGTCCAATATAAAGCGCCCGCACAAAGTCCTCTATTCGAACCATTTCTTCCGTATTATTGGTGTATTCGTAGCGACCGGTCACATCCGTATATATCGGATCGTCCGCGCTGGCGATTTCGGTCATATCAGCCCAGGTGTAGACTGGACCCTGACCAAAATGCTGGCGATCGGGGCCTGCATCTGCAGCAATGTGCTGCTGCTTCGAACCCGCTACGCCCTTCACTAAATTACCCAGATAAGGAAGGTTACGTACTGAACTCAAAATGGGCCATCGGCCCACCACTGGGCCACCATGCATATGGCCGAGACTGGTATGTAATATGGCAAGAGTGGAAAAATGGTCATCAAACATCAATCCCACTTGGGCTTCATTGGTATAGCGAAAATCCTCTATAAAAGGACCAAACAGGAAGTTGTTACTGTCACGCGTGTGAAATAACCGAAACAGGTTTTTTACCACCAGGGACTGAGGCATTCGCTTAAGTACGGTACTTTCCTGATCTGGGGCCTTGGCCGCCAGTATTCCCACGGCTTCTGGCAGAGCAATGGCTTCGGCGCTGAAAATGGCGGGCACATCGACACTCCTTGGCAATAAGCCGCGCTCCAACCAACCGATCAAACGCTGATATCCAGCGGAGGGATCGGTGTTATTTTCCGCTTCCAACTCCGCTGCAATTTGTTGTTTCGCTTCATCCAGATTCACAAAAGCATCTGCAGGCTGACTGGAAGTGACAAAATCACCAATAGCGCCAATAGCCGTGTCCAAGCCCACGGCACCGGCCACTAAATTAGCGCCCTGATCGTCTGAGGTGGCGGGATCTCCATCCATATCCCAGGCCAGGAATAAAGAGGTGTGGGCTCCCCCCAGGGAGTGTCCACCCACAAACACCTTTTTACGACTGACTTCCGGATCGGGAATCCGATGTTGCAGAATGGCATACATATCCAACGTGGACTGTTCCATGCCAAAATCTTTTAGAGGCTCCGTGCCTTTACCCTTCAAAAAACCTGCAAATTTTTTGCCTTCAATTTCTTCACCGAAGTAGTAATACCCCAACAACAGATCTTCTGCCTCTGTAACGGTGTGCGCCTGTTCTGCAGCCTCGAAACCCGTCAAGTCTTCCAGACAATTGGAGCGTCTGTCCATTGACCAAACTTCAATATTTTTATTGCGTTGGGTCTTAGCCATATACACCAGCTGCCGCCCTATATACTCAAAACCATTGGCTCCTTCCAATACGCCGGGCATCAAAAGCAGTGCAGCATCGGCCTCGGCAGAATCATCTGAACTGGAGCGGGTTTTGAAGCGAAGGTATTTAACGTCGTGACACTGAGGCGGTAAATCCGGATGAGAAACCTGATAAATGGCGGGAGCCGACTCGTAGGTGGAGACCACCAGGGCATCCACTTCCGCGTCCGTCCACAGTGGCGCAGTGGACGGTTTTTTCGCTTCAGGAATGGGGCCTTCCGGATCATAGCAACCGGTCAGCGCGCACAGAACAACAGCCAGAAAGACCTGGCCCAGATAAATTCCCCTCATATTTCCCCCAAACCTTTTTTATTTTATTTCTTGATACCGCTGCAGCCGCAAAATGTCTTGTGTGATTCGGTAAATTTTTTTTAATGACACAACAATCCCCAAGGCCCTCGCTCCTCATAGCTCACGGGGCCATATCTACCGGAGTTATTTCTGGGCCTTCTCCCAAGTATCCCGCAATGTGACCGTGCGATTAAACACCAATTTTTCAGGGGTGCTTTCAACATTATCAGCAACAAAATAGCCTTCGCGCTCGAACTGATAGGGTTGATCCGGGCTAGCGGACAGCAAAGACGGCTCACCATAAGCCTGGCTCACTGTATACAAAGAATCGGGATTAATAAGATCCAAAAATGAAATACCTTCTTTATTGCCATCGGGATTTTCATGATTGAAAAGGCGGTCATAGAGACGCACTTCCATGGGCACCGCTTTACTGATGGATACCCAATGAACCACCCCTTTGACTTTTCTGCCTTCCGGCTTTTTGCCCAGGGTATCAGCATCGTAACTGCAGCGTAATTCCACCACTTCACCGGTATCGTCTTTAATGACTTCATCACAACGGATCACATAGGCGCCACGCAATCGAACTTCCCCACCGGGCACCAAGCGCTTGAAGCCCTTGGGTGGCACTTCTTCAAAATCACTGCGGTCGATGTAGAGTTCTTTGCCAAAATAAATGTCACGCTGACCCAAGCTTTCATCTTTGGGGTGGGCACTAACGGTGAGCAATTGTTCTTCAGCTTCTTGCCAATTCTCAATCACTACTTTTAATGGGTTTAAGACACACATGGCTCTGGGTGCGTTCTTATCCAAATCGTCTCTGATGGCAAACTCCAACATGCTCACGTCAACCACACCTTCACTCTTGGTAACGCCAATCATCTCGCAAAAATTACGGATGGAAGCTGGTGTGTAACCACGCCGACGCATACCGGCTATGGTGGGCATTCGGGGGTCGTCCCAGCCGCTTACGTGATTCTCATCCACCAGTTGTTTCAGTTTGCGTTTACTGGTAACGGTGTAGTTGAGGTTCAAACGGGCAAACTCAATCTGTTGAGGATGGGTGGGCACCGTAAGCTGATCCAAGACCCAATCGTATAAAGGCCGGTGATCTTCAAACTCTAGCGTACACAAGGAGTGAGTGATCTGTTCCAGCGCATCGGACAAACAGTGAGTGTAATCATACATGGGGTAGATGCACCACTTGTCACCGGTTTGATGATGGTGGGCTCGTCTAACGCGATAAATTACCGGGTCCCGCATATTCATGTTGGGAGACGCCATATCGATCTTGGCCCGCAATACCGCAGCACCGTCCGCAAACTCGCCAGCTCGCATGGCTTCAAATCGTTGCAGGCTTTCTTCGATGGGCCGGGTGCGAAACGGGCTGTCGGTGCCGGGCTCCGTCAGGCTACCGCGACTTTGGCGAATTTCATCGGGGCTGGATTCATCCACATAGGCTTTGTCTTGCTTAATCAGCTCAACGGCAAACTGGTACAGGGCATCGAAATAATCCGATGCGTATCGCACTTCCCCATGCCATTGATATCCTAACCAGGTCACATCCCTTTTTATGGCATCGATGTATTCCTGGCTCTCTTTTTCTGGGTTGGTGTCGTCGAAACGAAGATTGCAGGTGCCGTCGAATTCTTGTGCCATGGAGAAATTCAAGCAGATTGACTTGGCATGGCCCACATGAAGGTAACCATTTGGCTCAGGAGGAAAACGGGTGCCTACCTTACCTTGGTTTTTGCCGGCAGCGAGATCTTTCTCGATGATTTGGCGGATAAAGTGGGTGGGTGTAACAGCGTCATTTTTGCTCATAAAGCGATTGTAATCCCAGAATACTTTGCAGGCTAAAGGCTCGAGCAGCACACAGGTACTGCGCTTATAGCAGCGTAGTATAGGGGATAACGCAGGCTCAAACTAGAGAACCTCCCCCTCAGCCGGCACCCATATTGGCTTTTGGCTTAATTCCTGGCCGAGAGGGGAACCCTTGTTTAAAACCCGGGTTGTAAACCCTGACTTCTAAAGCAACTCTTAAAGCAACTCTACAATGCTTATAAAGGGATTCGCACAACTACTCCACCCATAGTGTCACCGATCTTGAAATCGGTTCTGGGAGAGTCTTTATGCTCGTTGTGGCAATCCACACAAGGAGTTGCCACCGCCACGTCAGGATAAACCGCCGTGTAGTACTTTACGCCACCCAGCTCTTCTTCGCCGTAGTAGTTTTTACCTGGGTTATCCACTATGTACTGTAAACCGGCTTTTTCAACTTCGGTCACTGGTGCGTTTTGCTTATTTATAGGCCAGAGGGACTGTAGGGAGTAGGTAAAGGTATCGGTTCGTTCCGCTACCGCCTCCGCTCCGAAACGGAACATCTGCGCAGGCAATGGAGCCCCATCTTCCAGGTCCTCCCAATGTTCGTCCGCCTTAATGAATTTACCATCCGCAGCCAAGCGCTTGATAATAAGCTTGGTGTAGTTGGCGCGATCAGATGCCATTACCGCAAACAGCGCATCTGCCATTACTTGGGGGTCAACACCGGTAGCAGCAGGCGCTTCGCTTTTACACCCTGCGGTTAACGCCAAACTACCTGCCAAAGCTACAGAACCCCATACTTTTAACGTTTTCATGGTTTACTCCTTCTCTCTTTCTATTGCTAAGTTAATGCTGTCTATTTGTTTTGTTGGTCGGCCATTGAAATTGTTTTCAATCAAAATGGGGTCGGCTAACGAATCCAAAGCGAACTGCAATCCGTGGCAATCAAGGCACACACTGCGGATCATTTTTTCGTTAGGTCTTAGATTTTCATTCTGATTATGGGAAGTGTGATAAACCCCTTCTTGGTGCTCATCTTCCACCTTGGGCATATGACAGGTGGCACAGGTCACCGCGCTTCCCTTGGGTACTTCTCCCGCTTGCTCTTTGAGCACGATTCCATAATGGGGAGACGACTGGTAGGCATTGGTATGCTGGTCATCGTGACAACCCATACAGGCGTCCACTGAGGCACTGACACCCAACTTATAATCATGACTACCATGACAGCTGTTGCAGGTCAGTTCCTCAGCATGAGATTTGCCTTTGAAGGGCAAACGGCCCTGGGCTGGGGTCATTGGATCGAACAAACGATTACCTGGATCAGTAAGCGCCGTTAAAGATTGATTCAACGGAAATGATTGAGTGGCATCCGTGTGAATCGCCAGGCGCATACCATGCTTGCCCCGCAAAAATCCTTTGGCCTGTGACTCGTGACACTCCACACACACCAAAGCATCGGGAGTCTCGCTGAACTGCGGATTAGCCGTATTGGCGTGCTCACTTTGGTGACAGCCGGAACAGTTCACGTCTGCACTGTGGGCACTTCCATGCCACTCTTCAATTGCTTTGGTGACCTTGGCATTTTGTTCGGGGTAGTCGGGCTGTAGTGGCGTTTGGGGTGAACCTTCTGAAGAGGATTCTGCCGTCAACAGGTAGTCTTTCATAGAGGCGATCACCGGCTTGGGGTTCATGTCCGGTTCGCCTGCATGGGCCAAAAGAAAGTCTTCATACAGGGCGCGGTTATCATGGTAGTTATGGCACCCGGCGGAAGCGCAGGTATCAAATTCCATACCTTCGTGGGACGTTCTATCCTCAGCAATATCCTGGTGACAGGCTACGCAATAATCCACCGGCAAGGTGACGCTGATTTCACGGGTTTGATCCGGCTGATGTTCCCGGTGGCAGGCCATACAATAGCGGGCATCAATTTGATCCAAACGATTGGCATTCCTGGGATCAGTAAACTTGGATTTTGGATGTGAATCGTGGGCGTCTTTTAATTCTGCAGCGTGGCAACCCACGCAAGCATCCTGCAATACCTCACCGCCGCCGAACGGCGTTTGATGGCAGGTCTCGCAAGCCTGTTCGATTTGATGGTGACCAGGGCTGCTTTCACCAATGAGAAACACAGATTTTTCCGGTTCCTGCAACAATTGATACCCCCAGTAAATACCGACGCCCAATACTACGATGGTGAGCAGGGTGTACAACAAGGTGACTTTTTTCACACCTTCCCCTTAAAAGAAATAAACGCTTAACACGTGGAAACCAAGTAATAACGGCAACGGCCAAAAAAGAATAATATGGGAATGGGTTACCCATTGTCGCAGCCGATTAGCACCGTACCCCATTCTGTTGTAGTTTTCAGAACCGATAACCATTCCTGCAAAAGCACCTGCTATGGCCAGCAAGACAAAATTCAACATCAAGTAGCGGTTTAGGTTTTCGCCTAGATTGAAACCCGTGTGGAGATAGAGCACGACTAGAGCAGTGAAACCCAAAACCGTGTGAAAAAAACGCCACCAGGGAAAGCCCCCCAAGGTGAATTTCGACAAACGTTTACGGGCGGAGACCAGCAAGCCCAATACGCTCATACCAAGCAAGGTGTAACCGGTAATTTGTTTGAGCAAGGAATCCACCCAAAATGATTCCAGCCAGGAAGCGGTGGAAAAGCTTTCGGAGAAAGTGGGGCCAGGTACCAAAAGCACCATCAAACCCAAGATTAAACTGGCAATAACGATAGTGAGCAAAGGTTTGCCTGAAGCCAGTACCGGTTCCGGTTCCACTGGTGAGCCCACCAAATCCGCCAGTAGCGGTTTACAGGATCCACAAACCGTTGAGGCCCCGGTACACTCTGCCAGGGCTTGCACCGTATTACAGCCTTGCAACTGAGCATCAATCAACGTGCCCTTATCTACAGCGCGACAATTACACACCAATGCGGTGGCTGGCCAATCCCGAACATGCTCACTGTCCTGTTGCGGCCACAATAAGCCTTCTATGCGAAAACGTCTTAACTGCCAGGGCAATACCCGCTGGTGTTTTACTGCGGCCTGTTGCAAGCGGCTTTTTTCAACACAGTTACCCACCGCTACGGCTCCCACTAGCCGATTGCGCTGCAAAAACAACTTTCTGTATTCGCCATTTTCGCCGTTAAAAACCACGGTTTTATCGACCTGGCTTTCGTATTCATCCCCAACCCAACCCACTGTAAAAATGGGAAGATCGAGAATCTTTAACTGGGTAGCCGCAATGGAGCCAGTGTACTGCGATTCCCCTCCGCAGAAACGGTCGGCCAAAACTGCGGCTTGCTCAACTCCTGGAGTAAGTAACCCATAAATCAAGCCCTTGTGTTCAGCACATTCCCCCACAGCGAACACGTTTTCTATATTGGTGGCAAGATTGTCATCAACCAAAATTCCACGGGCCACTTTCACACCAGCCTGCCGGGCCAACTCCACATTGGGCTGGATTCCGGTGGCAAATATCACAGTGTCACATTCGATTACTTCACCGCTACGCAGCTCCACACCTTCAACTTGGTTGGTTCCTTGTACTGCACGCACACCGGCATTGAGCACCACGGAAATACCGTAGCCTTCAACGCTCCGTTTCAAAATCGAACCGGCTTCAACATCCAGTTGGCGATTCATCAAACGATCGCTTTGATGAACCAATACCACTTGAGTGTTGTTTCGCTGCATGGCTTTGGCGGCTTCCAATCCCAATAATCCGCCACCCACCACCACGGTTTTACGGGTACGAACACTTCTGGCCATTAAGGACTGAGCGTCATTTAAATTACGGAAAACAAAAACACCCTTGAGATCGGTACCGCTGATATGTGGGATCCATGGACTTGAGCCGGTGCAAAAAACCAATTGATCATAATGGTGAGCCTGACCACGCTCATCCAACAAACTTTTTTGTTCGGGAATAATTTTGGCGATGCGTTGGGGAATGAACTGAAAACGATCTGCATCGTGCTTCAGTTCGGGAAGAAGAATGTCCTGGAACGTGACCTCGCCCGCCACTAAGGACGATAATTTGATTCGATTATAGGGGCGCCAGGGTTCGTCACCGAACAAGACTATGCGACCTTTAAAACCTCGGTCCATCAGCTGCTGAGCGAACTGAACACCCACCGGACCACTGCCCACCACCGCCATTACCGATTCGGGAGTTGTGTTTACGCCCGTCGCAGCGGAGCCAGACAGGTCTTCATCAGTATTGGGATCTATCGTATTGGTCGCTAACGGTTCAGCCATAAAAGGTTACTGTCCCCACAAATTCCCCACTCTTTGGTTCTGCTGGGTACAAAAGCCATGCCAAAGTACGCAAAAACCTAATACCGATCCGATCTGCACTAATTAAAAACAGAAATGTGCTCAAGCTGCACATCGCACACCAAAACAGGTCAAAAATAGGGCTCGATAAAAGCCTCCTATTACGAACAGTGCATCCAAAAGAAGAGGCTCACCTAACACAAGGCACCCAATGGGTGCAATCGAAGCCCAACATCGCCCCATAAAAAATCATTTGCTCTAGAGACCCATTTTTTGGGACCTGAACCGGCGGTCAGGACACCATGATGGAGCCGAGAAACCCATTTAGGCGCCGTAATCCCTGCCGTTCACCGGATTCATATCAATTGAAACAGTGAATTACCTTCTATTCGTTGGTTTTGTTCAGCTTCTCTCCTATAATACGCCCGTTTGAATTGGGGGGATTATTTGTCCGCCCTGTCTTTTTGTGGGGTCATTAGCCCCAGAATTACCATGAGCTTGCCAGAGGAGACACGCTATGGAACGTGAATCGATGGAATACGATGTAGTCATCGTTGGCGCGGGTCCTGCGGGACTGTCCACAGCCTGCAAACTAAAACAGTTAAACGAAGAAATCACGGTTTGCGTGGTGGAGAAAGGGTCTGAAGTGGGTGCCCATATCCTATCCGGAGCGGTCATTGAGCCTCGAGCCATGGACGAGCTGTTCCCCAATTGGAAAGAACTTGGGGCACCACTCAATGTGCCCGTTAAGGAAGACGAGGTGTATTTCTTCACCAGCGAAACTAAATCATCCAAAGTACCCCACTTTGGTATTCCCAAGCCCATGCACAACGATGGCAACTATATCGTCAGTTTGGGTAACGTTTGCCGCTGGCTGGGCGAACAAGCTGAAGGATTAGGCGTAGAGATCTACCCAGGTTTTGCGGCCGCAGAAGTGCTGTTCCACGAAGATGGCAGAGTCAAAGGTGTAGCAACAGGTGATATGGGCGTATCCGCCAGTGGCGAGCAAAAGCCCAGCTTCCAGCCTGGCTTTGAACTACATGCTAAATACACCATCTTCTCGGAAGGTTGTCGTGGCCATCTGGGCAAAGAGTTAATTAAGCACTTCAAACTGGATGAAGGTAAAGATCCACAACACTACGGTATCGGCATTAAAGAACTGTGGGATATCGACCCAGCCAAACACAAAGAAGGCACAGTGATTCACGGTGCGGGTTGGCCCATATCGGAAAATGGTGCCACCGGTGGTTTCTTCCTGTATCACACCGAAAACAACCAGGTGGTAGCCGGATTAATCACGGACCTGAACTATGAAAACCCGTACATCAGCCCGTTTGATGAATTTCAACGCCTGAAGCACCATCCTGTATTCAAACAAACTCTGGAAGGCGGCAAACGCGTATCTTACGGTGCACGAGCCGTAGTTAAAGGTGGCCTGCACTCGTTGCCAAAGATGACTTTCCCCGGCGGTTTGTTGATTGGTTGCGATGCCGGAACTCTGAATTTCAGCAAAATCAAAGGCACCCACACCGCAATGAAGAGCGGCATGATTGCGGCCGAATCTGTGGCAGACGCACTGAAGCAGGACACACCCCCCGCTGAGATCACTGCGTTCACCACCAACTTTGAAAAATCCTGGGCTTATGATGAGTTATTCCGCAGTAGAAACTTTGGTGCGGCCATGCATAAGTTCGGCACCTTTATCGGCGCAGCGTTTAACTTCATCGATCAAAATATTTTTGGCGGTAAGCTGCCCATCAATCTTCACGACACAACACCCGATTACGCCTGTACCAAACCAGCGGCTAACTTCTCGCCCATCAACTATCCAAAACCCGATGGCAAAATCAGTTTCGACAAACTGGGCTCCGTGTTCCTGTCCAACACCAATCACGAAGAAGACCAGCCCTGTCACCTAAAACTGACTGATCCGGATATCCCGTTAAAGGTTAATGACCCCAAGTGGGCTGAACCGGCACAACGCTACTGTCCTGCCGGGGTATACGAAATCGTGGAAGAACCTGAAGGCGGCAAGCGCTTTCAAATAAACTCACAAAACTGCGTACACTGTAAAACCTGCGACATCAAAGATCCCTCGCAGAATATTACCTGGGTGGTTCCAGAAGGCACTGGTGGCCCCAACTATCCCAACATGTAATAGAAACTAAAAAAGGGGCGCAAGCCCCTTTTTTATTCAGATTAATTTCTAAAATGTATCAGTACTGGCCCAGAATAAAACGGCTCCCAGCGCTCTCAATATACAGCTCATTCCCTTTTTCTTCATCCAATTCCGCCACATCTACCAAATGGTAAAACACACTGCGGGAAATCAACGCCTCAAGGTTTTTGCGCACCAAAATATAGGGTGATGGCTCCCCTGTTTTTGGGTTAACGGATACCCGCATGGGGTGTTCCTGATCTAGCACAACAGCATCACCCGTGTTGGTTTCGAATTGCCAAACAGCGCCACTCTCGCTTTTCTGCTTGACCGCTTGTACCGCAATAAAAGGCGCGTCATCCACTTTAATGCGGTATTTTTCCACTGGAGTTATGAGAAAGTAGTCATCCCCTTCACGCAGTAGGATGGTGGAAAACAGCTTTACCAATGCAGGCCGCTTGATAGCAGAACCCAAATAATACCAGGTGCCATCACGTGCGATCCTCATATCCAGATCACCGGAAAAGGGAGGATTCCATTTTTCTAAGGGCGGTAAACTTGGTGCTTCAACCTGGGAAGCAATACGGGTGATGTCGCTGGTACTATTCACTGTTGTTCATCTTTAAGGGCTACTGACGTTACCGTAGGTTAGCATGGGCCGACAGCCGGTTGACAATCATTTCATTCAATTGTCTAAGTTCGTTGAAGTTGTCTTCATAAATGTAAGACTTCACGCCTAACCTGGAACGAGCAGTAATGGAGTCCACTTGTTGGCCTGCCACCACATCAAATACACCCACGGTTAGAACCAGACTGTCCGTAACCTCTGCTTCGCTCTTACCATGGGGCTCTGAATTAGAGTCTGAATTAGAGCCTGAATCACAGGGTCGAAGACGAGTAAGGATATTACCTTGCTCATCCTTACATTCATGTATCCGCAGAGGCTTTATGTTAGGCCAGCTTTCTATACGAGGGATCATGAGCAATTGATCGCCTGCCATGGCTGCAGCTTGCAGAGCGTGTTGCAAGTCGCCTGCTTGCTCGATGACATTGACATGGGGAAAATACAGTTTGAGATAGAAGCTCAAGGTTGCTTGAGCCACCTCATTCAATTGCTTTTTATCTTCTGTAGAAAGGCCGCCACTGGCCAAAGCAACACTGATTCGATAATGATTTCCTAGCACCAGCTGGCGCTGACGTACCACCTGTCTGCTGCCAATGGGAGAAAGCTCTCCCATTTTATTGGATGAGGTTTTGGCTAGATAAGAGTCCGAACTACAGGACGACACTCCCATAAAAAGCAGGCCAAGAATCAAACCTGAAAGCGTGGTACGCCATAAAAGTCCAGCCCTAACCATGAACACTCAACCGTGTCAGCCCATCACTTACGTTTGTTACCCATATGGATACCCACATCCCCCAGAAAGCTGAAGAACCGGTCTTTGTCATCAATAAAATCACGATAGAACTTGGAATGATAGAGCGCTACAGCACCGTGAACCAGGGCCCATGCAGCGAAGATGTGGTAGTAAGGTGGTACATCTTCCAAGGTGCCGTCATCAATTTTCGCCTGAATAGCCGCTTCCAACTTACTTAGATTTTGGGCGCGGATTTCGTGGAGTTTGGATACCAAATCAGGGCAAGAAGTCTTGTTGGTGAGCTTATGTTCCAAGCGATCATATAAAGAGTATTTATCCGGATGATTCATGCGGAAGGAAAAATAATCCTTAGCCAGTTTGGCGCGATCTTCCTGGCCACTGACACTAAGGCGTTCGAACATTTCAGCCAATTCTTCTTCGTAGCGAATCATCAATCGAAGATAGATTTCATCTTTAGTCTCAAAGTGCTTGTAGATAGTACCTTTACCAATATTCACGGCATCGGCGATCATTTCTACCGTGACTTTATCTTCTCCGTGCTCAATAAATAGTGCCTGTGCCTGTTCAAGAATTTCTTCTTCCCTACGTCGAAATTCCTGGGCTTTATGGCTAGCTTTCTGCAGATCACTCATCTATGGGCTCCATTTACTCCAAATCAATGGGCAATTATGCGCAAATTGTTGGCTATTTCCTATTGCCTGTACCCAGATAATGGGTAGGTTTTTAAAAAAAAATTGATTTCTCAGTCAGTTAGCTTATATGAACTGAACCCACCACAACCATGACTTTCTAGTCACGGTATTGTTACTATAGACTATTAGCGCCAACACAGGAGAAAGGGGCTAGCAGTGCAACAATTCAACGTTTCCGATCAGTTTCCACTTGATAACGATATCGTTTACCTAAATCACGCGGCAGTCTCACCCTGGCCAAAGCACACGGCTGATGCGGTGACTCAATTCGCACAGGAAAATATGCAGCGCGGTGCAACCCACTACCCCCGCTGGCTGAGCGTAGAACAGCAATTGCGCAAGAATTTGGCCCAGCTGATTAATGCACCTTCCAGCCGCAATATTGCGCTGCAGAAAAACACCTCAGAAGGCCTTTCTACCATCGCTTATGGTATCGATTGGCAGAGTGGCGACCAGGTTGTGATAAGCGATCAGGAGTTTCCCAGCAACCGAATTGTGTGGGAGTCACTGCAAAGCAAAGGTGTTGAGGTAGTGCAGGCAAATGTGTCCGCAGAGGACCCAGAACAGGCGATCATCCAATGTTTTGGCCCTAAAACCCGAGTACTCTCCATCAGCTCAGTGCAATATGGTACTGGGCTAAGCCTTGATCTGGAGAAACTGGGCCAGGCCTGTCAGCAACAGAATATTCTGTTTTGCGTCGATGCCATACAAAGCCTGGGCGCTATTCCGTTTGATGTGATGGCGAATCAGGCGGATTTTGTGGTGGCCGATGGTCATAAATGGATGCTTGGCCCGGAAGGAGTAGCGTTGCTTTATTTGAGCGATAAAGTGTTAAGCAGCCTTAAGCTCAATCAGTTCGGTTGGCACATGGTGCAGGAACGAGGAAATTACGATCTGCAAACCTGGCAACCCGCTGGGGACGCTACCCGGTACGAGTGCGGCAGCCCCAACATGCTGGGTGTTTTTGCGCTTAACGCCAGCTTAGAGCTGTTGTTGGGTGTTGGAATAGACACTGCCCATAGGGAACTTATGAACAAAATTAGCAAGTTGGAAGCGCTTCTCAATGGGAGACCAGAGTTGGAAGTGATCACAGATACTCAGCGCAGCTTACGCTCAGGTATTATGACTTTCCGCCACGCAAAATTTGATTCTCAGGAATTATTCGAAATACTTAAAGACAGGGGTGTAGTTTGTGCCTATCGCGGCGGTGGAATTCGCTTCTCGCCCCACTTTTATACACCCTTCCACTGCCTTGAGCGGGCAGTGTCGCTTATTCCAGGATAGAACTAACCGTTAGCGAGACCAATTCAATGCACATCATGAAAAAGCTGGTGGGGGCAATTATCCACTGGTTGATGAGAACCAATGAAGCCAAAGAGCACGGCTTGAGCGATTTTGAAAAGGTGCGATTTGAGCTGAAAGCCTGCGACGTGTTGTTGATCGACGGCAGAGGCCACGCCGACAAAGTCATTCAGTCCATTAGCCAAAGCCGATGGAGTCACGCCGCCTTGTACATCGGTCGTCTCCTGGATATTGAAGACCAGGATCTGAAAACCATCATTCAACATTTCTATACGGGCCCTAAAGACACCCCACTCATTGTTGAGTCACGTTTGGGTGATGGGATTTGCGTAAGACCTCTACAACAATATGAACACGAGCACATTCGAATCTGTCGACCTAAAAGCTTAAGCAAGAAAGAAGCAAACCAGGTAATTCGATTTGCCATCAATCGTCTTGGCTCATACAAAAGTGGCGCCAATATCTTTGACTTGGTTCGTTTCTTTGTACCCCTGGGGATGCTGTCCCCTAGCTGGCGACGTCGCGCCTTTCTCCACTGGGCAGGTCGAAATACCAAGAATGTGACAGCGGCCTTTGTGGCGGAGTGTTTCGGTTTTATCCAGTTTCCGGTGTACCCCCTGGTGAAAACCTCTAGTGAACAGGGTGTACAGCTGCTTAGGCGTCACCCTAAACTGTGCCTGCCCTACGAAATCGATCTTTCACCCAACTTTGAAATCATTAAATACCCCTTTATTGACTTTCAAATCCATGAGGACGAGCGTCTCATTCCCTGGAAAGGCAGTGGCATTTTTTCAGGTGTGGATCAAAACTCCGCCCTGGCCTACAAGCCCAGCGTTAAACCTCTGGTGAGAAGGAACAACGTTGAAGAAGGCAATTTCGGCTCCAGCGGCGGAAAAGAATAATCAGTGCATATTCGATTTATGCTTATAAATTATTTCTTTAGTCAAAATCATTCTATTGGATTACTGGATGTTTCCCCGTCTTGGACAATACTTCTTATTACTGATGTTGCTCACTTCCCCCCAAACGTGAGTAAAAAACATTGGTTGGGCTATCTTAGGATGGTCCAGGTACCGAGGATCGTGTACCGCATATTTAACTCCTATTGGTCTTAACCCGAACCCCCCCAGGTTCGGGTTTTTTTTGCTTATTCTTCCGCCTTTTCCGGCAATGATACGGCTTCTGTTTCCTCCACCCAGGTTTCAGGCATGGATTTTTTTGCCTTAGCGCCCAATACCTGAAGCTGTTCCACTTTTCTGACCAGGTTGCCTTTGCCCGTAGCCAGGCGCTTACGAGCCATATCATAGGCCTGCTGAGCTTTACTTAATTTGTCACCGATGTCGTCCACTGAGGCCAAAAACAAGACAAACTGGTCATGGAGCCCACCGGCTTGCCGCGCTATCTCCAACGCATTCTGATTTTGATGTTCAAACCGCCAGATATTGTGGATGGTTTTGAGAGTAACCAGTAGTGTGGAAGGGCACACCAAAAGGATGTTTCTTTCAAAGGCACTTGAGAATAAATCTGAATCGGTTTCCAGCGCTTTTAGGAATGCGGGTTCAACCGGTATAAACATCAGCACAAAATCCGGAGCGTTAATACCATATAAGTTGCTGTAATCCTTTGCACTGAGTGCTTTCACGTGCTGTTTAATGGAGTCAACATGCTGCTTTAAATGCAGCACATTGTTTTCATCATCGTCTGAACTAAAACGCTCCCAGGCTGTGAGGGACACTTTAGAATCCACCACCACGTGTTTATTTTCAGGCAAATGCACCACCACATCCGGCCGCAGGCGTTGCCCATCTTCATTGCTAAAGCTACCTTGGGTTTCGTATTCTCGCCCCTTTTGTAGACCAGAAGCCTCCAATAGCTTCTCCAGCACCATCTCGCCCCAGTTACCCTGGGCCTTGTTGTCACCTTTTAATGCTCTAGTGAGATTAATGGCATCTTCGCTCATCTGGGAGTTCAGTTGTTTCAGCGAGAGTATTTCCTGCAACAACCCTACCCTGTCTTTACTTTCCTTGTCGTAGACATCTTCTACTTTTTTCTTAAAGTCCGTGAGCTGCTCTTTTAAGGGCGTGAGGATCTCACCCATATTAGTCTTATTCTGTTGAGTAAATTTCTGGCTTTTATCCTCAAGCAGCTTTTGCGCAACGGTTTCAAACTCCAAACGCATTTGCTGTTTTGCCTCCTGAAGCAATTTCAGCTTTTCTTCCATTTCGCGCTGGGTAGATTCTAATCGAGCCGCCAGATCCATAACCTTGCCATGCTCTTGTCTCAGCTCCAGTTGTAACTGGGCAACTTTGTTATCACTACTGGATAACGCCTGGGTCAACATGGGAATTTGCTTAAGCTGTTCCTTCAACTGCACCCTGCTCTGCTCCGCTTCCGACAAGCTACTGCGAGCATATTTAAGTTCATGTTGAATTTGATACAGCTGCTCAGTTTTCTCCGCCAGTGCATCTTGCTCTTGAGTCAAATACTGTTGAGCCACCGAGGTTTCGTGCAGATGAGCAACCTCCGCCTTACGTAGCATACTCAGATAAAAAATCCTGCAGATAATCCACATCAGAAAGCAACCCGCCAATAAACCACCACCCGCGTAGATAAGTAGTTCCAGGTCAACCAATAGATTCATTTGGCGGCCTTGCTGAACAGCTTGAAAAAGTTTTCCGTAGTCACCTTGGCTACCTGTTCCAAGCTAACGCCTTTTTCTTTGGCCACCTGCTGCGCCACTTCCAGTACAAATTTTGGTTCGTTCTTTTTTCCACGGTGGGGCACCGGGGCTAACCAGGGAGAATCCGTTTCCACCAATAGGCTGTCCAATGGCAGCGCTTTCACCACCGCTCTTAAATCCGCTGCGTTGCGGAAGGTAACGATACCTGAAATGGAAATAAGAAAACCCATATCAACGGCTTGTTTGGCCATATCCAGATCTTCAGTAAAACAATGGAGAACACCGCTTGATTGTTTGCGATTCAGTTGTCGCAACTGAGCCAGAGTGTCTTGTTTGGCGCCCCGGGTGTGAACGATCAATGGCAGACCCGTGGTATTTGATGCGGCGATATGGACATCGAACCGATCCCGTTGCCATTGTAAATCGCCGTCACCATAAAAGTAATCCAGCCCGGTTTCTCCTATGGCAACCACCTTTGGCTGTTGTGCAAGCTGAAGTAGATCATCCAGCTTCGGCTCTCTGCTTTCTCGATACAGGGGATGCACACCCACGGACGCAAACACACCTTCATGCTGAAGTGCTAACTTCAACACGGCATCAATATTTTCCAGATCAATACCGATGCACAACATTTTCTCAACACCGGCCTCTCGAGCCGCAGCAATTGCAGCGCCCAGATCGCCACCATATTCCGTCAAATCGAGCTTATCCAGGTGACAATGGGAATCAACTAACATAAAACAAAAACCTTAATGCGAAGTCAGAAAAGACAAATCAAAGCGCAATTTTACATGGATGGGGGAATGGTTTCGAGGGATGGTAATTGGAAAGCACTTAGGCCTCCGATTTCTATTTCAGCGGCCTAACAATCAGCAAAGAAGACTACATGGTATGGGTGGGCCGGTCAGATTCCAATGCTCCAGCCAAATAGGTTTCGATCTTATTGCGGGCAGTGTCATCTTGATCGTTGAACTGTACACCGATCCCTGCGGCACGATTACCCTGAGCGCCTTTGGGCGTTACCCAAACAATTTTTCCAGCCACCGGAATCTTCTCGGTTTCTTCCATCAGGTTGAGCAGCAGAAACACCTCTTCGCCCAATTTGTACTGTTTATTGGTGGGAATGAACAAACCACCATTTTTAACAAAAGGCATGAACGCTGCGTACAGCACTGCTTTATCTTTGATGGTTAAGGAGAGGATTCCACTACGAGAGCCACCAATTGCCATATCTAGTCCACTAATCTACTGTTTTCACTGGGGAATTTTTTCATTAAATCCGGTTACTTACAAGTGTAGCATTGGTTGGATTGAGCGCCAGTTAACGTATTCGGGCTTGAGACCATTTTAACAATACCTCCTCCAGTAATAACTGGGGGTTGGGGTTTGCCTGGCTCACAAGAAATGATTTCATCTGCAATAGATGCTGGTAGCAATTGAACAGCCCACCAGGATCAACCTGTTTGGCTGCGAGAGAAAGATCCTGGTGCAGATCCTGGTTGAGCAGCTTGGTTTCAGCGTCCGCCAACAACTTGGCCACATCTGCTTGCCAAGCCAGCAACCAAACCAATAGTTCACGCAAAGGATATTGATTCCAGCTTTGGGCAGTACGTATGGGATCTCGCTTGCCATTGAGCACACCCAACCATTGCTGAAGCACCGCTGCGCGTTCACCAACCCACTCGGATTCATTCAGTGCCAATGCCTTAATCGGTGCGCCGCCGGCCATGTTCAACAGTTTTTCGGATCGATGGCTATCGCCCACAATGTTGTTGAGCCAGGCTAAAGATGATTGCCGTTCTGGAATATTGAAGTCCATTACCTGGCAACGACTACGCACCGTTGCCAACACGCCGCTGATCTGGTGTGAAACCAGAATCAACAGCGTGTTTTCACCAGGCTCTTCCAGGGATTTCAGCAACGCATTGGCGGCATTCACATTCATGGCTTCTGCCGGGCACAACACCACAACCCGATAGCCATCCATCTGGGCTTTCTTGCTGACAAAATCCACCACGGATCTCACCTGATCCACTTTGATGGCTTTATCCTGCTCTTCCGGTTCTATCACTACCAAATCCGGGTGGGTGCTCACGGCATTAAGCTGGCAGGCCTTACACCGGCCACAGGCGGTGTCTGCCACCGGTTTTTCACATAACAAATATTGAGCCAGGGCCAAGGCGAACTGCCCCTTACCCGTTCCAGGCTCTCCCCTAAGCATAATGCCGTGGGGACTTCTGCCGGATTTCAGCGCAGCCACAACGGACTGCCACTGCGCCTCCTGCCAAGGCAAGGGTACTTGGGTCTGATTGAGTTCACTGAGCATTATGCCAACCTCTGTTGCAGTTTTTCCAACACCTGGGCAACCCGTTGCTGCACCTCATCCAGCCCTTGAGAAGCGTCAATAACATGGTAACTGGTGTTATCTCGAGCCCGCTCCAAATACGCAGCGCGAACTCTTTCGAAAAACTGGATATCTTCCTGCTCAAACCGATCCAGCTCACCCCGGGTCCTGGCCCGCTCTAAACCCAACGTCACATCAATATCCAGCAACAACACCGCATCCGGGCGCAGCTGTCCCTGCACCAGATTTTCCAGACTGGCAATGGTGGATGAATTCATTTCGCGGCCACCCCCTTGATAGGCATAGGTGGCGTCAGTGAAACGGTCGCACAATACCCACTTGCCCGCAGCCAGGGCCGGTTTAACAACCCGATCCAGGTGTTGAGCACGGGCAGCAAACACCAACAGCAGCTCCGCTTCCTGGTTTACTTTTTCTTTTCTCGGTTGCAATAGCAGCTCTCTGATTTGCTCCGCCATGGGCGTGCCACCGGGTTCACGGGTGCAAATATAGTCTATTCCCTGATTTTCAAACCACTCTTTAATAAAAGTGATATTTGTGGTTTTACCCACGCCTTCACTGCCTTCCACAGTGATGAACTTACCTGTTCCGATGGGGTTATTCATGGTGCAATTTCCAACACAATTGGTGGACGATTATTTTTTAGGCGTGGAGCGGTAATCGGTGCGACGCTTAAGCTGATATTGCCGAACCGCTTTTTGATGCTGAGCCAACGTTTGAGAAAACTGATGGCTACCATCGCCTTTTGCCACGAAGTATAACGCAGAGGTGGGCTCTGGATGCAAGGACGCTTCTATGGCAGGCAAGGCGGGATTGGCAATGGGTGTGGGGGGCAAGCCGTTAATCCGATAGGTATTGTAGGGGGTATAGTCCCGTAGATGGGCACGGGTTATGTTGCCGCCATAGCTGTCCCCAAGCCCATAAATCACCGTGGGATCCGTTTGCAAACGCATATTCTTGCGCAAACGATTCACAAAGACTCCGGCAATGGTACCCCGCTCACTGGGCACAGCGGTTTCTTTTTCAACGATGGAGGCCATGATTAATGCTTCGTAGGGCGATTCATAGGGCAAACCATCTGCTTTATTTTGCCAAGCATCATTGAGTAACTGCTGCATACGGCTATAGGCTCGAGCCAATATGTCGAAGTCTGACTCGCCTTTGTGGAAGTGGTAGGTATCCGGATAAAACAACCCTTCTGGATGTTGATGCGCACTTTGCAGCCGGACCATAATCTGCTCCGGGGATTGTTGTTGTAAAGTCTGGATCAACTTGGGATGCGCCGCCAGGGACGCTAAAAACTGCTTGAAGGTGTGGCCGTTAACCAAGGTGACGCTGTACTCAATCACTTCACCACTCTGCACCAATTCTATCAGTTGGTTTACATTGGTGCCCACGTTGAGTTGATACTCCCCCGCCTGTAACAGTGGACTCTTGTCGTGCACCCGCATATATAAGCGGAACATCCAGGCTTTCTCTATCAGCCCCTGATCTTCTAGCTGGGCAGCTAACCGATGAAAAGAGGATCCGGAAGCCACCTCCAAAACCTGATCCTGATTAAAATCAAGAGGTGACTGCCCCCATTCTTCTAGATAACGTAAGCCGGCCCAGGCTAACCCAATGCCCACAACCAACACCAAAAGAAACAGCTTTGCCAATTGTTTCACAGGCCCCATTGCTCCTTTACCCAACTTGACGCCTGGGCAGCCACTTTACCGGCAGCCCAATGTTGTTGTTTGAACTGTGCCACCGGCCAAACTCCATAGACGCTATTGCAAAGAAACACTTCCTCGGCCTGTTCAAATTCCTGCAGAGATATGTTCGCTTCCGCCACATTTACCCCGTTCGATTGAAATTGAGTTTTGAGCCATTGCGCCATAACCCCTTCTACACCACATCGATCCAGGTTCGGCGTTTTAATCTCATCACCCACCACCACAAACACATTGCTAAATACGCCTTCAATCACATTGCCATCCAAGTCCTGAAGCAAACCTTCCTGGTAACGGCTATCGTTCCATTCGGCACGGGCCAATACCTGGGGCAAGCGGTTTAGATGTTTTATTTTAGCTAACCTGGGGTCGTGGCCCAGACGGCTTTTACAGGCAAAAAGACGTATGCCTTGGGCGCAATAGCTTTTCGGATATTGAGGGGCTGGATGGCGGGACAGAATGCGGTTTGGGCCTTTGGTGCCCGCAGCTCCATAGCCTCTCCCACCCTGTCCACGGGTGACAATGTATTTGATAATCTTAGGTTCAGGCCCGCATTCACCCATATAATCGCGCAGCTCGTTGCCCAGCAGCCCTGGATCAGCCTCGATGGCAAGCTGGCGCAAGCCTTGGCATAAGCGTTCGAGGTGGGCGTCAAACAACACAGGGCCTTTGGCGTTTATGAGGATGGTTTCGAATACCCCATCGCCATAGGCCAGGCCCCGGTCACTGATTGAGATGTTATCTACTGGCTCGCCATTTACCCAACTGGTGCTGGCCGCCAACTGGTCATTAGACACGCTTAAAAATAAGTGTGCCGTTAGTGCCGCCAAAGCCAAATGAGTTGGAAATGGCCACATCAATGGAGCGCTGCTTAGCTTGATGGGCTACGTAATCCAAGTCACAACCTTCGTCGGGATTGTCCAGATTTATGGTTGGAGGTGCCACCTGATCCTGCATGGCTAACAGCGAGAAAATAGCTTCCACACCCCCGGCAGCACCCAGCAAATGCCCCACCATGGATTTTGTTGAACTCACAGAAAGCTGATAGGCATGGTCACCAAACACGGTTTTTATGGCGTTGGTTTCCGCCTTATCTCCCGCTAGGGTGGAGGTACCGTGGGCGTTAATGTAGTCCACCGTGGTGGGGTCTATTCCCGCATCCGAGAGGGCATTCACCATGGAATCCGCCGCCCCACTGCCTGATTCTGGAGGCGCAGTAATATGGTAGGCATCGCTACTGGCACCAAAACCGATAAGCTCTCCATAAATCTTGGCACCACGCTTCTTGGCGTGCTCCAACTCTTCCAGCACCACCACACCGGCACCGTCCGACAGAACAAAGCCATCACGATCTTTATCCCAGGGGCGGCTGGCGGCTTGAGGGTCGTCATTTCGGGTTGAAAGAGCCCTGGCAGCAATAAACCCGGCCATACCAAGGGGCGACGAACCACACTCCCCGGCGCCAGCAATCATTACATCCACATCACCATATTTGATCATTCTGGAGGCATAGCCAATACAGTGTGTGGCGGTTGTACAGGCGGTGGCGATGGCCCAATTAGGGCCCTGAAAACCAAACATGATGGAGAGGTTACCGCCAATCATGTTTATGATAGAGCCAGGAACAAGGAAGGGGCTCACCTTTCGTGTGCCGCCCTTTTCCATGGCTTCTTTATTTTTCTCGATGGTACCGATGCCACCAATACCGGCACCCACAGCCACACCTATGCGCTTGCGGTTTTCATCAGTGGCTTCCAGTCCAGAGTCTTTGATGGCCTGAATGCTGGCTATCAGACCATATTGAATAAATGGATCGACCTTACGCGCTTCTTTCGCAGACAGATATTCGCTGACGTCCAGGTCCTTTATCTGGCCGGCAAATTGGGTTGCATAGCCCGATACATCGTAACTGTCGATGGTGGAAATCCCGCTTTTTCCGGCAACAATGCCTTCCCAAGTCTGATCTATGTTGCTCCCCAGGGGCGTCACCGCACCAATACCTGTTATGACAACTCTACGACCCACTCTATTTCCTCCCATCGGCTTCGATCGATTCAGGCTTTCTACTTACCTATCACAAAGCCTAAGTTTACCTCTGTTTGGTTAACATTAGTTAGCCAAAAAATCTTTCAAAAGGTTTCGCTTTTAGAGCAATAAAACAGCACAGCCCATTGACCTTGCATAAAAAAAGCCGCTGTTAACAGCGGCTTTTTCTAGTCTGATAAGCTTATAGATTCGCTTGAACGTAATCGATAGCTTCCTGAACTTTGGTGATTTTTTCAGCTTCTTCGTCAGGGATTTCTGTTTCGAATTCTTCTTCCAGAGCCATTACCAACTCGACCGTGTCAAGAGAATCAGCCCCCAGATCTTCGACGAAAGAAGCGTCGGTAGTGACTTCTTCTAGTTTAACGCCAAGCTGTTCTGCAACGATTTTCTTGACGCGCTCTTCGATATTGCTACTCATCTGACTCTCTTCTCCTGTTGATGGCCCCATTTATTTTATGGGGTTCGTAGTTTATACAAAGCTAAGGCTATACCGTAGCCCAGGTTGGCTAGACATAACCAGGAATTAAACCTAGTGCGACTATATCACATATACATACCGCCATTAACAGGAATTGTAGCTCCTGTTATGTAACCAGATTCTTCAGAAGCGAGAAACCCGACAGTGGCGGCGATTTCTTCCGGCTTGCCTAATCGGCCTGCTGGAATTTGCGAAAGCATGGCTTCTTTATTGGCATCAGGCAAGTCTTTTGTCATATCTGTATCGATGAACCCAGGTGCTATGGCATTTACCGTTATCCCCCTGGAACCAATCTCTCTGGCCAGGGAGCGGGTAAAGCCTTCCAACCCCGATTTGGCGGCGCTATAGTTGGCTTGCCCAGCATTACCCATCAAACCCACAACAGAGCTGATATTAATGATACGACCCCATCGTGCCTTGGTCATGCCCTTTAAGCACGCCTTAGTGACCCGAAAAACCGCGGTGAGGTTAGTATCAATCACTTGGCCCCATTCATCTTCTTTCATTCGTAGCATCAGATTATCGCGAGTGATGCCCGCATTATTTACCAGTATGGTAGGAGCGCCATAATCAGACTGGATAGAAGTCAGTACTTGCTGCAAATTTTCCGCATCCGTCACATCGAGGCAGTAACCTTTTCCTTTACCATTGGCCTGTATGTAATCACTGATTTTCTCTGCACCAGACTCGGTGGTAGCCGTGCCTATAACAACAGCCCCTGCTTGCAACAATTGCTCTGCAATTGCGCGACCAATGCCACGACTGGCACCTGTGACAAGGGCAACTTTGCCATCTAAAGACATCCCGAAACTCCTATAGATTATCGCATTTGGTTATTATTTTGATACGTTGGCCAAGGTACTGTCAAAACCACTTTGGTCTTGCAGGGTGGAAACCGATAAAGGTTTATGTATGCGCTTATTCATACCACACAAAACCTTGCCGGGACCACATTCCACCATGGTTTCAACACCCTGGGTTACCATATTACGAACGGACGCGACCCAAAGCACCGGACTGTACAACTGTACGATCAATTTTTCACGAATTTGTTCAGGGTCCAGCTCAATTTCACCATCAATATTGTTTACCACCGGAATCTTAGGTGCGGCAATTTGAGTGTCTCTCAACTGCTGAGCCAGCTCTTCGGCAGCGGGTTTCATCAAATCTGAGTGACAAGGCACACTCACTGCCAATGGCATGGCTTTGCGGGCACCGGCTTCTTTGGCTAAATCTATCGCCCTGTCCACTGCCTCAGAATTACCTGCAATCACCACTTGCCCCGGGGCATTGAAATTCACCGCTTGAACCACCTGGCCCTGAGCCGCATCTGCGCACACAGCTATGGTTTTTTCATCATCCAAACCTATCACTGCTGCCATCTTACCCTGTCCCGAAGGACAAGCATCACGCATCAGCTCCCCACGCCGCTTGACCAACGCCACTCCCTGCTCCAGGGATATGGAGTCGGAGCAAACATACGCGGTGTACTCACCCAAACTATGACCCGCCATGATACTGGGGCGTATTGCGGTGGCCTCAGACCACGCCCGCCACACGGCCACACCTGCGACGAACATGATGGGCTGAGTAATTTCTGTTTGTGCCAGTTCCTGTTCCGGTCCCTGTTGCGCCATTGCCCACATATCCCTGCCGAAACTTTCCGATGCCTGATCAAACGTTTGCTTAACAATGGGATGCGCTTCATTTAAATCAGAAAGCATACCCACGGACTGGGAGCCTTGGCCTGGAAACACAAAAGCAAGATTCTGCTGCATGGAAATTCCTTAATTCGTTTGCAATTGTTTGCCATCATACCGAGCAATCATCGATCACGCCCGACACAAAAGTAACAAAATTTGGCTGAACGGTCTCGCACCCGCATTTAGCCTAAGAGACCTTCAATTTTTTGGGGGAGCCGCAACTCAACATAATTCCTGGCGCTTAACATGGCCTGAACAAATTCTTCCAGGTTGGCATTGCCGTGACTTTTCACCACCACACCGCGCAGCCCCACAAATGCCGCTCCATTGTAGCGACTGGGGTTTATCCTGGCTTCAAAGTTGCGCCAAAAGGGCCTGAGCAAAAAACCCAGCAATCCTTGCCACCAACTTTGCTTAAATTCTTTCTTCATTTCAGTAAGAATAAACCGCGCCAAACCCTCTATGGTTTTTAGAGCCACGTTTCCCACAAAGCCGTCACACACCACCACGTCAGCACAATCCTTAAACAGATCCACCCCTTCCACAAACCCGATATAGTTGATTTGTTTGTCGGCCCTTAATAACTCACTGGCGGCTTTGACTTGGTCATTACCTTTCATTTCTTCGCTGCCAATATTAAGGAGGGCTACCCGTGGGAAAGGGTTGGCATTGAGCACTTGAGCGACAGCCTGCCCCATTACTGCAAACTGATAGAGCTGCTCAGAATCGCAGGAGACATTGGCACCCAAATCGAGAATGAAGGTGGATTTACCCCCTTCTTTGGGGAGAGAAGAAATGATTGCTGGGCGATCGATGGATTCAGAGGTTCGCAATATATGGCGACTCAAAGCCATCAGCGCCCCAGTATTGCCTGCACTGACGCAACCATCAGCCCGACCCTCTTTCACCGCGCTCAACATCATAGCCATGGAAGACTGCTTTTTATTACGCAAAGCGCTGGCGGGAGCCTCATCCATGTTCACCACTTGCTCACAGTGATGGATTTGCAACCTGGGATGGACTACCCCATTGAGATATTTCTCAACACGGTTTTTATCACCAAACAGCAAAACCCGCAGATCCTTCTTCATGCCAAGCACGTCAAGGATTGCGGGTACTGTTACTTTGGGGCCGTGATCCCCTCCCATTGCGTCAACCGCAAGGGTAACCATATACTGTTATGGCTTATTCGTCGTCTTTGCTAGGGATTACCTGGCGGCCACGATAAAAACCATCAGCGGTAACATGATGACGGCGATGAACTTCTCCGGTGGTCACGTCTTCAGACAAGGTCGCCTGAGTAAGACCATCATGGGATCGACGCATACCGCGCTTGGATCGAGTTTTACGGTTCTGTTGAACTGCCATTGTTTGCTCCTGACTGCATAACTAGATGAAGCGTAGAATGAGGCGTAGTATCCACACCCTAGAGCATCACATTAGTTGTCGCTTTTTTTCACTTTTCCCTTCAACTGCTCTAGCACAGCAAAGGGGTTGGGTTTTGTTTCTTCGCCACTGCCTTCTACTTGTTGCTGCTTCGAATCGTAAGGAAACGGCTCACAATCCGAATGATAGGCCACAATAGGCAGCGCTAAAATCAACTCTTGCTCCAGCAATCGCGCCGTGGCCACCTCTTCTTCCTCAAGCATAAATGGCTCGAGGGACTCCGGTAGCTCAGAGGCCCGCTCCTCGCTGCTCACAACCCCCAAAGCTATTGTAACGTTCAGCTCGATTGGGGCTGCCTCCAGACAACGCTGGCAGGTAAGTAACACCGTTGTTCGGGCAGTGCCGTGTATTTCGGCCCTTGCACCTTCCATTCTCAATTGAATGTCGGCTTCCACCCGGCCCTCATCGGACACGCAGTCTGCGGCCAAAAGGGGTAACTGCTTAAGCGGCATATAGCCCGTCAGCCTGCCTTCTTGTCTGGCAAGTTTCAGAGGCTTTATGGACGTAGGCAGAGGGTGCTCAAACATAAGCGCGCAATTCTATGGTCAAGGCACTGGCCTGTCAAAGATTTTGCACTGTTTTTTCGCGCTGGATGACGGTTTTTCCCTATGAGATCATATATACACAGGGGCAAGCCTTATTACCTTAGGCTTATGCCTGATATTGTGCTTTTATTCCCCAACCTCCCCATGGAGATTTTTGTGACAAAAATTGTGCTGGGCTCCAGCTCCCCATTTCGTAAACAGTTGCTGAAACAACTCATTCCCGATTTTGATACTTGCTCGCCAGATATCGATGAGACACCTCACCCCACTGAGACACCAAGGCAACTGGTCACCCGACTGGCCCTGGAAAAAGCCAAAGCAGTTGCGAACCAGCACCCCCAGGCGCTTATCATTAGCAGCGACCAAGTATCCCTGCTGAACGGCGAAATCAACGGCAAGCCGGGTAATTTCGAAAATGCGTTCAAGCAACTGGAGGCCAGTAGCGGCAACTCCGTCACCTTTTTAACGAGCTTATGTCTATATAATGGGGAAGTCGATGAATATACCGTGGACGTGGATTCCTTTGTGGTTCATTTTCGAGACTTGTCCAGTGATGAAATCACGCGATATCTAGAAAAAGAAACACCTTATAACTGCGCCGGTAGCTTCAAATCAGAGGGATTGGGCATAGCTTTGTTCAAGAAGTTAGAAGGAGATGACCCTAATTCATTGATTGGATTGCCCCTAATAAAGTTAGTCGCCATGTTAAAACAAAATGGTATACATATACCCTGATTTTTTGATTTAAATTCTGAGCAAATTTCGTCGGGCGTCTACACTTATAATGTTAGGTGCAAAGGCGTGTGTGAGATGTACGCCGCACACACCCTTAGATACGAGGCAAAACCGAATGGCCGATGATTTACAAGTTAACAAACCAAGACGCAGAAATACCAAAGAACGAATTATTGACGAAGCGGAGTCTTTAGCTGCCCTTCATGGAATTGAGCATTTAAAGCTACAGGATGTAGCGGACAAGATAGGCATAAAGCTTCCCTCTGTGTATGCGCATTTCAGTGGCCGTGAAGATATCCTAACCGCAATGGGTGCACGTATCAGCAAAGGCATGAGCCAGCTATACCAACCCAAACCCGGCGAGCCCCCACTGGAATCCCTTAAGCAGGGAGCCCAGGACATGCTCACTTTCTTGGGGGAACACCCCGCCTATTTTCGCTTGATGTTGAGAGATCATTCTGTCCCTTTGGGATATGATCCACTTAACCACCGGGCGGCAGTAAACCAAAACTTCGCTCTTCCCAATGAGATTCGTGACATGCACAACCGGGTGCAAGGTTTGATTGACCGCTGTGTTGGCGAGAGCAACAAACTCAGCGCCCTGGACTTCACCGCATGCGTTCATGGCTTTCTTTTGATGCGCCTCAGTTGGCTGCCCACTCGCAACGATGAGGAAGGCCAGGTGTCCATCGCCTACGAAGAGTACAGAGATACGCTGGATAACATAATTAACCGGCTGCTAAATCCCTAGTAAATCTAAAATAAAAACGGCGCATAAACTGAAGCGCCGTTTTTATTTTGGTCAAGCCTGTTGCCACCTATCTCAAGTTAATTGAGGTTAGACCCAGGCTGTTCATAAGCCGGTCGGTCATGGACACACCCAGCTTCCCGGTGAAAGCATCCAGCGGACTCACCCTTGGGGTGTAGTCCACGATAGTCTCCACTCCCACAATTTCTCTGGCAACCTGCCCGGGGCTGGCTAAGCCATCAATCAAGCCAAGCTCCAAGGCCTGCCGCCCGGACCAAAACAAACCGGAGAAGATAACTGAGTCGTCTTTTATCCGGTCTCCTCGGCCTTGCCTAACGGCATCGATAAATTGCTCATGAACATCACTCAACACCGTGGCGAAGAATTCTTTTTGTTGCGCATCTTCCGGCGAAAACGGATCCAGCATGGCCTTGTTACTGCCGGACGTATAAACCCGCCGTTCAACGCCAACCTTTTCCATGGCTCCAACAAAACCGAAACCGTCACTGACCACACCAATTGATCCCACCAAACTGGCAGGGTCAGCGTAGATCTCATCAGCAGATGCGGAAATATAGTAGGCACCAGAAGCTCCGATGTCAGTGATTACCGCATAGACTTTCTTCTCGGGGTAATCACGCTTCAAGCGCTGGACTTCCCGATAAACCATGCCCGATTGAACGGGGCTTCCACCGGGACTGTTTACTCGAATAATCACACCTTTCGAATTTTGCGCCTTAAATGCTTCCCTTAACCCACTGACCAAACGATCAGCATTGGCGTCCGAGTCAGACATAATCATTCCCTTAAGATCCACCATGGCCACATGGGGATCACTGGGGTTTTGTGAACTAGAGCCCCAGGTGCTGGGCTTGAGTATCATTAACGCCACAAAAAAATAGGCCAGCATGGCGAATTTGAAAAATATACCCCAGCGGCGAGCCTTACGTTGCTCATCCTGGGAAGCCATCACCATCTTTTCAATCAGCTTCCATTCTTTATTATTACGGGGCCTGTTATATCGACCTCGATCATTACGGTCATTGCGCTGTTGCCTGTTTTGACTATCTTGGCTCGAGTTTTCGCTCATTTACGATTCCTTTAATAACTGCCTTCTCTAATTATTTTAGACGTACAATTGGGAGATTAATTCAGCCACCGTAGTGACACAGACTTTTGGACTATGCTTTTGCAATCTTGATACCGAATGAGCACCCCAGCCAACACCGATGGAAGGCACTCGGGCACGACTGGCCATTTCCAAGTCAAACTCCGTATCTCCAATCATTACCGCCTGTTCAGGCTTGACTCCATGATAGTCGATAATTTCTAAAAGCATATCCGGTTCAGGTTTTGACCGGGTTTCATCGGCACAGCGTGAGCTGTGAAAAAGACCACCCACATTATGGGAAGCAAATACCCTATCCAACCCTTTTCGACTTTTTCCTGTGGCCACGCTAAGCAGTGCGCCATGGCCATGAAGCTGCGTCAGCATTTGGGTAACACCATCGTAGAATGGACTGGGGTTGGCTTCTCTTTCCACATAATGATGAGAATAGCGCAGCCGCATCAGTTCCACTTGGGGTTCAGTAAGCTGGGGATGCAATCGCCTAATGGCGATATCCAGCGCCAACCCCACGATATTGTGAACCTGTTCAGTTTGCGCAGGAACAATGCCTAGATCCTCTGCCGCCACCTGCATGCATTGTGCAATGCGACCAAGGGAATCCATCAAGGTTCCATCCCAATCAAATACGACTAATTTATATGCTAACTGACTTTGCATGAACAAGAGAACTCAAATCATTGAAATTTAGGGTAAGGATGCCAATACTGATTGCAATTCTTCAGGCAAGGACGCTTCAAAGCGCTGAGGTTTTCCGTTCTGATCCAGAATATTCAAACGCGCCGCGTGCAAGAATAACCGCTTCAAACCATGATCCAGAAAATGCTGGTTTTGTTCCCGTGGCAAATACTTATCGTCCCCTGCAATGGCGTGCCCCACATGCTGGGCATGGACCCTGATCTGGTGGGTGCGGCCGGTTACTGGCTTGGCTTCCACCAAGGTAGCCTTCTCAAAAAGCCGGATCTGCTTGAATAACGTTAGGGAGTCTTTGCCTTCAGTGGATACCCGAACAATACGTTCCCCAGATGCCAGGTGGAACTTCTTTAGGGGTGCTTCCACCCGATGCTCCCTACCCTTCCAGCGACCATGGAGCAGTGCTTGATAGGTTTTTTCCACCCGACCTTGCTTCAGGTCCTGATGCAACTGCTTTAATCTGGAGCGCTTTTTCGCAATCATCAAGCAGCCTGAGGTATCTCTATCCAAACGATGAACCAATTCCAGAAAACGGAGTTCCGGACGCATTACTCGAAAGGCCTCGATCACCCCCAAGCTGATGCCACTACCTCCATGCACAGCCAGCCCCGACGGTTTATTCACCACAATCAGAGCATCATCTTCATGGATCACTGCCGCCTGTAGCAGGCGATGGAGAGAATCACTGATTGCCGAGGGCGCTTCAGTGTTGCGGGTCTTGGCCGGGGGAATGCGCACCAAATCCCCCACTTTCAGCTTATATTCGGGTTTGCTACGGCCCTTATTGACCCGTACCTCACCCCTCCTTATCATCCTGTAAATAGCTGATTTTGGTACACCTTTTAACCGGACCATAAGAAAATTATCCAGTCTCTGATGCAACTGATCTTCAGTCACTTCAGCAAAGGTGACCTTGGAGGGAATTGAATTACTGCTCATGGAGAATCAAGGGCTTCGGGCTATCTGTTTGATGAGATTAACATTTCCTGCTATATTGCTGTGTGCCTTGCAATAAAGCGAGTCAGTACAGCAAGACCCCATTCTAAACGGAATGCAGGCAATCTTCTAATGATACTGATGTCGAATTACGCAGGCAGACCGGATCCAGGAGTATCATCGGGTCAAGACCAGATGGTCTACTACCCCCTTTCTGTTGATCCCCGATGTGCCGGACCCCTGAAATTGCTGTAAGGGAAACCTGGCACCCAAACCCTACGCAAGGTGCGCAGGAAATTAAAGAAGGAAACAAATCCCGGTTGCAGATTACCACCATGGCCAACATAAAAGCCGATGCGGTACCCAAACACAACCGAAAACAAATCGGTCATTTGTAGTGATCAAAAGTAAAACCCAACTCGAAACTTGAATCGAGCCAGAGCAAAACAAGTGCGGCTACTACCAACAAGTTGGTACTAACAAGTTGGTACTAACAAGTTGGTACTAACCAGTTGGTACTAAATAGTTACGAACTACCGCACTGACGGTGCTGATCGTACCACGGAGCCGATTGTTCATAAGAACAAACGGAAAGATGTACGAACACACATTGAACGAAATTGAACGAAAAAATAGGTACGTTTCGGCTTTAACTAATTCGAAGCTCGTAACGTGATTGTTAAACACGTGTTTAACAGCTAAGTGGTAAAGATTATAGGTGTGGCTTATACACTACTGCCAACAGGCGCAGCGCTGTAAGCGGCACAGGGGTTATTGAGGCGATTGTCGCAATGGCCCTGGCACAACGAACGTAAGAGTATTCACAGTAGGGCCAGCACCAGTATTAGGTGGCTCGAACAGTTTGATACCAGTGCAACACCCTCAAGGTGTTGGCCCACGGCAATGGTGGGGCGAGCCCGTATTTGATGAATACAGGCAGTTACTGAAGTCAATCCCTGTGTCTCTAGCCCGCCGATGGTGAATCAACACTTCGGCAGAATCGCTCTATTCCTGCCTTTATCGATATCCACTACTGTTAAGCGCACCAGTGCTGGATATAACCTGCATGAAAAGAATGTTAATTAACGCAACACACTCAGAAGAACTTCGTGTTGCACTCGTAGATGGCCAAAGACTGTATGACCTGGACATCGAGCACAGAACCCGCGAACAAAAAAAATCCAATATTTATAAAGGCAGAATCACCCGACTGGAACCCAGTCTGGAAGCCGCTTTTGTGGATTTCGGTTCCGAACGACACGGCTTTCTTCCCCTGAAAGAAATTTCCCGCCAATACTTTGTTAAAAACCCCAAAGACATCCAAGGTCGATTCACCATCAAAGATGTGGTGAAAGAAGGCCAGGAAGTCATCCTTCAAGTAGGCAAAGAAGAACGGGGCAGCAAAGGTGCGGCGCTATCTACCTTCATTAGCTTGGCTGGTCGCTACCTGGTGCTAATGCCAAACAACCCTAGAGCCGGCGGAATTTCCCGCCGCATTGAGGGAGATGAAAGGGCCGCCCTAAGGGAAGTGATGAACTCCCTCACCATCCCCCAGGATATGGGCGTGATCATTCGCACCGCAGGCATCGGCCGCAGTGTGGAGGAAATGCAGTGGGATCTGGATTATTTGCTCACCCTGTGGGAATCCATTACCGAGGCCTCCGAGAAATCCCCTGCCCCCTTCCTGATTTATCAGGAAAGCAACGTCATCATTCGAGCCGTGCGGGATTACCTGCGCCAGGATATTGGTGAAGTGCTGATTGATACCGAAGAAGTCTACCAGGAAGCCATCAACTTCGTGCGCCAGGTGATGCCTCAGTACGAGAACAAGATCAAGCGCTATAGCGACAACATCCCCCTATTCAACCGCTACCAGATCGAATCGCAAATCGAAACGGCGTTTGAGCGGGAAGTGAAATTACCTTCGGGTGGCTCCATCGTAATTGATCCCACCGAGGCGCTGGTGTCCATCGACATCAACTCCTCGCGAGCCACCAAAGGCTCTGACATTGAAGAGACCGCATTGACCACCAATCTGGAAGCAGCGGACGAGATTGCCCGTCAGCTGCGGCTGCGGGATATTGGCGGCCTGATTGTGGTGGATTTTATCGATATGAACGCCTCACGCAATCAGCGTGAAGTGGAAAACCGCATGCGGGACGCCCTGGAACTGGATCGAGCCCGGATTCAAGTGGGCAAGATCTCCCGCTTTGGCCTGATGGAGCTGTCACGACAACGTTTGCGCCCCTCTCTAGGAGAAACCAGCGGCCACATATGCCCGCGCTGCAGCGGCGTAGGCTTTATCCGTGATTTGCATTCTCTATCTCTCAATATCATGAGGCTGATCGAAGAAGAAGCACTTAAGGAAAACAGCTCAGAAATCCATGCCAAAGTGCCCGTTAACGTGGCTACCTACCTGCTCAATGAAAAACGAGATGTTTTGGTGGGCATAGAAGCCAGAAATAAGGTTCGAGTACTGGTATTGCCCAGCCCCAACCTGGAAACCCCCCACTTTGAATTGAGCCGATTCCGCGCAGACCAGATAGCAGACAGCGACGGAACAGCCAGCTACGAGCTACTGGAAGCAGCAGCAGAAGTGGAGAATGCCCCAAGAAGTCCCGGGGAAACGTCACTGAAGCAGCCAGAAGAAGCCGCTGTGCAAATGATTCAGCCCAATACACCGGCACCTACCCCCATAGTGAAGAAGGACCCCAGCTTCTTCTCACGCATGTTCTCTTGGTTTGTGCAGCTCTTTAGCAGTAACGAAGAGCCAGAACCCGCAAAACCCAAGAACCGGAGCCAACAGAACAGAAATAATCAGCGTGGCAATCGCAACCAGAGAGGCAATCGCCGCCAGAACGATAACCGCGGTAGCGGTCGCAAGCAGCAAAACAAGCAGCAAGCCGAGAACAGGAAAGATTCTGGCCAAGGGCAAAAAGATGGCCAGAAAAAGGACGGTCAGAATGCTCAACAACGTCGTGATCAAAACTCCGACCGTAAAAACAACCGTCAAAACAAGCGTAAAGATGCCGAGACCAATAAGGCCGATAGCGATCAAAACCGCTCAGAAGGTGATTCTAACGACAATCAAAATCGGAACAATCGCCGGGGCCGTCGTCGCAACCCTTCAGACAACCGCCGAAGACGCCAGAACAAGGCCCAGGCCGAGCAAAAAGCCGAACAGGCCAACGCTCAGGCTAACCCAGCAGGGGAAGCCAACGGCAATGTGAAGGAACCCGCTGCACAAAAACCGGATGTGAACGGTAACGTTCAACCGGGTAACCAAGCGCCGGCGGTAGCTAAAGCAGCCGATCCCAAGCCGGTGAAAGCGGAAGCGAAACCGGCTCAAGATAACCCGCCTGCGGCACCTGTTGCATCGGCTAAGCCAAACCCCGCTCCCAAAGCGGTACCAAGCGAGCCCGTTGCAAAAGCCCAAGCCCCTGAGCCCAAGGCTGCTGCGCCTGAAAAGCCGGCCGAAGCAGCAAAAGCTCAAGAAGCACCTAAGCCCGCACCTAAACCAGTACAACAGGAAGCGCCAAAGCCAGCCACTGCGGAAAAACCCCAACCGGCAGCCAGCAGTGGTAAAGATGCACCTAAAGAAGCTACACCCAAGGCCGATGCAAAACCCGCCAGGGCTGCTAACGACCCTAGGGAAATCCGCAAGCGTCAGCAAGCGGAAGCCGCCAAGAAGGCCGCCGCTTCCAGCGGAGGTGGAGAAAGCTAACGCGAGTTAGCTTTCTAAAGGTTGAAATACGCTGAGCCCACGAGCATCAAGTGGGTTCAGCCCCCCTTATTTAGGATCTACTTTAGGGTCTACTTTAGGCTCTACCCCAAACTCACTAAACGATATTCGGTTCCGGTTCCAGCCAGACCCCAAAATGCTGTTTCACATCGTTCTGAATAGCCTGAGCCAGAGCCAAAAGATCGGCACTCCCCTGCCCCAGATTGACTAACACTAACGCTTGGCGATCATGAACTTTCGCATCGCCTCTGGCCTGACCTTTCCAACCTAAATGATCGATCATCCAACCAGCGGCCAACTTACGCTGATCAGACCCGCTAGGATAAGAAACCAGCTCGGGAAATTTGTCCAGCAACCTAGCGTATTCCCCATTGCTAACAATGGGGTTTTTAAAAAAACTGCCCACGTTCGGAAGAGTTTTGGGATCCGGCAACTTTTTAGCACGAATGGACACCACCATCTGCCTCACTTGCTCCGCCGTTAAACGATCAGCGGCAAGACCTTGAGCCGCAATGGCTTTGCTAATATCGCCGTATTGCAATTGCAAGTTGGGCTGAGTACTCAGCTTAAAGACAACGGCAGTAATCACCGTTTGGTTTTTTAAATCCCGTTTAAAAATACTGTCGCGATAACCAAACTGGCACTGGCTTTTGGATAAGGTTCGTATTTTGCCGGTTGCCCGCTCCAGGTATTCAACTCGTTCCACCGCGGCACAAAGTTCCACACCATAGGCGCCTATGTTCTGAATCGGCGCTGCACCAACGGTGCCGGGGATTGCGCTTAGATTTTCAAGCCCATACCAACCCTGTTGAAGACAAAATGCAACGAAGTCATCCCAATTCTCTCCGGCACCCACTTTAACTAGCACACCATCTTTAGATTGCTCGAGTGGTTCGATACCTAGGATGCGGTTGAGAATAACCAAACCTGGAAAATCACGGCTAAGCACTAAATTACTGCCACCCCCCACCACTAGTAGTGGCAGCTGTTCTTGCTGTTGCCAATACCAGCTCAGTAGTTGTGAGAGCTGAGGGACAGTGGACACTTCAAAAAAGTAACGCGCACGGGCGGCAACGTTCAGTGTGTTAAAGGGCTTTAAGTTGTGCTGGTGTTGTATACCTGGCAGCAGCGCTTCAGAGGTCATTTATCCTGTAACCAGTCAAGCAACCCGTCGCAAGCTTCTTCCACCAGATCAAGAACTTGATCAAACCCTTGGGGTCCACCGTAGTAGGGATCGGGTACATCGTCGCGGGCACTGCCGCTGAATTCCAAAAACAAATGAATTTTATGGCGCAACGGTTTCGGGCAACGCTCTAGCAAATCCTTTTGATTGCTGCGGTCCATTGCCAAGATATGATCAAATTCGTGAAAGTCTTCATCATTCACACCCCTGGCCCGTTGACCTGCCATGGAGTATCCGCGCTCTTTCGCCGCAGACATGGCTCGAGGGTCCGGTTTTTCACCGGCGTGGTAAGCCGCTGTGCCACAGGAATCCAGTTGAATAGAGTCGCTTAAACCCAGGGCATTTACCTTGTGGCGAAACACCGCTTCCGCAGTGGGTGAACGACAAATATTGCCTAAACACACAAAAAGAACTTTGCTGGTCATTGGCAAACAACCCTCAAGAAAAACATCCACGTACCCGCTCTAGATCCGCTTGGGTATCCACCCCGGGCGGTGGAGCTTCGATGGCCTGCTGCACATGAATTTTTGCGCCGTGCCACATGGCTCGAAGCTGCTCCAGACATTCGGTTTTTTCTAACGGGCAGGATCCCCAACGAACAAAATCATGAAGCAAACTGACTCGATAAGCGTAGATTCCAATGTGGCGCTGAACCGGAATCAACTCAGGCAGGGTTTTAGTGGCATCGCCTGTGTATTGGTCACGAGCAAATGGAATGGGTGCACGGCTGAAATAGAGAGCGTAACCTTGAGCATCTGCCACAACTTTGACCGCATTGGGGTCAAACACCGCGTCGATGGATTCAATAGGCTCACACAGGGTGGCAATTGATGCGGACGACTCAGCAAGGTTGTTGGCCACTTGCTCGATAACCTTAGGCGGTATTAGCGGTTCGTCCCCCTGCACATTCACCACAATATCGTCGCTTTCCAGGCCTAACTTTGACACCACTTCATGCAAACGATCAGTGCCCGATTCATGGTCCGCTGATGTCATCACCACTTTGCCACCAAACTTTTCGGCGCAATCAGCGATGCGCACATCATCAGTGGCGATAACCACTTCCTTGGCATTACTTTGACAGGCCTGCTCGTAAACCCGTTGAATCATGGGCTTACCTGCAATATCCAAGAGGGGTTTACCCGGCAGGCGGGTGGAAGCGTATCGCGCCGGAATAATAACCCGGTAGTTGTTCATGTTTGAATCTCAATATCGATGACGGTTATGTTGACGAAAATCATTAATTGAGTGGATTATAACATCAATCAGCCCGTCCTGGACTCGAGCATTCACCGGTAGATAAGCGCCGCGTAATTGTCTGAAGCGGGCCAACTTCACCGCGTCTTTTTCCGTGGTCACAACAAACTTTCGTTGCAGTTGCTCCACATCACTCACACTGTAGCTGTGGTGATCGTTAAAACTCCTGGGCTGGTGCTTGATTTTTAACGTGTCTAGGGTATCAAAAAATCGCTGAGGGTTGCCTATACCCGCAACACTTTGCATTTCCACCACCGAATCATTGTCCAACAACGTCTTGGATTCACTGTTGAATGGAACCAGGTGTCCCGGTTCAAGGTTCATGACGAAACAGTGTTGATTTAACTCACGCACCTGACAATGAATGGGGTCCGATGCGGTGCCGCCGTTAATAATGATGGCATCCACTTCTGCAGCTCGTGACAAGGGCTCTCGCAATGGCCCCAGAGGTAGCTGCTGGCCATTTCCAAAACCTCTTACTCCGTCCACCACCAACAATTCGAAAGTGCGGGACAAGGGATAATGTTGTAAGCCATCGTCACTCACAATTACATTGACGTTATGGTTTAGTCGCAAAGCTTGTACCGCAGAAGCTCGGTCTGGATCCACGACCACCGGCACACCGGTGCGCAGATGGATCATAAGCGGCTCGTCTCCCACTGTGCTTGCATCATCCGAGCTATTCACCAAATGAGGATATTGGTCCGGTTGGCCACCGTAGCCACGGCTAACCACCCCGGGCTGGTACCCTTGAGACAGTAGCTGTTCTACCACCCAAATGGTAACTGGGCTTTTTCCGGTTCCACCCACATTGATGTTGCCCACCACAATGACTGGGATTTCAGCTTGGAAAGCGGGTTTTAGCCCGCTTAAATAGTGATCTTTGCGACGTTTGGCCAACCAGGTAAACAACTGCGCTAATGGCCACAGGAAGGGCCACACACATAAGCGTAGCAAGTTGGGGACCAGGCCCCGTTGGTACCAAAGATAGTTAAAAAATTTCCCGGCCACTATTGCGGTTGCTGAGCAGTTAATCGAAGACGGGTGAAACCCAATTGACCCGAAACATCCATGGCGGTCATCACTGCTTGATGGGGTGTATTGGCATCTGCGGTGATAATTAGAGGCATATCTAAATCCCCTTCTGACACTTGTTTTAGCGCTCTCTCCAGGGTCTTGGGTTCACGGTTAACCAAACGCCTTCGGTTCACCGCATATTCACCGTCGGCACTGATCTCCACTTCGATAAAGTCTTTGGCTTCTGCAGCTGCTTCTGCCACCGCCTCAGGCAATTCCACCGTTAGCTCGCGTTCTCGTGTGAAGGTAGTAGACACCATAAAAAATATCAAAAGCAGAAAAACAATATCAATAAGCGGAGTTAGGTTAACGGAAACTTCTTCCACCGGCTGACGTTGAAATTTCACCCTCTGCCACCCTCATTGTTTTCCGCTTCGCGATCACCGTGAATCACGTCCACCAACTTGATGGCATCTTGCTCCATCAGCACGGTGATTTCATCAATTCGTCGACAAAAGAAACGATGGAAGAAGAGTGCTGGGATCGCCACCATGAGTCCAGCCGCAGTGGTGTAGAGCGCCTCTGAAATCCCACCGGCCAACACCGCCGCATTACCCGCACCTTCAAGAACGATGGCATTAAAAACCTTTATCATCCCCACCACGGTACCCAGCAGACCCAACAGCGGAGCCAGAGCGGCTATGGAACCCAACAGATTGAGGAAACGCCGCATTTCATGAATTTCGTGAGTGGCGGTATCAATGATAGATTCCTTCATGATATCCCGGCCATGCTTGGCGTTGATCAGACCCGTGGCCAACACCCGCCCCAACGGCGACGAGTCCCTCAGCTCTTTCACTTTTTTGCCATTCATCTGACTATTCTTAACCCAATCCCAAACCTGACTAATTAAATTTCGGGGACTGATTTTGTTAACTCTCAAAGCCCAAAGACGCTCTGCAATGATCGCAAGAGCCACCACGGAGCAGAGGATAATGGGGTACATCACCACGCCACCGGAAAGAATCACATCAAGCACTCGCACGAGCCGTAATCTCCTCTTTTTTAAATCATTTTTAATCTAACACACTGTAGCATCTTTTGCCGACCGATGCCCTGCAGGAATCTCACTTTTGCCCCGTCGTGTCGCCAGAATAATGTGGAGCAGCTTCGTGGTCAGCGCTGGAAATCCAGCGGTTCCCTTGCGTTAAATAGCGTATAGGTACCGACGCCAATTCCAATTCTTTCGATAATGAAACAGGCAATGGTTTTAACGCAATGAGATGACCACCGGATTGCTTAAGCCAGGTCACCAGCCCAGGGGCTATTTTTTGCGAACTGGCAGGGGCCACCAATACTGTGACTTTCTCCATCACAGGCAACTTTGTCAACAGGGTTTGCTGGGATCGAATACTGGAGCTGGGCCACAAAAGCCAGTTGGCCCCGGGATTGTCTTGCTTTAAAAGCACCGCACAGTGACGTGGATAGCGTTCATCCCTGAACACCTGTAAGCCAAATTGACCTACTAGGGAAGCAGCATTCCCGCAGAGATCCATATAGTTCACTGTTTTAACGCCCAACTGACCCAGGGGGCCTTCAATCAGAGAAAAAACGGCCAATGTGAACCCCTTTGCCTGCCAGAGGTTATGGCTATCTTGCAGAATTAACTGCTGCCTAATTCCAATGCCATGATGCCGCAACCAATCACTTTGCCAGGCTGAAATAAGCTGAGGCCAACCGTTATTACTGATAGCCAAAATGTGATCTGATTTCACCGACAGCAATCTGGGAGAATTCCCCGCAAACACGATTACACCTTGTGCCGGCGCTTGAGGCAACAGCAGGGGTAAAAGCAAAAACACGCTGAGAATTCGAGCAGGCAAGCCGGGAGTTAACAGCCACATCAGGCCTATACAGGCCAACACCATTGCCCACCAGGGTTTGATACCCACTTGATACTGGCTGCTGTCCCAGCCACTGATCCACTGCAAGCCCCAAAGCAGCCCCTCACCACACCAGACAGCCAATTGCAGTAACCCTTCACCACCTCCAAACAGACTCCAGACAAGGCTCCACACCAGAATCAGTGGTGTCAAAATGAAACCCACCACCGGAATAGCCACCAAATTGGCCAGGGGAGCGGAGAGAGAAACCGCCTGCATCTTCCACAGAAGCAGTGGCGCCAGGGCAAAGAACAGTCCAAGCTGGACCCGCACCCAAGCACCACCCCAGCTTGGTTTTATTGGCGTTCCCCCCACCACCCAAAGGATACAGCCAACCGCCACAAAAGAGAGCCAGAACCCAATACTGAGACAGGCTACCGGGTCCCACACCAAAACACAGGCAAACGCCACAATTAACCCCATCCAAAGCTGGTGAACTTTACCCAGCCACAACAGACAAAAATAAATTACGAGCATGATAAGGGCTCTTTGAGTAGGTAAACCGAACCCAGCCAAAGCCGCGTAACCGGTGCAGGCCAGCAATGCAAAAAGTGCCGCTCCATGACTGGCAGCAAATCGCTGGGTAAACCAGTGCCAGCGGCGAAATACGTTTCCAAATATCCACACACACCAGGTCGCAACCAAGCCCACATGGAGGCCCGAAATGGCAACCAGGTGGGTGGTGCCGGTTCGGTTGAACAGTTGCCAATGCTGCTCATTCATCAACGACCGATCCCCGGAAATCAGGGCAAGCAACACCGGATAAATTGACGCATTGATATCAGTATCTTGAGCCAGCTGCCGGCGGAAGAATTCGTTGAGTTGTTGCCGTATTTGATCAATATGCAATCTATCAGTGTGAAGCAGTTCAGCCGTTGTTGCTGCAACAACGTTAAACCGCCCTATCAAATGATGGCTAAGCAACCAGGTATAAAGGTCGAAACCAGACTGGTCTTTGGTATCCCCATAGGGCTTATGCTCCACTTGCCAGCGCCAGGTTTGTCCAGGCTTGAGAGCGGAAGAATTGGGAGCACTGACGCTAATTTGTCCGTAGCTAGGCCATATATGGCCGCTAGAGGCGAAAAAATCGCAACTGGTTTTCGTGTAACCCAAACAACCCAACTTCACCCTGTATTGGGTCTGCTGGAAATATTGTTGGGCAACGTCCACCACCTTACCCGTTAGATACAGAGTTTTGCCGCTGCTTGGGGGCAAAGGGGTTAAGCTGTGTTTAGCCAGCATGCCCCATTGGCAACCCGCAATCATAAGGCCCATCACCAACAGACAATTTGCCAGGCCAACCTGTTGAGTTCTGCCAGCCAAGTAGAGCGCTAGTGCCAATTGGAAAGCAACCAAAAGCCACAACAGCCAATGGCCTTGCCAAGGAAAAAACAACACAGCAATCACAATACTGAAGGGCAAAGCGAGGATAATCATCTAGAGTTGTAACACCTTTATGGGCATAATAAGCCCGCTTTGACCGCAATCAGGTATTCACAGGCATTGAGAAATTTCCTAAAAAAATACATGCCCGCACCCCATACCATCACTGAAAACCGGTGGTTAGCAAAGCTGGGGCCCCGAATAAAAGACCCCAATCTCTGGCATCTCAACCGGAGGTCCGTTTCCGCGGGTATTTTTGTGGGAGTGTTCTGTGCCTTCATCCCACTGCCGGTACAAATCTTCATAGCCGTATCCCTGTGCTTTATGGTGAGAGGTAACTTGCCCCTGGCCATCGGCGCCTCTTGGATCAGCAATCCCCTAACCTACATTCCCATATTCTATTTTTGTTATGGGGTGGGTGGTTGGATATTGGGCGTACCCACACCCACCGATACTCCCCCAGCCATCGCCATGGAAAAGCTGGATAAGCTGAACGACTTTGCTCGTATCTACGAATACATGGTGAGTAAAGGTTGGCACACCATTGGCACCTTACTCATGGGGTGCCTTGTGGTTGGCCTCACCTCTGCAGTAGGGAGCTACTTGATTATTCGGCTTTGGTGGCGCCTGCATATCTATCAGGCATGGTCCCGCCGTAGAGAAAGACACAAGGAAAGAAAAAAAAAACCGGATTCAAGCCGCAGTGACGTGAGCTAGCAGTTTACCGTCTTCCATTTTTACGCTGCGGTCTGCTTGGCCCGCCAACGCCAAATCATGGGTCACAATCAAAAATGAAGTACTTAGACTGCGGTTCAGTTCCTGCATTAAGGCCTGAACTTCAGCTGCAGTATGCACGTCGAGATTGCCCGTGGGTTCGTCCGCCATTACGCAGTCTGGCTGAGTCACTAATGCCCGCGCAATGGCCACTCGCTGACGTTCACCACCGGACAACTGGGCAGGCTTGTGATTCATGCGGTGGGACAAGCCAACCCGTTCCAGCATCTCACTGGCCCGGGATTTGTACTCCCTGAGGGAACCCTTGCGCAACATCAGTGGCATGATCACGTTTTCCAGAGCGGAAAACTCGGGCAGCAGGTGATGGAACTGATAGACAAAGCCAATATGTTGATTGCGCATGTTACCGCGAGCCTTGTCACTCAAACTGCTGAAGTCATTCCCCATTATGGTGACACTGCCGGAGCTGGGAGAATCCAGACCACTGAGTAAGTGTAATAATGTGGTTTTACCCGAGCCGGAGTTGCCCACCACAGAAACAAACTCTCCCCGATGCAAAGAGAAATCAATGGACTTCAGAACTTCCACTTTGTTGGGGCCTTCGTCAAAAAACTTGCACAGACTATCGCAATGCAACACCACATCACTCATAGCGCAATGCCTCCGCCGGTTGAACTTTGGAAGCACGATAGGCCGGATAGAGAGTGGCAATAAAGCTCATCAGAAAGCCCACCCCGCTAACAAAGAACACATTCTGCCAGCGCAATTCCGACGGCAGATAATTCACAAAATACTGTTCAAATAGCTTGGTATGTAACACCTGCTCTAACCAAAGTGCAAAATCGCTGATATTGAGTGCCGCCGTAACCCCTAATGCAGTACCCGCTAAGGTACCAATGACACCAATAAAACAGCCTTGCACCATAAACACGCCCATGATGGTGGAAGGGGAAGCACCAAGAGTGCGGAGAATAGCGATATCCGCTTTCTTGTCAGTTACGGTCATCACCAAACTAGACACGATATTGAAGGCCGCCACCGCCACGATTAACAACAGCAACAGGGCCATCATGGTTTTTTCCATTTTTATGGCTTGAAATAAAGTACCGTGGGTTCGGGTCCAGTCACTGGCATAAAAATGGCCGTCCAGATCCGATGCAATCTCCCAGGATACCCGACCCGCCACGAACAGATCATCCAGTTTGAGACGAATCCCCTCAATCTTGCCTTTTATTCTGGCCAGCCTGGCAGCGTCCTCCAAGTGCACAAACCCCACCATGCCATCCAGCTCTGCCCCCACACGGAAGGTTCCCGCCAGTGTAAAACGCTTGAACCGCGGGATAACCCCCGCCGGTGTCACCGCTGCCTCTGGCATTACCATGGTGACCTTATCGCCCACGGCAAGCCCGAGTTTACGGGCCAGACCACTTCCAAGAATAATATTGAATGAGCCGGGCTGTAGCTCTGCCAAGCTACCTGTCTCCATATGTTGCGACACGATGGAAACCCGATCTTCATATTGCGGATCAATTCCACTTACAAATGCGCTATCCACAGCACCTTTGTGGCTTAACAAACCTTGCAGTTGGATAAAGGGAGCGGCCCCTTCCACATTGGGGTGTTGCTGGGCTTTTTCTACCAGGGGCTGCCAATCGGCAAAGGCGCTGTAACCAACGATACTGCCATGGGGCACCATACCCAAAATTCGGCGCTGCAGCTCTCGGTCAAAGCCATTCATAACCGACAGCACCAAAATCAACACCATCACCCCCAAAGCAAGTCCCAGTATGGAGGTCATGGAAATGAAAGAAATAAAATGGTTACGACGCTTGGCGCGGGTATAACGTAATCCAATAAAGAGAGAAACAGGTCTAAACATGGGCCGCATTAAAACACAGTGGTAATGGCATTGCTATCCATTGCTCAGACCACTAACCAAGGAGATTACAAATTTCTGATACACTTAAAAGCATAGACGGCAATTTGAGTGGCCATTATGGATAGACGGGATTACTACCGCATTGAAGATCGCGTGCACCTGGTGCAAACCCCCATTGAAAGACACATGATATCCGATAACCCTTATGGAGATCAGTACAACCTGCCGCGACAAGCGCTGCTGGTAAGCCAACTGCAATCAATAGACAACGACACCAAAGAGCTGTTGCGTCAGGTGGGCGACCAAAACCGGGCCCTTGGCAGCTATTTACGGGCCCAGGACGAAAAGATTGAATTAATCGCAAAATATCTGGTGGATGACGACAAAACCCTGAGCGATAGAATCACCGTTAACCTAAGCGAGGGAGGCATCTCATTCTACAACGGTGAAGCCGCGGAGCTGGATAGCTATGTCCATATGATCATGGTGTTGTTTCCCAGTTACGCCAGTATTGCCACCATCGGCACGGTTAAAGCCTGTGAGAAGGTGGACGATCAGCCCTCTATATACCGAATTGGTATAGAATTCACGGTCTTACTGGAGGCAGATCGTAAGCAAATCGTTCGTCATATACGCCGTCGCCAATCCCTGGAGATTCGTGAACAGGCACATAAATCCTGAGAATATTTATGGCGAATTTGAGCAGTTGTCTGCTATAAATTAACAATGATTGCCTCCGAATTAAGGAACAAATCCATGAAAACACTAAAAATGCTACTTTCCTGCGCCACTCTGCTTTTTGCGTGTAGTGCCCTGGCAGCACAGGTTGCGGTTCCTGTGGGTCAACAGGGAGGCGCCAACAGCGCGGTACCCAAACCACGCAGCGGCTTAAGCATGGATCAGGTTAGCGCCCGATATGGCGACCCAATCCAACGTGTTGCGGCCGTGGGCGAGCCACCCATCACCCGTTGGATATACAGTGCATATACGGTTTATTTTGAAAATAACCACGTCATTCACAGCGTCACCAACAAATAGCAAAAATATCAAATTCCCCTTCTCCATTGGCCGCTAATGTTCTAATTTAGCGGCCAACAGTCACAACCCCATATTCTGAAGCCGTAGACCCCTGACATGCCCCAGCGAACTTCTAACTCACTGCTGCCCGAGTGGGCGCCACAACAGGCGGTATTGCTAGCTTGGCCCCATGAAAATACCGATTGGGCACCCTGGCTACCGCAGATTGAAGCAGACTACATCCTCTTAACCCAAGCCATAAGCGAACAAGCCAACGCCCTCATCCTATGCCAGGATCAGGCCCACAAACTGAGAGTGTCGGAACGGCTGGCGGGACATTGCAAACTGCCGCCCACACTGCTTGTGCAGCCTTACAACGACACTTGGTGCCGTGACTATGGGCCATTGACCCTGTCAGAAAAATCGTCGCTACAGCTTTTGAATTTTCAGTTCAATGGTTGGGGCGAAAAGTACCATGCCGGCTTGGACAACGGGGTGAATCAAGCACTGAAACCGCTATGGGCAGCCCCCTTGGTAAATGTGGAGTTTGAACTGGAAGGAGGCAGTGTGGAAACCGACGGGCTCGGAACCCTGCTGACCACCCGTCACTGCTTGTTGGAAAGCCAGCGCAACAAGCAGTTTACCCAGCAACAGATAGAAACCCAGATATTGGCATACCTTGGCCTGGACCGGGTACTTTGGCTCAATAATGGCGCACTGCTGGGTGACGACACCGACAGCCACATCGATAACCTGGCTCGCTTTTGTGATCCAGATACCATCGCCTACGCCAGTTGTAACGACTCTGATGATCCACACTTCGAACCGCTAACAGCCATGGAGAAGGAACTTAAGCAGTTCCGAACCCGAGACGGAAAACCCTACCGGCTGGTCCCCGTGGAAATTCCTGATGCACAATATAACGAGGAAGGATCACGGCTGCCCGCCTCTTACATCAACTTTCTTATTCTTAACCACTGTGTTTTGGTTCCCGTGTTTAACTGCAGCCGAGATGAGAAAGCCCTGCAGGGTTTGCAAGGCTGCTTTCCGACCCGCAAAATTGTGCCGGTGCCGGGCGGTAATTTGATTCGCCAATTTGGTGGCCCCCACTGCGCCACCATGCAGCTACCCAACCAAACCGTTAAACAACAGGTTTTTAACCCATAGAGCGCACCATGACTATAAACGCAAATATACAGGTGGCCGTGATTCAACAATCCGCCTGGCAGGATAAAGATAAAAGCCTGAAGGAAACCGAACGCCTGGTTACGCAACTGCAAGCGCAACAAGCAACGGATTTGATTCTGCTTCAGGAACTGCACTGCACCCAGTATTTTTGTCAAACCGAAGACACCGACTTTTTTGACCTGGCAGAACCCCTGGACGGACCCAGCGCACAACGGATCAGCACCCTGGCCAAGACTCAAAATTGCGTTGTGGTGGGCTCTATTTTTGAACGACGCTGTGCCGGGGTGTACCACAACACCGCCCTGGTATTCGAGCGCGACGGCAGCCTGGCGGGCTACTACCGAAAGATGCACATACCGGACGACCCTGGCTTCTATGAAAAATTCTATTTTACTCCGGGAGACGCGCACACCAACCATGGCAGTTCCGGTTTTACGCCTGTTCAAACCAGTGTGGGCAAATTAGGCGTATTGGTATGTTGGGATCAATGGTATCCGGAAGCGGCCCGTCTGATGGCATTGGCAGGCGCTGAACTGTTGCTTTACCCCACGGCCATCGGCTGGGATCCCAACGATGAAGAAGAAGAAAAAATCAGGCAACAACAAGCCTGGGAAGTCATTCAACGAAGCCACAGTGTGGCGAACCACCTGCCGGTGTTAGTGGCAAACCGGGTTGGCCATGAATCGGATCCCAGCGAGCAAACCCCCGGCATCCAATTCTGGGGCAACAGCTTCATTAGCGGGCCCCAGGGGGAAATTTTAGCTCGCGCTGACAGCCAAACCAGCCAATTCCTCCATGGGGAGATCAATCTGCAACGCACAGAAAATCTACGTCGTATTTGGCCCTACTTCCGGGATCGGCGGGTTGATGCCTACGCAGACCTCACTAAGCGGAGCTTAACGCCCTGATATGTTGATTGTCGGCCACAGGGGCGCACGCAACGAAGCACCGGAAAACACCCTGGCGGGTTTCCAACATTTACGCAGCTTAGGCATCCACCAGGTTGAACTGGATGTACGCTTGTCCAAAGATGAACAACTGGTTGTGATACACGACTCTACCCTTGATCGCACCAGTAATGGCAAGGGTCTGGTTCGTCACCACGCTTCATCTGAACTACAGATGCTGGACGCCAACGCTGGTTTCAAACTAAACCAGCCCACGCCTGTGCCCACACTGCGCCAGGTTCTGGATGAATGGCCACAATTGGATTACATTCAACTGGAAATCAAATCCGCGGAGGTGGCGTGTTTAGAGATTCTGTGTCGACAAATCACCCGCTTGGTAATGGAATACCAGATGATGGATCGGGCGGTGGTAACGTCGTCTGATACAAAAGTGCTGGCCCTGATGTTAGCGAACGACGCCAGAATTCACCGCGGCCTGGTGGCAGAGCGTTTTACCCGCAACCCAATCCAAACCTGCCACCGATATGGCTGCAGCCACCTGGTGGTGAACCATCAACGTTGTAGCCCCCGGCTGATTCAGACAGCACAACAACAGGGGTTAATCGTTTCAGTATGGACGGTAAATACCCTCAACAAAGCAGAGAAACTCATGCGCTGGGGAGTGGACAGTATCATTACCGATGAACCCACCAAAATGGCCACCCATTTCTATGGTTCCAGCTTCGCTTAAGTTCAGCTCGCTTGTGTTGACCGCGGCCCTGTTTTTGTCAGGCTGTGAGTTACCCTACTACTGGCAGGCGGCCCAGGGTCAATGGCAAATCTTGAAGCAGCGCCAACCCATTACGGAATTATTGCAATCAGGGAATCTACCTGAGAGTCAGCGCTTAAAATTGGAAACCGCCATGGCAGCTCGCCAATTTGCCGTTGAGCAACTGCAGCTGAAAAACAACGACAGCTATCTTCGCTATGTGGAGCTGGACCGGGAATATGTGGTTTGGAATGTGTTTGCCACACCTGACCTGTCCATGGACAGCAAAACCTGGTGCTACCCCATAGCGGGCTGTGTCAGTTATCGCGGTTATTTCAACAAGCAGGACGCGGTAGAATACGCGGCGACACTGTCTGCAAAAGGATTCGATACCTACGTGGGTGGCGTGGATGCCTACAGCACTCTAGGGTGGTTCGAAGATGCCATTCTGAGCACATTTATGAAGCGCGATGCCACCGCGCTGTCGGCCCTTCTGTTTCACGAGCTAGCCCACCAGACCCTGTACGTTAAGGGAGACACTGTTTTCAACGAAAGCTACGCCAGCAGCGTGGAAAGAATTCTGCTGGAAATGTGGCTTCAGGATCAGCCTCAAAAGTGGCAACAATACCTACAGTCAAAGCACAGGCACAGCGCATTTCTGGAGTTGGTACTCAGCAATAGAGAACAGCGCCAAGCGCTATTTCAATCTGACCTAAGCGAAGAAGAAAAGCGCGAGGGAAAACAGAACCTTATCGTGCAACTTGAAAATGATTATGAACAATTTGAGCAGCACTGGCACGGCTTCCAGGGATACCGTAGATGGATGCAATCGGGATTAAACAACGCTCAGCTTTCTACCGTGGCTACCTATTACGATTTGGTTCCTGGATTTTTGGCCCTATATGAGCAAAGCCAACACAATCTAGGCACATTTATTCAGCGGTGCAGAGAGTTGGCGAAACTGGACCCTGAACAACGCAAGCAAAAGCTGATTCAACTGGAAAACGGTGGTCTATACTCAAACTAATTCAGAGTACTTAGAGCCCGCAACCTTGAGAACGAGCAGCGCTATCGAGACCCAAGATCAATTGGACCCGTTTGTACAGTTGGATAAACAGATCCCGGTATTATCTGACCTGTACACCGCCATCAAATCCAAGCATGAGCGTGTTTCCGATATGATGGATGGCCTTCTGCAACTTATATTTGCAGTTGCGGACGCCCATCCCGACGCAGCCCTGGCGGCCATTCATCTCTCAAAACAAACGTCGCCCCTGAAGCAGCCCATCTACTGTACCGTGATCGCTCATCTATTCGCGGAGCAACACGGCCTGAGCGATTCAGCCAAAAAAAACCTGGCCCAAGCGGTTCTCACCTGTAATATCACATTCTACGAATTCCAGGTCTTGTTGAATCGCATGGATGGCAAGTTAACCGACTCTCAGCGCTCAAAGTTGGAGAAACACCCACTGCAAAGTGCCCAGTTGGTTGAAGCCGCAGGATTTACCGATCCAAATCTCACCAAAGCCATTCGCCAACACCATGAGCGCCCGGATGGCAGTGGCTACCCAAACCGGGTAAGCAGCGAAGATATCTCTGATTTGGCATTAGTGGTTTCCATGTGTGAAGTGTATACCGCCAGAATCGATAGCCGAGTTTATCGCAAGCCGGTATTGGCCAGAGAAGCCTTGTCGCAGTTCTATTTGCATGAAGATAAACGCGTGAAAGGGTTACTGCTGAGCTTTGCAAAATCCATAGGCCTATACCCGCCAGGAACCTGGGTGCGACTAGCCAGCGGCGAGACCGCCATAGTGACCCATCGCAAAAAAAATAGCCCCATACCCATTGTCGGAGCGCTATTTGATCAACACAACATGCCCTACCTGGGACCCGTGGCACGGGATTGCAAAGACCCAAACTTTAAGGTGGTAGCTGCAACGTTTCCGCCTTCCAGACCATCCGTGGATTTACCTGCCCTATTTGACTAGGGAAGAATCCTTAGGCACCACCAAGCGCCGCATGGGTTCACGAATAAAGCCGTAGATGACCAAAGCAACCCCGTCGGCCAGCATATCCAGCAAAGAGAATTGGCGATGATCCAGTTGGCTCTGAACCACTTCGATAAGCACCCCATAAAATATAAGAGGCCAAATTTTGATTCGGGTAAAGCTGGTGTTGGGGAAGCTGCGGTCCACACAAAAGGCCAGCACGAGAAAAGCCGCCAGATGATTAACCTTATCGCCAAAAAAAATACCCGGAGCCGGGACCTGTGTACCCGTGAATGCCAACCAACTCACAGCCACCAAATTAACCACAAGCAAGGCTCGAAATAACCAAACCAGCTGACTATGGGAAACAGGCAGCATCAGCATCAGATGCTGCTCGCTCGATATAACCCGTTAAGTGCTGCAACCCGATAGGCTTCTGCCATAGTAGGATAATTAAACGTGGTGTTAACGAAATACTGTATGGTATTGGATTCACCAGGCTGATTCATGATGGCCTGCCCAATGTGAATAATCTCTGAAGATTGATCACCAAAACAATGAATCCCCAAGATCTGCAAAGTCTCCCGATGGAATAATATTTTCAGCAGTCCCACAGTCTCACCGGTAATTTGCGCCCGCGCCACGGTCTTAAACGCAGCCTGCCCTACCTCATAGGGCACCTTATCACGAGTGAGCTCCTGTTCTGTTTTTCCCAAAGAGCTTATTTCCGGCAGAGTATAAATCCCAGTGGGTACGTCCTCAACCAGGTAAAAATCCTCCTGCCCCGCTATTCCGGCACCAGTGGAACGCCCCTGGTCGTAGGCGGCGCTGGCCAAGCTGGGCCAACCAATGACATCACCAGCCGCAAAAACGTGCTCTACTTTAGTTTGATAGCGCTCGTTTACTTCAAGCAAACCCCGTTGATTTGCCGTGAGGCCAACCGCATCGAGATTTAATTTCTCAGTATTTCCCGAGCGGCCATTACACCACAAGAAAGCATCTCCACGCACCACTTTGCCCGATTGCAGTTTAACCACCACGTCGTTGTCACGGCATTGAACTTCTTGGTATTCCTCGCCATTTCGTATTAACACTCCCACGTCACGCAAGTGATAACTGAGAGCATCGGAAATTTCATAGTCGAGGAAATCCAATAACCGCTCGCGGGTGTTAATTAATTCTACCCGCACTCCGAGACCGCAAAAAATCGACGCGTACTCACAACCAATCACTCCGGCCCCGTAGATCACAATCTTGCGGGGGGTGTAATCCAGTTTAAGCACGGAGTCACTGTCCAAAACCCGGCTATTGCTAAAATCCACATCTTCAGGCTGGTATGGACGGGAGCCCGTGGCGATCACAAACTTGTCTGCGATAAGGGTTTCAATAGACCCGTCCGCCTTCACCACTTCTAAAGTATGAGAGTCCGTAAAACGACCTTGACCGTGGTACAGCTTAACCTCATTTCTGGCGTAAAAAGTGGTTCTAAGCTTAACCTGCTTTGCAATTACGCTCTCGGCTCTTTTTAACACTTTCGGGAAAGAAAAACTGCGGGGCTCTCCAATGTCTCTAAATAGAGCATCGGTATTGAAGTGGATAATTTGCTGCACCGCGTGACGCAAGGCTTTCGATGGAATAGTGCCCAGGTGAGCGCAATTGCCACCCACCGTGGTTTTCTCATCCACCATGGCCACAGACATACCGGTTTTGCTGGCCCGCATGGCTGCACCTTCGCCACCTGGCCCAGCGCCAATCACTACCAAATCATAATGCGTAGGCATAATGCCTTACCTTATTTCAGAACAAGTTCATAATCAGTATAGGAAAAGAACGGAAAAAGGATGCAGGATGACGGATATCTCAGCGCTTGGCGGCATCATAAGCGAGTTTGGTGTCGCCTTTGGAATCGTCAGTGGTTTCATCGCATTTGCTCAAATCTCCACCACAAATCTCGCATTCGCCATCGATGCCAACTTTATTCAAGCCACCGCAAGAGCCCTGAATAGGCTTGTTGGAGAAAATCACACCCACCGCCATACCGGCGATTACCAACCCAAATACCACTAAAGCGACAACAAATGTGGCCATAGAATACATCTCCAAATGACAGACTGTTTAAGTTTACCTAATCAAGATGACAAATAGCTAGCGAAAGCCTTACTGTAACGAACTTCAAAGCCCTGCTCTGACTTCAGTATCATGTAGACCGCTAGCTTCTTATTTTCCGCCAATTCCATACCCTGTTCTGGCCCTAACACCATCATAGCGGTAGCCCAGGCATCAGCATCGGCGCACTGGGCGGTGATCACAGAAACCGACACCAGACGATGCTCAACCGGTCGGCCGGTTCGGGGATCAATGGTATGGGAGTATCGCTTACCACCCTGCTCAAAAAAGTTGCGATAATCCCCGGAGGTGGCCATAGCCACATTATTCAGAGGAATGACTTTGTGCACCTTACGCAAATGGGTTTCCGGCTCTTCTACGGCCACTTGCCATGGGAGATGAGGCGCTTTAGGGTCACCGGCTCTCAACTCACCACCCAGCTCAATTAGATAGCGCTGAATACCTGCCTGCTCCAAGGCTGTTGCGACCCGATCCACCGCATAGCCTTTGGCAATGGCAGAAAGATCCAAATACAGGTCTTTTGACTTCTGTACCGTACTTTTATCCCTGTCCAAGGAGAGCCCATCAGTTCCTACCCGCTTCCAAGCAGCCGCCATGTTGGCTTGATCGGGGATCGACATGGCACTGCCCCTTGGACCAAAGCCCCACACATTAACCAAGGGCCCAATAGTAATGTCGAAGGCTCCCATGCTCTGGCGCCAGATCTCCATGGATTTGGCCAGGACCTGAAAGGTATCCGCAGACAATTTGAAAGGGGTGTTCATCGGTGAGTTGTTGAATACAGAGAGCTCTGATTCTGGCTTGTATGTGGACATCTTGCTGTTGACGCCCTCAACCTGACTTTTAATCAAGCTGGCCACTTGCTCTGGAGTCACCGAATCAGGAAGCTCGCTGACCTTCACAGAGTACCAGGTACCCATTGTTTGCCCCGTGAACTCCAGAATTTCCGGCACTTCAGAACGCGAACAGCCCGTTACCAACAGGCTGAGAAATATCAGGCTGACGATAACGGGCTGTAAGGATTTCACCAGTGGATCAACCGCCGAAGTCATCCAGGAAGATGTTGTCGCGCTCAACGCCCAAATCTTCCAGCATTTTTAGAACCGCGGCGTTCATCATTGGTGGCCCACACATATAGTACTCGCAATCTTCAGGGGCATCATGATCCTTCAGATATTGCTCGTACAACACATTGTGAATAAAGCCTGTGAGGCCATCCCAGTTGTCTTCTGGCTGTGGATCTGACAAGGCAATATGCCAATCAAAATTGTCGTTTTCTGAAGCCAATTGATCGTAGTCTTCTTTGTAGAACAGCTCTCGCAAGCTTCGAGCACCGTACCAGAACGAGATCTTACGATCGGTCTTGATTCTATTTAGTTGATCAAAGATATGGGATCGCATGGGGGCCATACCCGCACCACCACCGATAAAGACCATTTCATTGTCGGTTTCGGTGGCAAAGAACTCACCAAAAGGTCCGTATACAGTGACCTTGTCACCTGGCTTAAGATTGAACACCCAGGAAGACATTTGACCAGCCGGAATACCTTGGGAACCCGGAGGCGGTGTGGCGATACGAATATTGAATTTCAATACGCCATACTCTTCAGGGTAGTTAGCCATTGAGTAAGCGCGAATCACCGTCTCATCCACTTTGGACTCAAGATCAAAGAAACCAAACCGTTCCCAGTCGCCTCGGAACTCTTCTTCGATGTCAAAATCCTTATATTTGACGTGGTGAGCCGGGCACTCCAATTGAACGTAACCACCGGCACGGAAATTAACCACTTCGCCTTCAGGAAGATCCAGCGCCAACTCTTTAATAAAAGTTGCCACGTTATGGTTTGAGCGAACCGTGGTTTCCCATTTCTTCACACCGAAGAAGGCTTCATCCAGCTCTACCTTCATGTCCTGCTTAACCGCAACCTGACAGGAAAGGCGCCAGCCTTCTTTCACTTCACGGGGTGTGAAATGACTCTCTTCCGTGGGAAGAATATCACCACCACCTTCTTTAACGACAACTTTACACTGGGCGCATGTACCGCCACCACCGCATGCGGAGGACACGAAAATGCCCTTGTCCGCCAGGGTGTTTAGCAACTTACCGCCAGCAGGAACGTCGATTCCCTTTTCAGGGTCGTCGTTTATATCCAGGTGAACATCACCCGTACTCACCAAGCGTGATCGCGCCATCAGTATGAGCGACACTAGCGCTAATACGATGACGGTGAACATACCTACACCTAAAAATATTGTTGATTGTTCCATAATGAATTCCCTCGCTCCTTACAACTGTATGCCAGAGAAAGACATGAACCCGAGTGACATCAATCCAACGGTGATAAAGGTGATCCCCAAACCCCGTAAGCCATCGGGCACGTCGCTGTATTTCATCTTTTCACGAATACCGGCCAACACAACGATAGCCAGAGCCCATCCTATACCTGATCCAATCCCGTACACCACGCTTTCACCGATGGTGTAGTCTCGTTCAGCCATAAACAACGAGCCACCTAAAATCGCACAGTTAACCGTGATTAAGGGTAGGAATACGCCCAGAGCGTTGTAAAGTGCTGGTACGTACTTGTCTAAGAACATTTCCAATATTTGCACAAGTGCTGCGATAACCCCAATAAAGCTCAACAGGCTCAAGAAAGTAAGATCCACTCCCTCAATTCCCGCCCAAGCCAAGGCATCTTCTTTCAACAGCCCATTAAGAATCAGATTGTTCACAGGCACAGTAATCGCTTGTACCACGATTACAGCTACCCCCAGACCCATGGCGGTTTTAACCTTCTTGGATACGGCGATAAAAGTACACATCCCCAAGAAGAAGGCCAAAGCCATGTTTTCTACAAATATTGCCTTGATCAAGAGGCTTAAATAATGTTCAAACATTGTGTCATCCTCCGATTAATGAGCCAAAGCTTTGTTTTGGGGCGCTAACTTGAATTCTGACTTCTCAACCTGCTCAGGCTTGGCAGCCCGCAGCCCCCAAATAATGAGGCCGATCAAGAAGAACGCGCTGGGAGGCAATAGCAGCATACCGTTTGGTACATACCAGCCGCCCTCATTCACCGTGGGGAGAATCTCGATACCGAAGAGCTTTCCAGCTCCCAGCAACTCCCTTACAACCCCAAGGCTCAACAAAACAGCACTGTAGCCTAAGCCGTTACCGATTCCGTCGAAGAAACTGGGAATTGGCGGGTTTTTCATGGCGAACGCTTCGGCTCGTCCCATTACAATACAGTTGGTAATGATCAGACCCACAAATACGGACAGTTGTTTACTGATCTCGTAAGCAAACGCTTTCAAAAATTGATCTACCACGATTACCAAAGATGCAATGACTGCCATCTGCGCAATGATTCGAATACTTGAAGGAATCTGCGTGCGGATACAGCTGATAAAGAAATTCGAGAAAGCCGTTACCACGGTTAAAGCAATACACATGGTCACTGTGGTGCTCAGGTTTGTAGTCACCGCCAAAGCAGAGCAAATACCAAGGATCTGCAACGCAATGGGGTTATTGTCGAATACCGGCCCGAATAAGACCTTTTTGGTTTCAGAAGCCATTACTTACACCCCCTGCTCTTTTACTTTGGCTATGTACGGGCCAAACCCATTTTCACCAAGCCAGAATTGAATTAAGTTAGTGACACCGTTGCTGGTTAGAGTCGCACCGGCTAGACCATCAACCTTATATTCCGCATTAGGAGTGCCGGGGCCAACTGAACCCTTCACAACTTGAATGGAAACTTCGCCTTCCTGATCGAATACCTGCTTACCCTGCCAAATGGCTTTCCATTTTGGATTGTCCACTTCGCCACCCAATCCAGGGGTTTCACCGTGTTGATAGAAACCTAATCCAACGATGGTAGTGAGGTCCGTTTTTAAAGCTAGGAATCCGTACAGAGTTGACCACAAGCCATAGCCATGTACGGGTAAGATAATAGTATCGATCTCGCCCTGCTCATTTTTAGCCAAATACACCGTGGCATACTTAGCCTGACGCTTGATACTGGCGATATCTTCAGATCCGTCCAATACTTCGTGTTCCCCTGGCGTTTTCGCAGCTTTACGCTGGTCATAAGCAACTGGGTTGGCCAATGCAGCCTTTTCCCAATCTTCGTTGGCGGTTGCTTCAGTAAGGTATTCACCTGTCTCCAGGTTGACTAACTTCACTTCTAACCGTTGCTTGAAGATCTCATCGACGGACTTACCTTCTTCCATCATACCGGCAGCAGCAAGAATGTTTTTGTTCTTGTCCGCCAGCTTGTTCTCGATTTGCTTACTTTTCAGCGCCACTGCGGCGGTGGATACGACGATGGAGCAGACGATACACAGCAGTGAAGCAACTAACAGGGTTTTGCCGGTTGAGTCGTTACTAGACATTGCGCAATAACCTCCGCTTGATGTTGGCCTGAATCACAAAATGATCAATAGTTGGGGCGAACAGGTTCGCAAACAGGATGGCTAACATCATGCCCTCCGGGAAGGCGGGGTTAACTACCCGAATCAACATCACCATGACGCCGATCAGAATACCGAAAGCCCATCGACCCTTGTCCGTCATGGACGCAGATACAGGGTCCGTTGCCATGAAGAAGGTTCCGAAGGCCCAACCGCCGATGACGTAGTGCCAGTAGAACGGGATTTCAAACATGGGATTAGTTTCACTGCCTGCGAGATTAAAAATCAATCCCATGATGGCGGTGCCCAAAAATACCCCTGCAACGATGCGCCAGGACGCGATACCCGTAAGAACCAGGAAACCACCGCCAATCAACAGCGCCAGTGAAGAAGTTTCACCAATAGAGCCCTGGATATTGCCGAAGAAAGCGTCCAACCAAGTGATAGAACCCTGTAGCGCTTCCATTCCACCATTGGCCGCCAAGCTCAGCGCAGTAGCGCCGGAAAATCCGTCTACCGCAGTCCAAACTTCATCGCCAGACATATAGGCGGGGTAAGCAAAGAACAAGAAGGCTCGCCCTGTGAGTGCAGGGTTAAGGAAGTTTTTGCCGGTACCACCGAATACTTCTTTACCCAGTACCACACCAAAAGAAATGCCTAACGCCACCTGCCATAGGGGAATGGTGGGAGGGCAAGTTAAGGCGAACAAAACAGAAGTAACAAAGAAGCCTTCGTTAACTTCATGTCCTCGCTTAACAGCGAATACTACTTCCCAAGCAATACCCACTGCGAAGGTAACTGCATAGATTGGGAGGAAATAAGCCGCACCGTATATGATGCAATCCCATAGGCTGCTGGGGTTGTAGCTGATCAAAATGTCAGTGAAAAAGAAACGCCAATCCCCCTCAGGAGTGATGTTATTTTCCGCCATGAACGCCAACGCTTGAGCGCCAACATTGTACATACCAAAAAACATCGCTGGGAACGTACACAACCAAACTGTGATCATAATGCGCTTGAGGTCGATGCCGTCGCGCACGTGGGACCCAGTGTGAGTGACTGAGGATGGGCTGAACAGGAAAGTGTCGAACATTTCATAGATAGCAAAGTACTTTTCGTATTTACCACCCTTCTCGAAATGCGGCTCTAATTTGTCAAAAAATGCTCTGATCATGGTGACTAGCCCTCCTTCTCGATACGTTCAAGGTTATCTCGAAGAATGGGGCCGTACTCATATTTGCCTGGGCAAACATAGGTACAGAGTGCCACATCTTCTTCGTCGAGTTCTAAACAGCCTAATTCCTGAGCAGTTTCCGTATCACCCACAATGAGCGATCGCAATAACTGCGTGGGCAGGATATCCAAAGGCATAATTTTTTCATAAGCACCAATGGGCACCATGCCACGGGGGCTGCCGTTTGATGTGGAGGTAAACGGGAATAACTTTCCTGGATTTAAAGAAGACAGAAACGCGTTCATTACCGAGTGCTTCTCTTTACCCAGCCATAGATATTCTAGAACGTTTCTCTCCCGGTCTTCTTTGATCACACTGACCTGCAGGTGATATCGACCAAGGAAAGCGTAGGGGCCACTGGCAATACTGCCGGACAAAACTGAACCGGAAATTACCCGGTTTTCACCGCTCTCCATCTGACCCGCCACCAACTCATCGGTGCTGGCACCAAGCTGAGTTCGAATCAGTCGAGGATTAGTGACCTGCGGACCAGCGACGGAAATGACTCGCTCACAATCCAACTTGCCACTGGTAAATAACTTACCAACCGCGATAACGTCTTGGTAGTTAATCGACCAAACGGTTTTACCCGCGGAGACAGGATCCAGGTTGTGGATATGGGTACCCGCAAGACCTGCGGGGTGAGGCCCGGAGAACTCAACTTCTTTGGCTGTGCCGTTACCGCCGATGCTGGCACCGTCGGCCTTACAAAGCCATACGGTCTTAGCCAGATTGGACAAAACATCCAAGCCCTGCTGAAACGCCACGGATTCCAGTTTAATAACCACTGCGGGATCTGCCGCTAGAGGATTAGTGTCCATGGCGGTGACAAATATGGATTTGGGTTCGCTGCCCAGAGCAGGGACTTTACTAAATGGCCTGGTGCGAAATGCGGTCCAAAGCCCGGACTTAACCAGGTTTTCTTCTACTTTATCGCGACTAATACTACTTAGTTCTGTTGGAGCGTAGGCTGCGAAGGTTTCTTCTTCATCCCCCGCTATGTCGATTACCACCGACTGTAAAACTCGTTTTTGTCCTCGATGGATGGCAGACACAGTGCCTGATGCCGGTGCCGTAAACACGACCCCTTCGTTTTTCTTATCAGCAAAGAGCCCCTGGCCCTTTTTAACCTGATCACCCACCTTGACTAACATGGTGGGCTTCATACCCACATAGTCACTACCCAGCACGGCCACAGTCCGAACAGATGGCCCATCTTCGATGGTCTGCTTCGGTGCGCCGCTGATGGGGAGATTCAGACCTCGTTTGATCTTGATCATAGCCCCTAACCGTTTCCGTTAATGTCGCATTTAGAGCCTGCTAGCAACAATCTTGCAAGCTAACTCCGTTCAAGTGTAGACGCTTAAACTCAAGGCAGAGGACCAAAGACTGCTCACTTCTGAGCTCTGTCAGACAACAGTGTAGTACGAATTACACATTCGCCATTGCACGATTTAACCCTGCTGGGAAAACGTACAGTGAATATCAACTTGTATGGCTTTAACGGGGCATAGACCCTATCTATGGTTTATTTTCGTACTGATGTTGGCAAAGACTCCGTGACTATCTGAAGGTGCATTTTCAAAAAACTGGAGAAATCCAGCCCCTCAACCCTAAATTCGCGGGCGGATTATAAAATGCTTAGCACGAATTGACCAGAAAGGATTGGGATAAATTGACCCAGCAGTTTGAATTGACTGAATGAGAGCCTAAAAACAAAAGCGCCCGTAGGCGCTTTTGTTAGCTGTATGAATAACAACCTAGAGCTTAGGCGGGAAATACCGGATAGTTGGCACCGGCCATTTTCTGCAGCATTCGAACCACCTGGCAGCTGTAGCCGAATTCGTTGTCGTACCAAACGTACAGTACTAAACGATTGTCGTTGACGATAGTGGATTCCGCATCAACGATACTGGCATAACGAGACCCCACAAAGTCAGTGGATACCACCTCAGGGGAGTTCACGTAGTCTATTTGCTTGCGCAAAGCCCCTTCCAGAGACGCTTCACGAAGGCTGTTGTTGATCTCTTCCACAGAAGCGCCCTTGCCTAAAGACAGGTTAAGAATCGCCATGGAGACGTTAGGAGTAGGTACACGAATAGCGTTACCTGTAAGCTTGCCAGCCAATTCTGGCAGCGCTTTGGCCACCGCTTTGGCAGCTCCCGTCTCTGTGATAACCATATTGAGTGCCGCACTACGGCCACGTCGATCGCCCTTGTGATAGTTATCTATCAAGTTTTGATCGTTGGTGTAAGAGTGTACAGTTTCAACATGACCATTTTCGATACCGTATTCATCGTTGATTACCTTTAGAACGGGCACGATGGCATTGGTGGTACAACTTGCAGCCGACAATACCTGATCATCACTGGAAATAAGATTGTCGTTAACACCCATTACGATATTCTTCACGTCGCCTTTGCCGGGGGCCGTAAGCACAACCTGACTAACGCCGGGACATTTCAGATGCTTACCCAAACCTTCTTCATCTCGCCACTTACCGGTGTTGTCCACCACAATGGCGTTATCAATGCCGTACTGGGTGTAATCTACCTTTTCAGGATCATTGGAATAGATAACCTGAATGTAATTTCCATTAGCAATGATGGCTTGGTTTTCTTCATCAACGGAAATGGTACCTTCGAAAGAACCATGCACAGAATCCCGACGCAGCAGGCTGGCCCGCTTAACCAAATCGTTCTCTGCTCCACCTTGACGCACCACAATAGCCTTCAAGCGAAGGGCTGCACCGCCACCGGCTTTTTCAATCAGGATTCTTGCCAGCAAACGACCAATGCGACCAAATCCGTACAAAACGATGTCTTTTGGTGGTGCAACAGAACCAGCGCTGGGATCCAATGCATCGGCCACTTCGGCACGCACAAAGTCGGCAACGTCTTTGCCCTTGCCTTCCGCCAGGTATTTTGTGGCCAGTTTACCGATATCAATGCGAGCGGGACCCAGGTTTAGCTTGGAAAGCGCTTCCAGCACAGGAAAGGTTTCGGACACATCCAGGGGCTGCCCCTGCAACTGGCGAACAAATCGATGGACTTTGATGATATCGATCACCGAGCGATTGATGATCGGCCGACCGTAAACGGAGGTGACCACGTTGTTTTCGCGATAGAGTTTGCCGATCATGGGTATCATTGATTCGGCCAGAGCTTCACGGTTTATCCAGGATTGCAAGTGTTGAGTAGACTTATCAGCCACAGGTCATTACCTTTCTATAACGTTACTTTAACACCGCCGCCACAAACACCACCTTGGCTGTGGCGCGCGCGAGTGAAACGCAATTCAGTTTAGACCATGTCAGTTTTGGTCTGCTGATGCGTTGGGCGCATATTATCTTTTCAAAATAAAGATTTATCAATCTGACTTATCAACCACTATACAATTTGATACTTAAAGAGACTTATCAGGGTAATATTTCAGTAACTTAGACCCGTTTAGTGTCCCTCCGGTTAATGACTTGAGGGGCCTCATGGCGTATTCTTTGCGCTGCATTCAACAACGACTCGAGACCAAGCGGAGCAGAAGTACTGGACACCAATGAAAACACGGGACCGTATTCTGGCAACTAGCCTGGAGCTGTTTAATCTTTGCGGCGAGCCCAACGTCACCACCATCGATATCGCCAACGAGATGGAAATCAGCCCAGGTAACCTCTATTACCACTTCCGCAACAAGGATGAGATCATCTTTGAGCTGTTTCAGCACTTCGAGTCCAGTATGACAGAGGTTCTGCAATCTGATCTAAGCCCTGACTTGGAGATGATGGATTATTGGATGTTTATCCATTTAATTTTCGAGAAAATCTGGCAGTATCGCTTTCTTTACCGAGACCCAGCCACCATCCTGGAACGCAATGACCGGCTGCGAAAAAAGTTTAATCGAGTGCTGGATAAGAAAGCAGCCACCTGCCGCAGCATAGTTAAGATGATGAATGACACCGGCCTTGTTGATCTTAGCGAGGATGAAGCGGAGAGACTCATAACCAATGCGGTAATCACCTGCACATACTGGCTTAATTACCGGCATATTCGCCATCAGGGGCAATACACTGAAGCCGATGATCTAGGCCTCGGAGTGCATCAAGTAATGAGTATATTCGCCCCATACTTACCTCGCTCAGGGCAGGAAATGCTGGATGCGGTGGCAGCGACCTACCTGGGCTCGGCAACCGATTCGTTTTGAAAACTGGCTTCCACAGCAGATAAAATTGCCGTCACTCTCTCCTGGAGCTGTTGATTGAAACCTTCCAAATACTGGCACACGGCATTGGCCACCCTGTGACATGCTTCCGGGCATGTGGACGCTGAATCAAGATCCGCTACTTCGAACTGCACCACCTCTCCAATTGTGAGCAAATCCGCGTCTTGGGCCCGAGCTGACGCAGCGAAACCAATTCCCCCCAGAGGATAAGCAACACCCCCTAGCACCTTCATCAACGACTCCAGTTCTATCAACAAATATTTTTGATAGCGGGCGCTCATTTGAGGCAGCATCTCCGTTTGGCGTTGGTTGTTCGCGTGCTCAACCAAAATTTGCCCCAGTACTTGGGTGTAGCTACGCAGTCGCTGCACACTCTCAAAGCAGCGGTAGAGAAAATTAAGGGCATCCACTAAGCGCAGAAAATGGGAGTGCATTTCCTGGGGGCTCATTTGCAATCGAGCCGGAACCTCTTGATTATCCATTGCCAATGCCAAACCGATGGCGGCCCGTCGTGAGAACATAGACTCATGGGTCGCAAGCCGAGTTTTATATTCGCTTTGTTCCTTAATTAAGGTGAGCCACTGAACCTCCAACTCGCGGGAAGCCAAATCGCCAGCCCCTTTGCACTCACCCATGACTTTGCGTGTGTTCATCAGGTTTTTGCGGAATTCATATTCCGCCACAGCAGTAGACAAGGGTCCGATCTGAGGTTGGTTGGCTTGCAGCTTTTTCTGAAGGTGCAGATAGTCATGTAATAAGGATTGTTGAGCCTGATTACTGTATGTTTCGAACTCGTCTATTCGAATCACACGCCCACTGCTCTCCAACCCACAAAATACCTCGCGGCGCTTGGCTTTTTCCAGTTCCGCTTTTTGCAGCGACTGAACCTTTTGGCTGGCGTACACATCGGGATTTTCTATACCCTGGTGCTGGTATTGCTTGATGGTAACGTCACGACTGACTTTGGCCGGATCCCGCAACAAAGCAATAGCGGACCCAAGCAAAAAGCAGGCACCCTCTTCCTGGGTGTGTTCTACATTTATAATCCGACCTAAATCCACTATGCGGCTTCTTGTCAGGGGCGTAACCAACTCTTCCATTTCTCTAATAAGTCGTGGACGCAAAGACAACTGCAGCGTATCTGCATGGTCAACCACCAGGACGGGAAAGTTATCGGGTAGTTTCTTGGTGCGCCACACCTTTACCAATTCCTGGTTGGCATGGGCCTGACCGTAGTGAAGTGAACGCAACCGAAACTGAGTTGAACGAAACTCAGTGGAACCCGCTACCCGCGCACTGAACAGGTCACCCACCATATCCACTTTTCGGCTGGCCACAAAAGTAAGCGAGCTGATGATCCGATAGATCAGGAAAAACGAACCTTGCACGGCAAAATCAAATGGCTTCAACACACGACCAATCCAGGATTGGCCGCTGACGTTATACTCGCCTCCAACAGATGAGCCACGACTCAGACCAGTCTGGATGTAGAACCACCGGTCCACCGAACAGAGAATAGAGTAGCCATGCAGACTGGCATCGCGGGAATATCCGGCATAGGCATGTGCTATGACACCGGACAGTTGACGGGCACTCAACCCGTATAAAAGAGGTAGCCCAATCACTAACTCAGGGGCAGCCCCCAGAATGGCTCCCCGCAAACTGGAAGGCCGTAGCATCAAGCCCACTTCGGCATCCAGTTTCACACTGACGGGCTTGGGACCGTTGAGGAGCTTGGCGATTCGGTTTACAAAAGCATGTAGCTCAGGCTGGGATTGCTCCGATACTTCCAGGTAGTTCTTGCTGGCACAACCAATAATCACCAAGCGGCGCACCAAAGCGGCAATGAAGCTGAACAGCAGAAGGTTTCCCACTCCAAAAATAGCCAAGGCCAACCCGGCGCCCTTGGTTTCGTCGTAAGAATCAACCAGCTGCACAGTGAAATCCACCCATATCAAGGTGGACACCAACAAAATGAATGCGAACAGCGCGGGTACTAATAACGCCAGCGTGGCCGCCCAAATCATTTTCACGCGATCGCCCATACTGGTCTTGGAAGTGGCAATGTCCAGCCTAAAGCCGTTTGTTATGTCGTCTTGGCTGTAGCCTTGTTCCAACCTATGAGCATTACCCGAGCCGCGGCGCACTGGACCTTCCCATTCCATGGTCATTGCTAAATTGTTCGACCCGTCAGGCAGCACTGATCTAGCCCCCCACCTGAGAACAAATTTCTGAATTAAATATAATTTGAATGGGTTTTAACCGCACCGAATTCAACCATTTTTTGGATAATTACAGAGCAATATAGCAAAGCCAAGTCCATTACGACGTGGGCATCCTGGGGGCATTCTGTGAAGAATTGTAGACCTTTGTAACGACCGGAATTTAAAGGTATTTTTCTCATTGCTTCGAACGAAAAATGTGCACTAGATCAAATTTCTCAGACTCGTCCAGATCCGGCAGAGTCCGCGCTTGATACTTAGCCACCTTCTCCAGGTTCGGAAAGCGAGAACAAAGGTCCCGCAATCTGGACTCCGCCACTATGGCCTCACCACCATTGTCGATATGTGCCACCACCGCGCTCAGCCCCTCTTCCTCATAGCAGATATCCGCTGCCAACAGCAAACAATCTGAGCTTACTGGCAAACAAGAAAGGGTAGGCAGATCAACGTGATTAAGCTGGGCATTGGCGCGGCAGGCCTGCAACGCCCCTGGGTCAATATCCACGGCCACCGCGGAAGCGGCACCTGCCTTCAATGCGGCGATCGCGGCAACGCCAGATCCGGCACCAAAATCCAAAACCCGTCGCCCCTCAACAAACCCGGGATTATCCAGTATCCATTTAGCCAGCGCTTGGCCACCTCCCCAACAAAAAGCCCAATAGGGGGGTGCATCCATAAGCCTGGCATAATCGCCATGTACCAGGCTGTGCCGGGGATAGTCGTCTTGCAACAAATACAATTTTATCAGGGGAGTGAGGGGTAACGCAGTTTGCTTACACCCCACCCCCACTAAAATGGTGGGCAGATCGCTACTCAAATTTGATTCGCTCTCGCAGCACTGAGCCCATATGAAGCCTCACATTGAGGCCAAGTCTATTACATAGCGGCTTTTTGATCCGATAGATGGTGGCACCGAACACTGGCATCATACAACTCCTGCAAAACATCTGACCGGCTTATGATTCCCACCAGCTTATCCTGCTCTACCACCGGGTAGACTTTGGGTTTGGCGGTATCAAACATTTCCGCCAATGAAGCAATGGACATATCGGGGCTGACCGTAGCCACCTCTCTACTCATCACATCGCCTGCGTTGGCAGTTAAATCGCAATAAAAGGCCGTGTTCAGCATTTCTTTTATGCAATCCTGTTCTGAAACAAAACCAATCACGCGCTTTTCTTTATCAAGCACTGGTGCGCCGGAAATCTTATGCTCAAGCAGCACGGCAACCACATCACCCACGTCGTCCCGCACATCAAAACTAACCACTTTGCGGCTCATGCAGTCTTTCACTACCACAGTTTTGTCTACCATGTTACCTCCTCGCATAAAGCGACATTCTTTATTATTGTTAGATCAATTATTGGCCGACAAAGACACTGAATTAGACTTTGTTAGTAAAACAATGTCACAGCTGCGCGGGTTGCTCAACTAAAATTGGCCAGTGAAAACACCCATAACCAGGCATTGCTACGTAACCTGCTGATCCTTATCCATAATTGCAACCAGTCCTAGTTGTAACCAGGCGTATCGTATTTCTTTTATAACCGAAATTTTGTCCGATTCAACGCTTGAAACCACACTTTCAACCGTCTTACCCTAAGCACCGTTTAAGAACTCCACACAGAGGCGCCCCCATGGCCAATTTCGCAGACCGACCGTTCGATATTGTGGTTTTCGGAGCCACCGGCTTCACCGGCGGACTTACCGCCGAATATCTTGTGAATTGTAAAGAATCTGAATCCCTGAAAATTGCCATTGCCGGCAGAAACCCAAGCAAATTGGAAGCCTGCAAACAGCACCTGCTGGGATTAAATCCCAACGCAAATGTGTCTGTACTGGAAGCAGAATCGGACAGTTTAACCAGCCTCAAAGCCATGGCTGCGCAAACCAAAGTGGTCATCACCACCGTTGGGCCTTATCTAAAATACGGTGAGCTTTTGGTAGCGGCCTGTGTAGAAGAAGAAACCCACTATGTGGATCTCACCGGCGAACCAGAATTTGTGGAAGAGACCGAATTTAAATACCAGCAAAGAGCCAGAGAAAAGCAAATCAAAATCGTCAACTCCTGTGGCTTTGACAGTGTTCCTCACGACTTGGGAGCACTGTACACGGTACATCAACTGAATAAATTGCTTGGCGACAGTAATGCTGGGAAATCCCCGGTAAAAGTGGAAGGCTTCGTACAAGCTATGGGCGCATTTTCTGGGGGCACCTGGCACTCCGCCATCACCCAATTTTCACGTATGAGGGAGTACCAGAAAAAACGAAAGATCTGGAAAAAGTCCAAACATTCGGAACCCACGGATCGCCGCAGAACCCGAGTGATGTCACCGGTAGTTAAGTACATAAAACCGTTTGAGGCCTGGGCTTGCCCGTTTCCCTCCATTGACCCTCAGGTGGTGAAACGTACCGCAGCAGCCCGCCCCGAGTTCGGGCCAGACTTTATCTATGGCCATTATATTCTGGTAAAAAAACTGCCTAAATTGGTGGGAGGGGTCATGGGTACAGGCGCCATTGTGGCACTGTCGCAATTCAAATTTACCCGCAATAGATTGCTTAAAGTGAAAGATCCTGGGCAAGGGCCGAGCGAATCAACCAGAGAAAAATCCTGGTTCAAGGTGAGCTTTATTGGTGAGAGCCAGGGCCTTCACGTTTGGACAGAGGTGAGCGGCGGGGATCCCGGCTATGGTGAAACCGCAAAAATGCTGGCAGAATCCGCACTTTGCTTGGCCTTCGACAAGAACCTGCCGGAAAACTTCGGTATTGTTACACCGGGCGCAGCCATGGGTACCGCTCTTATTGATCGCCTACAGGCATCGGGTATTCAATTTCGTACACTCTAAAACGGAGGCTTCAGTGAGCAGTCAATTTATCCAGATGAATGTGGAATTTAATGCCCCCCTGGACACCATATTCAACCAGCTATCGGATCACGAAAAGATGGGAGAAGTGCTCAACGCCAACGTTAAGCGGATAAAAGATGGTGATGAATACGTTAACGGCATTGGTTCTGTGCGCCGTATCACCCCTGTGCCCTTAGCTGGGTTTGAAGAGACCGTGACCGCGTTCGAACCCAACAAGCTAATCGAGTACACCATTACCAAGGGGACTCCCCTCAAAAATCATTTCGGACGAATGCTGTTTAGCGAGCATGAGGGCAAAACCCACCTGCACTACACCATTCAGTTTCAGCCGAAACTCCCAATTCCCTTGGCTGGGAGAGTGGTGAAAACCGTATTAGAAAAAATACTCTTGTCGGGCCTGGAAAAGCTGGCAAGGCAGTACAAATAAAGACAGGTCAGTTGGATCCGGCCTACTAATTAACCGACATTATTTGAAAGGCCTCGCAATCTACTGAATTTTATCCACTTTGATCTTGGTCTTTAGCCAGTCTGTGCTTTAATTAGAGCATCTACGCCATGGAGAATAAGGATGAAAAAGACGCTCACAGCACTCACTCTCGGCATGAGCTTATCACTGCACGCCAACGCGGATTTTATTGGTATTTACGCTGGCGCAGGCACCATTAGCTACGACCTGTCGGCGGATTTCACGGACTTGACGGGGGGCGCCACCCAAATCGATTTGGAGAATGACCTGGGCCTTAAAGGCGACAGTGGCAACTATTTCTACGTTGCCTTTGAACACCCCATACCCTTTCTACCCAACGTGAAGATTTCCCACTCAGACATCAGCGAAAGTGGAACCACCACCCTCAATCGCGAAATTGTGTTTGACGGAAAAACATTCCCCGCTGGAGCTGAGGTGGTTTCCACCGCAGATTTCACCCATAACGATTTCACCTTCTACTATGAATTTCTGGATAATTGGGTGAATCTGGATTTGGGAGTAACAGCACGCCAGTTCGATGGAGAAATTTCCGGTCAGGCTTCTCTCCAAGGCAACACAGTGACGGCCACCCAGCCTTTGGATTTCGTAGCCCCCATGCTCTACGGCATGGCGCAATTTGACCTACCCTTTACAGGCCTTTATGTGCAGGCCAGTGGAAATTGGGTTGGATTTGGCGGCGCCCAGCTAATGGACCTGTGGGCTAAATTGGGTTACGAGTTTTCATTTGGCCTGGGAGTTGAAGCCGGATTTCGCAAGCTGACAGCGGAACTGGACGATGTTGACGATACCGATGCTGACATTACGTTGGACGGAACCTACCTGGCCGCCACCTTTCATTTCTAGCTAAGATCTCAAACTAAAAAAGCGGCTATGAAAGCCGCTTTTTTGATGCCAGAAAGATTAAGGTGTTAGTCGAACTTCATTCCCAATCTTAGCCCCACTTCTTCGTAGGACTCCACAACATCACCAAGCCCCTGACGGAATCGGTCTTTATCCAACTTCTTACGGGTGTCTTTATCCCATAACCGACACCCATCTGGAGTGAATTCATCGCCAAGCACTACCCGCCCCTCATACAAGCCGAATTCCAACTTGTGATCCACTAAAAGCATATCGCCTTCAAGGAACAGAGCCTTTAATACGTCATTAACTTTGAAAGTTAATTCTTTCATCTGGTCCACATGGGATTTTTCTGCCCAACCGAAAGTTTGGATATGGGATTCATTAATCATAGGATCCCCCAAACTGTCGTTCTTCAGGAAGAACTCAAAGGTGGGAGGATTCAAATCCTTACCCTCTTCTATTCCCAGGCGTCGACACATACTGCCCGCCGCAATGTTCCGCACTACACATTCAACCGGGAACATTTTCAGGTTTTTTACTAACGCTTCCTGGTCATTGAGTAGTTTTATGAAGTGTGTTTCGATACCCGCCGCCTGAAGTTTTTCCATTACAAAAGCATTGAACTTGTTGTTGACCATGCCTTTACGGTCCAGCTGCTCCACTTTTTTTCCATCAAAAGCGGACGTATCGTTACGAAACAAAAGGATAAGCGAATTGGGGTCATCCGTTGCGTATACGGATTTGGCTTTGCCTTTGTATAGTTCGTCGCGTTTTTCCATTTTTTCACCTAATTGATTCAACGTTAGATTATCGGTTGTAGAACTACAAAACCGCTTCCGCAGCTTCAACCTCTAACCAATCAAAGCCTGAAGTTTGCTGAGCAACCGTGATTGTGTTTTCCTCACAACCCTCTACCGACAATAGGGCTTCCACTGCCAACTGAGGGTGATTATTCCTTTGGCTGATATGGGTCACCACCAGGTTTTGGATTACCGATACATCCAGTTCTGACAACATTTGTGCCGCCTGTTGATTGTTCAGATGGCCAAGTGGACCAGCCACTCGGCGCTTTAGAGAAGCAGGATAAGGCCCGTCCGCCAACATTTGCAAATCGTGGTTACATTCCAGCATCAGGCTATCACAACCCTGGTACATTGAAACCATATGGGGAGTGACCGCACCGGTATCCGTCACTACCCCCAGTTTTTTACTTTGGGATTCAAACACAAATTGACAGGGCTCTTTTGCATCATGGGGCACCGGCAGCGGGCGAACCACAATATTAGCCAGGCGAAACTCGTCATGGGGTGTAATGATATGAGTCAGATGCTGGTGTAATAGGCCTTGCAGCTTGCTGGCCCAAGTACCCCAGGTGGCATACACAGGGACCCCAATTTTGTTTGCCAACCGGGCCACTCCCTTGATGTGATCGGAATGCTCGTGGGTCACCAGGATAGCGCACAAATCCTCAGCACCCACGCCCAGATTTGCCATTCTGGCCAAGGCTTCTTTGGCGGAAAACCCGCAGTCGAGCATTAAACAGCCTGAATCACTTTTAATGAGTGTGCCATTGCCCTCACTGCCGCTGCCAATGGAGGCGAACTTCACTTACAACTTCTCTCTCACAGCAAGCAGGATTTGCGCAGACAGCTCTTTGGGAGCCACGGTATCGTCATCCAACTGGACCGAGACCTGAATACCACTTTCCGAGCTAACTAACCGCATTTGTACCTCTTTCTCCACTTCGTCGCCATCTTCGTCGGTTATTTTGGCTTTACGATCCAGGTAATAAATTCCCAAGCTTCGATCCAAGTCCAGCACCTCGATCTTGGCTTTTTGCAATGCCAAGCCCACGTCGCGCCAGGCGTGATTAAAGTCCTGATTCACCACCAGGATGGGCAACCCGTTACCATCCCACGTCATGCTGTGCTCCGGCAGGGTCTCAAGATTCTGTGAAAGCACGGATGCGCCTACTTTGCGGCCACCCTCGCTGTAGAACTCCATCAACTCGTCATACACCAGTGCCACCAGCTCTTCTCGCTGAGGCTTGGCGGGCCATTCAACTGTTTCCGGTAAAGGTGGAAACACTTTGACATGATTGATGGTGATGATAGAGCCGAGAAAGTCGTCACTGGGGTCCACCTGAAACCGAAACCGCTCCCGCAGTTCTTTCTTGCCACCACTGAACATCGCTTTTAGGGAAGACCACCAGCCCCGGTCGGAATCCAATCGTCTGGGCTTCAGCCAGCCAGTTTCAATGACACCCTGGGATTGGTCAGAATAATCAACATCAAACAAGTTGACGTCCACAAACTCCAGTAGACGGGGCCACACCTCTGCCACGGGCTGATTAATTCTCAACCAGACTTCACCCCCATCTTCCCGCAATTCTAGCCCAGCAGACTCATCTACATTGAGCAATGAATGGGGTCGAGGCAGGGTTTCACTGTCTTCTGGGACGTAAAAATCCCCCTCGCCCACTTCGGGAATGGGGTAACGCTGACCGATTTGATTGGCCTGCATACCTTCGGGAAGGGAGATAGGCTCTATGCTCTTTGCCCGCTGATAATCCATGGTGCGTTCCCGAAACTGGCCCTTATCACCAAAAAAATAAGAGCAGCCTGACAACACGAACAGCACCGCAACCAACAGTATCTGTGGCAACTTCCCCATGGAGTTCTCCGGATTTAAATTACAGAATGCCTGATTTCTTCATTGCTTCCAGCAATGGCGGCTGGTATTGCTCGGAAAAAGGCGTTAGCGGCAGGCGAATGCCTTCCTCAATCAAACCCATCTTAAGCATGGCCCATTTAACGGGTATGGGATTGGCTTCAAGGAATAAGTTGTCATGCAAAGCCAGCAAAGGTTCATTAATTGCCTCTGCTTTGGCTCGATCCCCCGCAATGGCGGCCGCACACAACTCAGACATCGCTTTTGGAGCAATGTTCGCGGTAACAGAAATATTTCCCTTGGCACCCAGCAGCATGAGATCCATTGCGGTGGCGTCATCACCGGAATAGAGCAAGAAATCAGGGCTACACAGCTCAAGAATCTCTTTACCCCGTTCCAAATCACCGGTGGCTTCCTTAATGCCCACCACGTTGCTGTGCTGACTGATGCGTTGTACGGTTTTTGGCAGCATGTCGCACACGGTTCTGCCAGGGACATTGTATAATATTTGATCTATATCCACGGCATCGGCAATGGCCATATGATGGCGATACAAACCTTCCTGGGTGGGTTTGTTGTAATAGGGGGTAACCAATAAACAGGCATCTGCCCCAGCCTGTTTGGCGGAACGGGTAAGATCAATGGCTTCGCGGGTGCAGTTTGCCCCGGTGCCGGCAACCACCGCAATACGACCAGCTGCTCTTTCCACCGTGAATTTCACCACTGCGCAGTGCTCGTCCACATCCAAAGTAGCTGATTCACCGGTGGTACCCACTGCTACGATGGCACTGGTACCCTGCTCGATATGCATGTCAATTAAGACCGCCAACGCATCCCAATGGATGCTGCCATCCGGGTGCATGGGGGTCACCAAAGCAACAATGCTGCCTGTAATCATTTGCGGTTTATACCTCACCGTCTTTCGCCAAACCGGTATGGTACTTATGCGGCAACTCAATAACAAGCGCAGAGACAGAGTAAGCGTTAAAAAGCCCCAGAAACCGGCAAACCCGGCAGAAAAGGCAATATTTGTAGCATTTTCAGCTAGTTGTTCCTAAACACCGGTGCTACACTGATTTTCAGTTTTAAAACGGTTATTGCATCAGCAAAATCAGCGAAAGATAGCCAGAAAGGACTGGTTTAATGCAAGAGTACTTGGTGATTTCAGCCATTGGTGAAGACAGGCCAGGCATTATTAACAGCCTCTCCCAGGCCGCCACTGACAGTCAGTGCAACATTTTAGACACTCGCATGGCAGTACTGGGTGGCGAGTTTGCATTGATTATGCTGGTAAACGGACAAGCCGATGATGTGGCCAGAGCGGAGTCCGCCCTACCCGCGGCAGCCCAGGAGTTCGGCCTCACAACCATAATGAAACGCACACAACTGCGGCCAAGTATCAATCCGTCATGCCCCTACAGGGTGACTGTAATTTCTCTGGATCACCCTGGCATAGTGAAGGAAATTGCGGGTTTCTTCAGTAAAGAAAACATCAATATCGAAACCATGGAAACCGCCACCTACGCAGCAGCCCACACGGGATCGCCCATGTTTTCCTTGGAAATGTCAGTGAACATCCCCGGATCCGCCAATATCGCGACACTAAAAGAATCTTTCATTTGCTTCTGTGATGAGCGAAACCTAGATGCAACCATGGAGCCATGCCGCTGATGAGCAACCATGTTAACGTTAACGCATATCCACGTAAGAAGAGCACAACAAAAACCAAGAGATGGGCTTAGGAGGAGTCAATGGCAACCGTTGAACTGAACAAACCGGTTCCCGATTTTGCAATTCAGGCTACCAGTAACAAAGACATTGTGCTGTCTAAACTCAAGGGCTGGAAAGTGGTTCTCTACTTCTACCCTAAAGACAACACACCTGGCTGTACCACTGAGGGATTAGATTTCAGGGATTACTACGATGATTTCAAAAAGGCGAAAACCCTGGTATTTGGTGTATCCAAAGACAACCTGAAATCCCACGAACAATTCAAGGCCCAACACAATTTTCAGTTCGAGCTGATCTCAGATACCGATGCCTATTTGTGCAGAATGTTCGAAGTCATTCAGCCCATAAACATGTACGGGCGCAAGATCCAGGGTGTGGAGCGCAGCACCTTTTTATTGGATTCAAGCGGAATACTGCGGAAAGAATGGCGCAAAGTTAGGGTGAATGGTCATGTGGAAGAGGTATTGGAAGCCGCTGAAGCTACGGAATAAGCCACTCTTAACCGCACTAACCATCACAAAAGAGGCTAACTGGCCTCTTTTTGTTTTTCATGCAAATGATCCGGCAGCTCCCTGGGCCATGAAGACAGCACTGCCTTCACCAAGGTAGCCAATGGTATAGCAAAAAATACACCCCACAGTCCCCAGAAACCGCCAAACACCAGCACGGCAATGATGATCGCCACAGGATGCAGGTTAACCGCCTCAGAAAACAATATGGGAACCAGCAAATTGCCGTCCAAAGCCTGGATAATTCCGTAGGCCACCATCACCCACATAAACTCTGATCCTGCGCCAAATTGGAAATAGGCCACCAACGCCACCGGTAGCGTGACCACCGTGGCCCCTATGTAGGGCACCACCACACTCAGCCCCACCAAAAGCCCAAGAAGCGCGGCGTAATTTACCCCCAACACCACGAACACCACATAGGTGACACCGCCGGTAATCAAGATCTCCATGGCTTTGCCGCGTACATAGTTTGATATTTGATCATCCATCTCATGAACCACCCGGGAAATAAAGGGCCGATCCGAAGGCAAAAAGCTCACTAACCAACGCAATATCACATCCTTATCTTTGAGGAAAAAGAACACCAAAAGGGGAACCAGCACCAAAAAGATCAGTATCCCCATCACGTTGGTAATGTTTGACAGAGAAAAAGTGAAAACCGATTCTGCAAAGTCCTTCAAATTGGAAGCGAACATGGTACTGATTTCAGCAGCCAGCTCCTGGGACACCAATTCGGGATACTTCTCAGGCAATACGTCTAACGCGCTGTTGGCGGCCACCAGCATTTTCGGCGCCTGCTCGTTCATTAATCGCACCAGCTGTCCCCAGGTTAGGGGTACCAGTACAAACAGGCAGGCCACTTGGGCGGTAAAAAACAACACATAAGTGATTATAAAAGCAACAATTCTGGGCACTTTGTGCCCCACCAGATAGTTGATCAACCCTTGCAACAAATAGGCTAACACAATGGCCGTGAGAACCGGTGCCAGCACCACTCCCATGGTAACCACCACCAATAGCCCTGCTGCAAGCAACAGAATCAGGAGAACGGCTTCTTTGTTGGAGAAATACTCTTTGTACCAGTCACTGAAAATCTTAAACATGCCGCCGCGGTAGCCTTATCTGGTTTTTTCGATGATAAAACGGTACTCACCACCCTGCTGGGATTGGTGATGTAAAATATGCCCCACTTGTTCAAGAAATGCGGAAAAATCCCTCACAGAACCTTGGTCTGTGGTTGTAACATCAACCATTTGCCCCCGTTCCATTTGGTTCAGTTTTTGTTTCAACTTGAGCAACGGCAAGGGGCAGCTCAGCCCTCGAGTATCCAGTTGCACATCTACCTGCTCTGTCTGATTGTTTTCTGAACTCATGGATTTTCTATAAAGTGATTGTTTTGGTATCCAAGAACTTAAGCTAAAAAGGTGGGCTAAGTAAATGAATCATTTAAATTTGTTGGCTCTATCACAGTTGTAAGCCGGGGCCAATCTGCTAATCTGGAATTAAACCTTTGCCATTAAGCAGTGTCGAAGTAACTATAGTTTAACGCCACATTGCCCACATCTTTATGACACGATCGAGCAGTAAAAAGTTTAACATTAAATGGCTGGTCTTCCTTTCAAGCTGCCTCTTGTGTGGGTTTGTCTGGGCTTCTGAGGCAGACCAACCCTCCCCTGACCTGTCCAAGGAGCTGCCAAGTCTTGGCGACGCCAGCTCTGCCATCGTCAGCCCGGAACAAGAGAAAAGGATAGGCAGGGCCTGGTTGCGTCAACTGCGCGCTCAAGCTCCCCTCATCCATGACCCCTTGATTTACGACTATTTGTACAACCTGGTTTACCGCCTGGCGTCCTCCAGCGACATCAGTGAACCTCAAATCGAATTGGTTGTGGTAGACAGCCCGGCCATCAATGCCTTCGCTGTACCCGGTGGCGTTATGGGCCTAAATGGGGGCTTGCTGTTAAACGCCAACACAGAAGACGAAGTTGGAGGGGTTATTGCCCACGAACTGGCCCACCTTAGTCAACGCCATTTTGCCCGGGGCCTTGAACGATCACAACAAACGTCATGGGCAAACTTAGCCGCTTTACTGGCCAGCGTAGTGATTGCCGCCACCGCTGGAGGTGATGCTGGTATGGCTGCGCTTGCCACCACCCAAGCCGCCGCTATCGATTCCCAACTTCGATTTAGTCGAGCCAACGAACAGGAAGCCGATCGGGTGGGCATGCAGACTTTAGCCAGAGCAGGAATGAACCCCGAAGCTATGGCGGATTTTTTCGAAGCACTGCAACGCAGTATGCGTTACCACGGTGAGCTGCCACCGGAATTTCTATTAACTCACCCAGTAACGGAATCTCGGATCACAGACGCTCGAGCCAGGGCAGCCAATCTACCTGCTGCACCCTCCTCTAAATCCCTTGAATTTGAACTCATGAAAATTCGCATGTCCGTGGAATTTGCGGCCGATGCAGTGGCCAAAATACGGGATATGGAAAACAACCGAAAAAATGCAAAAGCCTACGTAGAAGTGCTGGAATACGGGCTTGCTTGTGCCTACTTTAAAACCAATAGGCTGGATGACGCTTTAGAGACCATGGCAAAATTAATCGCCCAGCGTCCAAATCGCATCACCTATATTGCCACTCAAGCTGAGATTTTAAATAAAGCAGGAAACTACAAATCCGCCATTGAACTACTGCAGCCCGCCCTGGAATACACGCCAAAAAACTACGCCCTCAGCGTTCATTATGCCGACGCACTCACCCTTGCAGGGCGAACAGAAGAAGCGGTAAAAGTACTTCGCGAACAATTGACAGAGAAACAGGGTTCACCGCTACTCTGGTACATGCTGGCGGAAGCCTACGGCAAAGGTCAGGATCGATTGAATGTATATCAGGCCAAAGCAGAATACTTCTATCAGTACGGCCAGGTTCAGCGTGCCGTTGAACAATTGGAATACGCCATTCCCTTGGCGAAAGACCAGTTTCAAATCACTTCCCGCATCCAACAGCGCATTTCAGAAATGCATCGGTCCATGCAGGAATTGAAAATATAATGACCCTAACCTGGTTACTATCTACGGCTGGCGGCGAAATCTAACATACGATTGAGAGGGACCATGGCCTTTTCAATCAGCGCAGCATCCACATGGATTTCATTTTGTTGCTGCTCCAATTCCAGGGCAAGACTATCTAAGGCATTCATAGCCATCCAGGGGCAATGGGCGCAGGAACGGCAGGTTGCACCATTGCCACCGGTGGGCGCTTCAATAAAACGTTTCTCGGGAGACAACTGTTTCATTTTATAAAAAATGCCCCGATCCGTGGCCACGATAAAGGTTTCGTTGGGCAAGTCCTGGCTAGCCTGAATCAATTGCGAAGTGGAGCCCACCGCATCGGCGATATCCACCAGTGACTTGGGCGATTCCGGGTGCACCAGTAACGCCGCGCCCGGGTAGACCTTCATCAAATCTTCTACACCCTTGGCTTTAAACTCCTCATGCACAATGCAGGAACCATCCCACAACAACACGTCGGCACCGGTCTCCCTTTGGACGTAAGATCCCAGGTGCTTGTCTGGGGCCCAGAGGATTTTCTTCCCCTGGTCGTGTAAGTGTTGCACCAGGGGCAAAGCGATACTGGAGGTCACCACCCAATCGGACACGGCTTTCACCGCCGCAGAGGTGTTGGCGTAAACCACCACTTCACGGTCCGGATGCTGATCGCAAAAGGCCTTAAATTCGTCAACCGGACAGCCAATATCCAAGGAACAAGTGGCCTCCAAAGTGGGCATTAATACCTTTTTTTCCGGGCTTAGGATTTTTGCGGTTTCTCCCATAAATTTTACGCCCGCCACAATCAGGGTTTCGGCGGGGTGCTCTTTGCCAAAACGAGCCATCTCCAGTGAATCCGAGACGCAACCGCCGGTGGCTTCCGCAAGAGCCTGTACTTCAGGATCGGTGTAATAGTGGGCAACCAGAACCGCGTTATTCTTTTCTAATAACGTTTTTATCTGTTCCTGATACTGAACTTTTTCCTGGTCGGACAAGTGGGACTGCAGGTGGCTACCATCGATATGATCCCGAACAAAATCCGTCACTGCTGTATTCATTAACTTTAACCTCTATAGAGCACCGAGCGCTCCGACTCCTCTCGCTATCACCCATTAGCCATGAAACTGGCCATCAACATTATGCACCAACCACACCCATTATCGGTGCCCAAACCCGCTGTTTTAGCTAAGCCATCAGCCTAATCAAGTTTGGCCACCCCGGGCGGAACACAATGATACCACAGACCCATAGACATCCACCTGCGGCCAAAGTGCCATTTCAAAGGCAGTTGCCACTCATGCCGTCAATCCACTCCCGTAGCAGCTCTACGCCCTGGGTATGGACCACACTACGTCCTAGCTCGGGCATGCGTATGGCAGGGTCGTTGGAAACATAGCGATAGATCAAAATTGAGTCATCTGCGGCCCCAGGCACAATATCCCACTTCAATCCGCCGGACCCCACGCCCGCTGCCACTGGCGGTTTACACAGACCGTAGCTAGCATCCAAAGCTTGATCGGCCATCAACCAGAGGCCGGTGGGACGCGCCCTACCTGTCTCGCTATGGCAGTGAGCACAGTTAATTTCCAGATAGGCCTTGGCTCTTTGTTCCAGTGTGCCATCATTAGGGTCGTCCCAAGCGGGCAATCTAGGGGCTTCTGTGGGTAGAGGTGCTCCAGTCAACAAGCCTCGTTGCTGCCAGTAGGTTAGCTGATTTACCAAGGTTCCCTCATGCTGAAAATCCTTATTCAGCCAGCGTGCTTTCACACCAATAGGATGATTGACAAAGCGGCCCTCGGATTCCGATTGAACACCATGACAGTTAGTACACTGGTTAGCGTCGGGAATGCGGTACTCCACATCCACCCCATTGCCATCGGGGTCCATGGTGGTCATGGAAACCAAGCCACCGCCTAAAGCCAAGGCGGCGTCAGTCTGTTGTTGGTTCCAAATATAAGCCATACCAATCCATCCGGATTGGCGCCGGAAAAGCAGGCGGGTTTCAATAATCTGCTCCAGCCCATCCACCGTGGGCAAAGCGAAAGTTTTTGCAATAACCGATCCCACGGGGAATTCAAAAGCCTGGTCCTCACTGTACGCCACCGCTTCACCCTGGGGCACGTAAACCACTCGATATTTCTCGGCGTAATCGCTAAACAGCGGCGTAGTAAGATCGTAAGGAACCGCTTGCGGGGTATTCGGCTCGCCCCTGGGATCGTTATCCACAAACAATCGATAATCAGAAAGCGTGGGACAGTTCACCACAAATGCCGGCCAGTTGACCGTGTTGGGATCGCCACCTTCGCAAAGGGCGGCAACCTCTTCTTCCGTATACTCCGTCTCGGTGTCGGGCACCTGTTCAAACACGCTCAGGTCCAGTTCTACGTCGTCAAACGGTTGCTGGGTACACTGGGTTTCCGCGGGGTAACGGGTAAGAGGCGGCGTTCCGGGAATACCCAGCGCACCCAATAGCCAGTGTTTTTTGTGAAGTTGTATATTGCCATAACTGGCCACTGAACCGTTGGGGCGATAATTATCATGGAAACACCAATCCGCCTGGGCAATATCCGCTTCTACCTGTCCATCCACTACGATGTCGGAAATGGGTTTAAACTTGAACATAAACAACAAGTTGGCAAGGAAATTAAATTCGCCGCCATCAAAGTACCAGGACTTTTGCTTTTCCATCACGTTGTTGTGAACGTAAATATGTTCCGGGTAGGGATCATAACCTTCTGGTAGCGGCGTGCCATCCAAAAGAGAAATGGATTTAAAACTGAATGCGGTGAAGTTGACGGATTTATTTCCGGTGATGACATTGTCGTACACTTGCACCCAATCCGTGGACAACACCATGACTCCAGTGCCGGTGGGCACCTTGCCCACGATATTACCTGCCGGTGCAAAGTTCACGGTATTGTTGTCCACAATCTCATTATTAAATACCCGAGTGTGGTGACCCGCCTGGGTCAGATTGGGCATATCGAAAACTAAAATGCCACCGGTGTTGTGGGTGGCAACGTTTTCATACACATCCGCATCGATGGAGTTTTCAATCTCGATACCCGCCACATTGTATTCAGCTAGATTACGACGCACGACGATGTTGCGTGATTGGCCCACATAGATTCCCGCATCGGAAGCCCCTTTCACAACACTGTCTTCAATCAACACGTTATCGCAATTAATGGGGTACAAACCGTAGGCGCCATTTTCTTCCGCCGGACCATTAGTCCATTCCACTCGCACCCGTTGCACCACAACGCCGTTGGCGTTTTCTATCTTGATACCATCCCCAGCGGTGTCTTCCACCGCCAAATCCATAACTGCAAACCCATTGGCCTGCACCAGGATCCCCTCTGCACCGCGGGGCTGATTGGCAAAAGACAGGATGGTTTCATCCATTCCCTGACCACGCAGCGTCACATGGGAAGTATTCAGAATCAGTTCATCATCGAAAGAGAAAGTACCTGCGGGCAGCTCGATCACCGTTCCCGGCTTCGCTTCCAGGAAGGCCGCTTTCAGGGCAAACGGCACGTCCTCCCCTGGTGGAATGGTCACCACATTGTCATAGTTAAAATCGTGGTAAACACTGTGGTCAACCGCCAAACTGAAAGGCGTTACGCTCAACGCCAGCAAAAACACCCACAGCCTAAACATCAACATCCCCATTTCCCTCTCCCCACATCAGTCCTGGATCTATTATTATTTTGTTATCCGGTATTGGTACCAGAATCCCCAGTCATTAACAAATTTTTTCCGCTCACCAAATAAACCTAGGTAAAAAAGCCAAAACCAGGGCCCTGAGTAAGCAATAAGGCCAGATGGACCATTAATGAGGTGGCTTTTCGTGGTACAATTTACCCATATCAAACACGAGGTGGTTCGCTATGCAAGCTGTGACACTGAAGCCATTAAAGCGTAAAAGCTCTTTGCGTCAGCTGGAAAATCAAATGGGTTCCGCCACTCATTATTCCGAGTGGTTAGATTTAGCAAAACAACATGACGCCCAATCCGGTGCTGAAGACTGGCGCCAAGAAATGAAGTCCAACAGTTATTCCTACCGCGAAATCAATGCTCGCTGCAGCAATCTAAGAGAGCTCCTTGACAGCAACAGCTACAGAGAAGTGCTTTATGCCCTCAACGAAGGCGTGCATGGCAATATGGGTGGCATGGGTAAACCCATCATGTATGAACGCGCTAAATCGGGAACAAAACTGTTAATCGATGAGTACGTAAAAACCATTGCTAACGCATTGGAATTTCTTCACACCGCTCCAGAAAGCGAGATATCCTTGCCGGAAAAGCTGGATTTCTTCCGACGGGCCAGTCACTGCTATGGCAGGAGCGCGTTACTATTGAGTGGCGGCGCTGGCTTGATTTATTTTCACCACGGCGTGGTTCAAGAACTGATTGACCAGAACCTGGTGCCCAAGGTTATTTCCGGTGCCAGCGCAGGTTCCATCATGGCGGCGCAGTTGGGCATCCACACTGATCAAACCTTAAAACAGCGCTACTTCACCACTAAGCGCTACCACGAGGTGAAGAGCGAATATATGTGGAATGCCTTTTTTGGCCGCAACGACGCAGAAACCAATCGACAACTTTGGAGCAACTCCCTAGACGAAGTGGTGCCGGACAATATTACGTTTCAGGAAGCATTTGAGGAGACCGGCCGCTATATCAATATTTCCATCTCCCCTTCAGAGAAACACCAAAGCTCTCGCCTGATGAATGCCATTACCTCACCGAACGTGTATATCCGTTCGGCAGTGCATGCGTCCTGCAGTATTCCCGGTATGTTCCCTTCGGTTCGCCTGTGGGCCAAAGGAGCCGACGGTAAGCCACGCCCCTACTTGGCCAATCGCCGCTGGGTGGATGGCTCTGTGTCAGGGGATTTGCCAGCAAAACGTCTTAGCCGTTTATATGGCGTTAACCACTTTATCGTCAGCATGATTAATCCATTTGTGGTGCCCTTTATCGAAGACACCACCATTAGAAAAAATAAGGGCCTCAGCACAACAGTTTCGGAAGGATTAATTTCTGTGATGAACGAAGTCCTAATGGTGTCAGAACAGTTTCTAGATCGAAGAGGTAATATGGGCAGCCGGGTTGCGGCACAGCTTGCTTACTTGGCTCGCATGCTGGAACAAACCTACCTTGGCGACATCAACATACTGCTGCGGAAAGAAGACGTTGCCTGGCGCAACACCATGTACGATTTTAGGGAAGGTGATATTGAACATCTTATTAACACCGGCATGCGTAGCACCTGGCCTAAGATCGCCCAGATTAAAAACGCCGCCTTGATTTCCAGAACCCTTGATCGAATTCTGGAACAGTTAAATGACGATGCGCTGCTTGAGGATCAATCCCACAAGCATCATATCTACACCTAAGCGTTCCCCCCAAGTAAAGTGTGCCTGCTGCCAGACCACAGCGGGCCACAACATGAGGGCTTCAGGCAAACAGCCGGGAGCCACGAATAGCTATAATGCTCCGTATTACATGAAGACATAAACTATTGGCCAAACCCAGGTTGGCCCAATTGAGCCGAGTTTTGGATTTTGCTTGGAAGGTGGTGTTTTATTTTGAGAAGGCGTTGGGAAAGTGGTGGGTCGTGCTGGATTCGAACCAGCGACCAATTGGTTAAAAGCCAACTGC
>CAXHEX010000014.1:0-115548 GCA_964016105.1 uncultured Ketobacter sp.
CACGGAAGAGATCGTCGGCAGCGTCAGATGTGTATAAGAGACAGATACCGGGGAGTTCCCCAGATGCTTTAATTTGCGATTGCGTATAATTTTGCAAACCGATCATTTTGATTAAGCCCAATTGCTGCTCTAGCCAATAGGCGTGGTCCATTTCTGTATCTTCCAACAAGCTTTCCAAAATTTCTCGTGTGACAAAATCCTTCGCCACTTCGCAGAGCGCTATGGCTTTTTTCAACTCTTCAGCCACAGTCACTTCTACTCTGAGATCGCTTTCCAACATGGAAGTAACATCGGTACCCACCAAAAAACCCACACGAGATACCATATCGGGGGTACCTTCAAGAAACAGCATACGTTCAATCAATTTACCAGCATGCATTTTCTCATCATCAAACTCGTGGGCTATTCGCTCATATAGAGAGTAAAGACCCCAGTCTTTGTACATCTCAGCGTGTACAAAATACTGATCCATGGCGGCTAGCTCATAGGCAAGCAGACTGTTCAACGTATCAATAATTTTTTGATTGCCTTTCATGATCAGTCTCCCTCACCCATTTGAGCTTGCAGATAGTTTTGTATCCCAGCGTTTTGAATCAGGTACTCCTGAGACTCCAGCCAATCAATATACTCTTCTTCGTACTCAAGAATACTTTCAAGCAAATCACGACTCACGTAGTCCTGCTTGCTTTCGCACAAGGCAACAGCATCTTTAAGAGCAGGCACTTGATCCAGCTCAAAACGCATATCAAGACTCAGCATTTCTTCAGGCTCTTCGCCAATCATCAAGCGCCCCAGATCCTGCAAGTTGGGCAACCCTTCCAGGAAGAGGATTCGCTCTATAAGATCATCTGCCTGCTTCATATCCTTGATGGATTTTTTATAGCACTTCTCATTGAGCTCATGTAGCCCCCAGTTTTTGTACATGCGCGCATGCAAAAAATACTGATTGATGGAAGTGAGTTCAATTTTCAATATCTTGTTTAAAACTTCTATTACTTCTGCCTGACCTTTCATGCCATTGCCCACCTTAAAAAGAACTGACCCGCTTAATCAATTGCTAAAGTTTAACTTATATAAAAAAAAATCCAATGATATTTCATAAGCAGTAGAGATTAGAGCTTCTATTAGCACTGTTACTCAAAACTGAAATACGATTGATAATGAGATTTAGTTTTATTGAGGTAATCACTAGAAGATCAAACGCACAATCCAATTCAACTTGCCAGCATGAATAACAGGCAACACCAACTGTACGGAATCCTTGTTGGCCCCGTCCCCAATCAATGCAGGCCGACCACTTAACCAACAACGCCCAAGCAGCCCTTCACCCTTTTCAAATCCAGTATCGCCGTAGCGAGCAGCCAGACTTTCCTCCCCAACTTGATAACCGGAATAAAAAGTTAAAAGCCCGCCGTCTTTATCTGGCGCCCATATTTCAAACCCCTGGGCTATGGGAGAATCCTCAGCACTTAAAAAGGTCAAGACTCGAACATGATCATGACCGTAGGTAAATGGAATGGCTATACCATTGCTAATTCCAGATTCTGCTGCATTAGCTGCCCGTAAAAATGCCGTTGATTTATGCAGTTCTGTCATAACCACCGGGCAATTCTCAGCCCAGGCCAATCCGGGAAGACCACGATCTCGCATGATGGTAAGTTTACGAGACACCCATTCAAACCGTTCCAAATCACCGTAAAAACCATCAACTAGCCGCAACTCAGTATTGCTTCCATCAGGGTTTTGCCACAACTCCATGGCACCCACCTGGCCAGATTCGTTACCACAAAACAACACCACCACCGCCTGTAAAAACTCACCGCCAAATATAGGAATGGAAACTGCACAACGAATATTGGCAGCTTCCGCTAGCTCAACTCGCTTAAAATAGGGTTCACTGATGTCACTCAGAACAACAGGTTCACCCTCAGCCCATGTCCTACCGGGTAAACCATCTCCGTAAGCAAAACGCATGGATTGACTGGCGTCTTTGAATTCCGCCGATTCACTGTAGGACTGCACCAATTGCAACTCACTGGGCTGGTCGCCGGGAATCCATATTTCAATCGCTTTAATAAACTGAGTCATCATTTAACTCTCAAGGGAAGCCATGACCTAGGGTTATATCATCATTGAAATTTTCAAACAAAGGTAAGAATTTGATCAATATCAATTAGGACTAAATTTGCACAGGGGTGGAGCAGAGAAAAACAGACCCATGGCCTGAGCACTACACAGGTGCAATGACAACCAATAGTGATGAGTCCCCCAAAAACCCACTGCCCCATTAAGAGACAAATCATTCCCTAATAGCGCGCCTACAAGATGGGTTCAACTATTCAAGAGACTCACTTAACGGTCAGCGTTGGGCGCGCTCCCAGGTTTGCAAATAGGCTTCGGCAGAATTCATCAAAGCGTGATAGACATAACCCTGTTTCGCCTTACTCGCTTGTTGGCGAACCAACTCCACGTGATCGGCAAGCATTCCATAATGGGCAAGACCATCAGTTGCCATATCAAACATACGACCTTTGGGGTCTCCTTGCTGATCAAACACAATGCCCAGTTCGGTAGTAAAAGGATAATCCGGACCGGCACCAGTGGGTCGCGCCATGGTTGCCAGCCCTGCCATATCAATACCAATTCCAACTCCGGGCACCTGATCTGGATCCAACTCCTCTAACCTAACCAGAAGTTGTTTTTGAGATAGCCCCGGGTATTGCGCCTGCAATCGTGCCAAAAGGTATTCTTCCATGACGGGAATCAAGTCTTCACTGGCTCTATTCATAGGCGACACAAACCCACCCGCTTCCACCAGGCGGAGAAAGGTTTTATGCAAGCGGTCATTGTGGTCAAAAACATCAGAAAATGATTTCCCCTTTAACATCCAACTGTGGGTACTCACCACACCGCTGTATTGTCTTGATTCGACAATATCCATGATGGAGGCGGCTGCCTTGGGGCTGATATGATCCAGATCGATCATCATTTTTTTATCAATCATTCTGTTAATCAAATAGTCTCCCAGTTGCGTTAAACCTTGGGAATTACACTGTTCTTCTGCACTGGGATATTGAGGCCCAAACCCGTCAATCCAAAAATCAAACAAGCCAAGCTCCAGCTCAGTTAAGAAGGGAACGCCTGAAGGCAATAGAGACCCTCGAATGGGATCATTATCGTAATGATGGGTCTGCTCGTCACAATTTTCGGTTCTAATGTAGTGGCCCGTGGAAATCTTGTGGCCAAGATGCACTAAACCATCGGCCACGTTGCGAGTATTAGCTCCACCAAAATGGTTATCAAATTTATGAACCGGGTACATAACTCGCACACCAGCGTCAAACAGAGCATCCAGCTCCCCATCCACTTTCTGGACATCGCAATAATCTTTCTCACCGCAGTTCAATACTTCTGAGGCTTCCACCCCCAGCACCAATGCCAGTTTTCCCTCAGCAATGAGTTCTCTTGCCTGTTGAGGTGAAGTGGCTATTTGCAAAAAGCCACGGCCTGGCCCGCCTTCTTGAGCATCCACATAGCTCACCAGTCTATGCAACCAATCAATTTGATTGTAAATACTTGCCATGGTGTCGCAGCTGTTGGCTTTATTAAGCCAATGGACCGGGTTGACCTTGCCCTGAATTTCACACAGAACCTGATTCTCAACCAAATACACTACCATCATACGCTGGCCAGCCAAATGGGCCCGCTGAATCCATTTGTAGTAATAGCCGCTATGGCCTTGCGAATCATGGGCAGGCCAATCCGTAAACTTAGGCCAACCTTCCGTAGCGTGGGGTTTTCCGCTACCGCCAATAATATCCAATTCTCCCGTGGGGCCGTGATCAACGCTGCAATTAGCAAGAGCATGGGCGACACCATAGGGATGAAACGGGTCTCCAGAGATAGCCTTACCGCCCAAAAACTCCGCTGAATAAATATGGCTGTGGGCATCGATAAACCCTCTAACCGGTTTATCCACCGCCCCCTCCAGTTTACGGTTCATTTGATCTAGATCGTTGATCGCCTCTGGTTGGTCATAGGGCCATGCTGCCACTTCAATTTCCGGAAACGCAGCGCAATCATTCTGGGGCACCAAACGAAACGCAGTTTCACTCTTGGTTTCTTTCCAACTGAACCAAAACCACTTGCGCACAATCTCATAACGGTATGCCATGGAAACGCCACTGGAAACATTCTTGAATATGAAATCATCTGCCTTGGACTGGATATCCCATTCGGAAATAGGCGCAGCACGACTCACCGCTATTGGACGCTGGGGAATCAGGCTCCCTAAAAAATCACCGTCTTGATCTGTCAGCAGAAACCGGCCAAGCCCACTGGGCTTGAAATAAAAGCTAACGGCATCCATGCTATTTTCTGCCTGAAACTGATAGAGCGTCTCCCTGGCGGTGCTTGATTTACTGAGATATTGGCCAGTAGCGGGAGATTGAATGGCATAGCAACCCTGAGCCAGTTGATAAACCGTGCTGTTGCCCCGAGATGAACTGGAAGCCGCCACACCAGTGGCCCCCACAACAAAAAGAAAAATAATAGACCTAAAAACCGGTGCTAATACTCGCAGCTTTTGCCAGATTGCCATAAACGCCTTTCCTCAAGGAATCTGCACCCAGCACCCCAGGCGCATTCCTTATCGAACTTTATTATTAGTTCATGGGATATTGTCACAATCACAGCGAACAATCGACAGTATCCCACCATTGGGGCAGGAGTATTGCACCAATTGTGTACACTACTTCCATATGGCTCCTCATAGTGGTACCTTGTGCCTAGCCATAAAAACGTGGGATATTCGCTAAGACTCTTAAGGAGATATAAACATGAAACTACAATATGTTGCCCTATCAGCGGTATTGGCAATGGGGATAATGGGTTGTGAAAAGGCCAAAGAAGCAACCGAAAGCGCCACCGATTCTGTGTCTTCCATGGCGGAATCTGCCACAGACAAAGCCAAAGAAATGGGTAATGCAGTTGCAGACAAAACCGCTGAAATGGCAGAAGGCGCCGCCGATAAAGCCTCAGAAATGGCTGACTCGGCTAAAGAAATGGGCAGCGACGCTGTAGATAAAGTAACTGAAGTCACCGATGATATGGTTGATTCTGCAAAAGACATGACCGGTGACGCTGAAGACAAAGCGGAAGAAATGGCTGAAAAGTCCAAAGACGCCATGGATGACGCCAAGAAAAAAGCAGAGAGCATGCTGAACTAAGCAAACTCGAACTAAGCAGACCCAAGCTAAGCAAAACTGGGTCGACTTAATTCAAAAAGGGATTGTGCTCAGCAATCCCTTTTTTAAAGTAACGTCAAAAGCACAGCCTACCGGTCAAAGATACCGTTTAACTCTGAACGAATGAAACCCGTAAACGCGGTTATACGATTGACTCGCCGCATGTCGGCGTGTGTCAGAAGCCAAACAGTTGCAGGTGGAATAGGCTGATGCAGCTCCAATCTAATCAAGTCCGGCTCATTGTCACCCATGAATTGTGGCAGTCGCCCCACACCCAATCCTGATTTCAAAACCTGCAGAGTTGCAAATACGTCATTGCAACGCATAACTCGTTCTAAAGACTTCATCTCAGACGGCAACCAATTTGGTCTTTCATTGGTATCATCTTCCCCCACCCATTGCAAAGCTGCCTGATACTGTGGCCGCATATATTGTTGCAGATATTCTTTGTGACCATAAACAGCATATTTAATTGCTCCCAGTTCACTGCCCACAAGCGTTTCAGGAATTGCCCCAGGAGTAACCCTAATGGCCACATCGGCTTCACGAGCGGTTAAATTGTGTAGCTCAGTGGATGTATCTAAATGTATTTCTATACCAGGGTGGTCCTTATGAAAGCGATTCAGTACAGGGATGAGAAAGTATTGCGCTATCACCAGCGAGCAAGTAACTCGGATCACGCCACGAAGCTCGATGTTCTTCCCCATTAAGAGTCGGTCAATATTATGGGTCTCTTCTTCGATTCTCCGAACTCGGGCCAGTAAGTCTTGGCCCTCTGGCGTCAACTCGTAGCCAGTGGAGAACCGCTCAAACAAGCGCACGTTCAACTCTTTTTCAAATGCGGCAATGCGGCGAGATACTGTTGACTGATTAACCCCAAGCTTAACTGAGGCAGCTGTAAGAGACCCCGTGGTGGAAACAGCAGAGAAATACCGAAGATCATCCCAGTTTTGCATTTTTGCATGCCCATTCCGCAATTATCGTCGTACCAAAGCAAAAAAGCATAGCATATATTGACCTCTCCTAACTACTCATTGGAGAAACCCGTGCCTTTATTCACATTGCATGATGAAACTACTGCATCCGCTGAAGCAGCTAACGTTCTAGAAGGAGCAAAGCAGCGTTACGGATTCATCCCAAATTTAGCCGCCTATTTGGCAGAGGCACCCCATGTTTTAGATGCGGTACTGCAACTGTCAGCCCAGTTTGATAATTGTTCTATGACCCCAGAAGAGCAGCAGTTGGTGATGCTAACCGTGAGCACGATCAACGACTGCGCCTATTGTAAATCCGCTCATACCGCCCTAGCCAAGGCTGCTAGTGTCAAACCAGAAACTATCGATGCCATACTCACCATGAAACCATTAGCCGACAGCCGCTTGGAGGCTCTACGTGAATTCACGCAATCATTGGTAGAAGAAAAAGGTTGGATAAGCGAGGCAAGCATTGAACGCTTTCTCAGGGCTGGGTTCAATAAAGCCAACGTCTTTGAGGTGGTATTAGGTATCGCTCTAAAAACCCTGACAAATTACAGCAATCACTTGGTGAGAGCCGAACCCAATCAAGAGTTTCTTTCCATGGGATAGAAACTCTTCTATTGCCTTAGGAGGGCTTGTCACCTGAGCCCTCTTTCACCGAACACTAGTCAGTCCGTCCCCACTCTATGGTCAGCGTCTCTTTTGGCGCCATGCGGACTAAGTGTTCGGACACTACTTTCTCAGCTTTGTCCACATCGTCTGCGTTTTCCAGATCAATGCACATCACCAGACTCCCAGGCTTAACATCGAGACGACAACGACCAAAGGGAAAATCGATAATGCCCGATTGACCAGCAATGGTGGCAGGCACCTTATGGGCAAAGTGGCGGCACAGCTTTTTCAAATAGAGCTCTGCGGACTGTGTGTTTACCAATGCTTCTGTTTGCATGATTTCTTCTCCTTCAAACATTGAACATCGCTTGGTTAGATTCTTATTTATTATCCATGGGGTATAATTCGAAAAAACCATGCTTTAATCATACAAACTATGAAGAATATCGATTTCTTGTCCCTGGATGGACGCAGCTTGAGGACCTTCCTGATTGTGCTGGAAGAAAAGTCCATCTCCAAAGCCGCTGCCCGGCTTGGGGTTACTCAGTCCGCAGTAAGCCATTTGCTGGATAAACTTCGGTTAACCTTAGGCGACCCTTTATTTGTACGTGCAGGTCGTGGAATCGCCCCTACAGAAAGGGCAATCTCCCTGAGGGAACCCATCCAGACGGTACTTGATGGCTTAAAAAGCCTCACCGATGAACGGGTGTTCGATGCCAGCCTCGGACAACTTGACTATGTGATTGGTGCCAATGATTTTCAGCGAGATTTGATTTTTCCGGGATTACTTAAACGCCTTCAATGCCAGGGTATTGATGCTCTTTTTCGATTTATACCCGCGGGCATCCCAGCAAGCCATCTTCTAAGACAGGCACGCTGCCAACTGTTAGTAACCCCTTTTCCACCGGAAGGTCCTGACATCTATCAACTGAGATTATTTGATGATTCCATTTGCTGTTTCTATGACAGCGATTGCCGTTCTGCACCGTCTAGCCTTGATGATTTTATTGCATCTGAATATATAGAAGTTCGCTTTGAAGACGATGAATCTGCTATGAAGATCATTCAAAGCGACGCACATTTTGAGTTGAAGCCGCCACGTATATCGGTTCCAAACTTTTCTGCTTTGCCGGCCTTTCTTAGGGGAAGCCAGCTTATAAGCATCGTCCCCAGCCTTATGGGAGAGGTAACCTTAAACGGATTCGAATCCGCCCCACTTCCTTTCGACACCAGCCCCATGACTATGTACATGGCTTGGCACCGTCGGGATCACCATGATCCTGCTCACCAATGGCTAAGAAACAGTATTAAAGATTTTGTGGAAGATTTGGGTGTAAAACAAACTGACAACTCTTAGTAGTATGGACCTTGCTTCAGAGGAGTCACAGGAATGCATGATGAAATGGTAGAAAGCAGAGTTCTATAAAACTTTTTGTTGATCAATTTTACGGGCCAGCAGGTTATCCACCCACTTGGTGGTAGGAGCATCTACACCCAGTTTTTCACAGCGGGAAAGTACTGCTCCGCATAATGCATCGCGCTCTATAGGTCTGCCTTTCTCAAAATCCACCAGCATGGAGGTCTTAATGGCATCAAAGTTACGAATGAGTTCATACATTTTTTCCACATCACTTTCGGTAACTTCAACTTCGTCATAACAGGCAGCCTTGGCCGTCTCCTGCATAATCTGATATACCAACTGCGAGTAGATGGGATGACGCATTATTTTCTTACTGTCCCATTGGGTCAGTACAGAGATGGGATTCACCCCCACATTAATAAGCAACTTGCACCATAAGTCATGACGAATATTATGACTTAAAGTGGTATCGATCTGAGCTGATTTAAATTCCTGAAGCAACGTTTCGGAAAAAGCCTGTAGACGCTCATTTGATTCAATGGCCCAGGGGCCAAAAACCACCTGTGCAACGCCTGTGGCGCTGACCTCGCCCGGCGCATCCACATGGGCACCTATGCGGACCGCAAGGCCGCCTAATATTCGGCGGGGGTCCACAATCCTTGCCATCTGATGTTCATTGTCCACACCGTTCTGTAACGACAGTAGCGGGCAAGAACCAGAACCCAGCCACGAACTCAACCGCCCAAGGGCAGGTGCTGTTTCATTGCTTTTTAGACAAATAATAATGAGATCGAATTGATCGCAGTGGTATTGCTGGCACCACTGGTCCTCACCAACGGCTAATACCGCATCGTTGAAATCAAATTCTGGATGGGAAACAGATAAACCACGTTCCTGTAACGCAGTTAGATGATCGCCTCTGGCGATAAAAGTGACACGGTGTCCCGCTTTTTGTAGTTTGGCACCGTAGTAACATCCAATTCCACCCGCGCCCCAAATGGCAAAGTTCATGTTCACCTTCGAAAAATTGTCACCTTCGAATTTTGGCACCTTTCAATCATTGGCACCGTTGAAAACAACTACCCTCCCGGCAAAACCGGGAGGGTGCACTCAAAGCTTATTTACCGGAAGCTCGCAGGTTTTGCACGGTCATTTTGCTAGGTGGCGTCAACTCGGGATCAACGATACCTTTGAACTGACCGGTGGTGCAGTGGTTGGCCTGCACATCCACCATGGAGAACGAATCATCGATAGAAACCCCGGTACCCTTGTTCTTGGGCAGGTGATGGTCTGGGTGAGACTGACCGATGGTGAAGGTTTTCCAAAGCTTACCGTTGCGATCGTAAGTAATGTTACGGGGCAAGATAAAGGTTTGCGCATCCATATAGTGTACACGCTTACCCACTGGGTGGTTAGGATCGACAGGATCGGACTCCACGATGTGGGTTTTACGCAGCTGCCAGGTAATATCCGGGAAACAACCACCTTTGCCACCAAATTTAATCATCTGGTAGCCGTCATCGTCCTTATGAATGTCGGCATCCAGATCCTGGTCATTATGGTTGTACATGGGCAACAATATGTTCTTGGTACCTTTGTAGGTCCAATTCATATCACTGATTCGACCGTTGTAGCCCTCAAAGTCTTCGATCATGATATCCGACCCCAAAAAGGCATCAGTGGTCTGACCGGTGGAGAGTCGACGCACGCGTCGTTGAAAACCCAGATACAGATAAGCGTTATCCCGCTTCAAATCATCCTCAAAACGCTGGATAAGCAATTGAGTGTTCTTCACATCAAAGGGTTCCAACACCTGGACATAGGTACCCCTAAACAGATTTGAAGGATTGGGGGTAATCTCAGGGTACGGTTCCTGTTGAGTTCGATGGGTAAAGTTTAAGAAATTGAAATTAAACTTAACGGTTCTCTCCACCTTACCATTTTCCATATTCCGATACTGCCAGTAGAAGGGCATGATGGCAGCGGAATCACCCCAGTTGTATCCGTACTTGTAGTTCCAAGCTAACTTCTCCCCCGCCCTGGGGTCGTCCATGGAAGGCTCCTGTGGAAACGGGCGACCGGCCACAGAACCAGATATTTGACCTACTTTTTCACCCAACGCAGTATCCCCTGCGTATTTTCTGGTGGCATCCACATAAGATTTATGTAAGTCAAATGACGTGGTCTCTCCCACCTTGATGGTGTAATCGCCGTTTTTTATAAATTGGTACATGGCAGGATCGAGATATTCTTTAACGGAATCCACATTGCTGGCAGAAATCGTCATTCCCGGTTTAATCCCTTCTGCCGTTGGCACTCCATTGGCATAGGGATAAAAAGATGCATTCACTACTTCGTCGGATACAGGTGCGGCGTGAGCCCCTGTAGTCATTGCCGCGGCCACGGCCATTGCAAAAATGGTCTTCTTCATAGTTATATACCTTCTAAATATCTATTTGTTATAGGCTGTAACGCACGGTCAGCTGCAGTTCATCTTCATTATTAGCTACACCGATGGGTCCATTGGTAAATCGAGCCAGAGGCTCATAAGTATCTGCACCTTGGGCAACTGACCATGGGAACTGCTCATCACCACCCATTTTTACGTTCAAACCAGCGGTAAATGTCCAGTGATTATCTGGTGTAAAGGAAATGCTGGGAGCAATGGCAGTGGCTTTACCACCAAAATCATGGGCCATAATGATCTGTGGGCTCAATCGGTTATTCATATACCAACCTTTGAATAGCAGTGTGGCAATCCAATTGTTCTCTTCATTGGGCATATCCGTTTCATGATCCAGGATATGTTCACCAAAAAGTTGCGCAGAAATTAAGAATGCACTGGGCGTATTCAATGCAGGAATCACCAGATTCTTATCAAAACCGATTACATAACGAGCCATTTCTGTTTCTTTGTGGCCGTCAGTATCACGAGGCAACTCTTCGCCTTCTGTGTAGGCCATTTCCAGGCGCCAAACTGCGTCCATACCCATGGAGTAGTAGTCCACAGAACCACCGATCAGATTCACCCGAGGAAACATAATATCGAATACGCCGTCAGGCATTGGTGCTCCGGGCACTCCCGGAATGGATCGAAAATGAAGCGAGGGCAACTGCTGTCGATAATGCAAGGCATTCACAGAGAATGTCAGGTCACGATAAACACCTTCCCACTTAAGGCCGACTTGAGTGTTGGATAGACTCCAGGCAGGATCCTGTACATCGTGAATGATGGGAACTGCCGCTGGATAGGGGCTGTTGGGAATTACTCTATGCACATTTATATAAGAACTAAAAAAGCATCCCGCATCAAGAATTCGGTAAGATTGACCGCAGGTGCCCAAGTTACTGGGTCGAAACTCATCAATATTCCATACCAATGATAAGTTGGAGTCATCCAAAACACTGTTTGCCCCCATACGCCATTCTGCAGTTATCATCCACTGGGGAATTCGGATATCTTCCAGTTCGTCATAGATATTGTGGCGTGAGTAATCCACAGGGTTGATCACATCCAACACCCGGAACAAATCCGTTTTACCCCACACTACCTGCTGACGCCCAAAACTCAGGTTAACCACATCGCCGTTATCCAAATATTTATCTGCGGAGATATAGAGTTCCCGGATAAAATCCAATTCGTTATTAAACTCAGGAAACATGGCTTTTTCAATTTGCTGGTCCATATAGCCATCAAGATTGTCACACAGAGTAGCGTCTCGCTCACAAGGGAATGGCACACCAGCTGACAATACGGGTACACCAGCGGGCGTTACACTGGTTGCCACACCAGGATCATGCCAGTTTGCTCCCAGATAGGCTTCACCGGCATCTTCACCGAACTCTTCATCATTAAGGTCATAAACACCATCATAGGTGCCGCGAAGGGTTCCGTTGATTTGAATATTTGACCAAGAGCCAGATTCAAACTTTTTGCTGAATTCTGCTTGAAATGTGTTACGAAACTTGGACAGACCAACACCGTCACGAACATAGGTGGCGTTTTCATAAAAGCCAGCCCATTCAGTGTCTGCAGCTAGCGCATGGCCACTGGCACCTGTACACAGCGCCAGGGAAACGCCCATTCTTATGGCTTTACCAGTTGATGTCGTTATTTTCATAATATTACCCTAGTAGAGTTTTCTTGTTATTGACTGTTAAATGCCAATGGCGACTCAGGCGTGTATGACACCGTCTTCATCCATATAGGCGTTGCAAATAAATTTGGGTTTAAACAGTAGAACCCAGCTTGGTACTAACAACAGTGCCGCCAAAGCATTAAGCACAACCATTACGGTTAGCAGCAGCGCCGCATCGGACTGAAAGCGCAAATCTGAAAGTAAAACCCACATAACGATACCGGCTATAAGTGTAATCGCGGTAAAACTTATGGCTTGCCCCGTTGTCGCGATTGCACGTTGTACCGATGACAGCAGGTCTTGGCTCTGCACCATCTCAGTTCGAATTCGGTCCATCATGTAAATGGAATAATCGATTCCCACACCTACACCAACAGCAATAATAGGTACGGTGTTAATATTGATTCCCATATGGGTAAATCCCATGTAGGCGTATGTGAGAGTGGTAGCAAACAGCATGGCCATAAACATCATTGCCCCAGCTGCAAATGATTGATAGAAAAACATGACCATGAAAAATATCAGCAGGAACACCAATGGCAGAACCCAAAGATTGGTTTCGTAGGCAGCTTCATTCATTGCCGCGGTGACACCAATAGTGCCTCCCGCCAGTCGAATCTTCAGGCCTTCAATCTTGCCTTCATTTTCTGCAATCCATTGCTTGGCCATGTAAATAGCCCGTCGAATAGTTTCGCCCTGGTGGTCTTTATAATAGAAAACCAAATTTGCAATTCTTTCGTCGGTATCCACAAACTCTTTCAGTGCACCGGGAATTGGGCTGGACATCATATAAGTAAACATGAGTCCACCCACATATTGTTCATCCTGAGGGATCACGCTCCAACGCGGGTCATCGTTATGCAACAAGCGGTTCATCTGCTTAACCAAGCCATTAACACTTTTTGCGCCACCCACTTCTGGGTCCATTAACATGTGGCGCTCAAGATCACCCAAGGCCTTTAGTACTTCTGGTCGCTTTATACCGCCTTTGCTTTCCGTTTCTGCAACTATGTAAAGTTCTTCCGAACCAGGGAAACTGTCATTAACGGCTTTCGAAGATATGTTGTAATCATGATCCTGATACAAGATAGGCGACCCTGGCTCTGATTCACCAATTACTACTTTTGAAGCGAAATAGCCGCCACCGACTAATAGAATCAAGGCTAGAACCAAGTTGATGTGGGCTGCTTTTGGTTGAGTCACCCAGCGGGAACACAGCAAGCCCACACCGCGCAACATATTGTGTTTCATTTCCGTGTTTTTCGGCTTGGGCAGTATGGACAACAGTAAAGGTACGGCAAGCAGCACGGTAACAATGATGCACAAAGCCCATAGGGATGCGTAATGAGCTAACTTTGTATTCAAGGGAATTGAGCCAATAGCAATGAGCAGTAGGCCAATGGCGTCTGATACGACTCCCAGGCTTCCTGGACGGAACAAACTCTCAAAGGTTTTACGGGCCGCTAGGTGATGATCATTAAATAGATTCAGTTCTTGGTAGTAGCGTTCCACCAGCTGAATGCCATGGGACATGGCCCGTGCAGATATCAAGAAAGGAATAACCAGCCCCAATGGGTCCAGGTTGTATCCAAACAAAGCAATGATTCCGATACCCCAGATAGAGGAAACTATAACGGCACCCAACGGCACCAACACTCCGTAAGCCTTTTGGAAATAAAACACCAACAGCGAAATCATAATAAGGGCAGTGAACAGAAAGATCTCAATGATTTGCCCGAGATACTGGTATGCCCAACCCACCAACATGGGTTGGCCCGTCACATGCACTCGTATAGCATCAGTGGATAGCTCTTGACGCATGGATTGAATAGCGTCGAAAGTGCCTTCATAGTCCAGCTCGCCTTCATTGAGTTGGGCTTTCACCAATGCCATCTTGAGATCAGGAGACACGAGAGGACCATACACCCGAGGATCAGCCAGCACGTCTTTGCGTAACATACCCAGGATTTCATCGCTCATCTCGCCACCCTGGGGATCATAGTAGGGCTCGGAGTTCACGTTACCTTCAGGAGTCATCCATACCTTACGGGAATTACGATGGGTTACACTGGCCACCAAGTTATGGTTAACTCCAGGCAAGCTATCTACCGCCAATGTGATTTGATGAATTTTCTCCAACGCTTCGTTAGAAAAAATATCACCGTCTACAACCTCAACACCCACAATAATGACATTGGCACCACCAAAGGATTCTTTAATCTCATTGTGCAGCTCAATATAGGTGTGTTCCTGAGGCAAAAGATCGGCAAAATCCGAATACATTTTCACGCCGGGAATTTGCCAGGCAAAAAATGCGGTTATTGCAAGAATAATCAATAGAATCGTCTTGGGTCTTGCAAAAACCAGTTCATCCAATCGATGCAACAGGTGCGTCGTTTTATGCGCTTTCGCAGAATGCTTATCCATGATGAGAACCTCTTACTACTTACCTGCCAAATCAATATTTTTGGCAGTACCATCCAGTTCATATAGGGAGCCACTCCCACCGGCCATCAACAGCGAGCCATTGGGTAGCAGCAGAGCATCACGGATATACACAGGGGGGTTAGGATTTTTTATTTTGGACCAACTTGGGGAATCGTATTTCAATACAGTGGCGTGATCGCCAAAGGCATACAGATCGCCACCATTTTGGTATAAACCATACAGCGGTGATGCTGTGGGCGTTTCAGACAAGGCCCAACTGGCTCCTCCGTCTTCGGTTGCATAAATCTGACCCGCTAAACCTGAAACCCAACCTTTTTCCAAATTGCTGAACAGCATTCCATGAACGTAAAATTCGTTTGGAATGTAACTGGGAGGCTGCCAGGTAGCACCACCGTCATCGGAGCGGGCAAAGAAACCAAACTCCCCGGCAATGATCACGTCATCACTGTTGATAAACTGAATATTTGTGAGCATGGCATCTTCAAACAGAGATTCAGATGCCCACTCCCCCGCCAAATCCTTAGCGTGTGTTATGGTAGAAAAACTACCCACCACCCAGACGCTGTTATCTGGGGCACAGGTGAGATCAAGCACGTCTTCTTCAGTGGTGATAGGGAAAGACTTCCAGGTTGTACCTTCGTCTTCGCTCTGCCACACATTTTTTGACATGCTGAGCGCCACAAATCGGCCATCGGGACACAATGCAACATCCACCAAAGACTCCGCTTCTGCCAACTCAATGCGCTGCCAGGAATCTCCCTCTAAGGGCTTGCGCAGCACAACGCCGCCACTACCAACCACCACGATTGATTTTTCAGAATTAGCAATAGCTTGGAATTGGTCAGTGCGACGGATGTCTTGTGCTTCAGTCCGTGCCACCCCGTCCAGATTTAGCGCCGCTTCACAGCCAAACAGAGTCCCAATAAAAGCCGTTAGAATTGCAGTAGAGAATCTGTGGTTGTTGTTATTGTTGTTTATCATTGTTATCGCCTTGCCATACAAAATTGCCAATGTTCTTGTTCATGGCCAAGACTCACTTTAAGGGAAGGTTTCCATTACCATCCAATACATTTGACTGCCTCTCTCCATACCCATAAAGTATTAAAACAATAACAACAGTAACGGGCTCTTGGTGATGGTGGACTTAAAGAAATTGCGCTACTTCATAGTGGTAGCGGAGGAAGGTAACATTGGCCGGGCGGCTATCAAGCTCAATATTTCCCAGCCTCCGCTCACCCGGCAAATTCACCAGCTAGAAGATGAGCTAGGTGTAGAGCTGTTTGAACGCACACCCAAAGGCATGGATTTAACCACCGCCGGATCATTATTTCTGATAGAGGCCAAAAATGTTCTATCACTGCTGGAACAAGCCACCGAGCGCACCCAGCGGGCCGGCGCAGGAAAACTAGGTCGGATTGATGTGGCCATATTTGGCACTGGAATTTTGGATGTTATTCCTCAGGTTATTTCTCGCTATCGGGAACGCTACCCTGACGTAAAAGTCGTGCTCCACAATATGGAAAAAAGCGAGCAAATCAGCGCACTACGTCAACGTCGAATTACCGTTGGTTTTAATCGTGTGATCTTGCCCATGCCAGACATTAAATCAGAGCATTTAATGACTGAGCGGTTAATGTTGGCTATCAACGAAAACATGAAACACCCCCATAATGAGCCTTTTGACTTTCGGCAACTAAAAGACCATCCTCTTATTTTATATCCGTCCCATGGTGAGCCTAGCTTTGCCGGCAAAGTACGGGAGCTGTGTCGCCAATCGGGTTTTGAGCCTCGCGTTGCTCAAGTAGTGGGAGACGCAGTCACCGGCGTGGCATTGGTAGCCAGTGGTTTTGGCGTGTGTTTAGTGCCTGAGTGTGCCACCACATTGAAAATTCCTCGCGTAATTTACGTGCCTTTTTCCCACACACCCTTAGACACTTGCGTGGATTTAAGCTGCATATATCTCACAGACGATAAATCGCCCATTCTAAAAAGCTTCCTAGAAGTGGTTAGAGAAATCAGAGCCGAACGTAAACTGAGGTGAGCCTCACTGAGATTCAGATCTTGTCTGATTCTTTGGCTTGCCATAAAGCACATTATTCTTCATTTTTCCAAGCACTTCGATATGGATGTCGGCGGTGGGGAAAATACGACAAGCTAATACCACCTGGTTTTCTAAGTCTTCCACTGATATGTGGCAGCGACTCATAGGGCGCTGAAGATAATACCCATGATGAACTTTAACTTTACAAACCCCGCAGGCGCCACCCCGACAGCCACTGGGTATTCCCTTACGACCCAACCGAACCATTGCACCCAGCACATGCTCGCCATCCTTGCATGGAAAGCTTTCCTTGCTCTCCACTAGGGTAATCTTATGCATGTTCATCCGCCTTGCTGGCGTTGTCTTTCCTCTATCTCAGCGGCTCGCAACTCCGCAGCAGATTGACCGGCTATACACCAGTCTTTTGGATCCACCCGAACACATCGGCCTCTCACCAGAGCCCGCTCAACTCCTGCCACCTCTACTATCAGGTCAGTAAAGCCTTTGATAAGAGCCTGAATTTGTGATTCGGATCTGCCTGCCAACACGATAAATTCAAAATAGGGGGCACCGGAAGTGCCAGCTGACACCGATTTTCCACCCACCATGGCTCGGGCGGGTGGATATATCTGAATCAAACCACGAATACGCTCCACCGGCGCTTCCAGCACCTCAGCATAGAGTTGAGCTGCTTGCTGTAACAGGCTCTCACACTGACTGTCATCCAGAGAATTTTCCACCAAATGAAAGGTAATAAAAGGCATGGTACTTCTCCTATCGTTATTCTTTTTGCTATGGAAGCAATTGACCGCTACGGCAAACCGCGTCGACGGCCGCTGTCCAGCATTAGAGTGGATCCTGTCATGGCACTGGCTTCGGGAGCCAATAACATTTCTACTGCCCAAGCCACTTGCTCTGGCGTGGTAAATGCGCCAATGGAAGATTCCGCACGAACTTCGTCAAGAACCGCTTCAACGGTCGTTCCTAGTGACTCTGCTCGAGTCTCTGCAACTCTATGCATACGCTCCGTGTCCGCTGGCCCAGGAGCGATCACATGAGAAGTGATCCCCCTTGAACCATAGGCGAGGCTCAATTGTCTTGATGCACTTACCAGCGCGGAATTGGCTATACCCGCAGAAGCGGCATAGGCAGTGGGTTCCAATCCGTAATGACCACCAATGGCAATGATTCGCGATTGCTCCACAAAGTGCTCATCGGCAGCGCGGCACAATCGCAGCAAACCACCCACTTTAATATTCACTGCATCAACCAAAATATCCGTTGGCGCCGCAAGAATACCGCCAGCGACTCCCACTCCTGGCCCATGAACCACTGCGCGCACAGGAGCATCCAATACTTCCTTTATCGCTTCTATGGATTTATCGCTGCTAATATCAGCCACACAAGGTATGACATTGGAATAGCCACCAAAGTGTTGGTTTAACTGATCAACATTTCGTGCCACTGCCACAACTTTCAAGCCATGGTCCAATAAATTGGCAACAAAACACTGACCGAATGCGCCGGTCGCACCAACAACAATGGCAATTTCTTTAGGATGAGAGTCAGACATCATATTTTTATTATCTCTATAATGTGTTTTAAGCTAATGGATACCCTAAGCGCTGGCTTTCAGCAGTCCACGTTCTTTTGCCATGGTCATGGCGGTATCTAAAATCATATCTTCCTGACCACCAATCATCTTTTTACGTCCCAGCTCCACTAAGATATCGCGAGCGGGCACACCAAAACGTTCAGCCGCGCGCTTCGCATGCAAAAGGAATGTGGAGTACACACCCGCATAACCAAGAGTGAGGGAATCCTTATCCACCCTTACAATGTGATCCATCATGGGGAAGATAATGTCTTCGGCGATATCCATTAATTTAAACAGATCTACACCGGTTTCCATTCCCATGCGATCACACACAGCGGCGAACACTTCCAAAGGCGTGTTACCCGCTCCGGCACCTAAACCGGCAACGGAACCATCAATACGGGACGCTCCAGCTTCAATAGCTGCAATAGAGTTGGCCACACCCATGCCTAAATTATGGTGACCATGGAAACCAATTTCAGTTTCTGGCTTTAAGCTCTCGCGTAGTGCGGACACCGCTGCAATCACATCTCCAGGCAACATATAGCCGGCTGAATCCGTGATGTATACCGTATTGGCTCCGTAAGATTCCATCAACAAGGCCTGTTGCGCCAAGCCTTTGGCATCGTTTAAGTGGGACATCATTAAGAAACCACTGGTATCCATTCCCAATTCACGGGCATAGGCAATATGCTGCGGGGAGGTATCTGCTTCAGTGCAATGGGTTGCCACGTGAACACTACGGGCACCAGACTCGTAAACCGACTTCAGCTCTTTCATGGTACCCAAACCGGGAATCAGCAGAACCGATATAATCGAGTTCTTCACCTGTTCCGCTACCGCGCTTATATATTCTTCATTGCTTGCCATGGCAAAGCCATGTTGTAGCGAATTACCACCCAAACCGGCACCGTGATTAACCTGGATATAGGGCACGCCGGCGTCGTCCATAGCCGTAGCCACTTTCACCATTTGCTCTACGGATATTTGCTCTTTCTTGGCATGCATACCATCACGCAAACACATATCGTGCAATATAACTTTCTTACCTTTTAAGTCGCTCATGCGCTGGCCTCCACAGGTTTTAATTCAAACTTTCCTGACAGAATTTCTTCGGCAAACATTTCCGCCGTGCGGGTACCTGCTGCGGTCATGATGTCCAGATTACCGGCATACTTAGGCAAATAATCCCCAAGCCCCGCCACTTCCATAAAGACAGACACTTTTTTTCCATCGAAGTCAGGGCCGTTCACCAAGGTGTAGCCTGGCACATAGCGTTGCACTTCTTCGATCATGGTAAGAATGGATTCTGTAATCTTGGCTTGATCCGGCTCGTCATCGCACAGGCAATAAATTGTATTACGCATAATCATGGGTGGCTCAGCGGGGTTGATTATGCACAATGCCTTACCCTTACGGGCACCGCCCACCACTTCGATGGCATTGGATGTGGTAAACGTAAATTCATCCAGATTGGCCCGGGTACCAGGACCTATGGATTTGGATGACAAGCTGGCTACAATCTCGGCGTAACCCACTCCCTGAATTTTCGAAACGGCATTCACAATGGGAATGGTGGCCTGCCCGGCGCAAGAGATCATGTTCACGTTCATCTCAAGCTTATCGGCATGTTCTTTTAGATTTACGGGGGGAACACACAGGGGCCCAATTGCGGCAGGTGTCAGGTCGATCATCATCACCCCCAGCTCATTCAATTTTCGGCTGTTTTCCGCGTGAACATAGGCACTGGTAGCATCGAATGCGATTTGAATATTATCGTCTTTCACATGGGGCAACAAACCATCAACACCATCTGAAGTGGTTTTCAGTCCCATATCCTTGGCGCGCTTTAGCCCTTCTGATTCGGGGTCTATACCCACCATCCAAACCGGTTCCAGCACGTCGCTACGTTGAATTTTGTAGATCAGATCGGTGCCGATATTACCTGACCCAATCAATGCACATTTTACTTTATTCATACTCTTTCTCACTATTGGGCTTCGGGTGTGGATTTATTCCGATCGCTGGCACGACCCGCAATACCCGCCACATAAAATTGGTCCTTACGGTGTTCCGTTATCATGATGCGTACTGTTTCCGGATTAACACCCAAGCTATCTGAAGCAGCATCTGTAATCGCTTTTGCCAATTTGGCTTTAGTTTCTTCCGTGCGTCCCTCCAAGAGGTGCATTTCAATTATTGGCATTCTAGTTCTCCGTTATTTTTATTCGCCAAATCGAATAGAGATTGAGCCCAGATCCTGGAACCGGGCTATAACGTGATCTCCCGCGCTAACCTTAACGGCAGCAGTGATGCCACCACTCATAACGAAACTTCCGGCGGGCAATGACTCACCCAATTTGTGCAACAAATTCACCACCATGGCCACCGCTTCTGCGGGATGACCCAGCACTTCAGCGGAAGCACCCATTTCGACGATCTCACCGTTTTTCTCCAGCACCACACCCAGGGTTCGCAAATCCAAATCCTGTGCTCTTCGCGGCCGCCCCCCCCCCACAAAACGGGAAGACGAACTGTTGTCAGCGATTACACTTTCCAGATCAAACTTAAAATTCTCATAGCGGGAATCAATAATTTCGATGGCAGGAAGTACGAAGTCGGTGGCTTCCAAAACCAGTTCCGCGGTGCAATCAGGCCCTTGCAAGTCATGCTTTGTGACAAACGCCACCTCACACTCTACTCGGGGATGAACTAAATCAGATGTGCTTATCACTGAATTTTCAGGACGAGACATGCCATCGGTTAAAAAGCCGATGGAAGGAACATCCACACCCATCTGTCGCATTTTCGCTTTTGAAGTTAACCCGGCTTTCCAACCAACCAAACGTTCACCACGCTTTAGATAACGGTCTTTCAACGCCAACTGAATGGCGTAGCCGTCATCTACTGTCATTTCCGAAAATTCATTGGTCAGTTTTGGAATTGGCTTGGCATCCAGCTGTGCCGCTTCCACGTGTTCACTAAGACGGCTAATATCTTCTTGGCTTAAAGTAATATTCATTATTTCTTGCTCCCATGGAACGATACCTTACAGCTTCCCAATCCACCCACTGTACAAACCAGTTCATCGCCAGAAACCACATCCACTAATTGGGATTGTGAGCCGGACAAAATCACTTCGCCCGCTTTAAAGGGCAAGCCTAATTCACCCAGCGTATTCGCCAACCAGGCAACCGCATTGGCGGGAGAACCCTGAACTGCAGCACCCACACCGGTGCACAGAACTTCGCCGTTCTTTTCCAACACCATACCTGCCAGAGTCAGGTCGATATCCCTTGGATCGGCTTTGGCATCGCCCAGGGCGTACACACCACAGGAGGCGTTGTCGGCCACTGTATCTTGAATCTTGATATTCCAATCCTTAATACGGGAATCCACAATTTCAAAACAAGGCATGACATAGTCCGTGGCGCGGATCACGTCCATCGCCGTGATACCAGGACCGGTTAGATCTTCTTTCAATACAAACGCCAACTCGGCTTCTGCCTTTGGCTGAATGAGATTATCCAAATCAATTTGGGCATCGTTGCCATGGACCATATTGGAAGTCAGCTGACCAAAGTCCGGCTGAAACACACCCAAAAAATCCTGAACCGCTTTACTGGTCACACCAATCTTCTTACCTACTATGGTTTCACCAGCCTGCAACCGCAGGTCAATAAAACGCTTCTGAATATTGTAGGCATCTTCCAAAGTGATACTGGGCTCCTGCTGAATTAACGGCAGAATTGTGGTGCCCTCCACGAAAGCCTGGTAAAGCGCTTCACCAAACCCATCTATTTTTTTCGAATCCATCATTGACCTCACAACTTCACACAGACATTTCGCATTTCGGTATAGAACTCAAGCGAGTGCACACCACCTTCACGACCTATTCCAGACTGCTTGCTGCCGCCAAACGGGGTACGCAAGTCTCTCAGGAACCAGCTATTTATCCAGGTTATCCCCACATCCACAGCGGCGGCCATACGGTGGGCACGGGCCAGGTGGTTAGTCCAGATAGTGGTAGAAAGGCCATACTCGGTATCATTGGCCAACGCGATAACTTCCTCTTCCGTATCAAAAGGTCTGATATGGCAACATGGGCCGAAAATCTCTTCCTGAACCACCGCAGCGGTTTCAGGTAAATCAGTCCAAATGGTGGGCTGAACCCAATTGCCATCAACCAAATCCTGGGGCATGTCCGGGACACCACCACCAGTAACAATGGTGGCACCTTCATCCTTGGCCTTTTGGTAATAGGAAAGCACTTTCTCCTTGTGCTCTTTGCTGATCAAAGGACCAAAGTTACTGCTCTCATCTAAAGGCGGACCGTACTTTACAGCTTCTGCTTTCTGTTTCAGAGCAGACACAAATTTTTCGAAGATGGGGCGCTCCACATAAACTCGTTCCGTACCCAAACACACCTGTCCGGTGTTCAAAAACGCTGAGCGGAAAATACCTTCTATGGCTTTATCAAAGTCCGCATCCGCAAACACAATACCGGCGTTCTTACCGCCCATTTCAAATGACACGTCACGGCAGCCTTCTGCAGCCGCTTTCATAATGGCGGTGCCGGTTCGGGTTTCGCCTGTGAAAGTAATCGCATCCACCTTAGGGTGCTGGGTTAACCACTCTCCAGCGGAGTCTGGACCAAAACCGTTAATCACATTGTAAACACCCTTGGGTACACCCACCGCATTCATTACTTCTCCCAGCAGGGTCGCCGTTTGGGGCGTCTCTTCCGAAGGCTTAACAATCACCGTATTACCACAAGCCAGTGCTGGACCCACTTTCCAGGTGGTCAACATGAAAGGTGCATTCCATGGGGAAATCACGCCCACCACACCCTTGGGAACGCGCATCGCGTAATTCACAGCGCCGGCACCGTCTGGGGTACTCATCTGAAACGATTCGGCGGCCACATTCTTAATAACGTCAGCAAAGATACGAAAGTTGGCGGCACCGCGGGGGATGAACACATGACGCATAACATGGGAAGTCTGACCCGTGTCAGCCATTTCTGCCTCAACAAAATCCTCAAAGCGACGGGTAATTTCTGCGGCTACTTCATACAGCATGGCCACACGCTGATCGGAAGTGAGGCTCCCCCACTCTCCCTTCAATGCAGCTTGGGCAGCACTTACCGCTTGATCAACTTGATCGCGGCTGGCTTCGGATATGTTAGCGATGTGCTGGTTGTTAACTGGAGAAAACTTTTTGAACAAACGTTTTTCGTCTACGTCTGCGAATTCGCCGTTGATAAAATTTTTGATAAGACGCATGGAGTTACCCTTATTTGTCGTGTTTATTTTCCGAGCCGGGTTGGGTGTCAGAGCCGGGGGATCAGGGATTTAAGATCATGGTACAGAAGGGTCTAAATACCATCTAATACTATTTAGCAGCAGCGTCCATACCCTGGCGGTATTGACGCTGCCGCTGGCAAGGCTATATTCGCTTGAACAATGCTGAACGGGTTTGGGTTTCCGCACCGTCAGCTGCTGTTAAAAATCGCTCCATGTGAATATCACGTTCAAACAACCGGCCTTTCATCAAAGTATTGATGGCCGCATCGATCATGGGAGGAGGCCCACACAAATAGGCTTTATGGCCATCACACTTGCCATCAAAATGCTTTTCTACGGCTTCGTGCACATAACCGGTAAACCCTTGCCAGTTATCGCCTTCCGCTGGGTTATCCAGCGCCGGTATGTAGTGGAAATTGGTATGATTGGTTTCCAGCTTCTTAAACAAATCCGTGTTGTAAAGTTCACCCAGATTTCGCGCACCCTGGAATAAGTAAATTTGGCGGGGATCTTCTCGCTCAATCAATTCCAAAATCATGGATTGCGGACTGGACAAGCCAGACCCTCCTGCCACAAAAATCACATCGCGCTCATCGGACAAGCGAGTAAAGAACTGCCCATAGGGCCCGGAAACCGGCAGCGTATCTCCCACCTGCAACTGCTCATGTAAATAAGCGGTGCCCACACCATCGGGTACTCGCCGCACATGGAGCTCCAACACATTGGATTGGGAGGGCTTATTGGCAATGGAAAACGCTCTTGATCCTTCCACTCCGGGCAAAGTCAAATTAACGTATTGACCCGCCTGGAAGGCGATAGGTTGATCCAACTGGAATTTAATGCCCTTGATGGTGGGAGACAGGTCCTCAATTGACGTGACGGTGGCATTGAAATCCAACACCGGATGGCCCACAAAGTCTTCATCCACATCAATATCAGCTTCAATAACGCAATCACTCTCCGGAGTAGCACAGCAAACCAGAATCATTCCTTCGTCGCGCTCCATGTCCATCAGAGCGAAAGGCGAAGCGTTTCCGAGATCCACATCACCCTCAACCAACTGACACTTACAGGTGGCACAGGTACCGTGCCCACAGGCAAAGGGCAACCAAACTCCTTGACGCAAAGCTGCGTCAAGGATGGTTTGACCTTCTTCCACTTCTATGGTGTCGCCGGTGGGCTCTATCGTCACTTCATAACTCATGATTTCGACCCCTCTTAATTAAACGCCGGCACCTTGAAAGCCTTTAAGCTCGGGCGTATTGAAGCGCATGATGGACTTATGGTCCACACCCTGCTCTCCCAGGCTTTTGTCAAAATCAGGCTTGAACACCTTACCATCAAGCATCCACTCTACGGTTGACCAATTAATCTTTTCCCATTCCGGATGTACAGAAAATGAAACGGGTAAGACTTCTTCGATCATTGCCTTAAATGGCATATCCATTGGCAACAAAAAGGCAAAGGGAGCCGGAAACATCAAATGATGATCCCATCCCACGTAAACCACCTGGTTGTCACCAAAGTTTTCTTTTCGATCTTTAACTTCGCCTTTGTAATCGGGCGTTATTGCATAAACGGGCATAGTAATATCTCCAACTATAAATCAAAGGGTTTAGCAGGCTGTTAGGCTACGCCTGTCCAGGCTTTCCAACGTTTCTCGTCAGGAGACCCTTTGATATCCATATTGTCCGCCCCCACATTCATGCGATAAAAGTCTTTCAGAATATCCCCCACGTCAGGACCACCGCAATTACCCTGGAAGATCTGATGTACTGGTAGCCAGGACTGAACGTATTTCTCTGGCTCTTCCTGGAAAATGTCCTTACAACCATCTGAACAGAAATGATAACGCTCACCCTCATGCTCGCACTCGCGATAACTGGTCAGAGTGGGATGATCCATTTCAGTAAACATCATGGGGATCTGACAGGTGGTACACAGCTGAGGTAGACCTTGGTTGTAGAAGCGCTTACCTTCCGCTTCCATTTTTTTGGCCAGTTCCCAGCGGGGGCGATAATACTTATCGAAGGTGTCGGGGTACTTCTCTGACAGCCAATCCAATTCTTCGTCAGACGGAATCCAGGTGTGGAAGCCCGCCACATGACCATGGGCATAGAAAGTCCACCACGCCTGATGTGAAACGTGCTCTTTTTCTTTGGATATCACTTCACTGTACTTGGGCATGCGAATACCGTAACGGGCCAGATCTTTAAATAACGCACCACCGGCTTCTTCAAAATACACTTCCCACGCTTCCTTCCAGGACATCACCTTGTTCGGCAACATGTAATCCATCATCATGCCAACAATGGACAACAAACGACAACCGCGCCAAAACCACTTATCAATCCACTTTTGTACGATGGGCACATTATCCTCATGCTGTTCAAGCAGGAACTTAATTACTTCAAGGCCCAACGTCATATGACGGGCTTCGTCGGATTGGGCAGAAAAACCGAAAGTCACCGTTGCCATATCGCCGTTGTATGCCGCACCGGACATAAAGGGCACGAATACCAGATTGGTTAGCACATATTCGAAAGAAAACCCGATGGCGATCATAAACTCAAACGGACCCGCAGCTCGGGCATCGTTGAAGAAGGATTTGGGCACGGATAAATACCAAACCCGATCGTGCATGTGGCTGAAATCCTGGAAGCCATCAAAAAACTTATTGTAGTGACTCATGGCGTGGATTTGAGTTTGCACATGGCGTAACTCATCAATGGCCTGCATTTGACACGCCACTCGCGCACCAACACCACCAAACTGACGGCCAACATGGGCAAAGCCCTGATAGGCGGCGTATTCAAGAGGAGAAATACCGGTCAAAAACAATTTAATGGCATTAACGTATCGCGCATCGGTCACATTGAGGTGGCCGTTGTGCTGGGAAAACGCATCGAATATGGCGTACAACTTCTTCTCTTTCTCAGCCTGGTATTTCCAGTAGGCATCCATGGTCAAACGGAAAGGATCTTCCCATTTAGACCAATCCGTAATTTTAATACCTTCAAATTCCTCGTAGGGGAACGCTTCTTTGCGGTCAACGTAGGAATATTCCCAATCCAAATCACGGGTTAACAAGCGGTACTTGTCTTTCAGATTCAGTTTCTTAGCCATTATAGTCACCTATTTAAAATCGTTATTATTCATTCCAGTGCAGAGTCAAGTAATCGTCTTCTTCATTGACGTTACCGCCCAGAGTAATCAGGTTCACATGCAACTCTTGCACGTCCCAATCCCGACCCATTTTCTCTTCCACAGTTTCTCGGCGTACTTCCAACTTGCCTTCGGCCTCAATTCGAATCATTGCGGGCATATGAATCACACTGGCTTCAGGATTGTCTTCTTCAATTGCTTCAACGATGTAACGTGACTCATCATTATCCTGTAGTGCGATATAGACTTTTGACATTACATTGCTCCTAAACAGCTAAACCACATTTTTGTAAACGCTTATCCAGCTGAGCTGTGGCAGACGCCATCGCATCGGCATCCAAAGCAGACTCAACCAAAGGCGCCAATGCCGACTCGGTACGCACTCGATAATCTTTCACCCATTTTTCTAACAGCGCTTTGTTTTCATCAGACTCTGCGGCAACGGTCTTAATCACTGAATCAACCCAACGAGTACCATCTTTAAACCACTGCTGCATAAACTCCAACAGCATACCTACGTCAGCATTACCTTGATCAGCCATTTTCTCATCCCAGCTATGGAACATAAGTGGGTATACCAGGGAATCCATCACTAAGTTTTGCGCCACAAATACTTCAAACCAGTCTTCAATCACCGTGGTTTCTTCCGCCAGTTTTCTCATGCCTTGCCAAACCGGGTCTTCAATCCAGTATTTCTTGGCCCTGGCAAGAGCGGAACCCGTATTACCATCCAAAATCAGACCGATGCGAGACAAATACTGAGCGATACCCAGACGATCCATGCCGTGAAACATACAGGCTTGAGTTATTGCGGTGCCGTACCCATAGGCACTGGCAAACATATTATTCAGATTGGCGGTTTGCTCCAGATGACGCAAAGGCACCACAAATCGATTCAGCTCTTCACGCTGAGCTTCCGTAAGACGCTCGGCCAACTTGCGCTTATCAAAAAAGGCATAGTTGCTTTCTGCCACCTCTTGCATTTTGGCCCGTTGCTGAACATAAGATCCGTAATAAAATTGACGGGGGTCCTTGAGCACGTACCAGTCTTCCATTTTGATATCAGTACGACTGGGGTCATTCAGCTCTTTGTCGGGCTGCCACAGGGGTTTGTAGTGAAAAAAGGATTCCGACTGCAAATCATAAGTAGCTTCTTGATAACGCGTGGCAGGTTTATCGCCGAATCGTCTTTCTATATGTGAAAAGGTATTGCGCACCGGTTCAATGGTGGCTGTTTTTATTTCGATAGTCATAATGATTGCACTTCCAGTTCTTGTTATTGATTAACTTTTATCGCTGTGATGTCGCGCCATCAGTGTTTCATCACCGTAACGCCACTTACGCATATCCTGTTCTACAGCTTCGATTTGCTCGGGGGTCATAAAGCTCACCTGGTTAGCGTCACAAAACTCTTTAAACGCTTTGGGTGGCAATATGAGTTCCACAAATAAACAGGGATCGCCAATGGCAAAATCAAATTCCACAAACGGGGCGTCGGGTGCACTGCGCACTCGGACGTACTTCTGTGGCTGCTCTGGCTTTTCTGCGGCCGCAACGGCTCGCAAAGCAGGTTCGCCTGGCTGCTTCGACATAATCGATCTCCCATGCTTTTAAGGCAGGCAAGCCTGCCCTAATCACATTTTTTAGATATCAGACTACTAGCTAACAACGGTTAGAAAAGTGTCATGCAACTTCTGTTGCGGATAGTCCAACCCCTGGCCCAGCTTTTCGGCGGTCCAAGTGATTGTCTCGTGGTCGGGGTAGGGCTGATAGCCACCCATGAAGGTTTCAAAACGGTTTCCTGAAGGGTCCCAGGCATAGATGGTGCACCCGCGAGTGATTCCATGACGAGTGGGACCGATATCCACGGCCACGTCGTTCATAGACATAATATCGCCTGCGCGAAGCACTTTTTCCCAGCTTTCCATCAGGAACGAACAGTGGTGAAGTTTGCCGGGCTCCGGAAACTCACCAAAGGCAATATCGTGTACTTTATGAGAGCAGGTCATAAAAATGGTTTGCTCGAAACCATCTTCCAACACCACACGCTCCATAACTTTAAAGCCCAGCACATCTTCAAAGATCTTTTTAGCACCTTCGATATTGGGCCCGTACAACAACATGTGATCGAACCGGATCGGGGCAATGCCGTGCTCACTGGTTTTATTCCATGGCCCGGGATTTAAGTTAGTCAAGCCATTGCCTACGGCGGATTTGGTGGCGAACAGTTCCATAACATGACCCGTGGGCAGGGTGAACCGAACCCGCTCACCGGTTTCCAACAAGTCCCCAGCGGGCATGCGCTCGGTTTGCACACCGTATTCGTTCAGGTCTTTTTCAAATTGATCAAGGGTCGCCTCATCCAGCACCTTGAAGCCAAAAAAATCGATCCCCGCCTGGTCAGCCTGACGGATAATGTAGCTATTGTGATCGCGTTCATCCCAACACTTGAAATACACTCGGCCCTGATCATCGCGGCCGGTTTCCACCAATCCCAATACGTCGCGGTAAAACTTGATACTTTCTTCTAAATCCAATACTCGAACTTGAGCGTGGCCTGGTCGTAAAACCCCTGTCATCGCCATTGTTGTTCTCCTTATGGTTTTTGTTATATGTTTCTTTTTAGTGAGAGACACTTAGCATGAACTGGGCCATATAAATATTTTCAATAATATCAATGCGTTAGCAAGCCCACATAACAAGACAAGGTTAGACCGTTCATTTTTGAACGATAATCGGAATCAAGCCGTTCATAAATGAACGGAAGCGCCTACAATACAGGCAAGATAACAAGAAATAATGATGTATAAGGCAATCTGATCATGAGCAAAAACCATCTTCTGGATCAATTTAATATCAAACAAAAATTGGTATTCGATTACGAAAATTGCCGAATCCGACTGGGCCAGAACAGCATGCTGCTGATGCACACGGAGAGTTTTGCCAACCTACATCAAGAATTATTTAATTCCATGGATAAGGAGAAAGCCCAAGGGGTTCTGTTGCGTATGGGATTTACTTCTGGGCAGCTGGACGCGGATATGGTGGTAAATCTGGGCACCCCTTTAAGTAGTTTTGATGTATTCGATTTGGGCCCCGCGCTACATGGTCTTGAAGGTATAGTGAGGGCAAATGTTATCAACTACGATATCGACTGGGAGAAAGGCAGCTTTTATGGCCAGGTTGAGCTATCACACTCCATTGAAGCTGAACCCTATGTTTCTCGCAACCATTTATCCGATGATCCTGTGTGCTGGTGTATTGTGGGATACGCGTCTGGTTACACTAGCCGGTACTTTAAACGCTTCATTGTTTATAAAGAAGTAGAATGTCGAGGCCGAGGTGATGATCGCTGTCTGTTGGTCGGTAAGCCAGCGGAAGACTGGGGCGACGATAGTTACATAAATTATTTTAAAGCCGATTACGGCGGCCATTCCGCGGTGGAGAATGAGCTCACTAAATTACGCGGCAGCACCACTTCACATCACTTTGAGCAAGGCAGTTTGATCGGCCAGTCTCCTGCTTTTTTAAAAGCCTTCAACATGCTCAAACAAGTTTCTAAGACACCCATTAATGTTCTTCTGTATGGAGAAACCGGCGTGGGCAAAGAAGTTTTCGCAAAAAGGCTACATGAAAACAGCGATCGCAATGAGTCTCCTTTTGTAGCAATTAATTGCGGCGCCATACCCAATGATTTAATTGAAGCAGAATTATTTGGCGTAAAACGGGGCGCATTCACAGGAGCATCAGAAACTCGACCGGGACGATTTGAGCAAGCTAACGGTGGCACACTATTTCTGGATGAATTGGGTGAATTATCACTTTCAGCGCAGGTCAAACTACTGAGAGTGCTTCAAACTGGGGAACTGCAACGACTGGGTGATACAGAAACCATAAAAGTGGATGTACGCCTGGTTGCGGCCACAAACCTGAACTTACAAGCGGCGATTGAAAATGGTAGCTTTCGCTCTGACTTGTATTTTCGAGTGGCTACTTATCCAATAGAGATCGCCCCCCTGAGAGATCGAATTGACGACATTCCAACTCTAGCTAATTCATTTGCTGAGGAGTATGCCCCCATGTACAAGAAAACCATAAAGGGCATATCACCCGGTGCCATGCAAGCACTTAAGAATTATCACTGGCCCGGCAATATTCGAGAGCTGCAAAATATAATGGAACGCGCGGTACTGCACGCGGAAGACAATTCTGTGATAAAAGATGTTAGTCTTAACTTTCAACCAAAATCAACGGAACAACACAACACCCCACCCCCACAAGCAGATACCGCCAGCGAAAAACAATTTTACCAAAGCCTGGTGGAATCCAATCTCACATTGCGGGAACACGAACAACGTTTAATTCAAACCGCCTTGGATAAAACCGGAGGCAACATGACTCAAGCGGCAAAAATGCTGGGCATCACACGAAGACAAGTGGCATACAAAATGAAAACTCAGGAGTAAAAACCATAGGATACTCTTTAGGTATGGGAGCTGTACTACGAATATATTGGAATCGTGGCTCTGTTTAAGACAAGCTGAATAATCTATTCATAGGTAAAAAAACAGAATATTCGGACCTCGCCATGATTCAACCCTGCCAACCGGGTCAAGAAGGCCCTGTCACCGTCAGCATTTCCCGGCAAATCAAACCAGGACGCGAAGCGGACTATGAACAATGGGTTTCCGGCGTTATTGATGCAGCTGGCAGCTTCAAGGGCCATTTGGGTACTAACATTTTGCGGCCCAGCACCAATACGGCTCACCAATACGTAATCATTTATCGCTTCGACACTTACCAAAATTGCCAGCAGTGGGAAGCCTCAGATACCCGTAGTGAATGGCTAAAAAAACTAGAGCCCTTGGTGGAAGGAGAAGCAGAAACACGACGTTCCACCGGGTTGGAATTTTGGTTCGATTTACCCCAGCTGCCAGCCCAAAAGCCCGCCACCTGGAAAATGTCTGTAATATTGATCGTGGTGGTATTTTTAATACTCATGGGCATCCATCTATTACTGGGCCCAACACTTAGCCAACTGCCCCTTTGGCTTCGCACATTTATTGTGGTGGTGTTTCAAGTTCTCTTGATGACTTACCTCATTATGCCCCGCGTCACTCTGCTGCTGAAAGATTGGTTATTCAATAACTCAAAGTGATCCGCTGACCGGGTTTGTTACCAATTCCCACCCATTTACTGGCTAGCATTATCCTCCCTCAGCGGTTAATCTATTTATCAGGTTTTTTCCTAATGGCTTACTAGCTGCCGAGTCTTCTTATGTTGAACAAGATAGCAGTCCTCACCAGTGGCGGTGACGCGCCAGGAATGAACGCCGCAGTAAGAGCTGTGGTTCGCACCGCATTACACCATGGCATTGAGGCTTACGGTGTCAACAATGGCTACTACGGCCTCTATCACAACGATATACATTTGCTTAATCGTCAATCCGTAGCAGAAATCATCAATCGCGGCGGGACCTTTCTGGGATCGGCTCGTTTCCCGGAGTTCAAGGACCTAAGCACCCGTGAAACCGCCATTAAGAATCTAGAAGCCCTGGGCATTCAAGCCCTGGTGGTGATTGGTGGAGACGGTTCTTATCAAGGGGCCAGTGCGCTGTCTGCCATGGGCTTGCACTGCATTGGTATACCGGGAACCATTGATAACGATGTTCCTGGCACGGAATACACCATCGGCTTTTACACCGCCTTGAATACGGCCATCTCCGCCATCGATAATCTGCGTGATACTTCCAGCTCCCACAAACGCGCATCTGTGGTTGAAATCATGGGTCGCCATTGCGGTGATCTCACCATCGCGGCCGCCATTGGCTGTGGAGCAGAGCTGGCCATTGTGCCTGAAGTGCCCATGGAAGAAGAAGAACTCATGGACCGATTGAAGCAGCAAATCATAAAAGGCAAGAAGCACGCGCTGATTTGTGTCACGGAACGGGTCTACGATGTGAACAAACTGGCAAGACAAATCCAGGATGTCACCGGAGTGGAAACCCGAGCCACCATTTTGGGGCACATTCAGCGTGGGGGCGCCCCATCGGCGTTCGATCGAATTTTAGCGTCACGAATGGGTGCTTATGCTGTAGAATTACTGATGGAAGGCAAGAGCAGTCACTGTATTGGTATACAGGCTAACAAGCTTGTCCACCACGAAATTCAGGATGCATTGCAAAACGAACAACATCAATTTGACACAACGATGTTAGATCTTTGTAATAAATTGCGCTGATTGTTGTGGCATTATTGGCAACTATGACCACTAACTGACACAACACTGTCAAGCGCATTGCGCGAACCAGCACAATCTAAATTAGGAAAAACAACCATGACTTCAAAGTTATCCTCCAAAATCAAACCCGGTGTTGCCACTGGCGATGACGTTCAAACTATTTTTGAATTCGCCAAAAACGGTAGCTACGCATTACCCGCAGTGAACTGTGTGGGTTCAAACTCCGTCAACACCGTATTGGAAACCGCCGCCCGTGTGAACTCTCCAGTTATTATTCAGTTCTCTAATGGCGGTGCTGGTTTCATGGTTGGTAAGGGGCTGAAACTGGAGGGTCAAGGCAGCCAAATATTAGGGGGCATCGCCGGAGCAGAATACGTGCACACCGTTGCGGAAGCCTACGGCGTACCCGTCATCATGCACACGGACCACGCTGCCAAAAAATTGCTCCCCTGGATTGACGGCTTACTGGACGCCGGCGAAGCCTTCTACGAAAAGCACGGCAAACCACTCTACTCTTCTCACATGCTGGATCTAAGCGAAGAAAGCCTGGAAGAGAACATTGAAACCTGCGCCAAATATCTGGAGCGCATGAGCAAAATCGGTATGACTCTGGAAATCGAATTGGGTTGCACCGGCGGGGAAGAAGACGGTGTGGACAACACCAATATGGATAACTCCATGCTGTATACCCAACCTGAAGATGTGGCTTATGCCTATGAAGCGCTAAGCAAGATCAGTCCGCGCTTTACCATCGCTGCAGCCTTCGGCAACGTGCATGGCGTATACAAACCCGGTAACGTGCAACTTACGCCTAAAATATTGGATAACTCGCAAAAATATTGCGCCGACAAGTTCGGTCTGGATAGCAAAGCACTGAGCTTCGTTTTCCACGGCGGTTCCGGCTCCTCCGCTGAAGAAATAGCCGAAGCCATTAGTTACGGTGTGATCAAAATGAACATCGACACCGACACGCAATGGGCCGCTTGGGATGGTGTTCGTCACTACTACCAGGATAAAGAAGCCTACCTGCAGGGCCAGATTGGTAACCCCGATGGCGACGACGTGCCCAACAAAAAACATTACGACCCACGGGTTTGGTTAAGAAAAATGGAAGAAAGCATGTCAAAACGATTAGAACAGGCTTTTGCTGATCTTAACTGCATGGACCGCTATTAATTAGCCCCGCCGGAGCACCATCGTAAACCGGTGTAAACCAGGCCAGCCAATAAGCTGTTATGGCTGGCCATATGCCCCTTAACTCAACCCTGCTCCACCATTTTTACTTGTGCTACCCATCCTTGATACCCATTAACGGAAATCTCTAAAGAAACCCCGTCTATAATTCTAGGACATTTGGATTAACAGAGAAGTAGCATTATGAAAAAACCGACCGTCTTCAAAGCCAGCGAAGGGACCCGCTTCCCACTAGGTAGCCAGGCGTATGAAGATGGCGTTAATTTTTCAATATTCAGCCGGTCTGCCATTTCGGCGGAACTGCACCTGTTTGAGGATGCGGTAAGCCCCCATCCATTCCAAGTTATTAAACTGGACCCAGAGCTACATAGAACCCATGTGTTTTGGCATGTCTTTGTTGAACAGCTGCCCCCAGGGATATGTTATACCTGGCGCATGGACGGCCCCACCGACACAGAGCACAGTGGCGGCCGATTTAACCCACAGCAGGATTTACTGGACCCCTGGGCTAAAGCTGTAACCGACCTGGGCTGGAACCGCAAAGCCGCCCTGGCAGGAAAAAACCAGGCGGGATTACGAGCTATGGTTGTGAAAACCCCGCAGCAGCAACCTACAACAGCGCCACGCCAACCACGTTATCGCTCCCAGGAAATTATCGTTTACGAAGTTCATGTGGGCGGCTTTACACGCCACCCTTCATCCCAAGTAGCAAAAGAATTGCGCGGCACCTTTGCCGGAGTTATAGAAAAAATTCCCTACCTGAAATCCCTGGGCATTACCCATGTGGAACTGTTGCCAGTCATGGCGTTTGATCCACAGCACGCACCGGATTCCGTATTGGAACGGGGACTGGAAAATTACTGGGGCTATAGCACCCATAGTTTTTACAGCCCCCACCCCCACTACTGCGCCACACCGGAAAAAGGTACCCATCTTACGGAATTCAAAGCCATGGTGGACTCCCTCCACGATGCTGGACTTGAAATCATTCTGGATGTGGTACTCAACCACACCGCAGAAGGGGGCGTGGATGACCCCATCATAAACTTCAAGGGCATAGCCAACGACGTTTTTTATCACCTAGACTCCAACGACCGCAGCATATACCGGGATTACACCGGCTGTGGCAATACCGTCAATTGTAATCATCCTATCGTCAGCGCCTACTTTGTTCACTGCCTGGAATTTTGGGTAGACCAGATGGGCGTGGACGGATTCCGTTTTGATTTGGCCAGTGCCATGGCCCGTGGTGAAAACGGCGAACCCATGGCCTCTCCCCCTATTCTTTGGTCCATTGAATTATCCCCCAGCTTAATGAGCAAATGGCTTATTGCCGAAGCCTGGGATGCCGCAGGCTTATATCAGGTGGGAAACTTTCCGGGTTACCGCTGGGCAGAATGGAATGGACGCTACCGGGATGTGATTCGTCGTTTTATTCGAGGCGATGGCGGCATACTCACTGAAGTGGCTACCCGCCTATGCGGCAGTAGTGACTACTACCAACGGGAAGGCCACCACCCATTTAATAGCATCAACTTTATCAGCTGTCACGACGGTTTCACCCTGTGGGATCAAGTGAGCTATAACAAGAAGCACAACCTGCCCAATGGCGAAAACGACCGCGACGGCCATAACGACAATCTCAGTTGGAATTGTGGCGTGGAAGGTGAAACCGATGATAAAGCCATCATTCACCTACGCAAACAACAATCACGTAACTTTATGGCGATCCTGCTACTGAGCCAGGGTGTGCCCATGATACTGGCGGGAGACGAAGTACACCGAACCCAAAACGGCAACAACAATGCCTGGTGCCAGGACAATGAAACCAGTTGGTTTGACTGGAGCCTCACCCAAAAGAACGCGGACATGCTGCGCTTTACCCGGGAAATGATTCAACTGCGAAAGCGCCACCCCAGCCTGCAACGGCGGCAGTTTCTAAAGGGCGAGCCAGAAGCAGGCAATAATCTCCCTGACATAGAATGGCATGGAATTGAAAACGAACCACCCTGGAATGACCCCACAGCCCATTTTCTGAGATTTACCCTGGCAGGGCGCAGTGAAGACGAGCCCCATTTGCACGTGATTATGAATATGGGAACGGAATCGCAGACAGTGCGTCTGCCGAATCTGGAACAGGGCCAATGGCATTTGGCGGTAGATACCTCACAACCCCCACCCAAAGAAATCTATCCCCCTGGGGAGCAGCCCGCGGTAGGAGACACCTATAAGGTAATGCCCCGTAGTGTGGTAGTACTGGAACTGTGGCGTAATTAGAGCTCAGACCAAACAACAAACTCATTACCGCTGGGATCACTAAAATGAACACGGCGGCCACCGGGAAATGAAAAAATATCCTGTACTATTTAGGCACTTGTTGCCCTTTTCCTTCATGTTTTCATGGCTTTCGAGTGCCAGGTATTTCCTGGGCAGCTACATCAAACGTATAGAGACCATCGAACTCTACTGCCGTTTCATTCGCTACATGCACTGCCTTGTTAACAATCAGGGCATCGGGGAAATCGGCCTCTTTACGCTTTCCGCCTGATCGTACTGATTTGGCATTCTTAAAATCATTCACTGAACGCCATACGGTCTGCCCGCTTTCAAATACAATATTGGGCTCTTCAAATAAAGAATGTACTACCTTAATGATTGCTTCCTTGTCTAGATTGTAGCGCTTACCTTTCAACGTCCAAACGGTTTCAGCCAACACCACATCAGTAACAAGTACCAGCGATTCGCCGAGTATAAGATCCGCTGCCTTTTTGGACTGGGCCTTGTTGTCATCTAACAGGTACCGCAATAGTACATTGGTATCAATGGCAATCATCGGACGAGGCTACTCCGTAGAGATTGCTCATCAGTATACCGCTTGTCGACAGATGCCCGCTTCAATAGCCCCCTTGCGGCACCTGCCACTTTCTTCACGATCGTGATGTGACCTTCATTATCAACATAGCTATCGTATTCATCACCTGGCTCGATCCCGGCTGCCTTGCACTGATCAATGGGCAGAGTGATCTGTCTTTTTGAACTAACCTTAGGCATGCACCACCTCTTTACTAATATCATCATAGTAAAGATATCGCATTCTTTACTACTTGTCTATAAGTAAAGCTGATGGATGAAAGAAAGCCCCTTTTAGGTAGTGCTCAAAGCCTGTTCAATAAGACTTGCCGTTCGAGCCGCTATCCCCGGCGACTTGGATTCCCGATTACCCGCTACATTTAAGATTCGAGGCTTTTCTCTATTTAAGAAACTTTAAATGATTTCAAATGTACTTATAAATATTTCACTCTCTAGTAGGTAAACCGGGGTATGGCAGTGATACCGGTTATGATCTAAAAGCTTTCCGGAGCTACTGACCCCCTTTTTTCGGCTTCATCCTGATTGATCCGACTATACTGTACAGCTAAGGCTTGTCATAACTGGAATTGGAATGAGTGATATGTCAGAAAACGCTAAATCGGGTCGGAATCTCGCGGGTCTACTGTTGTTTGTTGGTGCTATTGTGGGGTTAATTGTCTATTCAGTGAATTCAAACAACCAAAGCTTCCGTTTTCCGGAAGTAAGAGCGAGCGTTATTGAGGCGCCAAAGCCCTGGCCCAACAATTCCTTAATGTATGAGAAATGCATCATTGACGAGATGCGTGGCTTGGATGGGTTAATGCAGTTAAACGTTCGGCAGTATTGTTCAAGGCTATACCCGGTCGAAAAAGACATAACTACCAAGCTAAATCTGGGATCATTTGAGATACTTCGTGATCAAATAGTAGCTTTGAAGCCGGCTGCTAATTCTAGCTGGCCTGAAGATTATGCCATTACTAAGGTGAAATTAGGCTTCAGCCGCGTCAGTTGCTCAAGTGTGAAAGAACAAGACTTCTCGGAAAAGTACGACTTCTTTTTCAAAGGTAAACAAGGAGTTTACAGGGGTGTTTCGAAGATGCCTATTACGGGAGACTATTCTTGCTATCGATTAGAAAAAATCTACGGATACCGGTTGCCGTTCCTCTAAATGCAATGATGATAATGATTTCAGCCAATAGGAAATTGGGATTAAGATACGAGACGTCAAGCCTAGTTTCTTAGTATTGCTATTTTTTCCAGACTTTCAAATAGTTCTTTATAGTCGATATGCTAACACCGTATTTCTTAGCCAGGTCAGACTGAGTCATTGCTGTTGAATCGGCCAGGAACTGTTTTTCCTGGTCATCCTTAATCTTTCTTTTTTGTCGCGGTTTCTTTTCCAGTGCCTCGGTTATTTTGTGAGAGTGATGTTCAGCGCGGACTTTGCGAAGCCCTTCAATCCAATCAAGTACGTTCGAGCCCTCTTTTTCCGGTGACAAGTTTAGCCCGTCTAATGTCGAAAAATGAATTCCTGCCTTATGAAGGATCTTCAAGATTTCTATGAGGTCTGCTTCTTTCACGTTTTGCAGTGTACGATCACGATAGTTCGAAGAGGAATGTTCCACTAAGCCGAATGATTTCAAAGCGTCGACCTGAGAGCCTTTCTCAGTTTTATACCCTGCTGGCGCTGTGCCGCCAGTTTCGATGCCTTAGCGTTTGGCACCGACTAACCCTCCTATGTCCGCTCCCGTTTGCCCACCAGAAATTATCTGGTCATGCAAAAACACTATCCAATTTTCCTTCAACTTATCGTCCATCTACTACGCACGTTTCAACTTGCATAGAATCGAGGTAACTAAGTGCATCTGACCTTGAGGAGAATCTTTCTACCTGCCCAGCCGCATCCTCTATTAGCAAGGGGGAATAGATAACCCAATCCCCCGCTGATCTGACATACCTAATAGTTTGTATATATCCAATACCAATAGACTGGGAAATTGATGATTCTGGTTGTCTTTGATGCGCCTTAATATTACTGGTATCGATACTCACAATATTTATCACCTTAGTTATCCATTACTAATGTTCCTATTTTGATTGTTCTTGCGCCAAGCGCAGGTTCTCAGCGACTAATTTAGTATTGGGGTGTTCGTTACCCAATATCTTTTCACACGTTTTTAGCGCCAATTTATAATACTCAATGGCTTTCTCGTATTGGCCCAAAGATCCGTAAGCCGAACCCAGGTTATTTCGCCTGTTCGCCACACTGGGATGATCTTCCCCATATGTCTTCAGATCACTGGTCAGGGCCAGCTGGTAATACTCAATAGCTTTCTCGTATTGTCCCAAAGATTCGTAAGCCAAACCCACGTTGTTTTGATCTGTCGCCACGTCGGGATGATCTGTCCCATAGGTCTTCAGATCACTGGTAAGTGCCAGCTTGAAATACTCGATGGCTTTGTCGTATTGGCCCAATGATTGGTAAGCCCCACCCAAGTTGTTGTGCTCTGTAGCCACACTGGGATGATCTTCCCCATAGGTCTTCAGATCACTGTTCAGGGCCAATTTGTAATACTCAATCGCTTTCTCGTATCGACCTAACTCATGAAGAATCGAACCCAGCGCATTATTGAACGTTGAATTATCAGGCTGGAATCGCACGGATTTTTGATAATAGTCTTTAGCCTCCAGAAAACGAATCGCTTGTTCTGCCATCTGACCATTTTCATAGGCTGCCTTACCCGCTAATTCGTTGTTCTTCTCTGCCTGTTCAATTACTTTATCAAACAGTTCTTTCGCAGCGCCTTTATCGCCTTCATTGAATTTCTTAAGCGCAGCATCGGCTTGAGATTGAGGTAGTTTGTCTTTGATTTCCTGAAGGGTCTTTTCGGCTTCGGCTCGACTGGCCAATTCCTCTTGGTAATCTTGTTCAAGATTTGCCAGCTTTTCTGTAATTGCAGAATATTCCTTTTCTAGAAGCTCACGGAACAGCCGATCTGACGCATTGGTTTTTGAAAGTTCTTGTCTGACCTCGCGTTCTCGTTCTTCTAATGCTTTTTTGTGGTCAACTATGGAGATGCCGTAGTGGTTGATTTGGGTATAGACCCTATCACCTGTGTTGACACTGATATCGCCACTGCCATGATGGGCCACATTCGGCGAGCAATCGCCACTTGAAGTTTGCTGGTTAGATTGAGTGCGTGAAGAATCCTGAATTTTCTGTTCGAGGCGCTCTACTGCTTGCAATAATACCTCTGAGTGTACGTCCATTAAGGTTTGAATATTATTTGGAATATTGAATGATTGATCCTTCAGTTCATTGATAGCCTCAATGATGAGAGGTAATTGCTGATTGAGCAACGCTTTAATGTATATACCGGTATTGTGGGAGTTCGCTATATCTTCCGAAAGGTTCTGATGCCCGTTTTCAACCAACCAATTCTGAAATTCTATTAACGATGTACTATTATTTACATCGCGCCCCGTTGAGTAGGCGCTGGCAAGCGAAACAATCGTAGCAAACGATTCAGCTATCGGCATAATTCACTCCTTCCACTCTTGCCATGCCCATTTCCCTATATTTATCACTCGTTATCTTTAGATTCATTAGTCAAACGTTGTTGGATTAAATATCGATCTCGTTCAAGTTCTTTTCTTAACTCATCTTCACTAGGAAGGTAGGGTAGGTATTTTGCAGCAAATAATTGTTCATTGTCCGAAAGGATAGAGTACTTCACCACGGCCTGACTTTTCTCACTACACAACACAAGCCCAATAGTTGGGTTGTCGTCAGCTCCCTTTTTATTATCGTTGTAAAAACGAACATAGGTATCCATTTGGCCAACATCTTGGTGAGTCAATGTTCCTAACTTGAGATCAAGGAGTAAAAAGCACTTCAATTTGAAGTTATAGAAAACCAAATCAATATAAAAATCTTGATCCTCGAAGCGCACACGCTGTTGCCTCTCCACAAAAGCAAACCCCTTTCCCAACTCCAATAAGAACTGCTGCAGGTTGTCGATAATTCCTTGTTCTATGTCCGTTTCCAAATAACGCTTGCCATCGAGGTTCAGAAAGTCAAGCACATAAGGATCACGAAGATATTCAGCAGGTGTAAGGGCCATTTTTTGTGTGTATGTGGCAGCCTCACTTTCTACTGCTTGTATATCCTGGCTACTCATAAGCCTTTCGTAATAAAGTACACTTATTTGACGCTGGAGTGCCCTAACACTCCAATTTTTTTCAGCGGCCTCTTTCATGTACCACTCTCGAGCATTTTTATTCTCTACTCGAGCAAGCCGGTTGTAGTGCGACCAAGCTAATTCGGGAGACAGTGTCTCTCGAATTGGAAACGCTATATAAAAACGTCGAATGTTACGTAAGTTAGTGATATCAAAGCCTTTTCCAAATTCTTTGGTTAATCTATCAGATAGATCCCTTAGTATTTCTTTACCATAGGCAGCACGTCGTTCTCCAGCTTGTTCATCCTCTACAATAATGCGTCCAATTTCCCAATAGGTAAAAACCATTGCCGAATTGACGCTCTGTCGAACTTGGTTTTGCGCGGCTAGTACCAGCCCTCGAATCTGTTCAAATAAATCAGACTCTGAACGCGAATCACTCACTATTTGTTTCCTTTCTTTAATCTGCTCAACTGACCTTAATTATGCCGTGACCGGTCACGGCGTCAACAATTTAACTTACCTAACCGCTTATTTTTTTTATCGTCCATGTATTTATTAGCGCTCTGCTCATCATCTTTATGAACCCAGTATTCTTTGCGCTTAAAGCCTAGTTCTTTCATGCGTTCGCGCTCTTGCTGTTTGCGTTCTTTTGCGGTGTAGTCGTAGTTCTTATCTTTGCTCACAAAAATTCCTCAATAAATCTTTTCTAAAAGGGCACCCAAACGCACTGGATCTCCTCGAACAACTCGCTTCACACTTTCGATGTCGTTACCCCCACGATACGCTCAGATCAGTCGCAGGTCAGCTCTTCCTCAATGTCGATCGAGTGTCCAGGTTCTCAATTTTGAGTCTATCAGAGTGCTCCTAAACAGCACCTCCCAGTCTTCTGCCAGGTGATTTTCAGGCCTTGTCACGTGGTTCATTTCTCCCTCAGGGGTATTGGAACTCAAAATATCACGTTCAAATACCCGAATCCATGATTGTGAACCAGGTGGAGAGGTTACCTATCGGAAATTTTGGATCATACACACTCGCAATCCAGGCAAATTCTTGTGCACGATTTCACTAGTAAAAATGTCTAAGCAAACTAGAACGATACTCTTTGGGATAACAGCTAGGAGAGGGGCCGTGAATATCAATCCGTGGCTGGAGACACGATAAGGTAATGCACAAAGGACCAGTCGAAGGCATCGGCGAGGAACTTCTTAGTGGCTCTCAAATTTGAAGGGGTATTTCTACTTTCATTTTATATAAAATCAACAGAGGGCTCCAACTCCCTCGATTCTAATTACCACTTTCCATGCCCAATGCCATTGAGAATTCCCTGCTCCCTTAGCGTGTCGACAAAATGCTGAATTGTTCCGCATCCCAACCTTTTTACACTCAATATTTCACCATTTGGCTTGAGTAGATAATCCAGGGCTGAGCTCAGTATATAGGGTACTCGGGTAGTATAAACGGTCGCTTTTGGCTGAAAACCGGCAACCTTAAGATTCACCTCTTACTTCCACCGGGACAAGATACGAGATGATTGTGCTTCGAGAGATCTTCTGATGACTTGAATGATGCAATGGATAGGATCGGTTTTCTCTTCGCCTCCCAATGAAACTTGCAATATTATTTAATCCGCTGCTTAACTGACTTAAATAACTTTCGGCTAATTCTCTTCTGGGATAATGCCAAGAACTCATTTCATGCCTATTCATGTACAAACCGTGAATTCATGTAAAAAACATGAAAAGACATGAAAAGACATGAAAAAGGAATAGATACTTTACTAAGAAGCTTGCTGTCCCTGCGTTATTTGTTACCCCTCAGGTGTGGTAGTACTGGAACTGTGGTGTAATTAAACCTCAGACCAAACAGCAAACTCATTTCCACTAGGATCACTAAAATGAAAACGGCTCCCACCGGGGAATGAAAAAATATCCTGTACTATTTCAGCTCCACAGGATTTTACCTTTTTTAAAGTAGCTTTCAGGTTTTCGCTGTAGAGCACAACCAAGACGCTGCCATTACTGGTACGGGCCACCTTTTCCGATTTGAAAAAGCCTCCATCCAAACCCGCATTTTCAATTGCAATATATTCCTCACCGTAATCCACAAAGGACCAGCCGAAGGCATCGGCGAAAAACTTCTTAGTGGCTGGAAGATCTGTTGAAGGAATTTCTACGTAGTTTATTTTTCCAGTTTGTTTCATAGCGACTGTCCTATCCGGTTAAATTGCCCCGCATTTGTTTCGGGCTGGGCAGATTCACTTTCACTAAAGACATTGATTACCCTCGGTACGTTATAATTAATCTTGGGCTTCTGAAATAAGTTCATCTTGGGGCGCATCCATTTGCACTAAAATACTGAACGTTTCTGAATCCGTGTGATAACACAGGTTATCGTCTTGATTGTAGCTGTTGTAGGAAAGTGACACTCTAACCGACAAGTCAAAAACAAACTCACCCCGCAAAACCGGTGTACCACGAATCACCAACAGCCGATCATCTGATGGAGAGGTGTAATAATTTAAACCTGGAGGGAGCGCACCCTCAATGTCAAACTCATAATCGTACAGGGAATCTCTAGGCTCATTTTTTATGGACGCTAAGATTTCTAAATAATACAGTTCATTCAACGTTGCCGCTGGCAGGGGTGACCAACTGATTTCGGGGCCATCGCCGTCCAGACAGTCCACCACATCATCCAGCAGTATATCGCAGCCAGCAATAACGAATAGAAAAATAAGGCTTAGGTATTTCATATTTATCTACGGGGTAATTTACGCCTCCGCTTCAACGCTTGCCCTTATCCTCTCGCAATCGATCACGGTATTTAGTTCGCGCCAATGCTTGTAGGTCCTCCACTGCATCGGTTTCATCCACAATTTCTCGGCCCAATAGGGTTTCAATGGCATCTTCCAACGTCACAATACCGGCGGTTTGGCCAAATTCATCTTCCACTACGCACAAGTGTACTTTTTGTTTTATAAGTTGATCTAATAACTGCTGAACCGGTAACTTTTCAGACACCCGTGAAACCGGCTTGGCAAAATTCTTGATGGGCGAGTCGCCATGACCATTACGTTCCGCTTCGTACAGATCAGCCCGAATCACCTTGCCTTTCACGTCATCAATGCTCTCACCAATAATAGGAATTCGAGTAAATTGGCGGGTTTTGGGATCGTTTAAAGCATCCTTGACTTTGATTTCCTGATCTAACATGTGCACCACGGAACGCGGTGTCAAGATTTGCTCGGTTTTGAACTGCCGTAACCGCAGCAAATTTGAAATGTATTCGTTCTCCTGGGAAACAATAGTGCCTTCCTTGTGCCCCAGAGTGGCTAAAGCAATAATCTCCTCCCGGGTGATTTCATTTTCCGAGCTGTGGCTAAACATTTTTGTTAATCGGGTGGACACCCAAACCAGCGGAAAAACCAATTTAACCAGCCAGGAAATCACGTAGGAGGACGGCCCCGCCAGTTGTCGCCAAAAAGTGGCGCCAAGGGTTTTTGGAATGATTTCAGAGAAATACAGGATGGCTAGGGTAAGAAGTACCGCGATTAAGGTCTCCCACTCTTTACCGAACACCTGTAAGGCTTGCGAGCCCACACCAGCGGCTCCCATGGTGTGGGCAAAAGTATTAAGAATCAAAATACTGGAAAGAGATTCATCCAACCTGTCCCGCACTTTAGACAACTGCGCTCCCACCCGGGGCTTTTTGTCTTGCATTTGTTGAACGTAACTGGGGGTAATGGAAAGCAGCACCGCTTCCAGTACCGAGCAGAGAAAAGAAACACCAATGGCCAGGGCCAGGTAAGCAAAAAGTAAGAACATACATTAGCTTCCAATTAATACGTGGAAGCTAATGTACCAGCAATTTGGCCGCTTTTTAATGGTGCTAGTGAGAAAATGCCTGGGCCAGCTTTTGGTAACTTTGCAACCGATCTTCAAAACTGTGGGTCACTGCAACCACCAACACCTCGTCCACGGAATAGTGTTCAGCTTGATGGCTGAGTTGCTCACGACATTGTTCTGGCGTACCCGTGATCATGCTGGCCAGTGTTTCGTCAAAGTAGGCCTGATCGGAAACCGACAGCTTGTTATAGAGATCCAGGCACTCCTGGGGTGGTTTCAAGCCATCCCTAATGCCGTGTCGAAAGGCCATTACTTTCCAATAGGTGTGGGAAGCCGCCATAAATTTAGCCTGTTCTTCACTATCGGCACAAATCACCGCCGATGCAATCATGGCGGGTCCTGGGCCATATTCATGACCGTGCTGAGCGGCAAATTGATTGCGATAATGGCTGATAATGTCAGCAGGCCGATCATGGGTACCTATAAACAACGCCAGCACAAAGCCAAACCCCAGGGCGGCGGCCAGTTCTATGCTGCCGTCGCTGGACCCCAGCGACCACAGCTCAGGGTTCAGCCCGCCTTCGGGAGTGACCGCCATGCCTCCAAAACCGATTTTATCTTCCACCTTTCGGCTCAACATCTCAGCCAACGCTCGCACTTGATGGGGAAAGGCTTCGCCTCCCCTTGGGGCATAGGGATAGGCCAAAGCCTGGGTGGTGCGATCGTCACCACCAGGTGCCCGACCCACCCCCAAATCAATTCGGCCGGGGTGTAATGCAGACAGGGTTCTGAATTGTTCCGCCACCTTGTAGGGGCTGTAGTGGGACAGCATAACACCACCACTGCCCACCCGAATGGTCTCGGTGACGGCAGCCACCTGACCAATGACAATTTCCGGGGCGGAACAACCATAAGATCGAGTGGAATGGTGTTCCGCCAGCCAGTAACGGTGATACCCCTGTTGCTCACAACGTTGTGCCAGTGTGATGCAATCCTGCAACGCCTGAGCTTGGGTTTTGCCATCATGAACCGGCACCTGATCCACTACGGACAGTTTCAGGTCTGACATCAAAACACCTCCCCCATAGCGTAACTGGCAATGGCATCATCCTGCTCCGCAGTGGCACCGGATACACCAATGGCGCCATACAATTGACCGGCTGTATTTATGGGGTGGCCCCCAGGGAAACACACCAGCCCACCGTTGGACAGTTCCATTCCGGTTAGATTTTCACTGCGCACCAGTTCGCCGAAGTCGCCGGTGGCCACTGGGAAGAGGCAAGCGGTTTTCGCCTTTCCTATGGCCACGTCGGTTGAGCCAAGAAAAGCACCATCCATTCGCACAAACCCTTTCAGGTTTGCACCATCGTCTGCAACGGCGATACATACGGCTACCCCAAGCTCTTTTGCTTTGGCTTGAGCGGCTTTCAACAACGCTTCGGTGTGTGCAACAGTCATTTTGTTCATGGAATTATCACTGGTTTTGTTTAATTCAGCTGATTCTAATACTTCCCACAAATAAGAATTAGACCTATATTTGGAATCTTAAATTCCATATATAGGATATATGATGGATTATCAGAATCTGTTTCTGTTTGTGAAAGTGGTAGAAAAAGGCAGCTTTGTGGCGGCAGCGGAGGAGCTGGAAGTGCCCACTTCAACCCTAAGCAGACGAGTACAGCAACTGGAACAGCAGCTTGGTTACCAGTTGCTATACCGTTCCGCTAGACGTTTGTCCCTGTCGGAAGCGGGCAAATTATTCTATGGTCGCTGCCAGCCACTGGTGGAAGGGCTAGTGGACGCCACCGAGCAATTATCCGGTGAACTCACTACCCCTGCGGGCAGAATCAAAGTCACTGCCCCCATCAGTCTGGCGAACAACCTGCTCAACGCCTGGATTTTTGAGTTTTTGAAATCACACCCAGCTATTCACTTGGACCTGATCGTCAGTAACAGCAATGTGGACTTGAAAGAAGAGAGCGTGGACCTGGCGTTTCGCATTGGCGAGATCAGGATACCGGATTGGATTTCACGGCCGCTGTTCACCTCCCAGTTTATCTTGTGTGCTTCCCCCTCGCTGCTAACCCACTCTCAGCCAAACACATTGGCAGACCTGGACCGTTTCCCCCTACTGATATCCCGCCGCTTGCCCATTTGGAAATTCACTGATAAGACTGGGGCTGACAGGAAATATAGCGGCCACCCCCATGTCAGTTACGACGAACTTAACGCCGCCCTGGAAGCTGCCGTGGCAGGACTAGGCATTGCCAACCTGCCGGACTATGTGGTGGTGCCGGCGCTGGAACAAGGGCTTTTGGTGGAAGTGTTGCCTGAATTAAGGCCCATGGGTCGGGCAGTACATATGGTTTATCCAAACCGTAAGCACTTGCCCATCAAAGTGCGATTGTTGATTGAGTTTATGCTCCGCAAAACCGCTGAATTCTCAACTCCAGGATAGCCCCACTACCCTTCCTTCTTTTGCTCAAAAGAAATGGGCGTGATCTTGTTGTCCAGGTCATCAAACACTGTGACCTTGTTGCGGCCTGCTTCTTTGGATTGATACAGGGCCAGATCCGCTTGCTTTAACAGCAGATCCACATCCAGGCTATTACTGGGAAGCCCCGCAGCAACACCCACACTTAAGGTAACGTTAAACTCCAAATCGCCATCAATAATGGGGCTGGATTCCACAGCTCTGCGAATTCGGTCCGCCACCACAAATGCCCCTTCCGCACCCGTTTCTGGCAACACCATGCAAAACTCTTCACCCCCATAGCGGGCCACCTTATCGGATGGCCAACGCATGGCACCACGAATACGCTCTGCCACCTGCTGTAAACAGGCGTCACCGGCAGGGTGACCATATTCGTCATTCACTCGCTTAAACAAATCCACGTCCATCATCATGATGGAGATTTCATGCTTATAGCGCTGGCAACGAGCCCACTCTTCCTTCATGGCATCTTCCATAAAACGGCGGTTGCGCAACTGAGTGAGTTGATCAGTGGTACTGAGTTCTTTGAGTTGTTGATTTGCCTTTTCCAATTCTTCCGTGCGCATCTGCACACGGGCTTCAAGTTCTTCGTTCAGTCGGCGAGTAACCCGCAATGAATCTTCCTGGGCTTCAAACCGTAAACGTCGCTCAACATTAATTCGCTCAGCCATGGCAAAAGAAAGCAAGACCGCCTCCAGTAAGGAGCCAAATTGCATGGCGTATTCGGTAAAACCGTTGGTGGGTATTACATTTAATTTGTTCAATGCCAACAACATACCGCCACATAAAAACGCACCCCAAGCCACCACATAATAACGGGCATTATGAACTTTATTACGCAGCGCCATAACACCCACCGTTAGCTCGAACACGCAGGCGAACAAACCCAACGGAACAAGCAAATGGATGGCCACGTAATAGGGCACCACGAACGACATGGCCACGCAGGCACCGGCAGAAACCGCAACAAACGTTAAACCTTTATAGAGCCAGGGAGACCACTGTTGAACCTGTAAAAAGCGACGGGCAAAAAGCGAGGAGGAGGCAAAAGCCAAGCCCAGGAAAAAAGGTATGGAATGATCGTTCCAGCTTACCGCATTGGGCCACACATAGTGATAGGCATGGCCACTGATCGCTGCCATAAAACCGGGCAAAGACAATACGAACAACACGTAGTAGAGGTAACTGCGTTCCCACAACACCAGGAAAATAAGCAGGTTATAGACAGCAATAATCACCATAGCACCATAGTAAAAACCCTGGGCAATATTGCTGTTATTCTGTCTTTTCTCAAATGCATCCCGGGTCCACAGGGCTAAGGGAGCTTGCACCGATGTGCTGGTTTTGATGCGGTAATAGATATCCAACACCTGGCCAGGCTGCCATTGCAGGGGCACAACAAAAAACCGGTTTTCAATGGGCCGGGCTGAAAAGGGATAAAGGTCCCCAAGCTGGTAACTGGCTAGCTGTTCTGAGCCTGAATAAATAAAAACATCAACATAGTCCAATACTGCGTAAGACAGCTCCAAATAGCGCAACGCTGAAGTATCGTTGTTATTTTGGACAGTGAGGTTGAGCCACCACACAGATGCGCTATAGCCCTTATTAAATGCCGACTCGCCATTTTGCTGCCACTCCATGGTATCGGAGCGAACCTCTGCCAGCGTTAGGCGACCCTGGGGATCTTCGTGGTAGCGCAGATGGGGATTCAGTTGCCAGTGGGAGGAGCCAGATAAAGCCACCGGCGTGGCGAAAACGGCACCTGAAAATAAAAGTACAATGGTAATCAAGATCTTGCGGAGCATGAACCAACCTCTAAAGTTACAAGTCGCCTCCACTCCGCGCCATCCTGACACCGAGAGACAATCATGATCCCTCGATTAAGGTTAGCCCAATCCGAATTTTTTTCCGCTCTCTGCTATTGCTTTGTGTACACCGCGTTATAGTTGATCTGTGGTAGCCCCGACGCAGTATCCTCCATGCCAAAATACAGCACGGTATTTTCGACCAATACGGCACCAGATATGGTTATTGCCCCATCAGGGTCTGTAAAGTTGAAGGTAATTTCGTGGGCATCAACACCCGATGAGGTTCTGATCTCGCTTCCCACACTGAATGTGCCTTCTAAAAGGTAAGATTCCTCAGGGCTACCGGCGCAATATTGGTTATCCCAGTAGTCGGATTCCACAGTGACTTGATCACCATCGAATTCCACCAGGTCGATGTAATAGGTATTGTCATCTTTAAAGTACGCACAATTAGACAACCAACGCCCTTCCAGACCTATATCCTCTTGATTATTGATTGAGGGAAGATCCAGGTCACCACTACCACCGCCGCCACATCCGACAGTTCCAATCGATAAAAACAGGCAAACCAATCCTAATTTCGCCTTCATATGCGCTCCTTTATTCATACTGCATGGTCCATTTACACTGCGTGATCCTTTCGGATCGTTTTGATTTATTTGCTTCATGTCTTGCCATAAAAAAAGGTCAAGACTATTCGCCAAGGTATACTTCTGCCCATGGCTTGAGTACTAAGGTTAATCCATGAATTCTTAAAATAAGATGGGCAGCAACAAAAGAGAACCCATCTCAACACAGTGATAACAGGTTCACAATAGTTTGGTTAATCGCGTAGGTGCAAGGAGTGTGTTTTGTAAGTGACCAATTGTGTAGTGACTACATTTATAAGGACTACATCAGTGAAGAAAGAAACTGACCTATCTCGCGGCTTACTGCTTCGACATTGGGTTTACGGGGACTGGGTTTAAAATCTTTTGCCTGCTCCAGCCGTTCCCCCAGGGTTTGCTCGTTAAACGTGAGAATATGACCCAATTCTTCAAACTTGTTGGCAGTGGAAATTTGGTGGTCATTTACATGCTCACCCAAGCGAGCTTCTCTGGCAAGCACCAGTAGTGGCGTATTGGAACTGAGCGCCTGGATAATAACGCCTATGCCAGCATGACCTATCACCAGGGAAGCAGAGTTAATATATTGATCAAACTCGCCCTTTTCCAGATATCGAACGTACTTGAAATTCTTAGGCTCATAGTTGCCGTCGCCAATTTGGCCAAATACTTCTTCTTGTATCAGGCCACTGGCCACCGCATCATCAATGATTTTGAAAAGCCGATCGAAAGGGAGCATGCTGCCGGAAGTGACGAAAATCACAATAGTTCACCCACATATTTTGCTCTTTCGTAACGTTCAGCCACTTCTGGCCATTGAGTCAAAACCAGGTCGGCTCGATTCAGCATAAGACGGCCACTCATGGAGAGCTCATCCAACTGGGCGATACTATCAATCCAAACGGTCTTAGCGCCGAACAGTCTCGCTACCATACACACTATGGCGATAGGTAACGATCCGGTTGTGATAATCACGTCGGGTCGCTCTTTCAAAACAAAAAGGAGTGATTTCCAAAGGGTGTAAGCCATTTTGAATGGCTTATTTCGGTCACACTCCCCCACAATATAGGTAGGTCCTCTTTGGCGCAGTTTAGTTGCCCAAATTTCCCGGGTGGTAACATAAACAGACGGTTGCTGAGGCCAAAGATCACTGGCCTCAAGCAAACTCAATAGCTCTGTCATGTGCCCACCGGAAGAAGCACCTACACATATTTTCAGTGGTTTCTTTGGGCTCATAGTTAGCTTAACTGCCAGTGGTCTTTAATCAACTGATATGACTGCTGTATGTTCCCTTTGGAAGAGGCACCAAATACAATTGAATCCAAGCCTTCCAATTGGCAAACCCAATCGATTGCTTCTCTTGGAGGTATGGCACCGGACGCAAAGATTGACATGGCAATGACGCGGGCATCGGATTCAGCGATTACCTTCTTGTAGGCATCCACTCCGCCACACATACGAAAACCAATTTTATTGATGTTGGCACAGACGATGGGGCTATCTACCCCCTGCTCCTTAAGAACGCTGATAAGAAGAGGCAAGTTCATGGTTATAAAACCCGCCTCGGCATCGTACTTTTCTTTAATATAGCGGTGGAATGCGCCTAAGAATTGATAGCCTTTGAGACCTAATAACAAATCCGTAATAACATTTTGCAAAAAGATGACGGGGGTTTTAACGCCTTCGTAATGCTTAAGTTCGGCATCCACCAACATCTGCATCAATTTATTCATGTCCTGAGTGAATACAGACATGGCTCCCGTGAACATGGTATCCAGAACACCTGATGGAGAAAATCGCTTCAACGTCTCCAATATACCCACCTCTCCCACGGAGTTGGCATACTTGTGGGCGTAAGGCATACAGGGATAAAACTCAAAATCGGGGTAACGATCAGGATTGTTTTTTACGATTTCCACAATGTCTTTTATCTGATCGTAGGTGGTGCACATAAACACACGAATACCGGCATCGTAGGCATCATCCAACACTCGCATAATGGAATCAGTGTCTTTGAATTTCATGGACAATGCCCGGGCTTTCTCTTCGGACATGTGGTTAACACCGAAAAACTGATTATCGCCAAATAAAACTCGTTGTAAGGTCATGATTAGTGCGCCCCAAATTTTGAAATTTTTGCAATAACTTCGTCAGTGTCGGTTGCCGTGGAAAAGGTACTTTCCACTTCTGGATCTTGACCACCTATTGTGGCTATAAATTGATCCAGCTGAGCGGAGTACTCCTCGCCTCTCATATAGAAATTCACTGGTTTTTGCAGCTCCGTGATGTACTTAATGCTCCAACCGGTTTCAAGATTCTCGAAAGTGGTGCCCGGTGTCAGGTAAATTTTGATCTCCTGACGGTCGCATATGATTTTGCCATTCTTACCATACAGCGTGATGGTGGTGCTCATCTTACGATAGGATTGGTCACTCCAGTTGGCTTCCAGCAGGCCAGTTGAGCCGTTGCCGTAGCCTAATGTGGCATATACGGCGTCTTCAGTATCCGCAGAGAAAATGGATTGAAGTTGAGCGGAATCGATACGCTCTGGCACATTCCCAGTAATAAAATTCATCAAATCCAGAACGTGGCAGGCGTAATCATGTAAGCAGCCACCACCTTCATTTTTCTTTGAGCGCCAGGTTACACCGGATTTTTTCGGCCGAATCACAACCTGTCCAAAGGTCTTACCCTCAACGTGGTAGACTTCGCCAATTGCGCCTGCCTGTGCCAACCGGCGTGCCTCTTGGAAAGTGGCAATGAAACGGTTGTGGTACCCCACCTGATTGGCAAGCCCTTTACTCTTAGCCAATTCCGCCAGTTCGCGGCCTTCAGCAGGATTCAATGAAAGGGGCTTCTCCATAAAGATATGAATACCTCTTTCCAGAGCCATCTTGCCGAGGGGATAGTGAGTGGAGTTAGGCGTAGAAATCACCACGGCGTCAATGTCACATTCGTTAAACATTTTCTTGTGGTCTTTGTAGGTTTTCACTCCCAGTTGCTTGTTAATAACTGAAGTTAGATAACCAGCGCTATCACAAACGGCGACTACCTCAACATCAGGGTGTGCAGACAATAACGCAAAATGGGAAAGTCCCATTTTTCCGACACCTATAAGCGCTACTTTGATCATTGCTAGATTCTTCCCGATAATGTTTGATGTGCTACTGGTCTAAGCCTAGTACATTACTGGAAGCCAAGAACAGTAATAACAGCGGTTTTGCTACCGCATCGCACAAGTAAAGAATGTTGACACCAACTTAAGGCCACCCCCCAAGAATTAGGGAAACCCAATTTGAGGAGGCTTTATACCATGGTCTTGGTTCTTTTGCATGGTCCGAACCGTCAGAATAACGTCAAGAAACGCTTAAAAATGTAACTTAAACGCGACCAATTGAGCCTAATCCACAGGAATTATTCAGTATATCTTATGTTTGAGCCTGTGCATGGAATGCACCCGCCCGAGCAACATCACAGCAAGCCCGGGTGGGTAATAAAGGCCTTTTACTTACCTTGCTTCAACATGGTTACAGCCTCTTGGGTAGTGACTACCCCATTGGCAATCATGCCATAGTTCACCAGAGCCGCCTGATAGGCATCCTCTCCTGGAGCAGCTACGGCATCTTTTACCACGTAGACTTTAAAGCCATTTTCCATAAGCGATCTCATATGGGAATCCACACATAGATTCGCCACTAGTCCACCCAGGATTACCGTATCCACAGCGCGACTGCGAAGCTGATAGACCAAATCATTACTCTCGGGCCCATACATCTTATGGGGTGCCGCTTTGATGGTGTCCTGGTCATCAATGTAAGTTTTGTACGGACCGTAATAATCGGCTCCATCAATCTCCCCAGCGCTCTCAGGAGAGGTTATTGAGGTAAGAGCCTTCATTTCCAGCAGTTTTTTTTGCAGTGCACCGGCATTCACCCAGTCAGAGTCGGAAGCGGAATAAACCAGGGGATCTACCGCTAAAACGACGCCCTGTTGCTTAGCCGTTTTCATTAACATTTCAATATGATCTATGGTTTTCAGTTGTGCCATGTTGTCTTTCACCAAACCATAGAGTTTACCCTTGGGGTGTAAGAAATCATTTTGTGGGTCCGTTATTACCACCGCCGTGCGGGATTTTTCTAAAACAGGTAGGTTCTGAGCCTGGGACATAGAGGTACCTCCAATTAATATCAATATCAGTGCCATGTAATTACATAAATGCTTCATTTGGGTCTCCTAACAGATCAGTTTCTTTGCTGGCCGAGGTTAGGCAAAATTCAGTAGAACCCACCACGACACCCATAGGTTAGGGATAGGGGCCTGGCATCTATGTAACTTGGGTTACATACGCCGGTATGGAATGACATCAATTGGAGTGGATAAAATTGAAGCAAACGGACATTCTTGAACACTTGCACCTGTCACTGGAAAATCAAACCCGGCTTTTGCAACAGATCAAGCTGTTTGAATACTCCAAACGAGGCATTGTCATCCACAAAGGGCAAGCGGTATCCGGAGCCTTTATGGTTCTGGCCGGCAAGCTTAGGGTGTTCACCTACTCTCCAGACGGCGCAGAAGCCACCCTCTACACTCTGGGCCCAGGGGACACCTGCGTCCTCACTCTCAACTGTCTGTTCAATCAACTGCGCTACCCAGCCTGGGTGCAAGCATCTAACAACAGCGCGGCAGCTCTCATTCCTGGTGATTTATACCGGGATTTATTTGCTGAAGAAGAAAGTATTCGGGACATCACCATCGAAGGCTTATCCACCCTGGTATTTCGCTTAATGGACGAACTGGAAGAAGTGCATTCATGTACCCTTGAACAGAGGCTAGTACGATTTTTACTCAACAACGCTTCCACCGACGGCTGGGTGCATATCACTCAACAGGAGCTAGCCAATCATATGGGTTCCTCCCGGGAAGTGATTGCAAGAATCGCTAAAGGGCTATCGCAACAGGGGCTAATTAGTACCAACAGAGGAAAGATCCATCTCATCAACGCAGAAGCCCTGGCGCGTCACACTGCGCCCTAAATAGCAACATTCACTCCACACAAACCCAACCAATACAATAAGTTATAAAGCAAACTATGAAATCTGAGGAACCCGTACCTTTGCACTTTGAGACGGTATCAGTATCATGGCGATTCCTGTCAATCAGCTGCAACTTTTTCAGCGCGGTTTTCGTATAAGTAGTGGAGGCACAAACTTGGATAACGAAGAACTGGAGAATCTGTTGGCTCGTTGCGTACTTAAAGATCAGGCAGCACTGGAACAGTTGTATCAAAAAACAGCAGCTTATCTCAATGCCGTTGCTTTTCGTGTTCTGGGGTCTGAAGAAGAAAGCAATGATGTACTGCAGGAAGCCTTTCTACAGATTTGGGACAACGCCGAGAATTTTCAGGCGGCAAAGTCCAACCCGCTAACCTGGATGGCCAGCATTGTGCGTTACCGTGCTATCGACCGGCTGCGGGCGGAAAAGCGCCACAGAAACCGTCCCCAGCACGAAGAAGAAGCGGACATCCTGGAAAGCACGCCGAGCGCCTACACCGAAGAAGAAAAGCATATGCAGTTGCGTTTGAATCAACAATTAATGGATTGCCTAAACGCCATGAATGTGAAATTCAAACGATGTATTGAATTGGCCTACCTACAGGGTTATTCGCGGGAAGAACTGGCAGACGTTCTCGATGCGAATGTTAACACCGTTAAATCCTGGCTACGCCGCGGGTCGGCAAGCTTAAAGGATTGTATGGAAGGCAAGAGAGGAGAATAGGCAATGACTGACAAAGATGATCTTAAAGCCTTGGCATTTGAATACGTGGTGGGAACCCTTCGGGGTGAAGAACGCCAATCATTCATTACTCAAATGCGTGAGAACCCGGAACTGGCTGAAGAGGTTCAGTATTGGGAAAACAATCTCACCCCTCTTGGGGAGAACGTTCAGCCTCTTGCGCCAAAAGCAGATACGTTCAGTAAAATTCAAGCTCAGATCCACAGTCGCAATCAACGTGCTCCTGAATCGAAACCAGTGCCATTTTGGGAACGATTATTACCCTGGAAAATGGCTGCATCCCTGGCGTTTGCCATGGTGCTGGCGGTTAGTGTGGTGATGTACAACGGCTCCTTCCAATCCGCTGGTCTGGATACGGATTATGTGGCGGTACTCATGAACGATGCCGATGAGCCAGTGCTGACCGCCCTCACCGCCAGCGAAAACAGCAAGCTTTGGCTAAAGTGGGAAAACTGGCAAGCCCCGCAAGATCACAGTTTGCAGCTGTGGGCTAAATCCCGTCGTGATGGCCAGATCCGTCCGCTACTGGTTTTTGCCAGCAATGAATTAAAAGAAGTGGAATTGGACGAAGCTACCCTGCGATTGATTAAAGACTCCTCTCACCTGATCATCACTCAGGAGGAAGTGGGGGGCTCTGCCATTGACGAACCCAGCGACGCAGTGATTGCCACTGGTGTGTGTATCCGGCTTAACGAGACGGCGGGCAAAGCGTGATTCAGTCTAGCAGGCTGTTGAAAAACGTTTTCGAGGCAGCCAATGCAAGCGGAACGCCGCCCGGGCAAAAATTAGCGAAAAAGCGGAGTTTACACTTAGTAAATGAGCAGAGTCGGCCCCATGAGTGTAACGAGTGCTTTGGGTCTTTTGAGCCTATTTTTAACGCTGCAGCGGCAACGCAGATAGTTTTTCAACAACCTGCTAACCATAAATTAGTCGGTGTTTTGATCTTGCTGGTCTGGCTACTTGCAGGCGCCACCGCCTTCGCAGAAGAAATGTCAGTGGCTGATCCTGGGCTACAATCTTGCCTGCAAAAGACGGCGAAGAAAAACAACTGGTCGCTGCCGCATCAGGTAACGGAACTGACCTGTCATAGTAAGAGCGTTAAAACACTTCAGGGGCTTGAGGCCTTCACTAAAATTGAAACACTATCGTTGTACAACAATAAATTGAAAGAAGTGGATATTGAGCTTAGCAAATTGCAACAGCTCCACACTTTGAATCTGGCTCGCAACCAAATTGAACAATTAAGGATTGATGGGCTTCAGAGCCTCCACAAGCTCTATCTTTTCGACAACGGCATGGATACACTGGAATTACTCAATCTTCCGCAACTCCAAATTCTTAAAGCCAATAATAACGACTTAAAGAACTTTAATTATGATGTCACGCCAGAACTCCAAAAGATGTATATCTTCAACAACAAGCTTGAAACCATTGACATCTATAACCTGCCCACCCTGCAATATATGGACTGCCGTCAAAACCCCATGCCCGATGAACTCTACGACGAGATGGACAAAATGGATACCATCACGTTTCTTCATGATGGCAACGCCGAAGACTGGTAAAAAACCCTTAACCATAGCGTTATTCGGTCTTGGTACATTTTTTGGCCTGAGCTTTCCCACACCTGCATTGGCAGTGGAGTTTGAAAATGATATCCACTCACTAACCGTTTCAACGCGGGCACGATTGGCCCAGGTGGAGGCAAAGGAAAATGCCAAATCGGCGTCCATCTTAGTGCGTGCTTCACTGGAATCAGAATGGCAGCAAAAATTATTAACGCTGCTGGAAATAGATCACGTTGAACTGGGTTGGGAAGATGAGTTTGATAACGGCGTTAATTTCAACGGCAAACCCGTCATACCCGATGTGGCAGGTAGTGACCTTAATCAAGCTTGGTTGCGCTACTCGGTGAACAACCGCCTGGCACTGACACTGGGCCGGGAAGCAGTGAACTTGGGCAACCAGCGCTTTGTAGGCACCAATTCTTTCTGGCAGAACGAACAAACTTTGGACGGAGCCCAGTTGAAGTTCGACTTCGCTTCAGCGTCCAGTTTACACTATCGCTATGTGGCCAATGCTAATCGCATTAATGGTGATGACGCCACCGACAACGGCACTAGACCCGCCCAGTTCCTTGGTGATCACAAACACCAGACTCATGTGGTTTTTGCCAAATTCAAAGAGTGGGATTTTTCCAAACTCCAGGCCTACTACTTCAATATGGACATAGAAGACGCCAACGCGCTTTCCAACGAGACCCTGGGAATTCGATACGAGCACAAGGGCCGCATCAACAAACTGCGCACCTTGGGACACGCCGAGTTCGCCAGCCAACAACGACCTAAAGCCAATGACGACGCCACTCTGCTGTACTACAGCATCGGTGCAGGGCTTGGTTATCGTTCCAATGAAATCAGTCTGAAGTTTGAAACCCTGGGTGAAGACAAGGGCGTAGCCTTTGTGACACCGTTGGCGTCTCTCCATGAACACAACGGTTGGGCCGATATATTCTTGCTAACCCCCAGCTATGGCTTAAGAGATTACTCGGTAAAATACATCTGGCGTAAAAACCCTTTCACCATCGATGCTCGCTTCCATCTTTTTCATGCCCATAAGGGTAGCCGAACCCTCGGTCAGGAGCTGGACATTGACCTGGAATACAACCTAACTAAAAAAGACAAAATTCTGTTTCGTTACGCAGACTTCAAAAGCAAAGACGGCAATCTTTCAGACGAGAAGCGCCTGTTCCTGATGTATTCACACCAGATGTAAATATATAGTGTCGCACTCAACACTCACTTAACACTCACTCAATACGTACATAGCATACGCCATGCAACTTTTTCCCTCCCGGCTCCGTATGCCTTAAAAACACCGGGAGGAAAACATGAATTCACCTTTTAAGATTACTACCTTAGCACTCAGTCTTGCCCTTGCTGCCTGTGGCGGTGGTGGTGGCGGGGACGAAGCCCCTGAAAACGAAGACCTGGTGGACCCCATACTGCTCTCTGTAGGTGGCCTTATCCAGTTTGCCCCTAACCTGGTTTCGGAATCTGATACCAACAACAGTGAGGATACGGCGCAGCTACTGCCCAATAATCTGGTGCAAGTGCAAGGGTTTGTGGCTTCAGATGAGGTGGATTTCTACCGGGTTTTTCTGCAACAAGGTCAAACCATTACTTTAGAAGGGACTGAGCTCAGTCTAAGCGTCAGCGATGTGGCATCCTCTTTTCAGTCCCAAGCATGTACAGGAAAAGTACAAACTATCGAAGCCATTGCGGACACCGAATATTTTATCGAAGTCAGAGCAAATCAGGGGGCATCAAAATACGTGCTTACCCTGGGGGCCGTCACGCCCCAAATTAACTCTGCAGTTGTTGCCGCTGCCTCCACTGGTGGCCATAATCTTGGCTCCCCCGTTAGCCTCTCCAACCTTACCTCGGCGCCAAAGTTGGCATTGAGACAAGCCATAGTAAAATGGCAAAGTGACGCGGATAGCTGGCAGTTTGAAACCGTCGACCTGCCCGGCATGTATCACAGTGATAATTTGGACTGGAGCAATGAAGCCACCACACTGGCGGCCATCCACCGATTGAATCAACGGCAAGACGTGGCCTATGCCGAACCCAATTACCATCGTCAACCCCAGGCTCTGGTGCCCAATGACCCTCTGTTTGGCGCGCCCCTGGAAATACCCCTATTCTCGACGTTGAACGGCCGGGTGGATTTATCGCAAACCGTAGACACCATTGCCATCAATGAAAACAATAATGCGGGCCTGGTGGTGGACTCCCGTTTTATTTCCCAGTTTCACTACGAACAAATTGGCCTGCCGCAAGCCTGGGAAGCCATTGTGGAAACAGGAAAGCAGCCCGGCGAAGGCGTGATTGTGGCGGTGGCGGACACCGGAATATTCCTGGATCATGAGGACCTTACCAATAAACTGACAAACGACGGCTTTGATTTTATTTCCAATGCCAGCGTGGCCAAGGATAACGAAAGCGATGGCCTGTTGGGCGACATCGACAGTAACCCCGATGACCCCGGTGATGGCCCAGATATCGCCACAAGCTCATGGCATGGCACCCATGTGGCAGGCACCATCGCCGCAGAAACCAACAACAATGTGGGCTTGGCAGGCGTGGCCTGGGAAACACGAATTATGCCATTAAGAGTGCTGGGAGAAGGCGGTGGTCTCAATAACGACATTATGAATTCTCTGCTCTATGCGGCAGATCTTTTTGACGACCTAAAACCGTTGCAACAAGCCCATATCGTTAACCTGAGTTTGGGTGGCGGCGAGCCTTCGCAAGCGGAGCAGGAAGTGATTGACGCAGTACGCGCCCAAGGCCTGTTTATAGTGGCGTCCGCTGGCAACGATGGCAATGACGGGCTGAGCTTTCCAGCCTCCTATGACGGCGTGATCTCTGTGGCCGCAGTAAACGGCCAGAAACAGCGAGCCTTTTATTCTCAATTTAACCCACAGGTGGACGTAACCGCTCCCGGTGGCGAGTTTCTTGGCGTCAACAACAATGCCAATCTGGTGGCCTGCGTAGGAGTATTGAGCAGCTATGTGACCGAGGGTAACGGTTCTGGAGCTCGCGAGTCTTCCACCAATTGCCTACAGGGTACCTCCATGTCTGCTCCCCATGTGTCTGGGGTAATCGCACTAATGAAATCCATTTACCCACAACTCACCCCAGAGGAATTCGACACACTTTTGGCCAGCGGTGAAATCAGCGACGATTTGGGTACACCAGGTCGTGACGATGAGTTTGGCCACGGCTTGATAAATGCAGAAAAAGCGGTGCAGGCCGCCCTAAAACTGGCGCAAAACCTACCCCTGGAGAAACCCTTGCTGAGTGCTGATCTCGATCTTGTGGAATTGGATGACAACAAGGATAGGGTTTCCTTTGAACTTTTAAATAGCAACAGGGCGGCACAAAATCCTTCTGTGACGGTTGAAACCAGCGCAGATTGGATTGAAATAGACGACTCTGAAACCAGCAACGGTATTGGAACCTATCAAATCAGCGCCAACACCAATGGCTTTGGTACGGGTAACTACCAAGGCTTGATCCGATTTACACCTTCCCAGGGCAATAGTGTGGAACTGGATGTGGCTTTGACCGTGGGGGTACCGGAAAACAGCCACCCCCAAGCCCCCCATTTTGTTTTATTTGTGGACCAAGAAGGCAACACCCAGGCTACAACCAGCGTACAAGAAAATGGCCGCTATCAAGCGCAGCTTGAGCCCGGAGCTTACCGGGTGGTGTCTGGAACCGACATCGATTTGGATCAGGTGGTATGCCAGGTGGGCGAAACCTGTGGCACCCCCACAAGCCTACTGGACGGTGAAGTTTTGAATCTCAACTCGGATCAGGATCAGCTCAATTTCGCCGTAGAATTACTGCAAGCCGATACTGCGCAACCCGCATTATTTGAACTGAGCGAGCTTCAACAACAACATGGGGTATTTGCGGTGGGGCGCTAGCAAGAGGGCTCCACTCGTAATACCCCCACGCTTGCTTTAAACTTGGCCCTCCGTGCACAGCACAACCCAGGCGCAAGGTAACAGCAATACAGTGAATCGAATCAAGTACAGAGATAAAGTTCTACTGGAGCAGGTAAGACTATGGGAAGAAGCAAACGACACCCAATTGGGGGCTGATTCCTCCGCCCCCACAGACCTTCAAAGTGGCTCATTTACCCAACGCCTTACGGACCGCGCCCGCAAGCTAGTTGATCAAGAGCAGATTGTCACCAGCCGTCCATCCCGTTTGCATAGATTATTTATTGCAGTAGCCTGCACCCTATTCGCATTACTGGGCATCCTGGCCATTATCAATGCACTGGACAGAGCTGGAAACGCCATCAATGTGTATTGGCTACTGTTGGTATTGCTGGGTTTCAATGGCCTGGCCCTGTTGGTATGGCTGGCTGCAACGGTTAGCGGGGGCACCGAAGGGTTAGTGGGCAAAATACCCCAGCTACTGATAAATCATTTACCCAAACGCCAACACAGTAACCAAGATGTGAGCCAGTGGTTGGGCATCGTTTACCAGGGTGCCACCGGACAATGGCGAGTAAGCGTGCTCACCCACCTGCTCTGGTGGTGCTATCTGGCTGCCGGTTTGGTGATGCTGGTAGCGGTTCTATCGGTTCGGCAATATGATTTTTACTGGGGCAGCACGCTACTGTCCACAGAGCAGTTCAGCAAGCTGGTGAGTTTGCTCAGCGCACCCTTGGCCGCCATGGGGTTACCCACTCCGGACCCGGGCCTGTTCAGTAGCAGCCAAGTGGGTGATCTGGCCATGGACCAGCAACAACGGCAGCAATGGGCTTATTTTCTAATGAGCTTTTTGCTGCTCTATGGTTTGGTGCCACGATTCATGGCCGCCCTGATCTGCTGGTGGTTCCTGAAACGCGCCGAGAATCACTTCGAACCCGACTTCTATCTGCCCTACTACGTGCAGCTACGACACCAAATTATGCCGGAAGGTGGTGCCGCCGTGGTGGTGGATGCGGATCAAGAGCCACCTCCAAAGCAAACAGACAATCCTAAACCTGCCACATCAAGGCCCCTATCTTCAGAACAGCACTTTGTACTAATCGGTGTTGAATTGGGCGCTGATCTTATGGAAAAAGTGGATAGCAAAGTGGATAACAACGTCACCTCCCAGCAAACCCTGACTGAAGCTCTGGATTTCATTGATAGTAACCAAAACGACGCGAGCAACATTGCTATTGTTGTGCATATGGCCAACTTGCCAGACCGCGGGGTGCGCCGCAAAATCAATTCGCTGGTGGAGTCCGTAGAAAAAAAACGGCGCTGGCTCATACTATTGGACTCAACAGATAACATCACCCCTAACGTGGCAAAACCAAACGCGGGCAAACAGGAGCGCCAGCAAGACTGGTTTCAAGCCGCCAGCCAAGCCAACATACCCATGGAACAAGTGGTCTACACCTCCCCGGATAAATTGCGACAACCCGCCTTATATCAACCCCAACAGGGAGCAGACTGAATGAGCGAAGCCATTGGTATTGCAGTGGTGGGTCACACCAACACCGGTAAAACCTCTCTGATTCGAACTCTGCTGCGCAGTGACAAGTTTGGTGCTGTGGCCAACCGCGCCAGTACCACCCGTCACGTGGAAAGAGCCGCCATATTGGTGGACGGACAGGAAATGATCAGCCTGTTCGACACTCCCGGCCTGGAAGACAGCAGCGCCCTACTTGAGCTACTGCAATCCCTGGAAACAGAAAACCCCAACCAAAGTATCAGCCAGTTTCTGCAAAGCCTGGATCAGTTTCCAGACTTCGTTCAGGAAGCAAAAGTATTGAAACAGGGACAGCAAAGTGAAGCCCTATTGTATGTGGTGGATGTTCGACTTGCCCCATTGGAGAAATACTGGGACGAAATCAAGATTCTTAGCTTACTGGGTAAGCCCATAATCCCCGTGTTTAATTTTATCAACGAGACTTCTGCCCAGTTGGAACAATGGCGGGAAATGATGATCAGCCATAATCTTCATTCTGCGGTAGCGTTTGACACGGTGGCGTTTGACTTTGAGGCGGAGAAACGGCTTTACCAAAAACTTCAAAGTGTATTGGAGCAGCACTACGAGCAATTTCAAAAAGTCATAGATGCACGGGCAAAGGCCTGGCAAACCCTGTGTGAAGCTGCTGTGCGTCGCACCGTGGACATGATTGCCGATACCGCTGTCTACAGAACAACCCCGTCGGCCGACGGCCAAAACGAGAAAGTCATGGCCAGCATGCAGGAGGATATTCGCAAACTGGAACAGCGCTGCCTGAAAGATCTTTTGCGGCTATTCGACTTTTCCTCCGATGACGTGGAACTGCTGCAACTCCCGGTACACCAGGGCAACTGGAGTCTGGATTTATTTTCCCCCAACACCTTAAAACTGTTTGGCCTTAACGCTGGCCGCAGCGCGATCACCGGTGCGGCAGCGGGAGCAGGCATTGATTTGATACTGGGAGGACTAAGCCTGGGTGCCGCCACCGCCCTGGGCGCAATTGTGGGTGCGGGCTACAGTACCGGCCGCCGCTTTGGCCGCCAACTTAAATCCACATTTTTGGGAGAGCATGACATATGCGCCGACGAGGCCACAGTTGCGCTGCTTTACCTTCGTAGCTTGTTTTTGCTACGGCAACTCACTCGTCGAGGCCATGCCAGTATTGAATCGCTGGTAGTAGATGAAAACCCGTCCACAGAACTACCAGCGGACTGGGCCAATATATTAAAAGGTCTGCGCAGTGGCCAGGCCAGCCGCGAGCACAGCAATACTCAATACTGGGATAGCCGCACACGCTGTCATGATGCGTTAATTCATCAATTACAGAATCCTTAAGCACCACCTATTACACTAAGTGAAAGCAGCCAGACGCACCCACTTTTGATGCGCCTGGCTCAAAGTTGCTAGTGCATCTTCATGGGTTTCAATGTATCGCCAAAGGGCGTTCTATCCACCTCGGGTCGCAATATATTGTACTGATAGAGTTGGGTGCCATCTTCAGAAAGGAAACGCTCCGGTAACGCACCAACACTGCCAAAGTTACAGTTTCGAGATTCCTGTACGCAGCGCAATACCTGCTGGTTGACCTGAGGATCCATTCCAAAAATATAGTCCGCGTGCAACGTACTCAAAGCAGGTGCATCAGCCATCATGTCAGATGAAAGATAGGGGTTTGAGCCCACGGCAACCTCATCATAGTTAAGTATAAGAATGGGAGTGGCAAATCGATAGGGATGACTTGCAGGGCAACCCGCCTCGTTACTATTTGGGCCACCGGGGTAAGCCACATGAGAGTTCACTTCAGTTGACAACGCTCCAGGCATATCTTTGTAACTCAAAATAGGACTACCGGTTCGTTGGCCATTCTCTGTTGCTACGCAAGATGGAAAGTTTAAAACCATTGTCATGGTAGGCTTACCGTCTTTCAAACCGCGGTTGGAACGAATATAGCCACTGTAGGCATTCATTGTTTCGAGGGAAGCCAGCATCTCTATGCCTTGAGGAATCACCTGAAGGTTGTTGTAGTCTTGATGCATGAAGGTTTTATAGTAGATATAAACGCTGTCCGGAATCACCACCTCATCCCTATCGTTGAATAGAGCAGGGGTCCAAATTCCAGAGCGATAGTTAGTGCCACCCAAACAAGAGCTTTTTCCTGAAGAAGGAATACTGCTGGGGGTAGAAAAAGCATTGGTCTCCGTGTTGCCGTAGAACATATGAAGATGGGCTTCGCCCGGTTGTGAAGGATAAATAATGGGATCGTCGTAGGAAAAGTGGCTAATGGTGCAATAAATACGATTACCGTGATTACTACGGGGAACAACAGGCCCCACCATATAATCCGATTGCCCTGAGGTTCCAATAGTCCAGACAACTTTATCACCATCAACCTCCGCAACCGGCTCTGGCTCTACTGGCTCTACTGGCTCTACTGGCTCTACTGGCTCTACTGGCTCTACTGGGTCCACTGGGTCTAGGATGTCATCATCACTAAAGGCAATTGTAAAATCCTCATGCCAAGTCCACCGCCAAGGTTCCAGCCAGGCAATGACTCTAAATTTACAAGTGCTGTCTGCAGACATGGGTTCTAGAGAAAACACATAGGGTGCGGAGTTATCTGACTGCATGTGAACACCGCAGTCAGTATTATGGGGCTCCAGGCGGGTTTTATCACTGCTATTTCTTGGGACAATTTTTACAGACAATCTGTCTTTATAGGGAATGACCAATTCATTATCATTGGTGGACTTAAGCAACTCTCCAGTACGGGAGTCATAAACGTCTATGGCTGCGTGGGCTGAATTCACAGCCAGCGATGCCAACAAGCTGGAAGCAAACAGGCCTGGAAGTAATGGAAGGTTATGATGTTTTTTGGTCATGGAAAAACGTCCTTATATAGTGTCTTCAATGGAAGCAACAAGTTGTTGCATCATAACTGCAACATCACAATATTCTTTGACCTAGTAGACAAACACAAGATTGTAAAAATCATGTGACCCCATAAGCCAGAATCCTTTTAAAAAATAAAAATGTAACCAAGCAGAATTTAAACTGTGATTTCCTATCCACATATATACGGATCAACTAGATTACAATTAAATTATCAATGCTTTTCCTGTTGAAACCAGAACAGTTTCACAATAATATCTGTGGCGCGATTTATAGACCAATTTGTTTTTCACTGCGACTGGTTAGCGTAGTGTCATTAAAACTTAACACTGGGATCACAAATGGAATTTGAAGGAATCGATATCACGGCCATCGCTCGCATGGGGCTTATACTTTTACATTTAATCGCAGTAGTTATTGCCGGTATCGGAATCGCGTTTGGCGACTACGCTATACTTATGAAAAAGAAGATCGACGTTCAGCTTCTCCACACGTCCACCAAAATTATATCTATAGCGCTTCTTTTGCTGTGGCTAACCGGAGCGGCAGTGATTTGGCTCGATACCCAATTCGATTTATCTCTGTTAACTACCAGCCCTAAACTTCTAGCTAAGCTAACCGTCGTTTCCATTCTGTCAATCAATGGAGTTGCCTTACATCTGCTGGTTTTCAAAAAATTAAAATCCAGTCTGGTCGACACCCGATACATGGCTTTTCTGCTTACCTCACTAGGAGCCATCAGCCTGGTAAGTTGGTTGTATGCCATATTTGTTGGCTTAGCAAAACCAGTAGCTCCATTACTGGGTTATTCCGGGTTCTTAGGGCTGTACGGAGTGGTAGCCGTGCTTGGGGTGGTGCTGGCTTTAATCGTATTGAAACGTAAAATAGCAACTAGGCTTCTATTAAGCTTGCGAGGAAGAGATCAGGGCAAGCTGGAGCAGGCATCGGCCTAGCAGTCCTTTTAATAATTCACATCAACAAAATTCAGAGTGGCGATTCAACATAATGTCCCCACTCTGACACATATCAGCGTAATCGAGTTAAGGTGGCCGGCGTAAAATAATTGGGCTTAGGCTCCACGGAAAAATCGTACATTTTCTCCTGATTATCTAAGCCACTGGCATAGTATTGGTCTTTCTCTAAGTCATAGATGACCTCAAGGGTGTACCAAAACAACGGCTTTTCATAGTAATTGATAGGGTGCCCTTCCGCCATGCTCATCAAATTACCTCGACCATCATATTGTTCAATCACAGCAATTTGCCAACTATCCTCATCAATATAGAAAACCCGCTTGGCATAGCGATGACGATACCCCTTTTTCAAGGTTGCTTCCACCACCCAAACCCGGTGCAGTTCATAGCGCAACCATTCCGGATTAAGATGCTTGGCATGGAGTATGTCACTGTATTGACGCTGATTACTGTGCAGCGCATAGGCGTTGTAGGGGATATAAAGTTCTTTTTTTCCTTTCAGGTGCCAGTCAAACCGATCCATGGCGCCACTGAACATATCCGTATTGTCAACCAACGCAATGCTATCACTGATTACCACCGGAGCATCGTAGCCGATGTCTGGAGCACGGCGGCTACGGCGCATTCCCGATAACTTAATCCAACTCTTACGGGGTTCTTCCATGGAATTAATAAATTCATGGACCAGTAATTTATTACCCGCTTTCTTAGCAGGAGCAGTGGTCTGCCCTAGTAACATAAACGCCAGATCAGATTGCGAGTCTGGAGTCCGCTCCGGTGCTGAGTAGGCAAACTGTATCAAAGCATCGGTGGTGGTGATATCGAACCGACCTTTGCTGGTGACGACGGCATTACCATAATTAGTACGCACCACCTCGCCTCGATAACGCATTTTATGATTCCAGATCACCTCTTCTGCACTTTGCGGAATGGGAAAAGGCGAGCTGGCATTGGCAACTGCAAGCCCCTCACCGTCAGACGTTAGAGTTGCACTCAAAGCATTTTGATATATGGCATCGTATATCCGTTGGGGGTATATTGCTGAGCGCCGGGTAGGATAGACAGATACGGAAAATGAATCATGCTTCAACAAAGCCAGGTGACCTTTACTCAATCGATCTTTATGACTCTCTATATTGGCTTTAGTGATAATGACTACGGGCTTATCATCCACAAATGGATCCGGATGATGAGCTCCAAGGGAATAGCTGCCATTTTTGAGTTCCAAGTTTTGCTTCCATTCAGGGATAGACCCGTCGGCATTACCCGCCCGCTCTGCCCCCACAGGAGTTAGATCCGCTTTCAGGCGGTCGGCCTGATCGGGGCTAACTTTGGCGTGACTGTGCTGACTCAAAAATACAAAGCCACTCACCAATATAAGCAAACCCATTAACCAATGCTGTTTTATTTTCATATTCCATACCTTTACTTGCTTTTTTAAAATGAATAACCGAGGGATAGGGAGATAAAATCTCGATCATGTAATTTATTAGCCTGCTCAGCACCAAAATAGGCGTTATAAAACAGGGCTAACTCCGCGGCAGACTTATTACTTACCTGAACCCCGGTGCGAAGTAGCTTTACCCCTTCCACAAAACCTGCTGAGCCACTGGGGGATGTTCCGTACACGTCGTGTTGCCATAAGACAGAAGGGGTTATGGTGTAGCCGTCTAAAATGTTTCTGTAGTCCGCATTGGCACGGATAGCGTAGCCCCAGGCAAATTCGTCGGACCATCGTGAGCGGTCACAACAGGGCAACCCCCTTAGGGAAGGAATAGGGTCAAGCACACCGCGGCCCTGGGTTCCCGGTGTTAACAAGCGCAGTTCATCAAAGCCGGGGTGGTCTAAAATATATATGGCCCCCAGCTCTGCAATCAGAAGAGTCTGAGAAGCTCCAATCCAGTCACCGGAGAACGCGTGAATTCCCAATAAAGAGGCTTTGATAATATCCTGCTCGATGTAGGTGGGAATATCATAACCAGACAATGGAGGCATCAGATCAATTTGATATAGTGGGTAACAAACGTCACTGGTCTGACAAGCATTACCTTCATCAGGTTTGTCTCGAAAGTCACTGGTGGGCTGCTGCGCCAGCCAAAGATCCAAGGCTTCTGGACCACCGATCAATTGCGGTGCCAGCGCCTGCAATAAAGCGGAAAGCTGCAGCAGGTCCACATCGTTTCTACCCAACAACGACCCAATCTGACCACCATTGGCGGCATCAAATTGCAGGAGATTAATCAAATTACCCACCGTAGAACCCAGAATCTCATATATATCCACCGACAAAGGCACATCTTTACGGTAACTGAGCTCTCCTGCCAGGGAAGTGCCCCAGGGCAGCACCGTGTTAAATGTCAGGGCCATAAGCGATAAATCTTCTGGATACTGAAAATAGTAATGGGCTTGAAGCTGTTCGGGCATACGGGTATCAGGAATACCTTCGTTGGCACCCAAAACCGGATAGGGGCTGTGATAACGCAAATAGTAAAGGCCAAATTCCGTATTGTTCAACGCGGGTAAGTACCAGCTCAGCTTTACCCCAAATTCACCGCCGTCTCTGGCCAGCCGATCCTCGGTGCGTGACACGCACACCTGGTTATCATCGCCATCGGGTAACATGCCACCGTTAATGCATAGCAAATCGGCCCCGGCTCCCACAATGTCCGCCCCGCTAAAATAGCTACCCGCCGGCGGCAAAGCATTAGGCTGCCACTGGGTTTTCAGATAAGCCTCCAGATTCAGGGTCTCGCTTAAACCAATGGAAAGCCAGGCCGCTTCAGAAGGGATATAACCTTGTTTTAAATCACCACCGCTCATTAGAAGCTGATTAAAGTCACGGGCATTTTGGAATATGTTAATCCCACTGATAAATCCACTTTCACCCCAGCTGATCACCTGGCTCCCCACACGTAACGAAAACGGCGTTTCACCAAAATAAAGATCCGCGTAAATATAACGTTCCAGCAGACGGGCATCCTTTCCCACTAATTTCTGCGCCTCTGCTGTGAGAGTTTTGTGTGGCAAAGTTTCTGAATCCATATATTGATCGTAAAAAAGTAACAAACGCGCAAAGAAACCTACGCCGTCAAATTCAAGAACGAAATCGTGATTGGATCGATACTGTTTGGAAAAAACCCCCACATCAAAATTTAAATTGCCATCGTCGGTATTTTCATTGTAATCACCAGGCCCATTGGGAAAATAGGGTAACCAACAGGCATTCACTCCGCTGACACTAAGGCCTTGATCCTCGCATACTTGAGGGTCTGCTATGGCGTATGCCCCCGCCGCATACTCTCCAGCCTGGGGCAAACCCAAAGTACCCAGCTTATCCTCCAGGGAGGGCTGCAGAAAACGCAGGGCAACAATAGGGTCTCCAATTTGAATCAGGCTATCGGTGTTACCGAATGAAATATTATTGTTATCCCGCTCCTGAATTCGCCAGCTGGCTGACAGGGTTAGGCTTGAGTCCACGCCAAAGCGAAAACCATCCTGCTGCCAGTTCAAGCCATAGGCAAGGTTATTCATCAAAGCAAAACTCGATAAAATTAACGTGGTAATTATTGTTTTTATAATGAGTTGTTTCCGCATTGACTATTTTCCTTTTGGGAAACGATATTACTCGCTCTCCAAAGATTTCCACTTACCGTTCTAGTTGGCACTGATGGACCTATGCAGGTAGCGATATAACGTGCTGTTGGCTTCCCGCTCCGTTTGTCGCCAGCCATAGACTTTGGGTCTTTCAAATTCAATGGTGAGTTTTTTCCAAAAAAGCCAATCAAACAGTGCTAAAAAGTTATTCATATTGCGGGCTGAATTTTTGCTGCGACTATGGTGCTGATGGTGCTGATTAGGAAAGGTGAAAATATGACAAAGGGCGTACATGGTCTTGCGCACAAGGGGATTTTTATGGTTGAGAAGATAGAGATCGTATTTCCAATTGGTGTGTACGTGCACGCCCCAAATACTCTTGATCGCTGTGCCAATGGCCCAGGTCTCTAATAAACCAAAATACAGGCAGATAAAACCAAACCAGTAATTGGGTAATGCGAACATCCAACCCCAACCGGCCACCACCACCTGGGTCACATTCAATTCACCTTTGCCATCCGGTCCACCATTCATGTGGTGGGGTCGATGGGCGCTTTTATAAAACGACTGCACCGCCGTTAACCATTTACTGTTGGGCTTACGGGCGTGGGAAAAATTGTGGGCCCAACCGTGGAGGAATTCATCAATCAGAATAAAGCCAATCACCGTGTAAACCAGATAGCCGTCTTCTAACCAGCTCAGATCTCCTTTTCTGTGGGGTAACAACCACTCCATCAGCCCAAAACAACAGAACAGCAACAGAGGACGTTCAATAGCGGCAATGATGCCCGCAGAAAGAGCAAACATTTTCCAATCGTTTAGGGTTTTACGACCGTCTTTGTACTTTCCGGTGAACCATTCAAACAGCACCAAAACAAAGATGGTGCCAACGGTGGCTGCTGTAAGGATCTGCTCCAAATTCTCCATGGGTGGTTCCCTAACCTGTCAATTTGTGATCAGGGTACGGATGTTGTTATTATTAGTGAAATTCAAATTACTAATGCCACACATGCATGAAACTTAACTTGCGAGCTATCGACCTGAATTTATTGACTATTTTTGAGTCAATAATGACCCATAAAAAGATGTCTCGGGCCGCAGAACAGCTGCACATGACCCAGCCAGCCGTAAGCCATGCCCTGGCCCGCCTAAGAACCACATTCAATGATGAGCTGTTTGTTCGCACCCGAGGCGGTATGAAACCCACCCCCAAAGCCCTTAGCCTGGCCGACCCCATTCGAGACGCATTACTGCAGATTCAAGAGGCACTGGATTGCGAACAGGAGTTCGACCCTGCCACTGCCCAGCGCCGTTTCCGCCTGTCTTTATTGCAGTACGGTGAGATCACCATGTTACCCAGGTTGCTAAACAAACTTGAGGACCAAGCACCCTACGTCAGCATCGAATCCGTGGATGAAGACCCTGTCATTGCCTTGGATAAAGTGAGAGAGCTGGAGATTGATTTCTGTTTTGATGTGAGAAAGCCGGAAGACGAGCGGTTAGACTGTTCTCTCTGCGGTGAAGAAGAGTGGGTTGTCATTTCCCGTAAAGATCACCCCAGGTTGAAGAACGCCATAACGCCGGCGCAATACTTCAAGGAACAACACGTAGTGTTAGCCATTCAAGGGGAACGTAAACAATATATTGAAGACATCATGGCGGCACTGGGAGGAGAAAGAAAAATACTGGCGGAAGCCCAGCAGCTCATTGCAATTCCCACTTTAGTAATGGGAACCGACGCCATCGCCACCTTGCCCAGGCAAATGATTGATTATCTACCCTATCGTCACCATCTCAACTTACTGGAAACGCCATTAAAACTGCCCGCTACACCACTTTACTTGATTTGGCATCGCGCTATGAACAAAGACAAGGGCCATCAATGGTTAAAAGACCTTTTGCTACAGGTGTGATAACAGGGATATTCAACTACTGACTTCTCCCCAGTCTTTGGGCTAGACGCTTCAATTCGCTGGTAAGCTGTACTACCTTTTCGTCCAAACCTTCTGCGGTAGACAGGTGATCCACGCAGCGCTGTGTAGAGACAGATATTATCTTCGACAGCAGTTCTTCCTGGTTTTCCGTCAGGCCCAATTCATAGAATGCATCCTCAATATCAACAGACAACCGCTCTACCAAGTCAATAGAAGATTCCCTATGTTGCTCCTGCCGAATACGAATATCATCCAAGGCATTGGCGGTTGCAGTCAATTCTGTTCCCAGTTCAATATATTCTGCATCTGATGTAGAACCCGCTGCTTTCAGTGCATCTATCTTTGCATCCGCCCCTTCCAGCATAATTTTAAGATTATCCTTAAGCGATCCCAGCTTATCCGGCTCACTGGGTGGCGACTTAATTAGTAAAGTCACATGCCGGCCAAGCACAAACAGGCTGGCACCCTTTTCGATAAAGGGCTCCTTTCCACCGTGGACTCGCTCCAACAACTCCAGCTCCAACATGGACGGGAGATCATTACTGGACTGACACTCTCGTTCATCATCAAGCCGACAATAAACCACACAATCGCAACCAAATTCGATCAAGCTCTGGCGGCAGGCTTCACATAAATCACGCAAACTCGACGCTGCCAATCCGGAGCGCAAAAAATGCAATAAAATACTGAGACTGCCGGTTACGGTCATGGCAGTTTGCGCCATTTCTCTTGCGGTGGACGCGTTTTTTCTGAAAGATTCTCTTTGATCGTGTAGTTGAATGGTGCGTTTGATCCGCGACATCAGTACGTCGGGGTTGTATGGCTTTACAATATAATCGCAAGCCCCCGCATCCAGCCCCATTAAAATCTCTTCGGTGCTTTCATTACTGGACAGAAAGATCACATCAACTTGCTCTAGCGCCGATTCCTTCCTTATCATGGCGCAGGCTTCATAGCCGTTGGTTCCAGGCATATTCACATCCATTAGAATAATGTCCGGCAACTGAGAACCATCACTTTCTGCCACAGAACAAAGCTTTTGAATGGCAGCATCCGCACTGGTGGCGGCACTAATAATATAATCGTCTTTTAAATATTGTAGCAACGTCTGAATTTGATCGGGCATGTCATCCACGATCATAACTCTATGCCTATCAGGGTTCGCCTCATAATCAATCATAAAAAGTCGCTCAAGAGTTTAAAAACTTCTCAATTGAATGACGCATATCATCTAATTGAAACGCATTAAATTGTTGTTGCAGAACATTAATCAGCTGCTGATGTTGGCTGCCTTTGCTGGCACTGACTAGTTCCGCCATCGTATTCTGAACCAGCCCCAAATCAGCATCCAGCTGGCTCTCAATCAGCTTTAATCTTTGCGAAAGATTTTGTTCAAAGTCACTATCTGCTTCCCCACTGGCAGAAACAAGGGCTACCGACTTCATTTGTAAGAATTGCATATATCTTTCCAATACAAATGCGCTGTCCATCACCACCTCCATTTGGCGGGTGAACTGGTCAACCTGACAGGACAAATTAGAATACTCTTTCTTTTTTATAGCCGCTTCTATATCGCCAGCGGTGGCAGCCACATCCACTGCCCCAATATTAGCCGCAGAGCCTTTTATACTATGAGCCACGTGTTGTAATTTTTGCCAATCTTGCTGATTTATACACTGAGCCATGATGATATGATCCTGGCCTTGCTGCTCAACAAAACCGAGTACCAACTGACAAAACAAATCTCGGTTTCCACGCATCCGTTTCAAGGCAGCATCAACATCAAACCCGGACAGATCAGGCAGAATCATCTCCTCATGTACTGTAGAGGGATTTAAGCTATTTTGACAATCAGATCCACTTGAACTGGTATCAAGCCAGCGTAACAAACAGTTTTGGACCTGCTCCGGATCCAATGGTTTGGTGATATGATCACTCATCCCCTTTTCAAGACTGAGCTCACGATCTCCCGCCAGAGCATGGGCGGTAAGAGCAACAATAGGCAACTGGGAATATTTTCCACCACGGGCTCTGATATTGGCCACGGTGGCAAAACCATCCTGATCCGGCATTTGGATATCCATAAACACCAAATCAAAGTTTTGTTCCTGCAATATCAGCTCTGCAGCTAACCCACTATTCACTAAGCTGAGACCACAATCAAACGGCTCCAATAACGCCCCAGCAACTTCAAGATTGGTTTCATTGTCATCCACCACCAATATGTTTTTACCCATAAAGGTAGGCAAATCTCCAAAGCCAAAACCGGTGGATGCATTTTGCTGTAAACTAATGCCTTCCGCCGGCGGCAGAGTTAGATCAAAGCTAAAACAAGTACCCATTCCCAACTCGCTTTCAATAGTGAGTTCAGCACCAAATGCTTCCACCAGTGTTTTACAAATATTCAAACCAAGGCCGGTACCACCGTACTTTCGACTTATGCCCTCGTTAGCCTGAGCAAAAGGTTCCAGCACCTGTTTTTGCTGGGCAGCACTCATGCCAATACCTGAATCCGCTACACTGAATCTAACTCCATGATTGTGTTCTTCAGAATCTACAGGCTCCACCCGTAATCGAACGTCACCACGTTCAGTAAATTTAATGGCGTTATTCAATAAATTACCAATAATCTGTTGTAAGCGTGTGGCATCACCCTGCACCCAAGGAGCTAGTGAAGGGTGAATTTCCAATTGTAAACTGAGATCCTTGGTTTCGGCTGTGGTGGCGTGGGGTTTCAACACCGCCTTTAACGTTTGCTGTAAGTGGAATGGTTGACTCTGCAAGGTGATTCCCGTACTTTCCAATTTGGAAAATTCCAGGATCTCGTTAATGATGGTTAGCAATAATTGACCGGAATCCAACGCAGTGGCAATCAGCTTATTGCGCCGGGTATCATCACTACAGTTTTTTAAAGCGTGTAACATGCCCAACACACCATTCATGGGCGTACGAATCTCGTGACTCATATTAGCCAGAAAGTCGCTCTTGGCACGAGCACTGGCCAGGGCCTCGTCACGGGCCTGCTCCAGCTCCAAGGTGCGCTGCTTGACCTGGAGTTCTAAATTAACACTTAGCTCACGCAATCGATCATTAATAGAAAACAGCTCGCGACTTTTATTCTCAAGCAGTGTTTCTGCCTGTAATCGAGCCTGCCGTTCCCGCTCTATTCTTTTAAGCAATCTTTGTTCGCGATCCATGGTCTGACTATCAGTGAAGAGTTAGAAAAAAGTCTTCGTGGGCAACACCATCTACCACACTGGACTCGCGCCTGACATCGATACTCTCTCCAAATTGTCTGGCGCAGCCTTCTATGAGGCCATGTGCCAAATCTGCTAAAGCTCGAACACTTTCATACTTTAACAGCAGTTTGTTTGGGCCCAGTTCCTCATAACTGAATTTCGGTAATTCCGCATCGGGATAAAGTTTTCGCACCTCCACATGAATATGATTATCTACCTGCTTGAGTACATCAAAGGTACTCTTTGATTGCGAAAAAAAATCAGGAAACTTATCTACAAAGGAAGCGGCCAAAAATATGCCGAAAGTATGAACCAAATTTTTTACTTCTATTCCGGTACGGGAATGCAGCTCTTTAACATAGCCCATCAGCTCTTGAGAGTCATAGGTGGCCACAGATGTATACGCGCCACCGGAAGGGGGATTCACCGCCTCAATCAAATCATCTACCATATCCATGCCCCAGTTTTGTTCAACCAAGCCCATAAATTCGGTAAATATGATGCCTTTCATAAACTTCTCCCTGCAAACTAATCTCACCGGCCCTATTAGTATAGAAAAGTTGCTATAAGCTGCGAGATAGAACCGCTTTATTCTGCAGGAAGAAAAAATCGCTTCAACAAATAACTAAACGATCTAATTCACTAAATGGGTAAGGCTTTGAAGAAGGTATCTGTTGTTTCGTTGAGGGGGATATAACTTTCGATACGGATTTCTTCCAGGGTAATGTTTTGCGGTGCATTAAACCCCGTTACCGTGGTCATGAAGGACAACTCCAAATCTTGATTTTTTAATTCTACCGTTAGGGTTGAATTCTTATTGGCACAAAAATCAGGCTGTTTCCAAGCTCCAGGTACATCGGGGTAAGATAACAGCTTGTCTAACAACTCTGCCAAACGACCATCATGGGAATTGAGCAATGCTAAGCGGTGTAGCACTACCAGCAGATGATGGGCAGTGATTTCCCAGTTAACAACATAATCCCGCAGCTGATTGGGATCGAATACCGCCTCAAACAAATTTATCTCCGAAACGGCTCGCATTTCTTTAGGTGGGAAATGGGCAAACAGGTGCATGGCACTTTTATTGAGGTTAATCAGATTGTAAGTCCAATCCATAATCACCATGGGGTATGGATCATGATTGGACAACATAAAATCAATCACCTTTCCCATGGGGCCAGCTAATACCTCCTGGGGTCCCGGTTCTTCAAATAGCGGGGTGAATCCCGCGGCCTGCAATAAGGTATTCTGCTCCCGCATTGGAACTTGCAATGTGGAAGCCAGAGCCAATAGCAAGTCCTGGCTGGGTTTAGCTCGGCCCGTTTCCAGAAATGAAATATGTCGGGCAGAAACATCCGCCGCCAAGCTTAAATCCAACTGACTTAAGCCACGGGAATTGCGCCAATATTTCAATAGCGCGGGGAGCAAACCGGAATTTGAGTTTTGTTTATCGGTCATGGGCAGAATAATACAACAGCTTGCTTATCCTGTCCCTTACCTCACCAGGTAATTGCGCTATCGGTGCTGCTTTATAAACATGAAACGGATTCTAGCTACACAACAAGACATCACCTGGAGAGCCCCATGAAAAAACTGGATTTTTCTCAACCTCAACAATTCATCTCCACTGCCACTTCCGATCTGGCCTACTGGAAAACCGGCAGTGGTCCCGATGTGGTTTTCATCCACGGCTGGCCCCTGCACGCCGCCACCTTTCGCAACGTAGTTGCTCACTTGCAAGATCAGTTCACCTGCCACCTATTTAATCTACCAGGTAGCCTCCACACCAAAGTGACCCCCGCCACCCGCTACGATTTCAACAGTAACGCTCAAGCGGTTTGCAGCGCCTTAAAATCACTTGGAATTAGAAACTATGGCTTGATTGGTCACGACAGTGGTGGCGCTTTAGCCCGGGCACTGGCGGATGTTGATTCTGAAGCCGTAACGGCTTTGGTTTTAGCGGGAACGGAAATTCCCCATGACTACACCCTGATTTTGCGATCGCTATTGGATTTAGGTAAACACCCAAAGCGCTTTCATTTTGCAATGAAACTACTAAGATTCAAAACCATGCGACACTCCCTGTTTGGATTCGGAGGCTGTTTTATGAATTCTGACAAAATAGAAGGGGACTTTTCCGACTTATTCATTAAACCACTACTGGCAGACAGCTCCGCACTTGAAGGCCAACGCAACGTACTCGCTGCAGCCAAACTCAGTGACATGAATAAGTTGCAGGAGATCCACCAACGGATTACGGCCCCGGTTTTGCTATTGTGGGGTGCCAACGACCCATTCTTCCCCGTAGAAAAAGCGAAAACCATGTTACATGATTTCGCTCAAGCGGAAATGGAAATATTTGCTGACGGCAAACTGTTTATCCATGAGGAATTTCCGCAACGATTTGCAGAGTACGCCAGAACTTTTCTACTGAAAAACACCCCACAGCAAAACATTCCTCAGGGGGTTCATTCGCTCACCAGCCATAGCTCATGAAGTAAACCAAATTGCTATTGATGATAAATTTAGTTAGGCTAACTATATTTATCATCAATAGCGAGAACACGCCCAATGAAACCACCGACAAAAGTAGATACAGATTCGCTGATTTCATTGATATCCAGAATTAATCGCCAACTTTCCCACGCTATGGAGCCGGGGTTAGTGCTACTGGGGTTGTCAGAACAGGAATTCCGTATTATGGGGTTGCTGATTGGGGAAACGGGAATTAGTCAGAATGAATTGGCAAGCAAGCTTTCCGTTCGACCCGCCACCCTCTCCAGCGCCATCACCCGCTTAGTGGGCAAGGGCTTTGTGAAGCAAGAAAAAGACCCTAATGACCAACGTATCCGTAGGCTACAGCTCAACCCGAATTACGATCTGGGCCCCGCCAGCCTGTTGCTTGATCAAACAGAAACTCAAATCACAATGGGGCTCACCACTAAGGACATAGCCACCACGAAAAGAGTGCTACAACATCTTTCAACTCAACTATTACAAATGAAGGAACAGTCATGATAGGCAGCGTGGTTGCAAAGCTCGTTCTCACAAGAGCCTTTAGGGCACTCAATAATCGAAATTTGAATGCCTTCCTGGGTGGGTGGCACCAGGATGCCCAATTTCATTACCCCGGTGATCTTAAGGTGAGCGGCACAGTGATCGGCAAGATGGCAGTGCGCAGCTGGTTTGAAAATATGCTGGACCAGTATCCGCAGATTCATTTTTCAGTTCGACATATATGCGTGGAGAACCTAATGGATCTGTTGGGAAATAACACCATTGCAGCGCAGGTGGATGTGAACCTCACCAATAAAGACAATATAACGGTGACTAACTCTGCTGTTGTTTTTATCCGGCTCAAATTGGGAAAAGTGGTGGAGGTACGAGATTACTTTTTCTACCCCGAGCGCTTAGCAATAGGCTGGGGCGAGTCGTAAACCTTATAACAGCCGATTTACTGGTTACAAAATGCGCATCGATCACTTAATGATCTTTGGTTATTCTGGCGCCGGTGTTTCTACACCGCCCATTTTAATCACAGATATTAGGAGTAATTTGTGCCACAGCAACGAAAAATACGTCGTTTAAGTTTGGCATTGGCCACCGCTGGCGTGGCCTGGATAGCATCGAACCACGCCTTGGCCATCGAAGCCTGCACACTGCCAGAGACAGGCAACCAGGCCGTGTACGGCGGAGACTGGGGACGAGATTCTATAGCCGCTCCTGGCACCGTATTGGGATGCCATGAAGTGGCTCTTACTGATTTATGGCTTAGTACACGAGACGAAGCTGAACCCTATGTAGAGCACGTGGAGCGTGCTTACCTTATGCGCTACCTTACTACGGATGCTGCTGGACGTAAGGTACCCGCTACGGGAATTTTGCTGGTGCCCAAGGTGCAAAACGTCCCCGTCACACACAATGGCCAAGCGCCACTGGTGGCGATTCCCAGCGGCACAGTGGGCATGAATGATAAATGTGCGCCATCCCGTTTGGTGCGCCGCACGTCTATGGGGGTGGGCCACCGGGCTGAAATGTATTTGCAATACGGATTCACCGTGGTGATTAACGATTATATTGGTGTGGGCACCATGTTGGGGGCAGACTACGATGAGCTAGATGTGACTGCCGATCCAGTGGACGACAACCCCTATCTGGAAGGGGAATCCACTGCCCACACAGTGCTGGATGCCATTCGTGCCGCGCGACAAATTCCCGGTGGCAAGTACGGCACTGATACCAGCGCAACCATTCCGTTGGATTGGCCGTTAGCGGTGACGGGGTATTCTCAAGGCGGAGCCGCCAGCCTTTGGACCACGTTAATTCAACCCAGCTACGCCGACGATGTGAATCTTGTGGCCACCCTTGCCGGTGCACCACCTGTGGACCTGGAAGCCACCGTTGAGCATGTGGATGGCAGCGTGTTTGCCATATTGTATCCGCTGATATTGATGGGGGCGCAAAATGCCACACATCCATCCAATCAAAATATTGAGTTGGAAAAATACCTGTCGGCCGACGGAAAAGATTTCCTGGAGAGAGCCAAAGACAAATGTTTCAACGAGCTGAATAGCGAGCTACTGTCCCTTTACACCCTAAATGATCTGATTGGCGGCGAAATTCCCCAATCTGACGGTGCCGTCTACAGCAAAGAGCAGTTTTTAGCTGATACCACGTTCGTGCAATGGCAGCACAATAACTCCATTATTCAAAATGGTGTGACCACCTGGGACCAGCCCAGCCATCCTGTTCTGGTGATCCATGGCAAGTTTGATGGAGTGGTTCCCTACCAGCCCACACAACGTCTTCTGGAACACTACTGGCAAGCTGAAAAAGGTAGCTTTACCTGGACAGGCTATGTGGACGTGGCACGCACCACCCAAAACAGCGTGTTGCAGTTAGTACCTTACGCTTCACATGTTTCGGCCAGCTCAATCGAAACCAACCTGGATGCCGCCTGGCAACGCTACGCTCCAGCCGAATGGATGTGGGATAGCATCTTCAGTGCAAACCGTGGCAAACCCGATGGCGCCCTAGATTAAACCAGCACTCCAGCGATACGGCCTGAGCCACATAACAGCAGCACCACAACAATGGTGCTGCTGTTATGTAGGTAAAGCTGATGAGAATAGAAGCTGAAAGACCGATACAGGGAACGCCTTGTATCACGGCATTGAAAATACAACTTTAACACTATCGTCCACAGCGGACGCGTCGATGTAACCGATATAGTTTGGATTATCGGCCACCGCCTCAATCACATCGATATTTCCACCCCTGTCTTTGGGGGGCATACCCTTCCCGGTGAATATAAGCTGGGACCAGTAGGCACGGTACTGGGGTTCACTTTTGCCGCAGACCTTTTTATTGAACTTGTTTTGCAGATCCGAACCACTGTCCTGATTCAGCGGCACAGCAGACTGACCATTGGGAAACTTCCTGCTTTTACCCAAGAAGATTCGCTTAATATCCCGCGCTTCAAGGGTATCGAAAGAAGCCGAGGGATGCACAATCACCGCAATTTCAGCGAACACCAAGGAGGGAATCAGCAATCCCGCCAGCGCGCAGTTTCGAATTAAATTCATTGAACCCCCATGATTTGGCACAGCCTTTACGGCCACTTTTTTAACGAAAGCTGTTTAAAACATAGTACAGCTTGAAAAAAGCACCAATCCAGACGAGAAAAAGCAAAAAGTTAGCAACTTTTTCTGAGGGTCTGCGTATATCTCCTTAGACACCGAAACTCAACGAGGAAATACCATGAAAAAGTTACTTTTAGCCCTGGGCTTACTGACATCGCCAATGGTAATGGCCAGCACCGCAGCAATAGACAATCTGGATTGGGAACTGAAAAAAGAAACGGACAATATCCAAGTGATGTCTGCCGATGTACCGCAATCGGAGTTTGACGCGTACCTGGCGGTGACCGTCATCAATGCCAGCACCGACGATCTGGTTTCCATTATCCGCAACCCTTCCACCTGCTCTGAGTGGGTCTACCGCTGTGGTCAGTCTTATCGATACGATCAAGTGGATCCCAATGTTGATCTGGTTTACACCTCCAGCAAAATGCCTTTCCCGGTTAAAGATCGCGACACTCTGGCTAGAATCACCTGGAACGAAGACCCTACTACCAAAGTGGTAAAAGCAGTGGGAATTGCCACCAGCGATATTCTTGCGCCAAAGAAAAAACACATTCGCATTGAAAATGCCACAGTGATTTGGGAACTCACACCGTTGGCAGATGGAACCACAAAAGTAAGAACATTCGGCCATGCCGATCCCGGTGGTGAATTACCTATCTGGCTCACCAACAAGATGACCACTGAGGTACCCGTAAAAACACTTAATGGCTTAAAAAAACTGGTAGAGGAAAAACAACAACAAACTGCGCAAACCTACAACAACAGTGTGACGGGTCTATGAGATTTATCACAACGGTGGGGAAGGAATAAGAACCACCCTCCCCACCCGGTTAGTTTAATTGCAAGCTAGACAAGGTTGAACCTCTGTACATTTACATCGTCAAACCCTTAACATGATATTTCATCATCCTCAGCAAAGGGTTTTCTACCATGGTCATTTTATTTTTTGTGGTTGCAGCACTGGCGTTAATCTATTTTCGCATCGGTGGCACTAAATCCATCGTTTTACTGGGCTTTGCTACCTTTGTGGGTGCATTGGCCAGTGATTGGACATTCCTCAGTTTACTTGTGGGTACAGCACTCATTGTAATTTCTACAATCGTGATAAACGGTGGTGATAAGCGTCGCGATTTATTGAGTAAACCCCTGCTGGGCTGGGTTAAAGGCCAACTCCCTTCTCTATCAGCCACGGAATCGGAAGCACTTAAATCCGGCAGCGTAGATTGGGACGGAGAACTTTTTTCCGGTGAGCCCGATTGGAAAAAATTACATGGCTATGAGGCTGCCAGCTTGACCGATGATGAGCAGGCTTTTGTGGATGGACCATTGAAGAAGCTGTGCGACATGGTGGACGATTGGAAAATCACCAACGAAAGTTACGACCTACCCAAGGAAGTGTGGCAGTACATTCGCGAACAAGGTTTTTTGGGCATGGTTATTCCAACATCCTATGGTGGTAAGGGTTTTTCTGCCACCGCCCACTCCGAAGTGGTCATGACCTTATCGACCCGCAGTGTATCCACTGCCGTTACGGTTATGGTGCCCAACTCATTGGGCCCGGGCGAGCTACTGATGCACTACGGCACAGAGGAACAAAAAGATTACTACTTGCCACGCTTGGCCAGTGGCGAAGACATACCCTGCTTTGCCCTCACCTCTCCTGTGGCGGGTTCTGATGCCGGCGCCATACCTGACAAAGGCATCGTCTGCAAAGGTCAGTGGAATGGCGAAGAAGTTTTGGGGCTAAAAATCACCTGGAACAAACGCTATATCACCCTGGCCCCGGTGGCCACCGTGATCGGCCTGGCCATTAAAGTCTATGATCCCGACGGTTTGGTGGGGGATGAAGAAGACATCGGTGTAACCTGCGTGCTGGTACCCCACGACCTTGAAGGCGTTAATAGTGGCGCTCGCCATCTACCCATGAATTCCGTATTTATGAATGGCCCCACCTGGGGACAGGATGTATTTATTCCCATGGAACAGGTCATCGGTGGGCAGGAAATGCTGGGGCGAGGCTGGACCATGCTGCTTGAGTGTCTGTCCATTGGGCGCTCCATATCACTCCCCGCTATGGGCACCGGCGCGGGCAAAATGGCCTCTTTAATGACCGGAAGCTATGCCTACATCCGTGAGCAGTTTGGCCGCTCCATCAGTCAGTTCGAGGGGGTTCAGGAAGCCCTGGAACCCATCGCCGGCATGACCTATATGATGGATTCTGCCCGCCTCTTCACCACCGGCATGCTCGATCGCGGTGTGCGCCCTGCTGTGCCTTCCGCTGTGCTCAAGTACCGCAACACAGACTTAATGCGCAAAGCCGTAAACCATGCCATGGATGTAGTGGCGGGCCGCGGTGTGATATCGGGCCCCCGTAATTTTATGGCCAATGGTTATCAAGCATTGCCCATTGCCATTACCGTGGAAGGTGCAAACATTCTCACCCGAAGCTTGATGATCTTTGGACAAGGAGCCATTCGCTGCCATCCTTTTATTGTGGAGGAAATTGAAGCCGCCAATATGGACGATTCTCCTGCTGCAATCGAAAAGTTCGACGGCGTGTTTTACCGACACCTGGCCCACACCACCCGCAACACAGTGCGCTCATTCGTGCTGGCCATAACCAGCGGGCGCTCAGAATCCAGTCCGGCGGATGGCAACATACAAGCCTACTACCGCCAACTTAACCGTTTTGCGGCGGCCTTTGCCACCCTCACCGACGTGACCTTGCTTACGGTAGGTGGCGGGCTAAAAGCCAGGCAGAGGCTATCTGGAAGAATGGCCGATTGTCTCACTGCCCTGTACTTTGCGTCGGCGGTAATCAAGTTTTGGCACGAACAGGGTTACCCTGATTCACAGCGGCCGTTGGTGGAGTGGAGTCTGCAAACCTGTTTACACGACCTTGAAAAAAGCATGTTTAAAGCCACAGATAATTTCCCGGTGAAGGGCTTACGTTGGCTACTCAAGTTATTGTGCTTCCCTCTGGGTGCCAATCACCTGCGCGGACCAGACGATGCTCTGGGAACAAAGGTGGCGAGCACCATTGTGGAAGACACTCCCCTGCGTTTGAGTATCGCCAAAGGCTGTTATATCAGTGACGATCCCAAGGATTCCATTGGACGAGTTCTTCATGCCTACAGACTGGCACGGGATACCCAGGACATGCGCCGTAAACTCCACGACGTTATTCACAGCCGGGATGTGGATGATCTTGAGGATGTTGCTCTTCTTATGGGCCATGAGCGCAAAAAGCTGGCCGCTTGGGCAGTGGAGAACAACATCATACCCTCGGAAGATCAAGCCAAGCTTACAGAGGCTCTCGACGCACTCTATGATGTGATTAGAGTGGACGCCTTTGATGGTGAAAGTATCGCAGAGCTTGGCAAAACAACGGAAGGTCAGCGTCAACTGGTGGAGCGCAATTCCAAGGGCAACAGCAGTATTGATCCCGATCTTGCCAAAGCCAGCTGAATGTGACCATTGACCCTTTACCTGCGGCTAGCCTTATGGAATTTAAAGCCGTAAGATCCCTGCTTAACGGGTAAAGGGTTAAAAGGTCAAAGGATTCATAATGAGAAATCTAATTGCGCGTCATTTTCTTCCACTATTGTCTTGTTTGTTTTACTGCCTACTTCCCGGCCAGCTCATGGCGGAAACAAGTTTGCAAATACCCACTGTTACCTATCAAGGGGTAAAGCTGGGTTCCGTGGATCTATCTGGCGTGGGAATTGAAGTGGTATTACAGGTCCACAACCCCAATAAGCAAGACTTAACAGTGACCGGAGTGAACTACCAATTCGCCGTGGCCAATGCGCCTTCCATTGGGGGTAAGCTGAAACTCAAAGAAACCTTCAAGGCTGAAGCCAGCCGCGAGGTGGGCGTTGCGGTTAAATTACCCTATGGCCCTTCTGCCACCACAGTGATGCAATTGCTCTCCAGCAAAGTACCCACCCCCTACAAAATCCAAGGCAGCTTGACACTGTTAGGCACCACCCCCAACTATGAATACTCACACGAAGGCACTTTGCCACCCATCAGTACTAACCTGCTAACTCGCTTCCAACAGCCCTCTGAATCGGATCTTTAAATCTTCCAGGTCATGGGGTTGCCAATCACAGGTTGAGGCAGATTTTAAAACCTGTCGAGCCTGCCCTTCCAAGAATTCCTTACGCGAGCTCGACCCCGTGGCTCGATGGATACGAACCAAAGCATCCAACAAGTGGATAGCAACCGCAGGTATTGATTGCGCATTTTGCCGAATCTGATCAAACGCTGTTCTTACCAATCCCTGAAAATCCACAGGCTGTCTAATCAATCTAACGTGACCATGTTCATCACCGCAATAGGGCCCTTTCAACGGCTTGTCCGCAATTTGTATCAATCCGCTGGCGAGCCAATCTATGCACCCCATCGCCGTGTGGGGATCATTAATACCCGGAGACAATGCCCGTACAGCAACCTCAACCAATTGGCTGACTCCGTATTCCGGATCTTGATCATCCGTTCGACAGTGGCCAATGATAAAGTGCCGCGCAAATTTCGTAGCTTCATTCTTATGCCAACGTTTGGCCTGAACCACAGCCAAAGGCTCACCATTAGTGATGAATTTACCTGGCCGGACCTGAAGTTCAACAATGGCGTCCAGACTATGGCCGTCCTGTATCAGCCCGTCTTCATCTATGGCCTGGATGTAGCCGCTTCGCGGAGAAGGCACCATAAAGCTATCGGACCCACTCCATTTACAAATGGTTTCTTTTGCCTTTATATGATCACAATTATCCAATTGTGTGAGGCACATAATAGAGGTGAGGGATTCACGGGCCACCATTTTGATCACCTGCTCCGCGCGGATGGTTGAACTCACATGGTGAATGAAATAAATCAACACAAAAACACTGACAATTGCCAGCAACAAACCTATGGAAGCGGATATGGCAGGAGGCTGGCCCGTTGAGCCCGCTCCATTACCTAAAGACAAGAGGCAGTATAAAAAGGTAGAAACAAAGGTACCTAAAACAAGCTGATTACCCGTATCCCTCATAAAATTCATCAATAAACGGGGGCCGAACTGATTGGATGCCAGGGACAAGGCCACCATGGTAATGGAAAAGCTGACCCCCGCCACGGTGATCATGGAACCGGCTACGGTGGACAACAATAGCCGGGCACCATCGAGATCACCTTGGTAAACTAACCACTGGGGCCAGATCTTGTTTTGGGTACTGTGATAAAGCACATCCAAATGGTCCGCCAGCAACGCCAAACCGAACGCCACCAAACTCATCACACAGGGAATCAACCACAGGCTACTTCGAAGCCAATTCCACAGGTTTAACAGCTGAGTCAACGCCTATCCCAACCTAAGGCTTAAATATAATAATCATGATTCACGGGCAAACCTCATCATAAAACCGATAAGGACGTAGTAGCACAAAACATGCCAGGGACTGGATAGCCCTGGCCGCTTCAAACAGCATCATTCAACTATCAAAAGCGACCAGTGATCTTGTAAGTCTTACTGGATCCTTTGTTATTATTGCCATAAATACATGCTGGCTTTTTTACCCAAGATCTTAAGTTCAAAGGTTTGACTACAGTGCGTTTGTGCTATGCCATAACATACCTGCAATGGTAATAGATGTTCTTCTCTAGGGTGACAAAATCGAGCGGCCGGTGCTGCAACCCAATCACGCAGACGCAACCGACGCTCCTGGTCAGATAAACTGGGGCTGGAACAGGTCTCTAACAACCACGACTCGAACGCTTCATTTTTAACCACAGAGTCAGGGGTTGGGGGTGCAAAGAACTGCTGCATATTATGAAATGAAAATCCCGAACCGATTATCAGAAGATTATCCAGATTCAAACCCGAAAGCGCCTCGCCCAATTGGAGGTGTTGCTCCGGATCAAGGTTATTGAGCAGCGATATTTGAACGCAGGGTATATCCGCTTCGGGGTACATTATTTTTAATGGCACAAATAGACCATGGTCAAAACCCCGCTGTTTATCCAGCTTGGCTTCAACCCCGGCATGATGCAACTGGGAATAAATCTGTTGCGCCAGCGTCGGGTGCCCAGGACAAGGGTACTGAATTTCATAGGATTCTTCAGGAAAGCCATAGTAGTCGTAAATTAAAGGCGGCGCTTCTGCGGCGGTAATAGCAGGAACCCCTTCCTCCCAATGGGCACTGACCACCACTATAGCGGTGGGGTTTTTCAGCCGTGCCGCTATGGTTTGCAAACAATTCACCATTTCTTGATGGCCGGGGTCACCCAACAATGGCAAGGGGCCACCGCCATGGGAAAGATAAAGCACTTGAGTATTGGGCATAAAACAGTCACTCCCAGTGAAAAATTGATAACAAAAAATAGAAAACTAAGCGGTTATTAAGAAATATACACTGTTTCAGTTAGGTTTTTTTTTGCACGATCTGATAGCATCAATCTTCAACTGGTTGGTATATAACCAACGCAGCATTTTCGTCCCTATGTGCTATACATTATCCATTGGATAATTTTCAACTTACAGGGAACTCTCCATCCAGCAGAGGTGAGTGCAGTAATTTATGACTAATCCACATTCTAGCCGACGAAAAGATCCCAATTTGAGAGCCACAATAAACGACATTCAGGCCTCCATTTCTTCCATCACAAAAAAAAGCCAGTTGTATGAGCTTGTTCTAAAAAAGTTGTGTGAACTAACGGAAAGCCCCAACGGCTTTGTTTTGGAGCTATCTGCGGATCGCGAGAAACATGATCACTTAATGTGCAATCATTTTTTCCCACCACCCAACGCGGAAACAACACCTTCCACACCCACCCTCTTTGAAATCCCCATAACCTCAATAACCTATGAAATCTGTCGGGCTATGGCGAGAAACCGACCTACCGTGCTCAGCAGCGACTGCCGCAGCCAAATGCAGAATACCAACACTCTGCTACGTGATTTATCGCAGGTCATCGTGATACCTCTCCCCATGGGCTTAAATCAACATGTAGCCTTATGCATTGCCAACGCTGAGAAGCCCTACCATTCCGAATTGGCCAAGCGTATTTGGCCCTTACTTTCCATCTGCGCCAGCATTCATCGAATACTGGAAAACAAACAACCATTAACTTCTCAAGACAAACGTTTGTTAATGGAAAAGGATACCTGGAGAGATAACTTCAGTAAGTTGGAATTTGTGTCACCCATTGGCATGGTAACACTGAACAGCGAACAAACTATCGTAAGGGCTAACCCGGCAGCAGAGTCGATCTTCGGTTTTGATTCCACAAGCCTGCGAGAGATGACATTTAACCAGATCGTTCCGGAGCGATTCCGGAATGAACACAAAACCCAAACCTTGAACCTCCATGCTGGCCATCAAAGCCACGATGAAACCATTGTAGTGCAGGGCAAACGGTCAAACGGAGAGTTGATTCCTCTGGAGCTGTCAACCTATCACTTTAGCGAGTATGGACAACCTAGAACAATGGTTCTATTACGGGACAGCAGTGACTTACGATCAGCTCAGGCGCGCAATAAAACCGAACTGCAGCGCTTTCGCGTACTTGCGGATCTTTCCCCTATGGGCATTCTCCAAACCGACGAAAATTGGCGCACTTCCTATGTAAATCAGCGATGGCTACAGATTACAGGCATTCAAGAAGACGACATTAGGGGCTTAAATTGGAGCAGAATTTTGCACCAGGAAGATGCCGAAGAAATACTTTCGGCTCTGCACGAAAGCCTGTCTCAGGGCAAAGAGTTTCGTCGAGACTACCGAATTCTACACGCCGACAAACCCCTCACATGGGTACAATTGCACGCTCGCCCCCTGTATAACAGCGATGGCGATATCTCTGGCTTTCTGTCTACCTTGACTGACAACAGCTACTACCATGAATCTGAGCAAAAGCTGAGGGAACTAGCGGAGCAAGATCCGCTAACTGGGCTGGCCAATCGTATTTTGTTTAATGATCGACTAATCCATGCCTTGAAGCGGCTGGATCGTCATGGGTCACTGGCGTTACTGGCTTTGGATTTGGATGGCTTTAAAAATATCAACGACACCCTGGGCCACGATGTAGGCGATGAGATGCTCAAACAGGTGTCGACCCGGGTACAAAGCTGCGTGCGGCAAGAAGACACCGTAGCCAGACTGGGTGGTGACGAGTTTATGATTCTGCTTGAAGATATGCAGGACGCCATGACCGCTGCAGCCATCGCCGAAGGCATTCTTCGGGTGCTAGAAAAGCCTTTTAATTTAGGCGCTCAAGAAGTGTATATATCCACAAGTATTGGTATTTGCTTCGCCTTGGGAGGCAGTAAAACCAATGCAAAAACACTGCTAAAGCAAGCCGATATGGCGCTTTATCGGGCAAAAGACGCTGGAAGAAATAATTTTCAATACTTTTCTCCCGAGCTGGAGAAAGCGTCCAAAAACAAACTGGAGCTGAGCAACAGCCTACACATGGCCATCAGCAACTCTGAGTTTGAAGTGTACTTCCAACCACAAGCTGAAGTGGCCAGTGGTACTATCATTGGCTTTGAGGCGCTACTACGCTGGCGCCACCCCAAGCGGGGCTTATTGTCACCCACGGAATTTATCCATCTTTTAGAGGAATCGGGATTGGTGAACAGCGTCAGTCGTTGGACTTTTCATGTGTGCCTGCAGAACCTGCGACGCTGGATAGATCAAAAAATCGTAACACCGGATACAGTCATGTCTGTGAATATCAGCCCCCTACAGTTCCACGATCCCGTTTTAGTAACCAGTATAGAAGGTGCCATAAGAGACGCCGGGCTAAGGGGCGATAATGTGGTGGTTGAAATAACGGAAACCACATTACTGCAAGACCACGAGCAAACGCGGCTGGCGCTTGAGCAAATCAAACGGCTCGGGGTAAGGGTGGCATTAGATGACTTTGGTACGGGCTATTCTTCCCTGAGTTTTCTAAAAAAGTACCCCATAGACATCATCAAAATTGATCGAAGCTTCATTAAAGACATGCTTATAGACAAAGAAGATGCCGCCATTGTTAAAGCCGTGATTGCGCTGGCGGAATCACTCAACATGGAGGTGATAGCAGAAGGTGTTGATTGCCATCCAATATTAGCGAGGCTAGCCGACTGGAGCTGCGAGAATTATCAAGGCTATTATCTAAATAAGCCGATGTCAGCAACTGAGACCAAGCGTTTTCTTGACAACAGCTCAGATGGCAGTAGCATACCTTCATGCGAGGCCGTATCCTAAATCTGATTGCTAATTTGTGTTTAGAGATGTACTAACGCAGTTTCAGGAGGGCAATTTACTCATATAATAATTGCGAGGGACAGCATGCAAGCAGAGCCACATATACCTAGCCATTACGTCGCCATAGGCGCATCCGCTGGCGGGCTGGAAGCTTTGCAAAATTTCTTCAGCCACATGCCCGCAGATAGCGATCTCGCCTTTATCGTTATCCAGCACTTATCTCCAGATTTCAAAAGCGTTATGGATGAGCTGCTGGCACGACAGACCAACATGCGCATCCTTAACGTGGTGAATGGTACTCAGGTAGAAGCCAATACCATCTATCTCATTCCGCCAAGAAAGAACATGACCTTATCCGAGGGTCGCCTAGTTCTGGTGGATCAAGTTCCCAACAGCGGCAACAACTTCCCCATCGACATTTTTTTCCATTCACTGGCGGCGGACAAAGGCCCACGCTCCGTTGCTATCGTGCTTTCCGGCACCGGCAGTGACGGCAGCCGGGGGATAAAAGCAGTGAAGGAAGCCGGGGGACTGGTTATGGTGCAAGACTCAGCCGACGCCAAGTTCGATGGCATGCCCTATTGCGCCGAGAAAACCGGCAGTGCCGATATTATTGCCAAGGCAACAGAACTGCCAAAACGATTACTACAGTATGTATCCCATCCCTTAGTAAGGGGAAATGAAAATTCAGTTGGCAGCGTGCTGCAACAAACTGAAGATACTATGCAAGGCATATATGACCTACTCCGCGCTAATAGTAATGTTGATTTTAGCCAGTACAAAGGCAGCACCATATCCCGCCGCATTGAGCGCCAAATCGGGCTGCGTGGGCTTGCTGGAATACAAGAGTATTACGACTTTCTAAAATCAAACCCCGAAGAAGTGGGTGCGCTATCCATTGATCTATTAATTGGTGTTACTCGTTTCTTCCGCGACAGCGAAGCCTTCGAATACCTGGAGGAAAGCGTTATACCCGAACTGTTAGAGAACTCAAAACAGGATTCCAACCTGCGTATTTGGATAGCGGGATGCTCCACGGGAGAAGAAGCCTACTCTATTGCCATTCTTATTGATGAGGCCCTGAATAGACTCTCAACAGCGCGGAACGTGAAAATATTCGCCAGCGATGTGGACCCAAATGCGCTGGCCGTTGCTAGCAATGCTGAATACGACCTCAATATATCTGCAGATATTAGCCAAGAACGCTTAAAGCGCTATTTTATTGAAAATGAAGATCACTACACCCTTATACCGGCTATCCGTCAAATGGTGGTGTTTGCTACCCACAATTTATTGAGAGATCCGCCGTTCTCAAACTGTCATTTGGCGTTATGTCGCAATGTACTGATCTACTTTCAGTCAAAAGCACAGCGCAGAACCCTATCCATGTTGCATTTTTCACTGCAACGTGAAGGGTATTTGTTCCTAGGGCCATCGGAAAGCCTTGGGGAGATAAGCAAACACTTTGATGTTATAAATGACCGCTGTCGGATTTATCAAAAAAACTCAAACATCCGTTTGCTACCGGAATCCATCACGCCAGACAACCAATCTGCGCCGAAAACAAAGACCAGCCGCACACCTACAGTAGACAATCTGATTCGTCACTACCAACAAATCCAAAGGGCTCCAACCCACTTCCCTGTGCTGGAAGAACTAATTAATCACTACATCCATAGCTGCATCGTGCTAGACGAAAACCTAGACGTACTACACGTGTATGGGAACACCGAACCCTATACTAAAAAACTACAAGCGGGGCGCTTTAGTTCAAACATCAATGACATGATGATTGAAGGGCTAAAAATCCCTGTTGGCAATATTCTCCATAGAATTCAGAGCGAACAGAAAAGCATTCAGTACCAACATATTAAATTTCAATCCGAAGACAACACCCAGGCCAAGATAAATATCCAAGCCCTTTACGTTTGTGAAACAGAACATTCTCAGCCTTTCATTGCTCTGATTTTTGAGCCTGAACTGGAACATGAATCTTATAAAGAAAGCGAAATCATCGCCTATAACCCCGATGACGAAAGCCAGCGTCTCATTGTTAATCTGGAAAAAGCACTCCAACAAACCAAACAAGAGCTGCAACTGGCCATAGAAGAACTAGAAACCACGAACGAAGAGCTGCAAAGCTCCAACGAGGAGCTACTGGCCGCCAACGAAGAATTGCAAAGCACCAATGAAGAGCTGCAATCCGTAAATGAAGAGCTGTACTCGGTGAACTCTGAATACCACGAGAAAATTGAAGAGCTAACACAAGCCACTCTGGACTTGGATAACATCATCAAATCTGCCGATATTGGGTTCGTTTTTCTAGACCACGCACTTTTGATTCGTCAATTTTCCCCCCTGGCTGCCAAACTACTGAATTTGATAGACAGCGATCTGGGAAGGCCATTCCACCATATCTCGCACTCAGTGGACTACAAAAGTATCATTAGCGATATTTCAAGGGTCATTACAGATGAAGTGACCATCGAAATTGAGACGCTTCATCAAACTGGGGTGACGCTATGGGTTAAAATTTCACCTTATATAGACGAGTTCAATGAAACCATGGGTTGCGTTATCTCATTAAGTGACATTAGCGAACTCAAAAACCTGGAAGCGAAGTTAAGCGAGAGTCACCAAAGACTGAGAGACACCATTTCCACAGCGTATTGGAAGCTCGATGATCCCGTTAAATTACTTATCGTAGACGACAATGAAGTAGATAGGATGATGCTGACGGAAGCCTTAAACAAGCTAAATGAAAACCAAAGTCTTTATCAGATTGAATTAGCCTCCTCCTATAATGAGGCATGCGAAAAACTGGGTAAGGAGCGGTACGACGTGTGTTTAGTGGACTACAGGCTAGGCACTCACAATGGCTTTGAGCTGGTGACCAAACTCAGGAACTATACTACCTCACCGGCTTTTATTGTGGTTTCGGGCCACATTGAAAACAGCATGACCAAGGAAGCTTTAGATCTAGGCATCTACGACATGATTGACAAACAAGATCTCTCCCCTCCCTTATTGGAACGAAGTATCCGCTACAGCCAAAGACATCGTATCAGTGAGTTCTATCTCTCGAGCTTGGAATAGCAGCCGGTCACAGCGAACCCTAGTACGCGGGACACAAATTAATACAAAAACAACTGCCTTCACCTGGCGTACTGGTAACACTGATATTGCCACCACAGTTTTCTGCCACTCGAGAGGCAATGGCTAACCCAAGGCCACCCCCAGGCTTGCTCTCCGCTTGAATTCGAGTGAAGGGTTGAAATATTCCCTTAAGCTCCGACCCCTCCATACCAATACCGTTATCTTGCAAATAGACATTATAACCTTGCCCATCAGCTTCGCCATATACGTTGATTTCTGGATACCTTTCGCAGTACTTAATGGCATTTTCAAATAGATTCATAAACAGCAAATACAACTGCATAAGATTGCCTCTCACTTTGAGCAACGGTTGTCGTACTAGAGCCACTTTTTCAGAGTCATAAAAATCAGAGTCAATCAGTACTCGGTCTATCACTTCATCTAAATCCACCACATCCAACTCTTGAGCATAGCTATCAACCTGCAGATACTGATAGAGCCCACCCACTAAATCAGTCATACTATTCAGCCGGTTATCCATCAACGCAAATAGATTCCGCTCTTTTTCATTAATCACGCCCCGTTTCTCAAAACTGGCTTGCAACAAAGTAACCAGTTGCCCTAAATTCCTAATGGGTGATTTAAAATCATGGGACAAGCTTTCGCAGAAAATCTGTTGGGCTTGTGCCCGACTCTCCAGCTTCAACTGTTGCTTTTTTCTTTCAATTGCATAGCGACAGACCCGCTCTAACAGTGCCGGACTTAAATCTTCTTTGGGCAAATAGTCTTGTATCCCTTGGTTAATGAGCCCCAGAGATAACACTGTATCATTTAAAGAAGTAAGCACCACTATGGGAATGTCCGTTCGCAATATTCCCAGTGTCTTCACTGTGGCATTGATGTCGGAGTCCGGCAATTTAAGATCGAACAGAGCAATATCTATCTTCGCACTATCTGATTGCTCCAACTCGGATAAAGCCTTCTTTGCCGTAGGGCACAAAACAATCTGAGCGCTTGATCCAAACGCCGCCAGGCACGAATCTGTAATAAGTTCCGCGTGATCAGGATTGTCTTCAACCAGTAGTATATGCATTAGGATAAATGCCTCTGCCTCTAGCGCTCTTTAAGAGTGTTAACTACTTTCGAAAAGTCATCATAGGTAAACGGTTTGCCAAAACATCCATTGGCACCATTCCGATAACAGGATTTTATGTCTCGCTCCAATGTGCTTGTGGTGAGCATAAAAACCGGTACATCTTGCCAGCACTGGTGGTGCCTTAGCCGCTTCAAAACTTCAATACCATCACACTTTGGCAGCTTGATATCCAACAAAACGAAGTCCGGCAAGGGACATTCGCTGCAATCCACCATGCCACCCAGCAAGTCCAACACGGATTCACCACAGGGCAAACGGGAAACCTTGCTTTGGGGGCTGAACTCCGCCAAGCTATCCAGCAAAAGTTCTGCGTGATCGTCGTTATCCTCTACCACTAAAATATCTAAATCACCCATAATCACACCCATCCCTTAACATTCTTTCGGGAACTCCAATTTAAAAGTAGCGCCAGCTCCCAGAACCGAATCCAATGCAACAGAGCCCTGGTGCTTTTCCATCACCGTTTTCACAATGGACAAGCCCACTCCGGTTCCTTCCTGCTCTTTATTCACATCTTCCAATCGCTCAAAAATTCTAAATACTTTTTCATGGTATTGTGGCTCAATCCCAACACCGTTATCGGCCACCCAAACCTGGGTGCATAGCTCCAGATTTTTGCAGGTCACCTGCACCACAAGCTGGCGATCTGGATGGCGATACTTAATGGCATTTTCAATCAAGTTTTGGAGGCATTGGACCAATAACTTTTCATTGGCGTAAACCGTAACATCTTCTTCTGGAGCACGCAGAATACATTGGTTAGCCTCAATCATTTCAGCCAATGAATCCTGCACTTTACCCAAGCAAGTTAGAACACTACAAGCCTCGCATTGTAAAGGCGCATTCACAACTCTCGACAGAACCAGTAAATCATCTAATAATTCTCCCAAGTGATCAACATTGGTTAAAACTCGTTCCAAGCGGTGGAGGTTTTTAGGATCAAGCTGCTTATTCATATCCCTTATAACAGCCTTGGTAAAGCCATTTACGCTGACCAGAGGTGAGCGTAAATCATGGGACACGGTGTATATAAACTGTTCCATTTCCCTGTTCTTATCGGAAAGTGTCGCAACAGCCTGCTCAAGCTTGATCTGCAACCGTTTTGCATCACTGATATCACGAACAATAGCGGTAACTTCTCTAATTCTTCTCCCATCGATGGTAATAGGGGAAAAAGCAATTGACCCGTAGAGCGGCTCAAGCTCTTCACCTTTTTGTTGTTGTGGGCTATTTAACCGAAAGGTTATTGGGTGAGCATCTCCACCCTCCCACGCAATCTTATAAGCATCATTGATCCGTTGCCGATCTCCCTGTAAACCGCTTCCATCATGTTCGGAGTACGCCAGATCCACCAGGCTATGATTACGACAACTTTGTTCTGACCAGCCCAGAGCCACTAAGGCTGATTGGTTGCAAGAAAGAACGTTTCCCTTTGCATCCAAGCCAATCACCAGATCCCTGGAACCCTTGAAGATAGCCTCAATTTTTGCTTTCAGGGCCATTTCGTTTATGCTTTTTTTTCCAATCAACCAGTATAAAATCAACACGGATACTACAACAAAAAAGAATGCCACCGCGATGAACAGCAAGTCCAAGCGCGGTTTACGAATCTCAGATCGCAATACTGATAAATCCTGGGCAGTAATCAACGTGAGTTCACGCTGCCCTTCACCGGTGGGCATAAACAGGGATTGTTTTATGCCGTAGTAAGCTTCTTTAGAGTTAGTATTATTTTCCACCAAGTAGTAGCTAATCCCATCTACTTGGTTCTCTGTATCGCTATAGCTCTGAACCCAGCTGCTGCCATCTCCAAATTCGAACTCAAAGTTTCGACTGGAATCTGGGTGAAACAAAAACTCATCGCGAGAATTCAACAAAAACACCGACATTGTATCGGGTATGGAAGCCGCCAGCCGATCAAACACCGATTGTAGATTGAGATTCACCACAATCAGACCAAAAATCCGCCCTTGCTTATCATAGGAAGCCTTGATGACACGACAGGTGGGCCAATGGGGTTGCTCGATCATCCCTAACTCTCGATTGAGGTTGATGGGTGAAAAATAAACTTTATCCGGAGCAAGAGAAATTCCTTCTTTAAAATAATTTCTATGGCCCTTGCTCTGCAGTTGTTGGTTAGGAGTCACCTTTATGTGCCCCCCTTTACGATCCACCCGCACCAGTTCTTTACCATCATTGGCAACGCCGATATATCGGATCTGGGCGATCATGGGGTTACTGCGGATGTAGGCCACAAACGTGGTTTTTAACCGAGCTTCCCATTGTTGATATTGATCGTCATTTGAAGGAGATTGTTCAGCATTTCTAACGGCATCGGCGATCCCCTGTACCGGTGGAACCGCTTGCAGAAAACGCACATGATGTTCTGCGTTCTCTAAAGTGCCCTTTATTATGCCTTCTTGCAAATTCTGAAGGTGATTAAGCTTTTCTCGGGCATCTCGGTAAACAACGGTTTCCGCATGCTGCCGCGAATACCAAGCCAGAGCGGCAATACCGCCTAGTAATAAGATCGCGATGACAATGAAATTGCTTGTACTTAGATGAAAATTTTTCACTGCCAATAAAAGCCTCCCTGCTCAATCACCGCTCTAGCCCGATAATCGCTAACAATAATGCTTCAGCATCAGCCTGCCAGTTGCCTCAACACATAATGCAATATGCCACCATGCTGGTAATAATCCCACTCAACAGCAGTATCAATGCGAATATCTGCAGTAAAGACCGTTTGTTTGCCGCTGTCATCCATGGCGGTTACCTGCAGGCTTTTGGGTCGAGCTTGGTCAGAGAGTTCAATGGGCTCAATGGCAAAGGTCTCTTTTCCTGTTAGACCTAATCCGTCAGCACTTTCACCGTCTTTAAACTGCAACGGCAACACACCGAAACCCACTAAGTTAGAACGGTGGATACGCTCATAGCTTTCTGCAATCACCACTTTTATGCCCAGCAGGTTGGTGCCTTTTGCCGCCCAATCCCGTGATGAACCGGTGCCGTATTCTTCTCCTGCCAGCACAACAAGGGGCACTTTATCTTGTTGATATTGCATGGAGGCATCAAAAATACTGATCTGTTCACCACTGGGAAAGTGTGTAGTCCAACTGCCTTCCGTTCCCGGAGCCAATTGATTGCGCAACCGCACATTGGCAAAAGTGCCCCGCATCATCACTTCATGATTACCGCGGCGGGAACCGTAGCTATTAAAGTCTTTCGGCTCCACCCCCTGCTGTTGCAGATAGTTACCGGCAGGGCTATCGGGTTTAATAGCACCGGCAGGAGAAATATGATCCGTGGTGATGGAATGCCCCACCTTCACCAGGCAGCGGGCATTTTCAATCTTGGGTAAGGGCGGCGGAGTGAGATCCATCCCTTCAAAAAAGGTGGGCTTACGCACGTAAGTGGATTCGGGCCAACTGTAAATCTCATTATTGGGTGCAGGCAAATCACTCCAGGCCGCTTCCCCCTGAAATACATCGGCGTATTTTTGTTGATACATCTCTGCCGATACAGTGGAGACGATCAAATCCGTTATTTCTTTTTGGCTGGGCCAGATATCTTTTAGGTATACCGGGTCACCATTGCTGTCTTCACCCAATGGTTCGCTGGCCACATCCACGGTCATATTACCCGCCAACGCATAGGCCACCACCAGCGGCGGTGAAGCTAAATAGTTACCGCGCACCGCGCCGTGGATACGGCCTTCAAAATTTCGATTACCCGAAAGCACTGATGCCACCACCAGGTCGCCGCTGCGAATGGCGGTTTCAATGGGCTCCGCCAACGGACCCGAGTTACCGATACAGGTGGTACAACCAAAACCAACAATATTAAAACCCAGATCAGCCAGCGGTTGCAGTAGCCCGGCTTTTTTCAAATAAGCGGGTACCACTTGCGAGCCTGGAGCCAATGACGTTTTTACCCAGGGTTTCACTTGTAAACCCTTAGCCAGGGCTTTTTGCGCAACTAACCCCGCCGCTAGCATAACCGCAGGGTTGGAGGTATTGGTACAACTGGTGATAGCGGCAATAACAACTGCGCCGTGACAAAGTTCGCTGTCTACACCATTTAAATTGAATGGCACACGCATATCCCGTGGCTGGGAGTTAGCGCTGGTATCGGGGCTTTCTTCATCGAACTTGCTGGCACCATCAGTAGCTATTATTTGCTGGCGAGAATGAAGCTGATCCGCCAAAAAAGTTTCAAACTCCTCTGACACCTTATCCAGGGTAATACGGTCTTGAGGACGCTTGGGCCCCGCCAAACTGGGTTTCACTGTGGCCAGATCCAATTCCAGATAGCTGGAGTATTCCGCATCGGGGGTATCGCTTTCGCGCCACAGGCCTTGGGCTTTGGCGTAGGCCTCCACCAACTGAACGGTTTCCTGTGGCCGCCCGGAAAGTTGCAGATAACGAATGGTTTCCTGATCAATAGGGAATATGCCACAGGTTGCACCGTATTCTGGAGCCATGTTGGCGATGGTAGCCCTGTCTGCCAGGGGTAAGTGGTCTAAGCCTTCCCCGTAGAATTCCACAAACTTGCCCACCACCCCATGCTGACGCAGCATTTGAGTCACGGTTAACACCAGATCTGTGGCAGTGGCCCCTTCCGATAACACACCGCTAAGCTTGAAGCCCACCACTTGAGGGATCAGCATGGTAATGGGTTGCCCCAGCATGGCAGCTTCCGCTTCGATGCCACCCACACCCCAACCCAACACACCCAGGCCATTGATCATGGTGGTGTGTGAGTCGGTACCCACCAGGGTATCTGGAATGGCAAACAACTCATCCCCAACCTGTTCGGTCATAACCCCTTGCGCCAGGTATTCCAGATTCACCTGATGCACAATGCCCGTTCCCGGTGGTACCACCCGGAAGTTATCAAAGGCCTGCTGGCCCCATTTTAAAAATTGATAACGTTCTTTGTTACGTTGGAATTCAATTTCGGTGTTTTTTTCCAGAGCATCGGGGGTGCCGTACACATCCACCATCACAGAATGGTCAATCACCAAATCCACCGGGCACAGGGGATTGATCTTGGAAGGGTCCGCTTCCAGGCTGCGCATGGCCGCACGCATGGCCGCCAGATCCACCACCGCTGGCACGCCAGTAAAATCCTGCAAAACCACCCGGGCCGGGGTAAAACCGAATTGGTAGCTGGGCTCGGCTTTGGCTTGCCAGCCGGCCACTGCGCGCACGTCTTCATCAGTGACCTTGAAGCCGTCTTCTTTGCGCAGCAGGTTTTCCAATAGAACTTTGAGGGAGAACGGTAGCCGTTGTAAATCGTATTCCGCTGCCAATGCTGGCAATCGAAAATAGCGGTAGTCTTTACCGTTTACAGTCAGTGTAGATAGTGCATTAAAGCTGTTGTTCATGATCACCCTTCTCTTTTGTCTCTTTAGTTCAGTCTAAAGAATAAAAGCGAAGTCTGTAACCATTACTTTTTTCTGGTTTTTACAATAATCTCATACGCGGCTCGAATGGCTTGGGTTTTTTCTTTCGCCATTTCCATCATCTCTTTGGGCATGCCTTTGGAAATAAGACGATCCGGATGGTGCTGGCTGATCAGGCGACGATAGGCTTTTTTAAGTTCCTGGGTACTGGCATCGGGGCTCACGGACAAAATATCGTAAGCGCGGGCCACCTCATCTTGTTCAGACAGGGGCTGCTCTGGGGAGCTGGAGCGCACATCCTGATAGGCCTGGGCGCTGCGTACAATCCGTTCCAGGAAAGAAATACGGAAACGCACGGATTGTGCTATGTGGCTCAGGGCAGCCCATTCCTTCTGATCCATTTTGCCGTCCGCCAAAGCACCCTGCACCAGGATTTCCATAAAGATCTGCAACAAAGTGGTACGCCGGCCACAGGTTTCCCGCAACTCATCCAACACCTGGGAAATGTCCGAGCTGGACTTGCCTAAATCAAACAACTCGATGGCTTCACGCTTTTTTTCCGGCGTCAGGCCCATGCGCTTCATCACCTGGGAGGTCCATTGGATTTCCGCATCACACACCACGCCATCGCATTTGGCTATCTTACCCAGGGCCACAAAGGTGGCACGAAAAAACGCCAGCTGTATCTCCGATTCACGACCTTTAGTTTTAGGTGTAGCAAACTGAAAAACACTGGAACTCAGCTGCACAATCACATCAAACTGATGGCCTAACCAGCCGCCCACCACGGAGCCCACCACCCCTAACACACCACCGCCTGCCAGGAAGTAGCCCACCACCAGGCCCAAAGTGGGCCCCAGCCATACTAACGAATTCACTAACTATTGCTCCTGAATACTGTTTTCCACCGCCTGCAGCCGCGCCGGGGTGCCCACGTCGGTCCAAATGCCCTGGTAATGCTCTGCTGTCAGTTGACCTTGATCCGCCGCCCTGCGTAATAGCGGCGCCAGGGGAAACACCCCGGACTGACAACCACGAAACAAAAGCGGATTCAGCACGCTAACACCACTGAAAGTTAAAGCGGTACCGGCTTCCGAGCCAGACGGGTTCAGCGCCTGACCATTACCCTGCAGGCTAAAATCCCCGCCTGGATTATGTTCGGGGTTATCCACCAGCATCAAATGGGCCAATCCCGTTAGGGTAACGGGCAGTTGTTGCAATGGGTAGTCAGTCCATACATCGCCATTTATTACCGCAAACGGCTGATCTCCCAATAAGGGTAGCGCATTATGTATTCCGCCACCGGTTTCCAGACAATGAGACTCCACACTGATTTCTATATTCATGGCCCCAGCCACTGAAGGCAAGAAATCCCGGTGAATAAACTGCTGAATTTGCTCACCCAGATAGGCCACATTGATAACCACATCACCATATCCCGCAGCTTGCAGACGCTCCAGGTGGTGTTGCAGCAAAGGCTTTCCCGCCACTTTAATCAGAGGTTTTGGGCAGGATTGCGTTAGCGCCCCCATTCGCTCACCCCGTCCTGCCGCCAAAATCATAACCTTCATGGCTTTGAGCCCTGTTGCAGTGCCCGGTTTAAGCAAGGCACAACCGTGTTCTGCAGCCAGCGCTCCAGTTCCGCCACGCAGTCAGGTGCGCTGGGGGCCAGCTGCCGTAACTCGGCCATTAAGTATTTTAGGGATTGAGGGGTATGCTGGAGATAACCCGCCTTGTTATCGCGGTAATGTAAACGGGCAAAGATGCCCGCCACTTTCAGATGGCGCTGGGCACCAATGGCATTGAAATCAAACCAAAACTGTTGGTCCGTAGGGGAACAGATACCCTGCTTACGAAGCAGGTGTGCAAAATCCAGCACCCACTGCTTAACCTGGGTTTCAGGCCAGGATGGGAAAGTTTCATCCCTCAGGAGGGACAACAAATCGTAGCTCACCGGCCCCACCACCGCATCTTGAAAATCGATCACCCCCAGCTGACCTTCGGCCATTACCATGAGGTTTCGGGTATGAAAATCCCGGTGCACGGGCACCTGAGTTTGTTGCAAGGCCTGGCGTTCCAGGAAATCGAAACAATCGGTTAAACACTGCTGTTGGGGTTGAGTTAAATCCAACTGCAAAAACTCACCGCAAAACCAGTGGCGAAACAGCTCCATTTCTTGCTGTAATTTCGCGCCCTCGTACTTGGGTAACGGAGCCTGGCTAAAATCCGCCTCCATGATTTGCAGTAACTGGGAGAAAGCGATGGCAAAGAAGTTATCCACATTATCAGAGCTCAAAACGTGCTTGAGCAGGCAATCCCCTAGATCCGATAACATCATAAAGCCCTGATCAAAGTCCGTGGCCAATAATTGAGGTACGGGCACGCCGGCAGCGGCAAACTGCTGCGCAATCTTGGCAAACTGGCGATTGTCTTCTTTATCCGGTGGGGCATCCACACAGATGACTGAGCCTGCTTTTTCCGCCACAGGGTAGTGGCAACGGAAGTATCGGCGAAAGCTTGCATCTCCGGACACCACCGCCAAGGGCAGTGAAGAACCTTGATAGAGATTAAGCTGATTGAGCTGCTTGTTTATCCAATGACAGAGTTGATCGCGACGCTGATCCATAGGGTGGCAAATTTGTGACTGATAGCGGGGGTTGGTGTATGATCACACCAGAATTAAAACAGGGTCAAGCTCTCTCATCAATTTCTGAATACATCATTAATGAATCGGATCAATAAGTTAACGTCTGCCACACTGCTGGCGGCACTGAAGCTGGTTTGTTTTAGCTCAGCTAATATGGCCCTGGCGGACCCAAAAGACACTAACTCTTATCGTCGCCTGGATTGGATTTCCCCCGAGGAAATCGCCGCCATGCCTGAGGAACAGCGCCCCAAGCATCGGGGCATGTGCGAAGGCGTTTATGTCTCCCCCAGCCTGGAAGACGGCGACCCCACCCAAAGCCAGATAAAAGCCTCTGCGGACAAGTTCGATACCCTGCCCGATGGCACCAATGTTCTCAGTGGCAATGTGGAAATGACGCAGGGCAGCCGGCAACTGTACAGCGATGAAATTCGTTTAAACCGCCAATCCCGTGCCACGGAACTGAACGGCAACGTGATCATTCGCCAGCCAGGAATGTTGATTTTGGGCGACAGCGCCAAAATCAACCTCAACGAAAAGAAGCTGGATGTACAGAACACGGAATACGTCATCCATGATATTCACGTCCACGGCACCGCCGGACGCATTTTCAATCCGGAAGAAAAAGTGCTGGTGCTGGACAACAGCACCTACACCACCTGCGAACCCGATGACAAGGCATGGGCCATCAAAGCCAAGCGCATTGAGCTGAATGAAAACAGCGGCTGGGGCAAAGTCCAGGGTGCGGCCGTGGAAGTGGGGGGAATTCCCGTGGTTTATCTGCCCTGGTGGACCTTTCCCATTGACGACCGCCGCCAAACCGGTTTTCTTTTCCCCACCATTGGCACCGGTGAAAATGGGTTAGACCTGTCTGTACCCTACTATTTGAATCTGGCACCCAACTACGACGCAACCCTAACCCCCCGCTTTTTAGCCGATCGCGGCGAGATGCTGGAAGCGGAGTTTCGCTATTTAACTCCCCATACAGAGGGGGATTTTGGTGGCGGCTATTTATACAAAGATAAAAAAACCAGCGAATCCCGCAGCCTGGTAACCTGGCACCACCGGGGAAACTATGGCCGCTGGGGCAATACGGTGGACTATACCCGGGTGGGCGATAGCGACCACTTTCTGGATTTAGACACCACCCTGAATACCGCCAGCGCCACCCATCTGGGCCAGAGATCCGATGTGTTTTACTACGGTACACACTGGCATGCCCGGGGCCTGGTGCAACAGTTTCAAACCATTGATGAACTGATTGACGACGAAGACTTGCCCTATCGGATGTTGCCACAGCTCAGGGCAGACGGTCGCTACAAGCTAGGCGAAAGCCCATGGGAGCTGGGACTGGGCACGGAATACACCTACTTTGATCATCCAGAGGATATTGTGGACAGCCCCACCAGTGCCCACCGCATACAACTCACCCCTTTTGCCCGCTACAACTACCGCCGCGCCTGGGGCTTTTTGGTGCCGAAACTGGCATTCAATTATCGCTATTACGATCTGAATCAGGTCAACTTGAGCGACAACACCACAGAGCTGGAAACCCCCGTGGCCAGTATCGATATGGGTCTTTATCTTGATCGACCGTTTACATTTTCCAACAGCGAATATCTGCAAACGTTGGAGCCAAGAGTATTCTACCTGTATGCGCCTTTCCGCGAACAAAACAACCTGCCCACATTCGATACCGCCAAAACCAGTTTTGGTTACGAACAACTGTTCCGGGACAATCGCTTCACCGGAGGCGACAGGATAGGTGACGCCAATCAAGTATCCATTGGCCTTACCTCACGCCTAATCCATCAAGACAGCGGCCTGGAACAAATCAATGTGAGCCTGGGGCAAATCTTCTACCTGCGTGATCGGGAAGTGCAGTTGAGTGAAGAAGATGCCACAGAAGATACCACCCTGTCCCCGTTTGTGGGGCGGGTGAACTGGTATATAAATGAACAATGGAGTTGGCGAGCGGATGCCCAGTGGGATTCCCAGGAGAATAATGTGGATAGCGTGGTAACGGGCTTTGGCTATCGCGATGCCATGGGCAACTTGGCCAATTTTACTTACAACCACTATGATGATGGTGCAGTCACCGCGGACCCGGAATCTGAGAAAATTAAGCAATCGGACGTTTCCTTCATTTGGAGCCTGAATCAACGCTGGGCCCTGATCGGTCGCTGGGGCTTTGATCTGGAGCAGTCCCGTTCTTTCGACAACATCGTCGGTGTAGAATATGAAAGTTGCTGCTGGCGGGTACGGATGGTGAACCGACGCTATCTGAAAGAGTCCAATGACGAAATAGAAGTAGTTAAACCTGCCCATGGCATTTTCATACAGTTTGAATTGAAAGGCCTGGGCGGCGTTGGTGGGTCGGTGGATTCCATACTGGAAGATGCCATCTCCGGTTTCCGAGAGCGCGAAGAAGCTCGCCCTCCCCGATTTTAATTAAGGTATTGTTTACATGCGCGTTACGTTATATCCCCTAATTTTTTTGCTATCCAGTTTCCTTTCAGGCTTGGCCACACTGGCTCAGGCCAACCCCACTGATCTGGATCGGATTGTGGCGGTGGTGGAAGATGACATCATCATGGAAACCGAGCTGTTAAGCCGGGCTGCCACCATCCGCATGCGGATGCGGGAGCAAAACCAGCCCATGCCACCCACCAACGTGCTACTGGAACAGGTTTTAGAGCGCATGATTGTGGAGAGCATTGAGCTGCAAATGGCGGAACGGGGAGGAATTCGAGTAAACGATAACCAGATCAACGAAACCCTAAATAATGTGGCACGACAGAACAACATGACCGCCAATCAATTTAAGGAAAGCGTGGTAAAAGAAGGCATCTCCTGGCCCGGCTTGCGGGACCAGATCCGACGGGAACTCACCGTAAACCAGTTGCGCCAGCGCCGAGTGGCCAGCCGTATTCAGGTATCCCAGCAGGATGTGAACAAATTCCTGGAATCAGAAATGGCCAAAACCAATTTGGCACCGGACTATCGATTGGGCCATATCCTGATCCAAACCAACAGCAGCACCAACATTGAAGAAGCGGAAAAGCAGGCTATCAAAGTGTACAAACAGGCCAGCGAGGGAGCCAACTTTGGCGCCCTTGCGGCACAATATTCCTCCAGTGAGACCGCCCTTTCCGGGGGCGATTTGGGCTGGCGCAAAGCAGCGCAATTGCCCACACTGTTCTCTGAAACCGTACTGGAAATGAAACAGGGTGAGGTGGCCACCCCCATCCGCAACGCGTCCGGCTTTCACATTATCAAAGTTCTGGAGATTCGCGGAGGCACCGAACAATTCGTTAAACAGGCCAAACCGCGACATATTCTGATTAAACCCAACGAAATTCGCAGCGAAAACGAAACCCAAAAACTGATCAACGAAATCTACGATCAATTACAGGAAGACAAAACCCAATTTGAAACCTTGGCCAAAACCTATTCCGATGACCCCGGCAGCGCACTTCAGGGCGGCGAACTGGGCTGGGTAAACCCAGGACAAATGGTGCCGGAATTCGAGGAACGCATGAACACTCTGGATGAAGGCGCCATATCTGAGCCTTTCCGCTCCCAGTTTGGCTGGCACGTAATGGAAGTGCTGGAACGTCGATCCCAGGATATGAGCGAAGAGTTTCGTCGCGGCCGCGCCAGACAGCTATTGCAGCGTCGCAAGTTTGATGAAGAGCTGGACGGCTGGTTACGGGAAATCCGCCAGAATGCCTATGTTGAAGTTAAGCTCTAAGCCTCTGTCATGACCATTGCTATCACCCCCGGGGAACCCGCTGGCGTTGGCCCAGAACTGATACTGCAGCTGGCCCAAAAACGGGACTGCCGGGACTGGGTGGTGGTGGCAGACCCCGATTTGATGGCCCAGCGGGCGCAACAACTGGGCCTTACAAAAATTGACCTGGTGCAGTGGCAACCCGGTTCAACACGATTGCCCGGGCAACTGGCTATTTTACCGGAGACCCTGGCTACACCCTCCATTGCTGGGAAGCTGGACGCCAGAAATGGGCCTTATGTGCTGAAAACCCTGAACCGGGCCATTGATGGCTGCCTACAGGGTGAGTTCGCCGCCATGGTCACCTGCCCGATACAAAAGTCCACCATTAATGACAGCGGCACCCCATTCAGCGGCCATACAGAGTACCTGCAACAACGCTGCAACAGCCCCCAGGTAGTGATGATGCTAGCCACCCCAGGCTTGCGAGTGGCCCTGGTCACCACCCACTTGCCCTTGCGTCAAATCCCGGACGCCATCACCCCGGGGTTGCTGGAGCAGGTTATCCGAATTACCCATCAAAGTTTGCAACAGCAGTTTGGAATAAACCAACCCAAATTATTGGTATGCGGGCTTAACCCCCATGCCGGAGAAGCAGGCCATTTAGGTCGCGAAGAGATTGAGGTTATTGATCCCACCCTGGACAAGCTAAGGCAACAGGGACTGGATCTTGAAGGCTGTTTACCTGCGGACACCCTATTCACCCCCAAATACCTGGATCGTACGGACGCCGTGATTGCCATGTATCACGATCAAGGATTGCCCGTACTCAAACATTTGGGCTTTGGTAACGCGGTGAACATCTCCCTGGGCCTGCCCATTGTGCGCACCTCCGTTGACCACGGTACGGCGCTGGATCTTGCGGGCACGGGTAAAGCTGACTGCGGCAGCCTGGACTACGCCATCAATACCGCTTTAACCATGAGCCATCATCAAACGAACCCTTAATGGGTCTGGGACGAAAAACCAGGGGTGTTTTCCAACAAGTCACGAAATTTTTCCAGCGCTTTCGGATAGTCAAAACAAAGAACGGATTGCATTGCCTGGTCCACCGGCGCTCCGTAAACTGCGGTCAAAACGGCTTTGGATTGCAGCAATAAATCATTAGCGCTGGCATCATCACACTCAAGCAAAAATATCAGTTTTTCTAATAAGGCCTTTGCTCGCGCCATATCCACCTGAGCTTTTGGTTCAATCTTCTCTTGGGAATCCACCCGCTGTAGCACATGATGCAGCATGGACAACTCATTGTGCATTCGCTCTAGCATTTGATTCACCTGTTGTTCATCCCAAGGAACCATTTCTGCGGCAATCATCTTTTCAAACTGGCCAGCGCTGGCCATTAAATGGGAAAGCCCCAAGGTGCCAGCTGCGCCTTTGAGGGAATGAAGCTGAGCACTGGCAGCATTCCTGTCTCCTCCGGCTAAATGGCCTTTCAAAATGGGCAGCTCCCGCTTCCAATCCGTATCCAATCGTTTCAATAAGCGCACATAGCTGCCCATGTCTCCGCGCAGATTGGCCAAGCCAACATTAATATCCGGGCCAAGCATTCTGGCAAGATAATTTTGGGTTTGGCACCCCCCGCTTGAGGCCCCATCCAGCTCATCAACCTCCTGCAATCTTGGGGCTTGCTGCTGCTTTGGCAGCCAACGACTGAGGGCAGAGAATAGCGATTGTGGGTCTATGGGTTTGGCAACAAAATCATTCATCCCCGCTTTTAGCGCCAGCTCTCGATCTTCAGCAAACACGTTTGCTGTCATGGCTAAAATAATCAGCGGCTCCTTGCCTTCCATGGAACGAATCAATCGTGTGGCCTCCAGCCCATCCATCTCCGGCATTTGAATATCCATCAACACAAGGTGGTACTGGTTATGGGTAACCATCTCAATGGCCCTACGACCATTTTCCGCTACGTCCACTTCCAGACCTGCCCCACGCAACAACTCCACTGCCACCTCGCGATTAATAGGGTTGTCCTCCACCAGCAGAATCTGACAGCCAGCATGGTGGGACCGCACCACCCGCTCGGCGCCATTTTCTTGCTCTGGTTGTGGGTGAGGTTCAACACCCTGCCCCACTTTCAACTGGGTGGTAAACCAAAACTGACTGCCTTTACCAGGCTCACTTTCAACACCCACTTGCCCCCCCATTAGGTGTGCCAGTCGCCGGGTTATGGCCAAACCCAGACCAGTGCCACCGTGCTTACGGGTGGTGGAAATATCCGCCTGCTCAAAAGCATCAAACAGACTAGCCAATTTCTCTGGCGCAATGCCGATACCCGTATCCTCAACTTGAAACCGCACCAACAGCTTGTCTTCCTGCTGCTGCAATAGTTGAGATCGCAGCCGAATGGTCCCCGACTCAGTGAACTTAAGTGCATTCATGGCATAGTTTAATAACGCCTGACGAAGGCGGGTAGGATCACCTCTTAACCAGGGGGGAACACCATTTCGGTCCACCTCAATTTCTAGGCCCTTGCTCGCGGCCTTGTCTCGCAGCATGGACTGGACATGATCAAAAATAACATCCAAATGAAAGTCCACTTCCTCTATTACAAGCTTGCCTGCCTCGATTTTTGACAGGTCCAGTATGTCATTAATGATGGACAGCAGGTGACGACCCGACACGCTGATCTTTTCCAATCGAGAAGCCTGAACATCGCTTAAACTCTCCCGCAGCATTAAGTGAGTCAAGCCAATTATGGCATTCATAGGGGTTCGAATCTCGTGGCTCATATTGGCTAAAAATGCACTCTTTGCCTGGTTGGCCACCTCCGCCTTCTGCTGGGCTTCCAGTAATTCCATGGTGCGCTTCTGTACCAGGCTTTCAAGATGATTTTTATGTTCATCCAACTCTCCGGCCAATTTACGAAGCTCTAATTGTGTTTGATTGCGCTCCGTCATATCCCGCGCAATACCCAACACCCCCAACAGATCACCGTCGTTTCCTGTGATTGGGGTTTTAATGGCTTCCAGATCTTCCACATGGCCATCGTCAGCATAAGTCATGGTTTGATCGGTTTTGGCCGGTTGTCGGGATTCAATAATATTCAAATCGCTTTTTTTGAACGCATCGGCCAATGGCTTCGCAAAAAGATCGTGGTCTGTGTTACCAATAATGCCCGATTTTGCTGCTCCCACCAGGCGCTCGAATTTTCTGTTGCAGTATATGTAGCGGCCATCGGGCCCCTTTAGCCAAACCAAATCCGGCAGGGTATCCAACAACGCCTGCAACCGAGCCTCGCTATCTTTTAAGGCTTGTTCCGATTTGATCCGCTCGCTGATATCCTCCGAAAAAATCACTAACCCTTGAATCTGCTCTTGGCTGTTGCGCCAAGGTAGAACTTCCCAACGCAACCATAAGGATCGGCCATCTTCAGTTTCAAAAAAGTCTTTGTCCGAGGATAGATGCTCACCCTGGAATACCCGCTGATGGATATCCTTCCAACGCTGGGGCAACCCCGGAAATATATCGTAATAACAACGGCCCAATACTGCGTCTTCGGTTCCCAGTTTGAAATCCCTCAGCCAACGCTGGCTAACAGCCAAGTAATTCATATTAAGATCAAACATGGCAATGGCTGCGGGAGCGTGATCAATAAACAACTGCAAACGTTTTTCCCGATCTTCCAATTCATTTTGCGCCCGTCTGGATTCCGTAATGTCTTGAATTGACCCCCTTAACTCCACCACTTTTCCAGCCCGATAAATGGGCCGCCCTTTTGTGCGCACCCATTTTTTCTTACCGGATGGCGTCACCATTTCCAACGACAAATCGTAGGGCTCACCCTCTTCTGCGGCACGTTTTATGGCCTGTTCGATACGCTGTTGATGTACTCCCTGATAATAAGAGACACCCAGTTCGGCATGGGTTTGCTGACCTACCGACATCTCATGAATCTCGGCTACCTGGGGAGTCCAGCTGCCTTCTCCTGTTGCCACATTAAAATCCCAGCCGCCCACTTTTGCCATGTTACCCATTTCTTGAAGCAGGTGATCCGTATGCTTCAAGCGCAGCTCCGCTTCATATCGCTCCTCCACAATCAGCATAAGCATGCCCGCTAAGAAGCTCACCACGGGCAAGATCAATAAAAAGGCGGGAGCGAATTGAAGTACCACTTCGTCGCGTATCGGTTGGGGTAGTAAAAACAGCCAACAAAAGGAAACAGCGTGCACAGCAAAACCAAACCCCAGTATGGACACTATGCGGTGCGGCCAAATGAACTTTTGACGCAAGTAGTAACCTACGATTCCCAAACCAGTGACCGTGATGGACGCCAAAATCCCCACAAGTACACCAATGCCACCTTCATAGGCTCTATAGGCTACAGTCATAACGCAGGACACCACGCCCACAACGGGGCCACCAAATAATGCGCCAAGACTCAATATCACAGACCGAGAATCAAAAATAACTCCCGGCCTTAACTCCACAGAGAGGGCAATGGCAACCATGGCGGTTATGCCAACAAACGCTCCCATAAGCAGAGTGGTGGAAAGCTTTTCGCGGGGCAGCCGACTAAAAATGAGCTGATATACAATGACCAGGGACAACAACAGGGTTGCGTTATTTGTAAGCCCAGTGAGCAGAGCGAAAGATTCGTGCATAGCCATTAGTGAACTTCTACACTGCTGACAGCATCACCACCGTAGCGCTGAGCAATGGCCATAAATTGCTCGAAAGTATCCAGAAAAGCGTCCACCACTTCGGGATCAAACTGCTTGCCGCGATCGGCAACAATAATGTCCCTGGCTTGGGAAAACGGCATGGCAGGCTTGTAAACACGAGGAAAGACCAAGGCATCGAATACATCCGCCAGAGCCATTAAACGAGCAGAAACGGGAATATCATCGCCGCACAACCCATCGGGATAACCACCGCCGTTCCAGTGCTCGTGATGCCAATTGGCAATTTCCTTCGCCAATAGCAAGAACTCCACCGAGTGATCCACATCCTTCTCTGCCTGTTCAATTGCCTGGGCGCCCATGGCGGCATGGGTTTTCATAATTTCCCATTCATGGCTATTGAGTTTGCCTGGCTTTAGTAATATCTGATCAGGAATTCCCACCTTGCCTATGTCGTGCAAGGGGGCAGACTTGGTCAACAACTCGATGTAATGGGTGGAAAGCACTGGGCTAAATCGGGGAGACTTGCGAAGTTTAAGAGCCAGAGTCTTAACGTAGGCTTGGGTTCGCAGTATGTGCTCGCCGGTTTCGGGGTCACGGGTTTCCGCCAAGTGCGCCAGTGCCCGAATGCTGACACTCTGGATTACTTGATTCTCTACCATCCGGCGCGACACTTCCGCCTCCAGAAAACTGTTCTTGTCACGTAAATAATCGCTGGCTTCCTTCAAAATCAGGTGGTTTCGGACCCGGGCCAGCAAGATCGCTGGCCGAATAGGCTTGGTAATATAATCAACGGCTCCCAATGCAAACCCCCTCTGTTCATCGTGGGTTGCTTCCATTACCGTGACAAAGATCACCGGGGTTTCCTGGGTGGAAGGAATCTGTTTGAGTTGCTCCAATACGGAATAGCCATCCACACCTGCCATTTGCACGTCTAACAGAATTAAATCCGGTGTGGGATCGGTTTCTGCGATGCTGATAGCTCTTTTGCCGGAATTAGCCGCGCGCACCGTGTATTGAGGTGACAGAATTTTGCTCATGTAAGCGAGGATGATGGGATCGTCATCCACGATAAGTACAACAGGCTTTTTCATAGTGGCCCCATTGCAGCTCACCAAGACAACCCAAAATGACAAGCGATAAGTTATTGTATTTAAATACTTATTTTCTAGCTACTGGTGAGAAAACGGACTGCTGAACAGCAACTTTGATTCACTGTTTTCCCGACTGATCCTTTATAGTCAATTATAAGAACATCTTTCAACTATATACGCACTGGCGGTAAAAATGTATCTATTTGTACAATTGTCTCAAAAATTCAGCCACCACCAGCCAAGGCGTTAGAACTCTGGCAACAGAAGTAACCCACGAAGGATGTCTCAAACCTTTGAAGTCAATAGTAGCAATTGAACACCAACCCACTATTTCAGGATTAGTGTTACAATTATCCCTGACTTTCTCCTAACTTTTGCTCCAAGCAACGCCTTAGAGCACAGGAGCCTAATATGGATCGCCTTGTATTAGAAAACCGCAAGCACATTCTGGCATTGGCTGAAAAAAATGGTGTTACCAACGTCCGAGTGTTTGGCTCAATGGCGAGGGATAACGCAAGTGATAGTAGCGACGTCGACTTCCTGGTAGACCTACGAGAAGGAAAGTCAGGCTTTGCGCTGGGTGGTTTTTTGATGGATCTGAAAGACTTACTCCATCGAAATGTAGATGTGGTTACTGAAAAGTCTTTGCACCCAAGGATTTATGAACAGGTCATCCGCGAGTCCATCCCGCTGTGATTCTGAAAAAGCTCTAGCATAGACCTCCCATGGCAAAAGATAATCTGGTTTACATACTACACATGCTCGAATGTATTCAGACAATCAACGAATATGTCGACGATAGAGAACAATTCTATTCCACACGAATCGTACAAGATGCAGTAATCCGCAATCTTCAGATAATGTCCGAATCCAGTCAACGTCTAAGCCAAATTGTGAAAGACTCGTACCCTGCGGTTCCCTGGCGGGAAATTTCTGGCTTTCGCAATATTTTGGTACATGATTACTTAGGCCTTGACCTCGACGTCATTTGGAGCGTAATCGAGCAAGAGCTACCGGACTTGGAAAGCACTCTAACATCCATAAAGAAAAACCTGGAATAGAAAAATCCGATATTTTCGCGGCAATGCCGCTGTATTCAATTAAGACCATAGAAGGGCCATCCCTTGAATCAACACCGCCCAAGAAAACGTTTTGGCCAAAACTTCCTCCAAGATGCCAACATAATTGATCAAATTGTAGGTGCCATTTCCCCCCAAGCCACGGACACTATGGTGGAGATCGGCCCAGGAATGGGAGCCATCACCGAGCACCTGGTGGATCAGGTGCAGCAACTGGCAGTGGTGGAATTAGACAGGGATTTGATCCCTAACCTGCGCATCAGCTTTGCCACCCGCAAAAACTTCCATATCTATGAAGGCGATGCCCTCAAGTTTAACTACGGCCAGTTACCCCAGGAGCTTCAATGTGAGCAAATACGGGTTGTTGGCAACCTGCCTTACAATATTTCCACCCCCCTGCTTTTCCACCTGTTGTCTTTCTCGGACATGGTTAAAGACATGCATTTTATGCTGCAAAAAGAAGTGGTTGAACGAATGGCAGCTGCGGTGGGAGACAGCGCCTATGGTCGCTTGGGGATTATGATCCAATACCACTGCAAAGTAGAACCACTATTCACCGTCCCCCCTCAGGCCTTCAACCCGCCACCAAAGGTGGAATCCGCCATTGTGCGGCTGGTGCCCCATCAAACCAAGCCGGTAACCACCCAATCACCCAAGCAACTGAACAAAATCGTCACCGCCGCCTTTAACCAAAGACGTAAAACTGTTCGCAATGCCCTTAAAGCATTCGCAGACGACGCCTTACTATCTCAAGCGGAAATCGATCCAAATCAGCGTCCAGAGCAGATTTCTTTGGCACAATACGCTACATTAACGGATCTGTATTTGAATAACCCAAAAGGTAGTGATCAGCCATGAGTGACCATCCGGAATCCGACTTCATTGAAGTACAAGTACAAAGTGAGTTTATGCCCGGTCAGTCCAATTCTGATGCCAATCGCTTTGTATTCGCCTACCACGTAACCATCGAAAATCACGGCACTATTCCTGCTCAATTACTGTCCCGCCACTGGGTTATTACCGACGGCAATCAGAAAGTTCAAGAAGTGAAAGGCGAAGGGGTAATCGGCGAGCAACCCACCATCATGCCGGGCGAGAGCTATCAATACAGTAGCGGTACTGTGTTGCAAACCCCTGTTGGCAGCATGCATGGCACATACAGCATGATCAATGCCACCGGAGTGGAGTTCGACGCCGACATTCCCGTTTTTACCCTGGCTTCACCCAGCGCCTTACACTAGAGCTGGCGAACCATGGCCACCTATGCCATAGGCGACCTTCAGGGCTGCTACCAAAGCTTTCGTTGCCTGCTGGAGCAACTCAAATTCAACCCCGATCGAGACCAACTCTGGCTATGCGGTGACTTGGTCAACAGGGGCCCCGAATCACTTAAGACTCTGCAGCTGTGCTACGACCTGCGCGACAACCTGATCAGTGTGCTGGGCAATCATGATCTGCATATGCTGGCGGTTATCAGCGGGGCCGTAGCGCCCAAGCGCAAAGACACCTTTCAAGATATATTGGAATCAAAACAAAAGGATAAGCTTGCTGAGTGGTTAATAAGCTGCCCTTTGATGCATGAAAATGAGCAATGGGTAATCAGCCATGCAGGTATTTACCCAGGCTGGGATCTCGCTACCGCAGGCAACTGCGCCAGGGAAGTGGAAACGGTACTCAGGGATCCCAAACTGCGCCAAACTTTCTTCCGCAATATGTATGGCAACAGTCCGGAATACTGGAGCGAAGAATTAACAGGCCACCAGCGCTTGCGAATGATCACTAATTTATTTACTCGAATGCGGGTGATCGCTGATGATGGGGCTATCAACCTGGCGTATAAAAACTCAGCGGATTCTGCACCACTAGGCACCCTGCCCTGGTACCAGTGGACCCACAGGAGGCCGCTGGAAAAAAAGTTGTTGTTTGGACATTGGGCAGCCCTGGAAGGAAAAACGTCCAACCCGGAAGTGATTGCGTTGGATACCGGCTGCGTTTGGGGGAATCAACTTAGCGCATTTTGCTTAGAAACCGGCAATTGGGTGCGCTGTGAGTGTGCAAAAACCCCGTAGACTGAATTGAAATTAGCTGCTATCCAGTGGCGGCCTGACTCTACCTAAATTTCTAAGCGACAACCTTTCTATATATCGATTAAAACTCCGATCCCTGTCTCTTATACACATCTCCGAGCCCACG
>CAXHEX010000015.1:0-113096 GCA_964016105.1 uncultured Ketobacter sp.
GGTAGCCCAGTCTCTTCGCCGATATCAAATAGGTGGGCCATTCTTACTTCAGAGAAAGAGTCAGTTTTAAGATAGCCCGACAGACCTAGTTCTTGACTAAAAAATTCACTGCCCATTTTCTTATAAACTTTTCTTAAATTAGAAAAGTGAGCGTGACTGTCATAAGTCACGCTCTCTGATTTTAGTATGATGATTTTTCCCCTTAACCAACTATCGTGGTTCTTTCCGACGACTACTTCAAGCCTTCCATTATTGTCCGAGTTAAAACTATGGTATCCAATTGAAGGAGTTTCCATAAAACGGTAACCATAACATTGCTCTCTTTCTATATATGAAAGCTCTAGGTCGTCGTTAGAGGTTCTAATTTCATTATCAATACAAAGTATTCCCGTTGGGCGTTCTCTGCCTAATAAAAAAATAACAGTAAACAAAAAAGCAGCAACCAGGACAAACCAGTGACGAGGTCTAATTGGGCGAAAGCGTAGATTCATGACTTGCTCTAGTACTCCTTCAAGCAATCCCTGTTATTAAGGATTCGACAGTTTTACTGGAAAATATACGGCAACTCAAAGTCTATCCTTCCTAATTCAGTCTCATGACTTTTATAAATGCTTAGTCCTGACAAGCTACTCCGAATCGATCATTGATCAAAGCCTATCCTTTTGATGATGTGAAAGTAAGTCGAAAAGGTTAAGGTTGAGTAAAATAAAGCTTTCAACTTCATAGGTTGAAGTTTTTTCCATAAATAAATCAGTTAGATAGTGTCACTTGTCTTATTTGTTTTTAGGTATATACTGTGTGATATATACCGCCAATATCAAGGTAAACTTATGTCAGAACATATAGCTAAAATATTTATGAATGGCCGAAGCCAAGCCGTTCGCCTGCCAAAAGAATGTCGATTTGATTGCGATGAAGTGTTCGTTAGAAAACAGGGTGACGAAATTATCATTTCACCGAAGAAAAACACCTGGGATGATTTCTTTAACATGGACTCTGTGTTTGATGATGACTTCCTATCTGAGAGAGGTGACGAGGCTCCTCAGGAACGGGAGTTCTTCTAGTGTACATGCTCGACACAAATACCTGTATATTCGTTCTAAAAAACAGGACCGATAAACTACGGCGCAAATTTAAAGCGATAAAGAATCTATGCATATCCTCCATCACTTATGGAGAACTTTGCTACGGTATAGAGAATGGCCAACCGGAATTACGAGAAGAACGATATTTTCAGCTAGGTACTTTTACACAAAAACTACACATTGACCCATGGGATGAAGAAGCAGCTCGTCACTATGGATTTTTGAGGGCAATGCTAAGACGAGAAGGCAACATTATTGGCAACAACGATCTATTGATTGCCGCTCATGCTCGTAGTCTAAATGCTGTACTTGTAACGAATAACACCAAAGAGTTTTCGAGAATTCCGGACTTGACGCTTGAAGACTGGATATAAATTGGCAGTAGGGTGAGCCGAGGTTATCGACTCGTGTTCTTCATGTCAGCCCATATGTTTCAACTAGGTATTATTAATTGTGCCTAGGTATTTTCGCCAACCACCCAGTTCGGTAATATCTTTAGCACCTTCAATTCCTGCAGCTTCACAGATAAAACCAGGCAGCCAACGGCCATCGCTCAATTCCACTTTGCCTATACCCAACGGCTGTGGAATTTCGGCCACGAATGATCCCAACTCTTCTATGGGTAAGCGCCACACTTCTATCTCAATGGCTTTGCCGCCTTCAGCAACCCGTATCATACCGGGGCGGAAAGGTGGGCCACCGGCTAATGCGTACAGTTTGTAATAGGGTGAGGAGGTGGTTTTTTGTTGTAGCACCGCGCCTCGCTCCTGCAGCTGCCAGTTCAGTGGTAGACCTTCCAGATGGGCACCGCAGACCACCAGGTCCACGGTTGAGTGGCTGGGGTTGGCTGTTTGATCCGGTTCTAAGATTAATTGGGTGGCACCCAGTTTCAAGTTCGCCTGTTTATGGACAGCCGCCGCCAGCGACAGCAAACGCTTATCGGTCATGGCTTTATGGAATAGGGTAATACCAAAGCCCAGGTTATTTTTGAATTGGCCCGTGGGCACTGCGATAGCGGCGTAGTCCAGCAGATTCATAAAATTGGTGTAATAACCCATATTGCTGTTCAGTTGGATTGGGTCATTCAGTAATTGCTCTACTGTGTAGGCGGTGCCGTTGGTGGGTGTTACCAGGGCGTCTACTTGCTTTAGAACTTGCGCTGCTTTTTGTGCGTGTTCTTGCAATTGATATTGGGCACTAAACGTATCCAGGGCGCTGGGGTCTTTGCCTTTACTGACGATGGTGTGAATCACCGGATGTAAAGAATCCGGTGACTTTTCTATTAAATCTTGGGTAGCCAGGTAGCGTTCTGCCACCCATGGGCCTTGATAGAGCAGGGTGGCGGCTTGAAAGAAAGGCTCGAAATCAATTTCTACTATTTTGTCTCCGGTCTGTTCCAGTAATTTAATGCTCTCTGTAAATAACTGTTCCGCTTCTTTGTCGCCAAAAAATTCCAACTGCGCGGCTTGGGGAACGCCGATGGTAATCTTTGTGGCATCTGTGATTGGCTGATAGTAACGTTTGCTGTTGCTGAAAGGATTGGGTCGGGAGTAGGCATCCTGCGGATCGTATTGGGCGGCCACATTCAGCACTTGGTTGGCATCGCTGCAGCTTAGGGCAAAAATGCTGATGCAATCTAAACTGCGGCAGGCGGGAACTAATCCGGTGTTGCTCAGCAGGCCGCGGCTGGGTTTTAACCCCACAATATTGTTAAGAGAAGCAGGCACTCGACCCGATCCAGCGGTATCGGTTCCCAGGGAAAAACTGGCTAGACCTTTTGCCACCGCCACGGAAGATCCGGCACTGGAACCGCCGGAAATATATTCTGAATTGAGGGCATTATGACAGGGGCCCCAGGGTTCCGGGGAACGGGTTCCAACCAGGCCGGTAGCAAATTGATCCAGATTAGTTTTACCCAGGGGTATAGCACCGGCGGCAATCAACTGCTTCACCACAAATGCAGATTCATCGGGTGTATAGGCAAAGTCCGGGCACGCGGCGGTGGTGGGGATGCCAGCTAGATCAATATTGTCTTTGATGGCAAAGGGAATACCGTACAAAGGTAAGTCTTTATTGGGGTTGGTTTCCATCGCCGCCAGGTAGGGTTCAACTTCTTCTTCAGAAAGCAGGTGAATCCAAATGGGATTCTCCTGGTTGTAGTCCCGGTTGGCTTTCAACAACGCCTGGGTCAACTGCCGAGGGCCAAAGTCGTTATTTTCATAGTGCCGGCAGAGGCCCGCCAGAGTGAGATTAACCGTTTGAATATCCAACATCGTTATTCCTGCTCAATAATTAATAGTGGTTGACCTGGGCTCACTTGTTGCCCTTGCTGACGGCACAGTTTACTGACTCTACCGGCTTCCGGTGCGATCACTTCAATTTCCATCTTCATGGACTCCAAAATACACACCACTTGTCCCGCTTCTATCTGATCGGATTCGGCCACTTGCCATTGCCATAGATTGCCCGCCACATGGCTTTCCACAATACAATGGTTGTCATCCATTTCGTGATCGGCTTCGGCAATATCATCGGCCACGGATTCTGAATCGAAATGCAGCTGTCCTGTGTCGATCCAATGTTGCAGTTCATTATCGAAGGCTTTATTCCGCTGGGTAGTGAACGTGTCGATTGACGTTTTTTCCTGGGCGAGAAAATCCTGGTATTGTTTTAAGTTGAATTCCGTTTGCTCGATTTTTAATGGATAGTTGCCCCGGGGAAATTGCTCGCGAATCTCCACAAGCTCTTGGGCCGACACCGGGTAAAATCGAATCTGGTCGAAGAATCTCAGTAGCCAAGGCTGGCTAAATTCCGCAGTGGTTCGATAACGATTCCACATTTGTAGTGTACGGCCAATAAACTGATAGCCGCCAGGGCCCTCCATGCCATAGACGCAAAGGTAAGAGCCTCCAATGCCCACAGAATTTTCCGCGGTCCAGGTACGGGCAGGGTTGTACTTAGTGGTCACCAAACGATGGCGTGGGTCCAATGGTGTCGCCACCGGCGCACCCAGATAGACATCGCCTAAACCCATTACCACATAGCTAGCATCAAAAACGATTTGTTTTACGTCGTCTATGGAGTTCAAACCGTTGATGCGACGAATAAATTCAATATTGCTGGGGCACCAGGGGGCTTCTTTACGTACCGACTGCATATACTTTTCAATGGCCAGGCGGCAGGCTTCGTCGTCCCAGCTTAGTGGCAAGTGCACAATTCGAGAAGGCACCGTGAGATCTTCACAGTTCTGCAGTTGCTGCTCAGCCTGTTTTAATTCCTGCACCAGGTTCTCGAGGGGCAGGGCATGATTTTCATAATGCAATTGCAACGATCGAATGCCCGGAGTCATTTCCTTGATATGGCAAAAGGGTGGCTGACTTTGCTTTTCTTGCAACCAGAGCATTAAGGCATGAACCCGAAAACGTAGGTTAATATCCAATTGTTGTGGCCCGTACTCCACCAGTAGGTATTTATCACCGGCCGGGCGATAGACCACCTGTACGCCGTTATCTTGCTGAGAGAGCTGGCTGTGAATAGGGCTATGAATCGGTTGATAGTGGGCCAAGCCATTTGAGCCCATCTTTTGCGATCCAACTTCTGGCGAACCGATCTCTTCTGAACTGGCGACTTCCAGTTTATCAATTCGCTGTTGTTGCTCTAATTCCAGGTGCTTGGCTTGATCCTGGCTTACGGGCTCGAATTGAATCTGATCTCCCGCTCGCAGCTGCCCCAGTTTCCAAAGATCCGCTGCGATAACCGTGGCGGGGCACACAAATCCCCCCAGAGAGGGGCCATCGGGGCCCAGGATTACCGGCATGTCGCCAGTGAAATCCACTGTGCCAATGGCGTAGGCGTTGTCGTGGATATTGGAGGGATGCATACCCGCTTCGCCACCGCTACTACGGGCCCATTGGGGTTTAGGCCCAATAAGCCGAATACCGGTGCGGCTGGAGTTGTAATGCACTTGCCATTTGGCCGCAAAAAATTGGGTTATATCATCATCGGTAAAAAAGTCCGGTGCCCCGTGGGGACCGTAGATCACTCGCAACTGCCACTGGTTGGTAATGGCCGGCTTTAGGTTAGACGGTAAAGTGCTGGGCTGGGTGGCATAGCTTGTTAGATTGTTGCTCGTGTCTGCCAAGTGCAGCACATCACCCGTGCGCAAGGCGCGCCCGCTAAAACCACCGAACTGACCCAAGGTGAAAGTGGATCTTGAACCCAGGTACTGGTTTCCGTCCAGGCCACCTTCCACCAACAGATAAGCTCGCGTACCTGCATTGTTTACTTTACCCAATTTAAGGGTTTGGCCGCGCTGAACGGAAAGCACCTGCCAGTTAGCTACTGGTTGATCATCTAGCCAGACTTCAATCTCCGCGCCACAGATCACCACCTTACGGGAATAATTAAAGCGTAAGGTGGGGCCATTGACGGTGATTTCCAAACCCGCCGCTGACGCGTCGTTACCCAGTAGACGGTTTCCCAAGCGAAACGAATAATTATCAAACGGGCCGGAAGGGGGCACTCCCACATGCCAGTAGCCAGATCGGCCGGGAAAATCCTGCAGGGTGGTGAGAGTACCGGGTACTAGCACGTCCAGTGTATGGGGCTCATAGCCAAAATCATTGAGAAAGCGTGTGTGCAACTCTCCCTTTTGAAGCGCGGGTGTATTGAGTATGGCCTTCACGTATTCGATATTGGTTTCAATGCCCTGTATCTGGCATTGGCCCAGGGTGTTGCCCAAAGCGGCTATGGCGCTGTCTCTATTGGGTTGCCAACAAATTATTTTGGCCAGCATGGGGTCAAATGACGACGGGACTTCCAGCCCCGGGCAGAGCCAATGATCAATCCGCCTGTGCTGATCTTTCTCTGGCAGTTGTAACTGGGAAATCAAACCGGCGCAGGGTTGAAAATTCTTATTGGGATCTTCCGCATAAATGCGCGCTTGTATGGCATGGCCTTGTGGTTGCAGATCTGCCCCGATCTGGTTTAGTGGCAGTAGCTCGTCCGCTGCCAATTGCAGCATCCACTGTACCAGATCAACACCATATACCATCTCTGTGACGCCGTGCTCCACCTGTAGCCGAGTATTCACTTCTAAAAAATAAAACTGACTGTCTTTTTGATCGTAAATAAACTCTACGGTGCCGGCATTGCGGTAGTTCACCGCGGCCATTAATTTCTGGGCAATGGTATGGAGTTGTTGCCGGGTTTGATCCGTAAGGTTGGGTGCGGGGGTTTCTTCCACCACTTTTTGGTTACGTCTTTGGCTGGAGCAATCCCTTTCCCCCAGAGCCAGTGCCTCACCTTCGCCATCACCAAAGATCTGCACTTCAATATGTCGAGCCTGTTCAATGTACTTTTCGATAAAGACGCCATCATTACTGAAATTATTAGCGCTCAACCTTTTAACACTATCGAACGCCGCTTCCAGTTGTTGAGGGTTATAGCAGGTCTGCATGCCAATGCCGCCACCACCTGCGGTGCTCTTCAGTATGATGGGGTAACCAATGTCCTGGGCCACTTCTTTAGCGCTGGATAGGTCTTGAAGCAGCTCACTGCCTGGGAGCAAAGGAACCTGGTTTTGCTGGGCTATTTCACGGGCGGTGTGTTTAAGCCCGAATAACCGCATCTGCTCCGCCGTGGGGCCAATAAAAATCACACCAGCCTGTTCACAACGTTGGACAAAATCCGGGTTTTCACTGAGAAAACCATAGCCGGGATGGACCGCTTCCACTTGGTGTTTGGCCATAACCGCGAACAGTTTATCCTGGTTTAGATAGGTGTCTTGGGCGCCACCTTCCCCCAGGCATTCTGCATAGTCAGCCAATTGTACATGGAGTGAATCTCGATCCGCCTGGGCATACACTGCCACGGAAGCCACACCCATTTTTTTAAGAGTGGATATGATACGAACCGCTATGGCACCACGATTGGCAATCAGTATTTTGTTAAACATAGTCAATTTTGGCGGGCCGTCCCGCAGGGATTCAGCGACTCAGGTCGTCCTGGTCGGGTTGGTTTAGTTCCAAATTAACACTTCAATGGGAGTAGGGTTGTACCCATTACAGGGATTATTCAATTGCGGACAATTGGATATAAGTGCGATCACATCCATGTGGGCTTTCATTTCCACATACTTTCCGGGTGCCGAGATACCGTCTTCAAAAGTGAGCCCGCCTTCTGCGGTAATGGGCACGTTCATAAAAAAATTAATATTGTGAGTGATGTCGCGCTTACTCATGCCCAGTTCTTCGTGTTCAGCAATCGCCAACATCCAGCTATCCCGGCAGGCATGCATACAACGTTTTTCCAGATCATAGCGAACGGTATTGCTCTCCGTGGCGCAGGCGCCCCCCAAGGTGTCGTGCCGACCACAGGTGTCTGCAGTGATGCTCAATAGCGTATTACCTAAATTGGATATCAGATTGCTGCCGCTGGTGAGATAAACGTTACCCTGTTCACGAATGGTATCCATGGCGCTGTAGCGCTCAGACACATCTTTGGCATTGTAGAACAGTGTGTCCGCCGCCTGATTGCCTTCCAAATCTAAAATGCGAAAAGTCTGGCCCTGGTGGATTTGTTTTATGAAGTAATCGCCGGCGTCCACCACCTGGCGGAATGCGGCGTCCTGTGCCAATAACTGGCTTGGTTTTATCATGCTATGCTCCTCATATTGCCTTCCTTATCCCAGTAGATGGTACAGTCGATTGTTTTCAAAACCGCGCTGATTTTCCGGGCGAAAGTTACGGCAATAATCGTCTTCTCTCACGGGTTCACTGGCCATTAATTCACACTGAATCGGTTTGCTGGGGTAATCCGTTGTTTGGCTAAGCGGGTGGGGGCAGGTGTGCATTATCACTAGCGTGTCCATTTCAAAGCGCAGCGTCACTTGTGCTCCCGCACTGGTTGCTGAGTTATCCAGACCCAGGTTGCCGTTATCATCCACCGTGACTTTACTGAACCAATTTAGATTGGATGCCAGGTCTTTACCGTTGAGGCCGTACTTTGCCAGTTCCACCAAAAAACTGTCATAGCCATTCTGGTGCCAGTGGTTGCGGGCCTGCTGATAGGTTTTTTCACCCCATTTTTGCTGGGTAATGGCTTTGGTTGTGTTGCCGCAAACCGTGTCGTGCCAGCCAAAACTATCTTCGACGATGGAGCAAAAAATCCGGCCCATATCGGAATACAAGCAATTGCCGCGGGTGAGCTTAAAGGTATGCTGGCACTTCAGTGTGTCCGGCGCGTTGTACTTTTCCAGCAGGTCCTTGGGGTTGTAGAACATCATGGCCAAGTTACCGCCGCCTTCCACGTCGGTGATACGCAGGCTGGTGCCTTTGGCCACTCTAATTGACCAGTGTGCGGCCGCTGGAATGGTGTATTGGTAAAGGGTTTCGGTCATTGATAGGTTACCTATACGTGACTTAATTCGGGTTCAGGGTTGTTCGCTTCAACAGAAGATTTGATGGCATCATAGTGGTGATCCGCTGTAGCACCTACGGGCAAATCGTAGGTAATGCGAGCACCAAAGGCTCCTGGAGCTTGGGGATCTTTACGGTCCTTATCGAACACCCACAACCGGGTTCCTAAATAGAAACCTTCTTTCAAATCATGGGTGATCATAAATACCGTAAGCTCATACTGTTGCCACAGTTTTAAAACCAATTGATGCATGTCGGCGCGAATACCTGGGTCTAACGCGCCAAAGGGTTCGTCCAAAAGCAAGATTTGTGGCTTTTTAATCAAAGCTTGGGCAATGGCCAGGCGCTGTTGCATACCGCCAGATAACTCGTGGGGGTATTTGTCGGTGGCATGAGACAAGCCCACGGCTTCAATCATTTCTAAGGCATCGTTTTTTGCCTTTTGTTTTGCCTTGCCAAATAGGCGCGACAGAAAGGCGCTGTTTTCAAACTCCCGGGACAGCATCACATTTTGTAATACCGTTAGATGGGGGAAGACAGAGTAGCGCTGAAACACGATACCTCTTTCTGGCCCTGGCTCCGGAGGCAGTTTATTGCCATCGATGCTGATAAACCCCCGGCTGCTGGCTTCTGTGCCCAATAGCATATTCAAAAAGGTGGTTTTACCACAGCCGGATGCACCGACGATGGTAATAAAATCGCCTTTTTTAACACGGCTGTTAATGCGTTCCAGTACCACCTGCTGGCCGTATTCTTTCCACAGGTTGTGCAGAGTAATGTAGCTCATGGGCACCTCAGTGGTTGGTTTGGGTGTGGAACCAGGGATACAGTCGCTGTGATGCCTGGCGCAAGATATAGTCGATAATAAAGGCAAGCAACGTAATCCAAAGCACATAGGGTAAGATCACGTCCATGGACAGGTAGCGCCTAACCAGGAATATTCGATAGCCTAATCCATCGGTGGAAGCGATGGCTTCGGCGGCAATGAGGAACAGCCAGGCCGCGCCCAGTGAAAGCCGAACACTGGCGATTAAGCGCGGCATGACCTGGGGTAACACCACACGAATAATAATTTGCCAAGTATTGGCTCCCAATGTTTGGGCTTTAATAATTTGTTCAGAGGGAATCTCTAAAACTCGTTGTTGCATGTCACGAACTAAAAATGGCGTTATACCCACGGCAATTAACACTATTTTTGCCAGTTCACCTAAACCAAAAACAATAAATAAAATGGGCAATATGGCCATGGGGGGGATTAAAGAGATTGCTGTCACCAAGGGTGATAATGTGGCTCTTACGTAAGGAATAACACCGTTGGTAACCCCCAGTATCAGGGCAATAAGCGCGCTAACCCCTACGCCGATGGCAAGCCGTTTTAAGCTGCTTTTGGTATCTTGCCAAAATACATATTCACCGGTGCGTTTGCTGGGTTGCAGAGCCAGCCGGTCCATGGCGCTGGCAAAACTGCTAAAAGACGGAAGCAGTTTGTCATTGGGGTTTTCCGCCAAACGGGCGTTGGAGGCACCCATGTAGAGAAAAATCAATACAAAAAAGGGAATAACCCCCAGTAACCAACGCATGGGGTTACTGGGTTGCCTATTGATTAATTTTTTCATGGGTGCGCTCCCTTAATACTACAGTTTGCCGTCGGCCGCCATTTGCATGTAGCTGGGATCAAATCGCAATTGAATATTGCTTTTGCTGCCATAAATACCGGTGGGTGTTTCAATGCCGATAAAGCCAGCATCGGCGGCACCGTCACCTAAAAGTCCATGATCGAATGAAAATTCTGCTACGTATTTCATGGTGGTTTTAAGTTGTGCGCTGTTTACGAATTCCACTGCACTGGCGGGGGTGTAAAACATTTTGGTGGAAGCCAGTTGTGCCTCGTAGCCTTTGAGGTCAGTGCCGGATGCTTTACCCATAAATTCCCGCGCCGCTGCGCCGTCTTTAGAGTCTGCACTCATGGTGCTCATGATTTCATACCAGGCTCCCACCAACGCCTTGCCGAATTTTGGGTTGGCTTTTAAGGTTTTGGTGTTTACCACCATAAGGTCGATTATTTCGCCGGGAATATCCGAAGAATCAAACACCTTGTGGCTGTTTGGCATGGCGGTGATTTCGCTTAATAGAGGATTCCAGGTGACCACTGAAGTTACATCTTTGGTGGTGTAAGCCGCCACCATGTCCGCGTCAGAGGTGTTCACCACTTTCACGTCTTTCTCTGCCATACCCACGGACTCCAAACCTCTGGCAAGCAGGTAGTGGGATACGCTGAGTTCCACCAGATTTACGGTTTGACCTTTAATGTCCTTGAGTTCTTTTTTACCCTTAAGAACCACACCATCATTGCCGTTGGAGAAATCCCCCACGATCAACGCGGTGGAGTCCACGCCACCCGCCGCTGGAATGGTCAGGGCGTCCATATTTGTCATGGTGCAACCGTCGTATTGCCCGGCGGTGTATTGGTTGATGGACTCCACATAGTCGTTGATTTGCACCACTTCAATGTCGATGTCGTATTTGTCCGCCCATTTTTTTACGATGCCTTTTTGGGCGCCATAATCCCAGGGCATCCAGCCCACATAGATGGACCAGCATACTTTGAAAGAATCTTTTGCGAAGGTGGGTGCGGAGATGGAAAGTAGAGCTGCTGAAATGAGCAGAAATTGTAGGGCCTTATGTTTCATGGTTAACCTCCTAAGGGTTACACGTTTTGAATGAGAGGGATCCATGGCAATGTTGCCAAGCTTACCTCCCGGGCTTTTGTCCCGCCGTGTAACCTTTCTCTGAAAATTCCCTGTGAAAACGAATTACGAAATCAACAGAAAATCTTAGAAAGGTCGACCGCTCTCGGACCAGGCGTTTCATCTTTGGTAAAGTGAAACCGGAACCCTAGCTGTCTATTGATGAAGCACTAAGTTGTATTACTAACACCTGTGCGGAATCCTACTACCGCACATTTGTCATGGCAAGCCCAAAGGCAAGTGGCCATGGAATCCCCCAGATAACTCAGGGCAAGAAGTAGCAAGCGCTGTGCCATGGGGCTTTAAACCTTCTATTATGGCTAATAATGGATCATGGTTGACTCATTCACGCCCCAAACTGAAACGGCAATTCAATTTTTGATTTCCGTTGGTGCATAATTATTGGCTTAGTTGGTAATAAATAGGGTGGACTTAATGAATCCAAATGCAGCTAGGAAAAACACCGGATTGCCACTTTATTACCTGGCTTTGTTAGTGGCGCTTTTGCCAGTTTTGACCACTCATGTGAGTTATTTGGTGTCTGCCTATTATGGCGCGGTGGAATGGTGTATTCCCTATTGGGACAGCTGCACTTCTATTAGTGCTACCGGTCGGCAGTTGCCGGCCAAGCTGATTTTTAAGTTTGGAATGATTCCTTCTGCCATTTTCGCGGCTACGTTATGGTGGGCATTATGGCGTTGGTTTAGCCTGAAAGCCGCTAGCGAAATAGAAACCCGTAGGTTAGCCATGCCCATTTTGGGTTCCCTGGCAGCGCTATTTTTAATTCAATATACATTGGCTCTGGGAGAGCTGGGTGACAGTTATCGCCTATTGCGTCGCAGTGGTGTGGTGCTGACTTTTGCTTTTACCTATATTGCGCAATTGCTGTTTGTTTATCGTATAAAGCAACTTAGTGTGCGCTATCTCGAATTTAATCCGATCTATAAGGGAATGCTTGGGTTGCTAATTCTATTGTTAGTAGTGGGCATGCTTAGCGTGATTTTGGATGCGGTTTTAGGTCATGATTACGAGGCAATAGAAGATGCATTTGAGTGGTGGATGGCGTTGATGTTAAATGGATTTTTTATTTTTATTGCCGTGCTGTTAAAGCGTCAGAAAGTGTGTCTGGATATACTGTGAGTTAAACCATAGGTTGCCTCAGCTGCCATTTAATTTTTTAAGCGCTTGTTATCACAAAGCCAACTCGACGGTGGGCCTTGAGCTACTGTATAGCGGGTTAGTACCGATCAGCAGGGTCGGAGGCCAGCGCTTCAGCTTGTGGTTCTTCTTTAAGCCGTGTGATCAAGCGATCAAGTGCTTCCATCTAAGATTGATCACGTTGTTCTTGGGCTTCCATATATTTGCGCAGCAGTTGGTTAATACGGGTTTGATAACCCTGCCCTTGCCCTTTGAACCATTCCAACACATCCGCGTCCAGCCGCATGGTCACCGATTTTTTTGGCGGCAAGATTACTTCTGCTTGCTCGAAGAAGGTGTCATCAAGTTCGGGAATATCGCTGGTATCGATCTCCTCGTCCTTCATTTCCTGTAAGCGTTTCCAATCTGATTTAGAGTTTTTGTTCATAGCGTCGTATCTCCTGCTTTGTAGCTTTACGTGCTGAGATAATACGGATGACGTCGCCACGACGCTCGGTGTGAACTACCACACCCACGATGGCATGAAGCCAGCCAATAGAGATCCAGCGATCCTCTCCGTAGTCTTCCCGATTATCCAACGCAGTCAGCATGGGGTGGTTGAAGATGTCAACGGCGTCATTGAAGTCGATACCATGCTTACGGATATTGGCTTGGTTTTTCGATTCATCCCATTCAAACTGCATTAGTCTACCTGTAAATACATTTGTACATACATATTCTATCGTATTTTTAGGATCACACAACCAACCTCTTAACCCTAAGAATTTATTGCCATTCTCAGTCTTCCTCTTCCCCCCTCCGGGTGAATCCAGGTATGTTCTTTTCAGCAGCTTGGTGCTCACCTGTGTGGTGGGCAAGCTATGGTGTATTCCCTGTGGATGACATGGATGCTAAATGGATTTTTTATTGCCGTGCTATTAAGACGTCAGAAAAGTTATTTGGATATACTGTGAGTTAAACCAGCCGTCGCAGGGTTCGCTATTTAACTTCCTGCAGATGGCACCTGCAAGGCCGGGTCAATAGACCAATCATAGTTTCGCCCGAACCTTTCCACTAAGAACTCTATGAATATCCTCACCTTCGGCGGAATAAATCGCTGATAAGGGTGCACCACAGAAAGGGTTGTTGTTGTCGGGTAGGGCGGATAGTCGGTTAACAACTCAACGAGTTCGCCGCGAGCAATCGCTGGCCCTAAGATCCAATCCGGGGATAGTATCAGACCGCGCCCGTGACGGGCTGCCGTGACCAACATAGTGCCACTGTTCGCATTAAACGTTCCCGCTGCAGAAGCATCAATAATCTTACGCCCATCTTTGAAGCGCCAGGTATTTACACCTGGATCCCGCCTCAGAGCCAGACAGTTGTGGTTTTCAATGTCCCGTGGATGCGAAAGTTTCGGTGAGGCTGCTAAATACTCCGGACTCGCACAAAGTCTCCGAGTAACGTCTACAAGCTTACGGGCACGAAGCGTCGAGTCTTTTAGCGTTCCAGCGCGGATTGCGAGATCGAAACCTTCAGCGATCAGATCCACATTGATATCCGTGGACGTTACGCCAAAACTCACGTCCGGCCAATGGGCCTGAAATAACGCGATCGAAACCACAATGTGTTGTTCAAGACTAGCCGGTACCGAGATGCGTACCAAGCCTGCGGGTTTGTCCTCTAGATTTGCCGCTATTGTGCGAGCCTCTTCCAGGTCAAGCAGTATGCCGCGGGTGCGTTTATAGAACTGATGCCCAGCCTCCGTGAGATTGAGCTTGCGAGTAGTGCGGTGAAAAAGTGTTGCACCCAACCAGACTTCGAGATCCACGATTCGCCGTGACACGCTAGACGGCGCCAAGTTGCTCTGCCGACCCGCCTCCGAGAAAGACCCTGTTTCGACCACTCTGTTAAATAGCGCAATTGCGCCCAATTGATCCATAAGCTCGCACTCCCCATGCCAAAACCAGCATATCAATTTATGCATTAATCGCAATAATCATTTGCGCTTTGATGCTCTATTCAAGAAAGACCAAACGCCCTATTGTGAACGCCAGACGGAAGGGAAATCCCCGACCTGAGGAAAAAACACCGAAATAGACAAAGGAGAAGACAATGAATCATTCAAGCGACAATCAAACGCTCAACGCAATCGTAACAGGCGCATCAACCGGCATCGGCTTTGCTATTGCCCAGCGTTTTCTGAACGACGGCTTCAACGTCGTCATGAATGCACGCACCGCCACAGATTTGGAATCGGCGTACAACGCGCTGGGGGCCCCCGATAACGCCAGAATTCTGGCTGGTGATATTGCCCACAGGGCGGTTGGAGCGGATCTTGTGCGTATCGCTGAGGAAACATTTGGTGGCGTCGACATACTCGTCAACAACGCGGGTATCTTCGCTGCTAAGCCTTTCCTTGAGACGGAAGAGAGCGACATCGACCATTTTCACGCGATTAATTTTAAGGGCGCCTACTTTGCCGCTCAGGCAGCGGTGCCAAGTATGCAGAAACGCGGTGGCGGCGCCATTGTGAATATAGGCACAACATTGCTCGAGCACGCGATTGCAGGGTTTCCGGCATCCGCGGCGCTTTCCAGCAAAGCCGCCTTGCATAGCTTGACGGAACAACTGGCAGCCGAATTTGGCGGTGACAACATTCGGGTTTCAACTGTTGCTACGGGTATCGTCGAAACCCCGCTACACGCCAAGCAGGGCATCGAGGACACCAGCGCGCTCGCGGGTCTGCACCTTCTAAATCGGATCGGCAATCCCGAAGACGTGGCCGATGCGGTGTATATGCTAGCCACCAACCACTTCATTAGCGGCACCACACTCCGAGTGGATGGCGGTCACGCGGCCGGACACGCTTACGGCTAGTCCAAAGTGAATCTTCAAAAACCCAATACCAACTTAGAGGAAGTCCCATGCCTTACGTAAACATCAAGGTGACCGACGAAGGGGTCACCCGAGACCAGAAAGAAAAACTAATAGCGGCTACGACTCAGCTATTAAAAGACGTGCTGAACAAGAATCCTGCATCCACCTTTGTCGTTATCGAAGAAGTATCAACCGACAACTGGGGCGTCGGCGGCGAACTCGTAACCGACCTCCGCGCGCGAGCCGCCGAGAAACGCTGATTGCAGAGGTCCGCATGATTTCCAAAGCTGTCATCATTCTGTTCATTGCCGGTGCCGGCATCCCTGTGATGGCGGCTCTCAACAGCGGATTGGGAATGCGCCTCGGTAATCCCATACCCGCCGCGTTCGTACTGTTCATGCTAGCCACTGTGATAACGGCACTGCTGGTATTTACGAATCCTTCACCTACACAGTCCGAGATTTCTGCAATACCAGCGCATTTCTATCTGGGCGGATTGTTCGTGACATTTTATGTCCTAGCAATGACCTGGCTTGCCCCAAAACTGGGGCTAGGAAATGCCATATTCATTGTCCTCTTTGGGCAGCTGGTCGCTGCAGCCGCAATCGATCAGTTTGGGTTACTGGATATGCCAAAAGCCCCTATCACATTGAAAAGGCTTGTCGGTATTGGCTTTTTTGTTCTGGGCATTTATCTGGCAAGGAAACCTATGGCCTAATCCCAACATCATACCCAACCAAAAATCGCAATTAATTCATGTAGTTCAATAGGATAGGCATATCATTCCAAGTTCGTAGTTGTTCAGTTACTATACTAGAATTGATATTCAAATTTAACAAATATGAATACTGGAGATCAGTAATGGCAACAACAAGCTTAAGTCTTGGAGAGCATTGGGAAGTCTTTATCAAAAACGAAATTGCCAGCGGAAGATACGGTTCTGCGAGCGAGGTCGTGCGTGATGCCCTGCGTACGTTAGAAGAGAAGAAAGCGAAACTTCAAGCTTTGCGTTCACACTTGAATGAAGGTGCTGCGCAAGCTGCCAGAGGTGAATTCGTGGATCAATCCGTTGAGGAAATGCTGGAAGAATTTAAAAATGAGGGCAGCTTGTAGTGCCAACATACCGATTAACGCCTCCCACTAATACGTCGTTAAAAATCTGTATAAGTCCGCAATCGAATTTTCCAACCCTTTAACCATTTTCGTTCGATCGATTTGTTAGCGTTATTGACCCGTCTGGTAAGTACCTTTGTTGCTGCTTGTTGAAAATGATAGACAGGGTCGTTATCTGATTCCATTTCCATCAAAACCTGTTTTAGCCCCCAGCCTTGTCCCTTGTAGGTTTCTGTTGGAGAAAGCCCTTCGCCCTTAAAGTTTACATAGTCTATTAATGGATAAATGCCGCGGTGAGATTGGCATAGGTTATCTAAGTTGTGTTGTACTTTTGGGCGCAGTTTGTTGGGTGTGCTTTCTACAATTTGCGCTAGGGATCGCTGCATTCGTTGCAGCATAAATGCCGTTTGTTGATCTTGATTTTGCAGTAGGAATAGGCGCAGGGAATTTACCTCTTCAGAGTTTTTCCGTTGGAGAAACTCTTCTCTATCCTGCCAGGGAGCATCAAAAGGCTGTAAGTCGGTAAGCCACTCAGGTAACGGGTCACCCCGTTGTATTAGAAAATCAATTAACAATGGAAAGCTTTCAACGAACCCTCTTTCCACTCCGCGGGGGTACCAAATAAAATGACCTATTCCCAGCGAAGGAAAATCCTCGCCCACGTTCCAATCCACAAGGCATTCAGCTTTAGCGTTGCATTCGTTTCGGAAAATCTGTTTTCCTATTTTTTGCAGCTGGCTTTTATTTAATTGCTCACCACAGGCCAGGGTTGGTTGAGAGCCGATTGCCCCCAGAAGCAGACACAGTATTTTAGCGCGCAGAAGAAGGTGTTTTTGCAATGGGGTTATCCACTTTTGGTTCCATCCAAGACGGCTTTTTCAAGGGCCCAAAGTCGATCTTGGCCCCACAACACTAGATCCCCGTATTTAAAAGCGGGCACACCCCATAAGCCAAGGGATTCCAGCTCAGCACGATTACGGTCAACCATTTTTTGCCAGTTTTCTGCTTCCAGCTGTTGTTGAGCCTGCTGCCAATCCAATCCGGTCTTTTGGGCTATGGTTTTCAGGTGGGATAGGCGGGTCATGTCCAATCCTTCGGACCAGATGCCGCTGAGTACAGTAACCACATATTCTTTGTCCCGCCCGGCCTGTTGTGCCAGCATGAACAGGGCCATGGCATTTTTTACTCCTTCTCCCAAAGGGTCACATATTTTACCAAAATGCATGTTGTATTTTTCTGCTTCGCGTTTGGCGTCGGTAATAATGTAGTTGCGCTTGCTGGTGGGAAGAGCAATGCCCCGTTCCACCATCGGTAAGATGGGTTTGGGAATCACAGGAATTTTATAAAGGTCTGCCAATTTAAATACCCGATCAGCCGCCAGGTAGGAATAGGGGCTACGGAAAGAAAAGTAGAAATCCAGCGCTTTTACTTGTTTGGGGCGCGGGCGCAGAGTGTTGTAACTCTGCAGCACATGTCGATATTGGCGTTGATAATCTGCGATGTCACCGGTGTCGCGACGAATACCAGGCTTGTTGAATCTATCCGCTAAGTGGGCAAGACGATCAAGCCCCCAGTACCACTCGCCACCAAAGTAGAGCATGGCCGAGTTATAGTGTCCCCTGGCATTCAGTTCCGCCGTGGCTTGTTTAATCAAGGGTTGTGCTTCGTTGTGACTGTAAGCGCCGTAGCGTTTCGCTGCGCTTTGGAAGGTGGTGGTACTGCAGCCCCAAAGAGCGCTGGTCACTTCTGTAACCAGGTGCAGCAGTTTGGGCCGAGACCGGTGTTTTAATAAAATAGCGGTTGCCTTGAAGGCGTCTTCATAACTGGGTTGTTGGGCATCTTCGGGGAATACCAAATCGTGGAGCTTGGCCAGTCGTTTGGCGTCTTTAAGGGCGTAATTTTCCCTAAGGTCTTGATGAGGATTGCTGTCTTCCTCCAAGTCCAAAACGAAGCGGATCTCCAGCTGCACTTTAAAATCTTCCAAAAAGCGGGGTAGGGCTTGCAGCAATAGAAGAGAATAAGGGTCATTCACCCGATGATAAAATACTACCTTGGGCGCCGCCGAAAGTAGCCGTCTACCAATTCGAAACCAGGCCCGTTTTAAATTTCGGGCGTTTGGGCTGGTAATGAACTGTGCCACTAGCGGTGAAAGCTTTCTACTGAGTGTCATAGTGGTTGCTGGGTTCCCCTGAGATACATTTGCAACTTAAGTCAGCGTGGATAGGCTAGCACAAAGACTAAAGTGGCTTAATGAAGACCTTAGAATTACGCTGGTAGTTATATAACGATTGCTTATGCTGCGGCAGATCTGAAAGTGGAGCGGATTTGAATCCTCGCTCCATAAACCAATGAGCCGTTCGAGTCGTCAGTACGAACAAGGTATTAAGACCCATGGAGCGAGCCCTTTGTTCAATAGCTTTTAGTAAAATGTCGCCGCGTTTTCCGTGACGATAGTCCCCATGGACGGTAACACAGGCCAGTTCCCCGCTTTGTTGTTCCAGAAATGGATACAGTGCGGCACAGGCAATGACTTTCTCATCCCTTTCAATCAAGGTGAAGTGTTCAATCTCTGTCTCCAAAAGCTCTCGGGAACGGCGCACCAGCACCCCTTCTGCTTCCATGGGGGAGATCAGTTCCAGCACACTGGCCACATCGTCGATGGTGGCCTGTCTCACCTTTTCGTAATTTTCCTGACTGATTAGAGTACCGTTACCATCCACGGTAAACAGTTCTTTTAATAAGGCACCGTCTTGCTGATAGCTGATGATGTGAGCCCGAGGCAAGCCTTTGTCCACGCTGTCAGTGGCGCAACTTAAGCTGTAGTGTGGGCGGTCCCTCTGGGCAATGAGGGTGCGGGCCTGGGGTGTGGTCAGTTCTCGAATTAGGTTGCCCGCTTCATCCAGCACACCGGCATCCTGGTGTAGATAGATTAACTTATCGGCCTTGAGGGCTACGGCTGTGGCCGCTGCCACTTCTTGCCACAACAGGTTAAAGGTTTCGCCGGTTGGGGAGTATCCCAGGGGCGATAGCAGTGTGAGCGAGCCGTGCTCCAGTTGCAGCTTTAATGGGTCGCTGTTAATTTTGCGGACTTCGCCACTATGTTGGTAGTCCACACCTTGACGCACGCCATAGGGCTTGGCCACCACATAATTTCCACCGCAAACCAGTGCCTTGTTACCCTGCAGGTGTGCGGCCGCCATGCCTTGGGTAAGATGGGCTTGCACCTGAATGGTAGTGCGGCCTATGGCCTCTTGTACGGCCCCCAGGCTGGCCAAATCGGTGACACGACGGTGGTTTTCAATTTGGATGGGCAAATTAAGCTGTTGCAGGTGTTGGTCAATCTGCTGACGAGCGCCATGAACCAGCACCAACCGTATACCCAGGCTGTGCAGCAGCACAATATCCTGTATCAGGTGCTGGAAATTGGGATGGGCCACTGCCTCCCCTGGAAATGCCACCACAAAGGTTTTACCCCGGTGGGCATTTATGTAGGACGAGCTATTACGAAACCAGTTAACGTAAGCCTGCGAGTCCAATTGCATCAAAAGCATCTCTTAGCATAAAAATCATTATCTTATCCCTGGGGGGCGCTCCATCTCAATCATCTGTTAGTAGTTTTGTGTTGCCGCCCACAGCGGCGGTGTTAACAGAGATGGTTTTCTCGTTGGCAAGTCGTAACAGGTAGTGGGGGCCACCGGCTTTGGGGCCTGTGCCCGACAGGTCTTGCCCGCCAAAGGGTTGAGAGCCAACGGTCGCGCCAATCATATTACGATTGATATAAATATTACCCACATGGGCCCGCTGCGCCACCATCTCACAAAAGCCATTGATGCGACTGTGAACCCCCAGGGTGAGGCCGAAGCCGGTTTTATTGATTTGGTCGATAATGCTGTCCACATTATGAGCCGGGTAACTAATCACATGGAGGATGGGGCCAAATACTTCTTCGTGCAGTTCACTGAGGTTGTCTAGTTCAATGATAGTGGGGGGTAAGTAATGGCCACTGTCTGCATTTTCCAGGGTAGGGGCTAATTTACCCTGATACAGAATGCGATCCATGCTGCGGGAGTGATCAAGGTGCCGCATCAGTTCAGACTTTGAGTCTGCGGTTATCACTGGCCCCATGTCGGTTTCCCAATCCAGTGGATCTCCTACTCTGAAGGTGTCCAGGTATCCCATCAGGGTGTTAAGGGTCTTTTGTTTCACGTCTTCTTGCACAAACAGTACCCGTAGGGCGGAGCAGCGCTGGCCCGCGCTATCAAAGGCCGATTGTACTATGTCTCTCACTACCTGTTCCGTTAGGGCTGAGCTGTCCACGATCATGGCATTTTGGCCACCGGTTTCAGCAATAAGAGGAATGATGGGGCCGTCGCGCTCGCCAATCTTGCGGTTGATCTGTTTCGCCGCTGAGGTAGAGCCGGTGAACATCACGGCGCGGAGGGCGGATTCCCGCAGGATATTCTCTTCAATGGTTTTGCCGCGGGCAGTCACCACCTGTACCACTTTTTTCGGAAAGCCCGCCAGGTGGAACAGTTCAATGGCCTTTTGGGCGATCAGGGGAGTGAAAGTGGAGGGTTTGGCCAATACGGTGTTGCCGGCGGCCAGCGCCGCCGCTACTTGTCCGGTAAAGATTGCCAAAGGAAAATTCCAAGGGCTGATACAGAGTACCGGGCCTTTGCCTTCCAGCTGTAGGGTGTTTTCTTCGCCGGTCACACTGGGCAGAGATTGGGGGTCGAACAGCAGGCGGGCCTGGTTGGCGTAGTAGCGCAAAAAGTCCACGGCTTCCCTCACTTCGCCCTGGGCATTGACTAATGTTTTGCCCGCTTCTCTCATGGTCAGCAACATGAGTTCTTCATAGTGTTGCTCGAATAACTTGGCCGTTCGGTCCAGCAAATCAGCTCTTTCGTCCACTTCAACCTGACGCCAGCTTTGCCAGGCGGCACAACTATCGTCAAACGCCTGCAGGCAGTCATGGCGAGTTGCCAGCTTGAATACGCCCACCAGTTCATGGGGTGCTGCTGGATTAAAAATGGGTTGGTTTTTCGAGTCATTCTGCCATTGGATATCCGGCTGCTGCTCTAACTGGTCCGCCATGGAACGGCTTAGACTTTGCAGTGTGGTCATGGCTTCCAAATTGATGCCGCGGGAATTTTTCCTCTCGGGGTAAAAAATTCTGCGTGGCAAAGGAATTCTTGGGTTACGTAGCTGACCCAGAGCTTTAATGCTGTCAGTGGGTTCTTCGATTAACCAGTTGCCTTCGCTTTGGTTTAACTGAATCTGGCGAACGAATGATGTGTTGGCGCCGTTCTCCAATAATCGTCGCACCATGTAAGGCAGCAATTCGCTGAACTGCCCCACGGGAGAATAGACCCTGCAGCGAATCCCCTCGACGGTTTCGAACAGGTGATCGTAAAGCGATTCTCCCATACCGTGGAGGCGTTGAAATTCGTAATGCTGAAACTGATTTTGTTGGGCCATGGTGAGTATGCTGGCCGCAGTATGAGCGTTGTGGGTGGCAAATTGTGGGTACAGAAAATGGCGGCTCGATAGCAGTAACTGGGCGCAATACAAAAAGCTCAAATCCGTATGCTCTTTTTGAGTGAATACGGGGTAGTCCTCCAATCCCAGTTGTTGTGCCTGTTTAATTTCTGTGTCCCAATAAGCGCCTTTTACCAAGCGCAGTGGGATCTGACAATGCAGAGTTTTGCTCAAATCCATTAGCCACTGAACAATCCCGGGAGCTCGTTTCTGATAGGCCTGAACTGCGATTCCCAGCTTACCCCAGTTGCGTAACTGGTTGTGGGCAATGACTCGTGCAAACATCATCAGGGTGGGTTCAAGGCGCCAGGATTCTTCCGCATCGATGGTTACCGCAATATCTTTTTCTTGGGCCAGCAGAAGCAGGGAAACCAGGCGGTCATAGAGTTGATCCAGATAGGCGCTTTGTCTTAGCTCAAAGCGGGGGTGGAGTGCAGACAATTTAATGGAAATACCGGCGTGATGTTTACGATCCTGCAGTTGGTCACTGAGATAACTGATGGCATCGGCGTAGGAGTGCTGGTAGCGGTGGGCATCGGCTTCCGTGATCGCCGCTTCGCCCAACATATCGTAGGAATGAAAATAGCCCTTTTCTGTGGCGGATTGGCTCCGTTGCACCGCTTCGGCGATGGATTCCCCAGCCACGAACTGCTGTCCTATCACCATCATGGCTTGCTTTACCGCAGATAGCACCAGGGGTTCTCCCAGGCGTCGGAATAATCCTCTAAATGAGTCTGATAGCCAGTTTCCTGGCAACTCTCCTTTGTTGATAAGCTTGCCGGTGATCAGCAATCCCCAGGTGGATGCGTTTACCCAGCGAGCATCGCTGTGGCCCAAGTGATCGGCCCAATTTCCCTGTTGGAGGCGATCTTGTAAAAACCGCTCTGCCGTATCCTGGTCTGGAATACGGAGTAATGCCTCTGCCAGGCACATTAAAGTGACGCCTTCTTGGTTGTCTAAACCATATTCTTTAAGCAGAGTTTCTACCCGGATTCCTGGCTTAGCGTTGCGTATAGCTCCAAGAAAATCCATGGCGTAGGCTTTGGTTGTGTCGCGCTGGGACTGGCTCAGGCTGTACCCCATAAGCAATTCCTGAACGGCATCCTCTTCGCTGCTCAGATAGTTGTTCAGAATGTTGTCCTGAAGGGGGAATTCAAGCCCCATAGCAGAGGGCGCTTTAAAACGTGCCAAGGTGTATGTCCTGCCCGATTGAATAATGTTCAGCCTGTTCGATAGCGTTGGCTTAGGACTAAGTTTGGCACAGGAATCGGTTCTATGTGAGGGTTTTTAATAGGGTTTTTTACACCTTTTGATTGTACGTTGTTATGGGTCAATAGTCCTGCAGATAGACATTGCTACAGATAGCGACCCGCGGTGGCCACTGCCACAACTACCAGGCCCAAGATTAGATTTATGCCAATCAGTTTTCGAATTTGGCCTAGTTTCTGTCCACCTTCCTGCCAGTTTTTTTGTTCTACGGCCTGTTTCAAACCTCGAAAGGGAGCAAAGTACACATGGCCGTAGATGGCCATCATAATTAAACCCAGCAGGAGCATGATGTGGATGTGAATACCCGATTGCCCCATACCTCCATAGAATCCAAAAATCATCCAGAGCCCTGAAGCTAAAATCAGCCCGACCGCCAGGGTAACCCAGGGAAAAAAGCGGCCGAATACGTTGCACCATAATTGTAAGCGCAGGGGTGGTTCCAGCAGTTGCGCTGCCACCGGTCGCAACGCCATAAAGGCAAAGAACATTCCCCCAACCCAGATCACCACTGATAAAACGTGGAGTGTTAGTGCAATGGCCATGTATAGTTCCCCGGATAATTAAGCGATTGTGTTGCCCGTTAGCGACATAAGTTAACACATAAATGAATTTAACAATCTGATAATGATCGGTTTTTTTCCAAAGGCAACGGGTGGCGCTGGCAGCCATGAAAAACCAGTCAGTTGGGCTAAGCTTAAATGATCTAGGAACTTTGCATCGCGAAAGGATCACGCTTGAAGCTGGCCGCCGAAAAAACTAGAAATTTAATTTGCTTAATTGTTTGCTTATGCGGCATTCAGACCATGGCGTTTTCCAAGACCGTCACACTTGGCAGTGAAGTGGATCGTCTTATCTTAGACAAAGGCTTGGAATATTTTGTGGATCATGATGACAAGCTTTCACTTGATCAAGTAAGCCAAGCCACCCAGTGGAACACCTGGGACCAGGGTAGTGTCAATTTAGGGTTTTCCAATAGCGTGTATTGGTTACGCTTTCAATTAGTAAACGGGGCAAATAAAGACCTGTCAGTCATTCTTGAGGTTTCGTTCCCCTTTTTGCAGAATGTGGACGTATACGTTAGGGATGCATCAGGATTACAACGGCATTTACGTTCCGGAAGCCTTTTTCCCCTGCAACACAGGCCCATGGCCCATTCTCTACTTTTGTTCCCCTTTGAGTTGCCCGCTGACTCCAATTCACAAATTTTTTTACGAGTACGTTCCGACAGTTTATTACAAATACCCCTGGCGGTTTCTGGAGAGCAGGCCTTTATCGATTATGATCACAAGCGCTCATTGTTTTTTGGCGCTATCTACAGCCTTCTTGCAGTAATCGGTATTTATCATTGCCTTATTTACTTCTCGGTCAGGGATAAAGCCTATTTGTTTTACGGTCTGTTTAGTTTTTCTCTATCATTCGGCTTTTTCTTACTAAATGGCTCAGCGGGTAGTTATATTTGGTCATGGAACCCCAATCTGAGTTTGCGTGGATATCTTGTTTCCATTCAGGTATCTATTTTTTTCGCCATGTTATTTATTCGTTCCATCTTAAATTTAGAAACCGCATTACCTCGCTGGAACAAATTGGTGGAGTATGTGGCCAAGGGTGCTCTAGTGCTGTTGATAGCCAGTCTATTTATATCCATACAGGCAGCCTCCTTAGTGGGCCTACTACTGGCAAACATCACGGTATTGATTTCAACGGCAGTTATATTTTTACGCACCCGGGATGGTTATCCTCCAGCCCGTTACCTGCTTTCAGCGGTTGTCTTTACTGCGGTGGGTATTGTGGTAACCATAAGTAGCAGCTTAACCCTTATTCCCTCCAACTTTTTTACTATGCATGCGGTTTATGTGGGGCTTTCAGTGGGAACCCTGCTGTACGCGTTTGCCCTTGCCTATCGCATTAATCTGGAGCGTCAGGAGCGAGAGCAAGCGCAGGCTGAGCTGATTGAGATGCAGAGGTCCACCAATGAGGATTTGGATCGTTTAGTTAAAGAGCGCACAGAAGAGCTTGAAGTCAGTAATAGGCGTCTACGTGAAATCAGTGAAAGAGATGGCCTCACTCAATTATTTAATCGAGGACATTTCGATACGGTATTTGAAAAGGAAATTCGTCGGGCTCGACGTGCGCAGAGAGCAATATCGGTACTGTTATTGGATTTGGACTACTTCAAGAAGATAAACGATCATTACGGACATCAATTTGGTGATGAGTGCTTAAGAACCGTTGCCCAAATAATGCAATCCAGTGTTCGTCGGCCCCCCGATGTGGCCGCCCGTTATGGCGGGGAAGAGTTTGTGATTTTGCTGCCGGAGACCGATCTTGATGGGGCGGCCCACGTGGCCGAGATGATTCGGCAGAAAGTGGCAGAATATACATTCAGTCTTAACCAACAAGAAATTAAGATCTCCTTGAGTATAGGCGTCAACTCCGCCATACCCAATGCTGAAACTACCTCTGAAATGCTGCTCAAAACCGCTGACCAATGTCTCTATAGGGCTAAGCAGAATGGACGTAATCGAGTAGAGATTGCAACGGATTGATCGGGCTCCATCGCGATCACCATCACAAGCGTAGTATAATTGTGCTATCTCCTTAGCAGTTTAATGGTTATAAATGATCTATTTAATACTGGTTGTGGTTTTGTTTGCCGTGATGTTTTTGCCGCAGTTTGCCACTCGCCAATTGCTTGAAAAGCACAGTGTTGCCCGTAAGAGCTTTCCTGGTACCGGCGGACAGTTTGCTCAGCATCTTATTGAGCGGTTTTCCATAGAAGGCGTTTCAGTGGAGTCCACCCCAAAGGGAGACCACTATGACCCTGCCACCCGTACGGTAAGGTTGACCCCAGAAAAATTGGAAGGCAAATCCCTTACCGCTGTGGTGGTGGCGGCCCATGAAGTAGGCCATGCCATACAGCACCATACGCGCTCCCGAGCTCTACGGCTGCGAACCTGGCTGGCTCAGTTTGCACAGTATGGTGCCATTGCAGCCCAGATTGGTTTGGTTGCGTCGCCAATTTTAGTGGGAGTGTCGCCGGGGTTGGCGCGCATGGCAATTGTGCTGGTGGTTGTGGGAATACTACTTTCCACTGTGGTCCATTTAATCACTTTGCCGGTGGAGTGGGACGCCAGCTTCAATAAAGCCATGCCCATTCTACGTGAAGGTGATTATCTTTCAGAGCAAGACCTGGTGGATGCTAAACGGATTCTGACAGCGTGTGCTTTTACCTATGTCAGCGCGTCCCTGGGAAGCTTGTTAGGGTTATTACGCTGGGTGCGATGGATTCGCTAACCTAAACTATTAAGAGCATCTTATTTACTTTAAAGGCTCGCAAGTGATTTGAGCGTTTCGCAACTCATAGCCTTTAAGTTGGTTGTTCCAACTAATATCCGGTTCGCGAACCAGCTTGAGGCCAGGAACTTTAAAAAGCTGCTCCAGGAAAATCCGAGTTTCGTGGAGCGCCACTAACCAACCAGGGCAGCTGTGTTTACCGTCAGAAAAAGAAAGAAATCGTCCCGTATCTTTTTGTGTTTTTGCCCGTTGTGGGTCCACTGCGAATGGGCACTCGCCCACAAAGTTCGAGTCCACATTTGCGGAGCGTATATCTATTCCGTAGGTGTACCCAGACGGATGTTGGGTTCCGTCTACTTCTTCCACGGGTTCTTCTACTTTGCGGTGGATCATGGCTGCCACCGGTTCAAGGCGAACAATTTCCATTAAAATGGCCAGTTGCTGGCGGTTATCTCCAGCCAAGAATGCATCACGAAGGGCCTCGTCTTCGAACAGGTACCAGCTCGCCATGACAATAAACTCCCGTGTGGTCATCATGCCTGCCACGCCATAGGTGAGACACTCAATTAAAATGGCTTTAGTGGAGTAACCTTCTTCAATAAAAAAGGAGATAGCATCGTTTTGAGGATTGCGTTTGCGGGCTTCCACAGCCGGTCTAATATCTCGAAAATAAAACGCGCCGGCGTTAGCGGCTCTACGCAGATTGAAGATAAGTGATTTGATAGGGTTATGGGTCTTATTATGGTTGGCCCTTAGGGTTTTCTCTATACGACGAGCACGACCAAATCGTTCGCTATTTGTTAGACCCAAGATATCACCGATGACGTCTACCGCCAGGTGATAACTTAAATCTTCAATTTTGGCGCTGCCTTTTTTGCGAAAGTCATTAATAAGTTCATCAGTGACGGATCTCATCACTGTTTCATGGCGTGAGGAAATGGCCTGGGGGGAAAGAAAACGCTGGGTTTTGGCCCGTTTTGCTGCGTGTTCGTCACCGTCCAGAAAAAAACGGGAGCGTGCTGTGGGTTTTCAAATTTCACAAACTCCGCCCCAGCACCGGCTTGAAAGGCTTTTTTGCTGCGCAGGACTTTTCTGGCGAGGTTTGCGGTTTTGACCCAGTATGCGCCTTCATCTGGCTGGGTGTTGGCGATGGCTATGGCGGCAGACTTGCGACGGTCGATGTTGTCCGTGGCGGGGCAATAGCTTTTTGGTTTTTCCGCTTGTTCCATAACAGAAGCCTTCTCTCAGTAGCCTTAAGCGTTATTATTTTGAGCTTGAGAGTAATAGCTGAGCTTCTTTATGGCAACAAATAGTTGCTATATGCTCCCGCAGAATAAAATTTTTGCCTCCAGGGTTTAGAGCTAAGCCTCCGAACTGGGTTGTTTGCCATCAAACACTTTCAGCAAAATCACAGGCAGTAACACCAAATCAACCAGCAGGGCAAAGAGTATGGTGAAGATGGTAATCAGGCCTAGATCTTGATTGGGAATAAAATCTGAGAACAACAGTGCCGTGAAAGCAATGGCCATCATTGCGGTGGTAAGCAACATGGCCACACCTACGGTGTCCATGGCATATTCAACACTCTGGAAATTGGACAGGCCCATTTGATCCCGCGCGTGCTTATATTTAGCCAAAAAGTGAATGGTGTCATCCACCACAATGCCTAAGGTGATGGTGATACCCACGGACATGCCAAAGCCCACCTTGCCGTTCACAAGAGCCCACAAGCCGAATGCCATGGCGGCAGGGAACAAATTGGGTATCATGCTGGTAATGCCCAGGGAAAAGGATCGGAACATAAAAATAAGCAAGAATGAAATAAAAAACAGGGCTACACCAAATCCAATACTGAGGTTATGTACGTTGGTATTTTGCATATGAGCAAATGCCAGATTAGAGCTGCCCACGGTGGCACCTCTGCTGTCGAAATGATGTTGACTCAGCCAGTTTTCGATTTGATCTTCTAGGGCAATGAGTTGTTGGTCCGAGAGTTCATCGTAAATTGCAATAACTCGAGTTTCGGTGCGATCAAAATTAATCAGATTGCTGAGGTCCTGGCCAAAAGGCAGCGACATTTCATACATCAACAGATATTGTGCCCCAAGCTCGCGGCTATCGGGTATTCGATACCAGGCAGGGTCGTCTTGATGCATATTTTGGTTGAGGGTTTTCATAATTTCCAACAACGAGGTGGTAAAACGCAGTTGGGGTGATTGTTGTAGCTGGTTTTCCAAATCCTCGATCAGTGCCAAGTATTTAGGGTCATAGATGCCACCGTTTTCCGCGGCGGGAAGGCTGATATTCACCACCACCGAGCCACTGATATGCTCGATTAAGAAATCCATATTGCGCCGTACTTCTAAACTCTCATCAAAAAACTCGACAAAATTATCGTCAAGCTTATTCAGTGGAATCAAGCTACCTAGGCCCAGTAGAAGTACTGCGAAGCCAACGATAATTTTGTTGGCATGGGGTTGGTAAAATTGAACCAGACCACTCATCTTCGGTAGTTTGGTAACGCCACCCGCTTTACTGGGTAAGTAATAGATGGCGGCGGGCAATAAGGTTAAGGAGGCAAGCATGGCAAACAGAATGCCGATTGCTGCTGCGGTTCCCATGTGGGCGAATGGAGGGGATTCGCTGAAATTCAACGCTAAAAAACTGATGGCGGTGGTCACGCTGGTGAAAATAATCGGGCTGAAATTGATTTCGATACTTTTTTCCAGTGCGCGTTTTTTATCGAGGCCGTTGGCCAGGCCCTGGGAATAATTCACCATAATATGGATGCAATCCGCCATGGCCAAAATAATGATAATGGCGGGTGTGTTGGCCAGAACGGGAGATATCTTTACCCCTGCCCAAAGTACGCCACCCATGCCAGCCATAATGGATACGAAGCAAGTAATGATGCAGACGATGTTGCCAATCACATCCCGCAGTACAAACATTAAAAAGCCGAACACCAATACGGTGGCAAACGGGAATATGCTCTTACCGTCTTCCTGTACGATTTCAGGTAGAGACACTTCAATGGGGACCGCTCCCACCACGCGAAACGTTAGGGTGGGGTACTGTTGCTGGATTTGTGCAACATAGTCACGGACGTATTGCACCACCTCAATCGATGCCTGGCCGCTGTCGTGTTCTGGCATATTCAGTACTATTGAAACCAGGGCAAGGTCGCCTTCACGGCTGATGAGGAAATCCCTTACCCCTTTCTTGTTGATGGCATATTGCTTTCGTTTCTGCAGTTCCTGGTCAGAAAGCAATTCCAGATCCTCCACCAGGTATTCCACATACAGTTCGTCGCCCTGGATTTGGTTGTAAAGGTGGTTAGTTAAGGACTCAACCCGTTGGGAGTGGGGAACTTGCCAGCCGAATTCTGTGAGTTGTTGAATAGCCCGTAATGCCGTCCGACTAAAGGCGTTTCCATCTTGTGGCTGTACCAGGATGGCCACGTTTTTGTCGCTGTTGTATTGGTCCTCGATATCAATCAGCTTTCGTAGATTGATGTCATCGGGTTTGAAGAAGTCCCTTTGGTTGGCAGAGAACTCCGCTTTATGGGCACCTGCACCCAGTACTAAAGCACTTACAATCACCAATAGAATGCTTATGATGCGGTGGTTCATCACCCATTTTGCCCAGGCTCTAGCCAGCATATTCAGCCTTTTTTACGTATTCAGTTGTGAGTTGGGCTTCAATTCTAGGTATCTAGTGCGGATATCAACACAGCATATACGGACAATTTTGTGTGTAAAAGCGTCAGTCCCCTTTGTTGGCGCTGTGCTCCATGCGGTAGGTGTAACTCATTACCAGGGAGGACACCACAAAGCCCAAATGAACAATTAGCAACCACATCAGTTTGGTTTCTGCCAGTGTGTCCTCAGCCTCCGGTTTGAATTCCATGTATACCTTCAGCAAATGGACGGCGGATATGGCAACGATGGAAGAGGATAGCTTCAGTTTCAAGGAGCTGGAGTCCATCTTACCCAGCCAGGCCAGTTTCTCCGTGTCTTGATCGATGTTTATTTTAGATACGAAATTTTCGTAACCCGAGAACATGACCATCACCACAAGGCTTCCCACCAGAGTGAGGTCCACCAGGGTAAGTATCTTTAAAATAAGGTTTTTTTCCGGCATGGTAAGCAGTTCCGGGAAGATATAGTAAACCTCCTGGAAGAACTTAATTGCCAATATGATGAGTAGAACGCTGAGGCCCAGATAAACTGGTGCCATTACCCAGCGGCTGGCATAGAGCAATTTCTCAATTAGGGTTTCCATGGGACTGCTTCCTACTTACTACGGTATGGGGTCAAAGTGGGTAACATAGCGAATTTTTCCGCATCGGTCACGAACCTGGGCTTCTCAATTGGTTTGCTTAAGCGCTTGAGACTACAATTGTTTTAGGCCTTTTAATTGATCAAACCCAGCTTAGCGAGCGTTTTCTCCGTGACTAGCATGAAAAAAGAAAAAACCAACCTTTTTAAGCCTGATATACGGATAGATGTGCGTTGGGTGCTGGATGGGCTATTGGAAGACGGCCGAATCAGTGAGCGGGATGCCAATTTTGTTTCTGGCCAACGTCGGGAAAAGGTGGAGTTGAATTGGAACCCACTGCAGGTGGTTGCCAAGTATGGTCTCACGGACCAGCAGGATGATCAGAGCAAGTTGGATCTGGATAAGCTCACGGACTGGCTGGCCAGGAAGGTAGGGCAGGTGGTGTATCACATCGACCCCTTAAAAGTGGATGTGGCAGCCACCACGTCAGTAATGTCTTTTAATTATGCCGAGCGACATGAAATTCTGGCTTTGGTGGTGGAAGAAGAGTTCGTCACCATCGCCAGTGCCCAGCCATTCTGCAGTGAGTGGGAGAGTGGGCTACAGCAAACCCTAAAGGGCAAACAAATCAAAAGAGTGATCGCCAACCCCGCTGATCTGAAGCGTTTCACCCTGGAATTTTATAATCTGGCGCGCTCCGTGAAGGGGGCCAGTGGTGGTGAGGGCCTATCCAACGTCACCAACTTTGAGCAGCTGTTGCAGTTGGGGGAGCTTACTTCACCGGATGCCAATGATCAGCATATTGTAAAGATAGTAGACTGGTTGTTGCAGTATGCTTTTGAGCAGCGGGCCAGTGACATTCATTTGGAGCCTCGAAGAGACACCGGTTACATCCGCTTCCGTATAGACGGGGTGCTGCATGACGTCTATGAGTTGCCCGCGGTGGTTATGGCGGCGGTGACCAGCCGAATCAAGATTCTGGGGCGCATGGATGTGGCGGAAAAACGTCGACCCCAGGATGGCCGCCTGAAAACCAAAAGCATCGAGGGGGATGAGGTTGAATTGCGTTTGTCCACCTTGCCCACCGCCTTCGGCGAAAAAATGGTGATGCGTATTTTTGACCCTGAGGTGTTGGTGCGTTCAGCGGAGCAGATGGGGCTGGCGGACGATGATTATGTGCGCTGGAATCAGATGATTTCCCAGCCCAATGGCATTGTGCTGGTGACAGGGCCTACCGGGTCAGGAAAAACCACCACCTTATATTCTTCCCTTAAACAGCTGGCTACCCGTGAAGTGAATGTGTGCACCATTGAAGATCCCATCGAAATGGTGGAACCCTCCTTCAATCAAATGCAGGTAATGGACAATATAGATCTATCCTTTGCCGATGGTGTGAAGGCGCTGCTAAGGCAAGACCCCGATATCATCATGGTGGGTGAAATACGGGATCTGGAAACCGCCAATATGGCCATCCAGGCGGCCCTCACGGGGCACTTGGTTATTTCCACTTTGCACACCAACGACGCGCCATCGGCCATTGTTCGATTGCTGGATTTGGGGGTGGCTCCCTATATGATATCGGCCACCTTGCTGGGGGTGATGGCTCAGCGTCTGGTAAGAACGCTTTGCCCCCACTGTAAGGGCGACGCCGCCATGGACTCTGAAGTGTGGGAATCCCTATTGGCCCCCTGGAAAGCCAAGCAACCGGAGCGAGTCAAGGCGCCCGTAGGCTGTTTGGAATGTCGCAAAACCGGCTATATGGGCCGTATGGGTATCTATGAAGTGATGCCTTTGTCCCAGCAGTTGAAGGATATGATCAGTCAGTCCGCAGGCTTAGCGGAACTGCGTAAACAGGCAATCAAAGAGGGCATGAGAACCCTGCGCTTGAGCGGAGCCCAAAAGGTGGCTTCGGGGCTGACCACGCCGGAAGAGGTGCTACGGGTAGCGCCTGCCATTAGCAATAGTTCGAATAGCGGCCAATAACAATAAAAGTAGTAGTCAGCATGAAAGCCTTTTTATCTGCCTTTTCCCCCGTAGCCAATTTCAGGCATCTATTTATCCGGCCTAGCTCTAATTTGCCTGTATTGGACGGCTTTCGTGCCCTGTCCATGTTGCTTGTGATTGTCTTCCACACCTGCACTATTTATGCATCGGTGCAGCCCGAGGTGGAGTTGATCGATATGATTGACCAAGGCGGTTGGCTGCGAGCCTGGGTCTGGAATGGGGATAAGGGCGTAGATATATTTTTCGTTATCAGTGGTTTTTTGATTACGGGTATTTTGCTGCGTCAGATCGACCGGGATGGCCATATACAGTTTGGCAATTTTTATTGGCGTCGCTTTTTACGGCTTAGCCCCGCCTATTGGTTTGTGCTGTTAATCTATGTGCTTTTGGGATTGCCCAATGTGAATAATGCCTGGGCCAATTTGCTTTATGTGAATAATTTTCTGCACTACGAAGATCAGGCCATGAACTGGTCCTGGAGCCTGGCCATTGAAGAGCAGTTTTATCTGATCTATCCATTGATCCTGATGTTGTTGGTAAACAACACCAAGAACCCATTGCGTTGGATGTGGGTTTTGTTCGGTCTTTCGTTCGTTATTCGTTTTGCGATCATTATGCTGGATGAGCGCATCCGCACTACTCCCGGTAGTGTTATTGCCATGGATGCTGAATACCATGCTTATCATTTTTCAGTGCTCTACGATAATCTGTATACCCGTTATGGTGCTCTACTGTGTGGTTGCATCGCTGCCTACTATTACTTTCATCATGAGGCGTCATTACGTCAGTTTCTAAACTCAGGGCTGGGAAAGGTATTCGAGTTCCTCAGTTTTTTTACCATCCTGTTTGTCATGTGCATGCCGGTACTGAGTCGACAGTTTGATGGCCAAACTGAGTTGGGAGTGATTTATCAAACCTTCAGTCGTAATGTGTTTTGTGGCGCAGTGGCCTATTTAGCATTGGTATGTTTGGAGCAGAGTTATTTAAGTCGCTTTTTGAACTTGATTTTTTCAAGTCGGATTTGGTATCCGCTTGCTCAGTTGTCTTATTCCATGTATTTGGTGCATGTTTTTCCCATTGCCGTGTTGGTACAAAATGCGGTGCCAGCCATGGCGAAATATCCTGAACAATATGATTACACTCATTGGGAAGCCATGGCGTTGATTGCCTTGTATGGTACCGGGCTCACTTTCTTGCTGGCGCTGATCATTTATATGGTGATTGAGCGTCCCATTATGAATCTGCGTAAATAACTCGGAGGCAATCAGGTTGTCTTCATCACATTCCCGATATTCAACTGGCAAGGTGGTTTGGTGGGCATTGGGGTTAGCCCTGGTGTTAATGTTGCCTTCCCTTTGGGTGGGCCTGCAGATCGATGACTACTTTCATTGGGGGCTGGTAAATCAGCGCAGCGATGTGCTGCTTAGTCACAGTCCACTGAGCCCTTTTGGCCTGTTTAGTTTTCTGGATGGCGACACGGCGCGAGTCAGGCAGTTGATGGATCTGGGGTTATTGCCCTGGTGGACCAATCCCCAAGTGGAATACGCTTTTTGGCGGCCATTGACCGAGCTCACTCATTGGCTGGACTACGCTCTTTGGCCCCGGCATCCCATGTTGATGCACCTACACAATTTATTCTATTTTGCCCTCATGCTGTGGGCCGGTTTCCGGCTTTTTCATTCCATTCAGGGTGAAAACAAAGCCTGGGTATGGGCCGTTTTTTTGTTCGCGCTTTCTTATTCTCATGGTGTGCCAGCAGGATGGTTGGCTAACCGCAATTCTGTGCTGGCGGTTTTGTTTATGGCGCTGGCGTTAGCAGCTCACCACCGTTGGCGTAGTGCTATTGGTGACGGTGGTGTTGTTCCACATCGCGTTGCGGTGCTTTCCTGCGTCTGGTTTGGTTTGAGTTTGCTCTGTGGAGAAGTGGCGGTGAGTGGTGGCGCCTATATATTTGCTTACGCGTTTTTTTATGAGCGTGGTCCATGGCTGGCGCGCATTGGCTCGTTAATACCTTGCGGTATGGTAGGTGTGTTGTGGCTGGGGTTACGAGGGTGGTTGGGCTACGGTGCCAGTGGCTCAGGCCATTATCTTGATCCGTTGCAAACACCCTGGTTGTTTGTGCAGGCGTTGTTCCAGCGAGGTGTGGATTTATTGGCGGGCTTGGTGTGGGTTATTCCACCTGAGCTGGCCACGGCTCTGCCGGATCAGCGTCGCTGGTGGGTGGTGGGTATGTGCTTGCTATTGCTTTACCTCATTATGCCTTTAGTGCGGCGGGACAGGCGGGCGCGTTTTTGGTTGGTGGGCGCTTTGTTATGTTTAGTTCCTGTGGCCAGCACCATACCCCACAGCCGCTTATTAATTGCAGCCAGTTTGGGTTTTGCTGGCTTGCTGGGATTGGTGTTTGCCAGCTGGCGTGAAGGGTCCTTGATGCCATTGGATTCGGGGTCAGGCTTTCGCAGAAAATTAACCTCCGTGGTGTTGGGTGTTTTAGTGGTGTTGCAGTTGGGGCTATCGGCTTTATTGCTTCCGGTTGAGGCTTTTTCCATGCGTCTCGCTGGAGACTCTTTAGTGAATTCCGGCGCAAAATCCTGGCAGTTGCAGCAATTGGCCGCGTCCACCACGCCGGTTTTAATCAATCCACCCCTATCCAGTGCCGGTGGCTATATTAATGGAGTTCGAGATTACCTGGATTTGGCTGTGACACCGAAAACCTGGTTGTTGGTATCGGGGGTTAGAGAATTGACCGTGCAAACCGTCGACGAGCACACTCTAGAAATAAAAGCACCCAAAGGGCTTTATGACCCTGTGCAGGAGGGGTTGCTAAGGGGGCCGCAGGCACCGTTCCAACCGGGTGATAAAGTTTCTCTATCTGGTCTTATCGTCACCGTAGTGGCGGAAGAGGGTGGCGTGCCTGTCCATGCCCGGTTTCAATTTGAACAAGGGCTAAACAGCGATGCTTACGCCTTTTCCCATTGGCATGGTGGTGAGGTGGCACCTTGTAATTTGCCCAGCCCTGGCCAAAGCATCAAGCTGAAGCTTAATTCTGATCGTTGTGCTAACGTCGAATAAATTGCCCTCAGTTATGGTTTGAGCATCCTGCTATCCTTTATCTTGATTGTGACCATTGAGATATCTTCCCGACATCAGTGAGCGTCATGTTTGCTACCGATCATCTGCCAGTTTTAATAAAAAATGCAGTAGATAAATCCATCGCTGATTTTGAACAGGCGTTGGAGAGTGCATCCCTATCGGAACCATTCAATAATGTACATCCTCGTATACAAGGCGAGCTGGTGAACGCATTTGTGGCAAGCGATTATGTTGCCAGTTTAGCCCAACGCAAGCCTCAGTTAATACTTGATCTGGCCACCAGTGGTGACCTTTGGCGTAGTTACGACGAAGGCACTTGGTGGCAAAAATTGCAGCAAAAAACCGATACGTTGGAAGACGAGCAGGCTCTGTCGCCAGCGCTACGATTGTTTCGTCAACGGGAAATGACCCGGGTGATTTGGCGTGATGCAAATGGGCTAGCCCAGTTTCAGGAAACGACCCTGGATTTAAGCCTAATGGCCGATGTCTGTATCGACCACAGTTTGAGTAAGTTGTACCAATGGCATAAGCCCCAATGGGGTACACCGTTTTACCCTGGCACTGATCGTGAGATGCCCATGGTTGTACTGGGTATGGGTAAGTTGGGTGCCAAGGAGCTGAATCTATCTTCTGATATCGATCTGATATTTGCTTACGCGCAAGAGGGTGAGACCCGGGGTGGGCGTCGACAGCTTGATCATCGTGATTATTTTACCCGGCTGGGGCAAAAGTTGATTAAGTTGTTGGACGAAACCACGGTAGAGGGCTTTGTATTTAGAGTGGATATGAGGCTCAGGCCCTACGGCAACAGCGGTGCTTTGGCGTTGAATTTTAATGCCCTGGAAAGTTATTACGAAGACCACGGTCGGGAATGGGAGCGTTACGCCATGATCAAGGCGCGGGCCATTGGTACTGATAATGGTGATGGAGATCAGCTGTTAGATTTGCTTAAGCCGTTTGTATATCGACGCTACGTGGATTTTGGCGTGATTGAAGCTTTGAGAGATATGAAAAGTCGCATCAATCAAGAGGTCCTGCGTCGAGGAAACCAGGACAACGTTAAGCTTGGGGCTGGTGGTATTCGTGAAATCGAATTTATTGCCCAGGTGTTTCAATTGATTCGTGGCGGGCAAGACATCGAGCTACAGCAAAGCAATCTGATGCAGGTTATGGCTGTCATTGGTGAGTTGCAACTATTGCCTGAAACCGTTGTTGATGGGCTGTGCGCAGACTACGTGTTTTTGAGAAACCTGGAACACCGAATTCAAGCCTTGCAGGATCGGCAAACGCAACAGCTGCCCGACGATGAGCTTTCTCAGTGGCGCGTTGCCTATGGCTTAGGTTTTCAAAATTGGAATCAATTCACTTCCTTTTTCCATCAGCTACGCCAGCGGGTAAGAGCCCATTTCGACGATCTTATTGCGTTACCTCAGTTGCAGGTGGATTCCACTTCGCAAAATAAAGCGTTTTCCATTTGGCAGGCGGATACGGTCCAGGAAGAGATAGAGCAAAACCTGATTGAGTTGGGTTATGAAGACCCCTTGCAAGCCTGGCGCGTTATCCATGAGCTGAAGGTCAGCCGGGGTGTGGAGCTACTGCAGGCAACGGCTCGGGATCGATTGGACCGGTTAATGCCGTTGTTGATCTATGCCTGCGCTCAGCAACAGCAACCTGGGTTCACCCTGCAGAGGGTTATTGGTTTGGTGGAAGCAATTTTACGCCGTTCAGCCTATATGGCTCTGTTGGTGGAAAACCTCCATTGTCTAAATCGCCTTGCTCTGTTGTTTAGTACCAGCCCTTGGGTAGCAGAAGTGATTACTCAGCATCCCATGTTATTGGATGAGCTGCTTAATGAGGCCGCTCTGTTGGCTCCGCCAGATAAAGAGGAATTGCAAAATCAGTTGCGTCAGGTGTTGCTGAGGATTCCCGAAGACGACCTGGAAGCGCAAATGTACGCACTGCGCCAGTTTAAGCTCAGCCATGTTCTGAGGGTGGCGGCGTCTGAGCTAGCAGAAACAATGCCTCTAATGAAAGTGAGCGATTACTTAACTTGGCTGGCAGAGGTGGTGCTCGAAGCTGTGTTGGATCTAGCCTGGGGCCAGATGGTGGCTAAATACGGCAACCCCACTGCTGCCGATGGCAGCCCGTGTCCCATGGATTTCGTGATGGTGGGGTACGGCAAGCTGGGGGGAATAGAGCTGAGCTACCGCTCTGATCTGGATTTGGTGTTTATCCATGATTTGCCCACCAACTTCAGTACAGATGGGGACAAAGCCGTCGATAACGGCGTATTCTTTGCCCGTTTGGGGCAGCGCATTATTCATATTCTCACCAGTCGAATGGCATCGGGCGTGCTTTACGAGACCGATATGCGGCTGCGTCCATCAGGTAATTCCGGCCTGTTGGTGAGTTCCCTCAGCAGCTTTCGTGAATATCAGATGGAGAAGGCTTGGAGCTGGGAGCACCAAGCCCTGGTGAGGGCGCGAGTGGTGGCGGGAAATCCGGTTTTAGCCCGTAAATTTGAACAGATTCGCCAGCAGATCCTGTCCCAGTGCAGAGATGAGTCCCGCTTAACCCAGGACGTGCTTGCCATGCGGGCAAAGATGTTGGGTCACTTGGCTAGCAGCAAGGGCGAGCAAGTGTTTGATTTGAAGCAGGATCTTGGTGGTATTGTGGACATCGAATTTTTGGCGCAGTACCTGGTTCTGCGCTACGGTCATCACAACCCTGCCATTACCCGCTGGACAGACAATATGCGAATATTGGACAGCGCAGCAGATATGGGGCTGCTCGAAGCTGAGCAGGTCAAGGTTCTGCAAGCTGCTTACCTGCAGTATCGCAGCCAAATCCATAGATTGGCATTGCAGAATAGGCCCAGTCAGCTGGAAGCTTCCCTGTTTGCGAAAGAACGTCGACAGGTACGTGAAATCTGGAGTCAAACCTTGGGTTAATTATGGTATAGTTTCGCGTCCTGCAATTACCCTTACTGCAAGAGTTACCCGTATTGCAAGTTATCTGTATTACAACCCCTTGAAAGGAGAGTTAGATCATGTCGATGGCGGACCGTGACGGTCTTATCTGGTTTGATGGAGAAATGATACCCTGGCGCGATGCCAAGGTGCACGTGTTAACCCACACACTTCACTATGGTATGGGTGTGTTTGAAGGTGTGCGTGCCTATGAAACCGTCAAGGGCCCCGGCATTTTCCGTCTGCAAGAGCATACCGACCGCCTGTTCCGGTCCGCTCATATCATGAATATGACCATGCCTTTCAGCAAGGAAGAAGTAAACGCCGCACAGTTGGCCTGTGTAAAAGCCAATGGTTTACCCCATGCCTATTTGCGCCCCATGGTGTTTTATGGGTCCGAAGGTATGGGTTTGCGTGCCACCAATTTGAAAGTGCACATGATTGTGGCCGCTTGGGAATGGCCATCTTATATGACACCGGAAGCCATTGAGAATGGCATCAAGGTCCGAACTTCCTCCTACACTCGTCATCATGTGAATATTTCCATGTGTAAGGCCAAAGCCAATGGTCATTACATCAATTCCATGCTGGCCTTGAGTGAAGCCTTGTCCGGTGGGGCAGAAGAGGCGCTTCTACTGGATCCGGAAGGTTACGTAGCCGAAGGCAGCGGTGAGAACGTATTTATCGTCTATAAAGGCAAAATTTATACTCCAGAACTCACGTCCTGCCTGGATGGGATTACCCGTGAAACGGTGATTACTCTGGCGCAAGAGTTGGGCTACGAAGTCATTGAAAAGCGCATTACCCGTGACGAAGTGTATGTGGCGGACGAGGCATTTTTCACTGGTACAGCGGCAGAAGTGTTGCCCATACAGCAGTTGGATGGCCGTACCATCGGCTCCGGCAAGCGTGGCCCCATCACCGAACAACTGCAAAAAGCCTATTTTGATAGCGTAATGGGGCGATGTGAAAAACACCCCGAGTGGATCAGTTACGTTTGATCAACCGGTCTCAAACAGCCGCGCCGTTAACGGTGTGGCTGCTTACCGATCTTAAGCCCGGCCATAAAAATCAGCTGCAGGGTTTAATAGATTGTCTCCAGCAATATATTTCCATAGATGCACATTGGGTTTCCGTTATCGATCACCCCATTAGGCTGCGTGATTGGGTATTAGGTCGAGAACCTGTTGCTGATTTACCTCCGCCCCAATGGGTAATTGGCGCTGGTCACGCCACCCATATACCTTTGCTAATTTGCGGGCGTATTTACGGCGCAAAAACCGTGGTGCTTATGGGGCCCAGCTTACCCATGGCCTGGTTTAATGCCTGTGTCATACCGCAACACGATAATCCCCCGTTGAAATCCAATGTACTGGTGACGTTGGGCGTATTAAATACTATGGTGCCGCAGGTTGAAGCCCGGGTGCAGAATCAAGGTTTAATTTTGATTGGTGGTGTTAATAAGCACTTTCATTGGCATGATTCTGATGTGGCGGAACAGGTAAAACATATCTGTCAGCGCCAGCCTCAGGTGCAGTGGGTTTTGACCAACTCCCGCCGAACACCGGATCGGTTTTGGAGTCAGATTAAAGCCATGGCGCTGTCCAATCTGGAATTAGTGCCTTACAGCGAAACCCCCAGTGGATGGGTTAAACAGAAGCTTGAGCAGAGCAGTCAGGTATGGGTGTCGCGGGACAGCGTATCCATGGTGTTTGAGAGCATTACCGCAGGGGCCGCCACAGGGTTATTGAGCTTGCCAGCTATTAAATCCACCCGAGTGGTGAAAAGCATGGAGCAGGTGTTGGAGCACGGTTGGGCTCAGGATTATAATGGCTGGGATATGAACACCCCTCTGCCTTACAATAGCAAAGCCCTATGGGAAGCCCAGCGTGCAGCTAAGTGGCTGATCGATCGTTTAGTGGTGACTCAATGAAAGTACTGCAGGTCTTGCCCGCTCTCCAAGGGGGTGGTGTTGAAAAAGGCACTTTGGAAATCGCCCACGCCCTGGTTCAAGCAGGGCATGAATCCTGGGTGTTGTCTGCCGGTGGTGGCATGGTTGCCACACTCGAACAACAAGGATCCCATCACAAGCAGTGGGATATCGGTAAAAAATCCCCGCTGACCTTTCTGCAGGTACCCAAGTTGCGTAAATGGGTGGCGCAGCAGCAATTTGATATTGTTCATGTGCGTTCGCGAATGCCCGCCTGGGTGACGTATCTGGCTTGGAAGAAAATGCCCCAAGATAGCCGTCCCCATTTGGTGAGCAGTGTCCACGGTCTGCATTCTGTGAGTCGCTATAGCGAAATTATGGGTTGTGGTGAGCGGGTGATTGTGGTGTCACAAACGGCACAGGATTATGTACTGAGCAACTATCCAAGAGTGAGCCCCGATAAACTGCGTCTAATATATCGGGGTGTTGAGCCGGAACGATTTCCCTGGGGCTATAAAGCTGACACAGCTTGGCAACAAGCCTGGTACCAGGAGTTTCCTCAATTACAAGATAAGTTCGTTGTGACCTTGCCTGGCCGTATTACCCGCTTAAAAGGCCATCTTGGTTTTCTCAAAGTTATGAAAACTCTGCTGCAGGAAGGCTTGCCGGTGATGGCCTTGATTGTGGGCGGTGATGATCCCAAGCGCATGGGGTACCGTCAGGAAATTGACCAACAAATTAGCTCGTTGGGTTTAGGTGACTCGGTGGTGTTTACCGGGCATCGTAGTGATATTCGTGACATTTTTAGTGTGTCCAATGTGGTGCTGTCGCTCTCTACCAAACCGGAAAGTTTTGGCCGAACTACTTTAGAGGCACTTTCCATAGGCGTGCCGGTGGTGGGTTACGATCATGGCGGCGTGGGTGAGATTCTGCAGGCTCTCTATCCCGGAGGAGCCGTGCCGCTGGGTGATGAGCAGGGTGTGGCACAGGCCATCGCCAGCATCTATCGGGGAGAAGTACCTGAGTTGAAGCCCAACACGCGTTTTTTGTTATCCAATATGTGTCAACAGACCCTGGCAGTATACGGGGAGTTGGTGCCGTGATCTGGTGGTTGTTGCTGCCGCTGGTTTTTCTGCTGTGGTTCAGTCACCGTTACGGTTGGTGGATGAAGACAGTACCTTATCAGCACCCGAGAATACTCATGTATCACATGGTCAGTGAGCCAGAGTCGAAACATAAATTCAAAGGCCTGCGGGTATCTCCCCAGGCTTTTGAGCAACAGGTTGCCTATCTTGCGGATCAAGGCTGGAATTTTGTTACCATGCAGGAGCTGATGAGCGCCTCGTCTGTGCCAGAAAAAACCGTAGCAATCACCTTTGATGATGGTTACGAAGATAACTTTACCCAGGCGTTGCCCATACTCAAAAAGTACGGCGCCAAAGCGACTCTGTACCTGGTTGTAGATAGGCACGATCGCGATTGGTCCAGCAAAAAGAAAGCGCACCACAACAGTGGGGAATTGGCGAAGGAAACCAAGTTGAGTGATCAACAGGTGAAGCAGATGCTGGCATCCGGGGTTTTTGAGTTGGGTGCTCATACGCTTACCCATGTTAATCTCAGCAAGGCGCCTGCAGCTGTTAAACGATTGGAAATCATCGGCTCAAAAGAACAGCTGGAGAAGCGTTTCCAGGTGGAAGTAAACAGCTTTGCTTATCCTTTTGGTATTTATGATGCACAGGATGCAAAGATCGCCCAGGAAGCCGGTTATCTCAGCTCTGTTACCACGGTGGATGGAATTGATCTGGATCTTAACAGAGACCCTCAGCAATTAAAGCGCGTAAAGGTCAGCGGCAAAGATAACTTTTACGCGTTTAAGTTGCGAATGCGAATTGGGCGTCGCGGTGTCAAGTCATAAAGATGATCTGGTGTAAAAAGATAAGGTGTTAAATGGTGGCCAAGAAACAACAAAAGATAGCGCTGCTGCTGGATGGCAAAGCGGGTCATGAAAATCAAAGTAAAGGACTGCTGGCCTACTTTAAAGAACGCTATGACTGTCAAGTTCAGATTGTAAATGCCCGCTTAAAGTTAAAGCCCCTTACTCGCAAGTTTTTCACCAGCCTGATTAATAAAGGATTAAACCCGGCAAAAGCCGGAGCCATTATCAAAGGCTATGACCTGGATGGACAGATCCATGAAACCGACATTGTTATATCGGCGGGTGGTGACACCGTATTTTTAAACCTGGCGTTGGCAAATCACCTAAGTGCGACCAGTGTGTTTATTGGGTCCCCCAGAAAAATTCAACTGGATAAATATGGTTGGCTGCTGACGCTGGAAGACTATCAGCATGACAACAATATAGTCATGCCCATATCCCCTATGGATCTGGATAAGCAAATGATGCTTGAACAAGGCTCTGAATTGAGGCAATCCGTGGTTGGAGATAAGAACTCAATCAAACTGATCGCGTTGCTGGTGGGGGGAAACGGAGCCGGTTTCAAGTATGCCAATGAAGACTGGCTGGTGCTCAGTGAAAACCTAAACAAGCTGTGCAGTTCCCATGGTTATAAGCTGCTAGTGACAACCTCGCGCCGTACTGGTGCAGCGGTCGAATCCATTTTAAGGGACGGTTTGTTGTCAAAGCACATCGCAGACGCAGTTTGGTACAGCGACAAGCCCCGAAAAGTTATGGCCGCTTATTTGGGGGCGGCGGATCGGGTTTTTGTCACGGCGGAAAGCATGTCCATGATTAGCGAAGCTATTTCTTCAGGGAAGCCTACGGTGTCGTTGGAGCCCGCTAAAGCACAACCAGACAGTAAGTATGCTTCCGCTATGGAGAGCTTCATACAGAAAGGCTGGCTGAAAACAGTGCCAATACGTGGCCATAAGATGTTTGACAATATGGATGCTGCTCAAGCTCCAACGGAATCAGTTCAAGAATTTTGGCAAAAAACGGTGACCACCATTGCAGAACACTGATTTGCAAACCAACCAGAATACAGCCACAGACTGGCAAACTTATCTGCGGCTACTGAGTTATCTAAAAGGCTTACAAGGCTACTTCGCATTAAGTATTTTCGGTTTTGTGTTGTTTGCCGCAACCCAGGCTGCAGCGGCACACTTGCTTAAGTACTTTGTGGATGGGCTCTCCAGTCGCGATGCAGAATATATTCTGATGGTGCCCGCCGCTTTGGTTGCCATCGCCGTTGTTCGTGGCATTGGTTTTATCGTAGGTAACTATTTTATTACTAAAGTTTCCCTGGGTATTATTCATAAGCTGCGCTGTCAATTGTTCGAACATTACGTGCGCGCTCCCAAGCGGTTTTACGATAAAACCAACGTGGGCGAAATGATGTCGGTGATTTTGTATAACGTGGGCCAGGTGAGTGGGGCCGCCACCGATGCGATTAAAGTGGTGGTGCGAGAAGGTTTTACCGTTGTTTTCTTGATGTCCTATCTATTCTGGATGAATTGGAAAATGACATTGTTTTTCCTGGCTGTGGCACCGGTGATTGGCGTTATTGTTTACTTTGTTGGAAAACGCCTTAAAAGTATCAGTAAACGCATGCAGGTATCCATGGGCGATATTACCCATACCGCCAAGGAATCACTGTCTCTCTACCAGTTAGTCAAAGCCTATGGTGGTGAACAGCGCGAAATACAAAGGTTCAACGATGCCAGCGAACATAACGTGAAGCTTACCTTGAAGCTCACCCGAACCATTACCGCGGTATCGCCCACTTTACAATTGATTATTGCCATTGCTTTGGCGGGTTTGATGTTTTCGGTGTTGCGTTTTTTCACCGATCAAGGGGCTGGCGATGTAGTGGCTTACATCACTGCAGCGGGACTGATACCTAAGCCTGTTCGGCAAATCAGTGATATTTGGGGTGTCATTCAAAGGGGGCTGGCGGCATCAGAATCTATATTTGAAGTCATCGACAGCGAAATGGAAACAGATCAAGGGGATTACGCACCGGATCAGATCAAAGGTGAAATACGTTTTGATCAGGTACGATTTCGCTATGATTCGGCACCAGCCTACGCCCTGGATAACGTGAGTTTTACGGTGGACCCAGGGCAGATGGTGGCGCTGGTGGGCCAATCCGGTAGCGGTAAAACCACCGTTACCAGCTTGTTGCTACGTTTGTATAATGCAGAATCCGGTGGTATTACCCTGGATGGCAAGCCGCTAAGTGCTTATAAGCTCAGTAATCTGCGTTCCCATATCGCGTTGGTATCACAGAATGTGGAGTTATTTAATGGTAGTGTGCGTGCCAATGTGTGTTATGGGTCCGTCTATGAAATCAGTGATTCGCAGATATGGCAGGCGTTGGAACTGGCAAATGCAAAGGAATTTGTTGAGCGTTTAGAAGGCCAACTGGATGCCAGGCTTGGGGAGAACGGCACACTTTTGTCTGGCGGTCAGAAGCAGCGTCTGGCCATTACTCGAGCCATATTGAAGGGAAGCAAAATCCTGGTTATGGATGAAGCCACTTCTGCCCTGGATAGCGAGTCAGAAAGGTTAATCCAAGATGCGATGGAGCAGGTTGCGGAAGGTCGAACCAGTATCGTTATTGCCCACAGGCTGTCCACCATTATGAAAGCCGATAGGATTATTGTATTTCGAGAAGGTGAGATAGTAGAGCAAGGTAACCACCAGGAGTTGCTAGCAAAGCAAGGCACCTATGCGGCTCTGCATAAAGCGCAATTTTCCGTTTAGTGCATGAAGCTTTGGTTGTCTAATCTTCAGAGTTATAGCATAGCGCGGAGTTAGCGATTGAAGAGTGTTAATTAAACTGGTAGCAATGCTAATAGCAGAGTTGAGTACGGGATAAGTGGCAATTTGGTGAGCAGCATGGTAGATCAAGGAAAGAGAAAAAAAAGTTTTCTCTCTAGGTTGAACAGGCGAAGGAATCGCTTTTTTCGAGAGTTAAGGCAGGGCTATTTGCGCTGGATTAAAAGGGGCGAAAACCGCACCAAGAGAGAATTTACCACCGTAGAAAATAACGGAGTGCGAAAAGATAAGCCGTTAATTTCGATTCTTATGCCGGTGTACAATCCAAATATCGATCATCTAACGGCTGCTATTAATTCGGTTCTTGAACAGTTTTACCAGAACTGGGAGTTATGTATAGCGGATGACTGTTCCACCGATGATAATGTTAGAAAGATGCTGGATCAGTATGCAGACCAGGACAGTCGCATCCGGGTAACCTATCGTAGCGAAAACGGTCATATTTCCGCAGCCTCAAATACCGCTCTTGCAAAATGCAAAGGTGAATTTGTGGCGCTCTTGGATCAAGATGATTTACTTGCTATTCATGCCCTTAGCATGGTGGCGACGGTGATTGGGGAAAATCCGCAGGTTAAAATTATTTATTCCGATGAGGATAAGTTTGATGATCTTTCCGGTCGGTTTGATCCCTATTTTAAGCCCTGTTGGAATATACATCTTTTTCGGTCTCAGAATTTGATTTCCCATCTGGGTGTGTACAGTGTAGAACTGCTGCGGGAAATTGGTGGTTTTCGGTTGGGGCTCGAGGGTTCCCAGGACTACGATCTTGCGTTGAGATGCGTTGAAAGGATAGATCCAAAGACGCAAATATTTCATATTCCTCAGGTGCTTTATCATTGGCGTGTACACCCTGAAAGCACCGCTTCCGGGTTGGAGTCAAAACCCTACGCCAGCGTCGCGGCGTTGACTGCAATACAGGAGCATTTGAACCGAACTGGTGTCAATGCGGTGGTAAAGGAACGGGCGCCGGGTGCTTATCTGTCGGAATTCGGTTGTGAAATTGGCAACAATCCAGTGGCGATTTGTAGTGATTTGAGTGATATGGGGCACGAGCAAGCCGTTGCCCACTGTCTTAATTTTATGGCTAAAACGAGCTACCCCAATCATGAGATGTGGGTTAATAAGCGGTCTGTAGTTACGGAGCTGGAAGCCAGAGGGTACGAGAATGTTCGTCATATCGATCAAGGAGATCGTTCTTTTCTAGCTGGTTGCGAAGATGTATTTCGGCAAAGCTCGGCAACCGGCATTTTTTTAGTGGATGGGGTGATGCCCAAGGAAGCCGATTGGTTACAGGTCGTGTTGGGTTTATCGTCGGGTGGTGGCGCAGATATTGTGACTTGTACGGTTATCGATTCTGCTGAAAAGGTGTTCAATGCCGGTTATATGGTAGATAAAAGGGGTGATGTGTTTTTCAGATTAAAGGGTAGTAAGCTTGCTGTTTCCAGTGCCTGCTTGACCCAGCAGGTGACTGCACCCAGTTCTATGGCGATGTGGATGACGCGAAGGAGCTTCGATTTACTGGGGGCTGACGCATGCTTCCATACAAAGAGTTGTGTTTCCGATGTTTTGATAGGGTTGAAGGCCTCGGAGAAAGAGCTTGAGGTAATATGGAGCCCCGACGTTTTGTTCGCGATGGACGGTGCTAGAAATCAAACGAATGGCTTGGAAAAGAAGTATATGACGCTATCCAGCGTAGATCGTAAGGTGATTGCTGAAGCCTTGGCAAGTAGTCCGCGATGCTTCAAGCTCAACCCGAACTATAAGGTCTATAAAAGACGTATAATTTTGGATCACTCAGTTACATTTGATAGGAGCTATTATGGGCAATAAGAAGAAGAAAGCCATTCGATACAATACGGTAATCAATGTGGACAGCGTCGATAATAGCCACTCACAAATGATCCGTATGATCACTTCGGGCTCCAAGGTTTTGGATGTTGGGTGTGCGTCTGGGGTATTGGGCGAGTATTTAGCCCGTGAATTGCAATGTGACGTTGTTGGCTTGGACTATGATGCTCAAAATATCGAAATTGCTCGTTCAAGGAACTGTTACTCGGATTTGTTCGAAGTAGATCTAAACGCACTGGCGCCTGATTTCCTGGCAGGATTTGAGTTTGACTACATCGTGTTTGGCGACGTGTTGGAGCATTTGCTTTCTCCCGATACGTTGCTCGGAACGTTGAAGGCTTCTTTAAATAGTAATGGGAAATTTATCGTGTCTTTGCCAAATATTTCCCATGGGTCTATCAAATTAAATCTGCTAAAGAATCGGTTTGACTACACGCCAGAAGGTTTATTGGATCGTACCCATCTTCGATTCTATACCTTAAAATCAATTCAACAATTGTGCGGTAACTGCGGTTTAAATATCGATAAGTTCAATAGAGTTTTTGCGCCCATTTATGGTATGGAGCAGAAAGTTGATGTGGGTGCGTACTCTGCTGCAACCTTAGAGTTGGTGGAGTCTGATACTGAGTCCTGGGTCTATCAATACGTGTTTTCTGCTTCTTCCGGGGCATCGGAGTCCGGTCAGGCCCAGAACTTTGCTGTCTTTGAGCCCAGTGATGACGAGCTTGATCGAGTAGAGCAATTCCGTCGTTCAAAATATAAGTCAAAGAAAAGCAAGAAATGGTGGAAAATACTATAGTGTGATAGTCAAAAAATTTACCAGTTAGTGGGAGATGGATCTAAATGCTTAGAAATGAAAAAATGTTCGCGGCTTTAAAAAAAGAGGGAAATGGACTGGAGATAGGGCCCAGCTATGACCCAATAGCGCCGAAGCGAGAAGGCTTTAATGTGAAAGTGATGGACCATGCATCACAACAGGAGTTGCAAGAGAAATACAAGAGCGAAGGGGTAGACGTTAATAACATTGAATTTGTTGACTATGTATGGCGTGGTGAATCCTATAAAGAATTGGTTGGCAATGAGCGTTTTGATTGGATTATCGCGTCCCATGTTATTGAGCATGTGCCTGATCTTGTTCAATTTATAAATAGCTGTTCCGAGGTGCTTAAAGATGATGGCGTTTTGTCCCTCGCAGTACCCGATGCACGTTACTGTTTTGATCAGTTCCGGCCGCCTTCAGGGCTCTCAAATGTTATTGATACTCATCTTTCTGGAGCAACGAGGCATTCTGCAGGCACTATCCTGGAAGCTGAATTAAACGCGTCAACCAGGGACGGCAGGGTGGCCTGGGGCAGTGGCCATAAAGGAGAAAATAAGTTTCTTTGTAGCCCTGAGGTTGCTGTTGATAAATTCAAAAGAGCTCAGTCCAGTGAAGATTACGTTGATGCCCATAAATGGTGTTTTACCCCTTCCTCATTTCGTCTGATTCTTTCCGATCTTAAAATGCTGGGCCTGACTGAAATGCGAGAAGTCTCTTTTTTTGGAACCGAAGGCTGCGAGTTTATTTTGGCTTTGAGTCGCCAGAGCTTGCCTGGTCATGTTGTTCCAGATCGCCTTCAGTTATCAGAAGCAGCACAGAAGGAGATGGCTGAGCCATTTATTATCTCCAAACCGAAAGCTCGAATGAAGTCGCGCTTTGAAAAATGGAAACGCTCCATTCGCAAAAGATTACATGCTTAGATAGCGTTATGGGGTTTCAGATGAAATCCCCCGTGGTATTTGTTAGCATTTACCCACAAACCCAGTTGTGTTGATAGTGATATGAACTATAAAGGAATTGTTCTTGCCGGTGGCAGTGGAACGCGGCTTCATCCTCTTACCCTGAGTGTCAGCAAACAGTTGATGCCTGTCTACGATAAACCCATGATTTACTATCCCATTTCTACCCTGATGCTTTCTGGAATCCGGGATATATTGATCATTACTACCCCCCGTGATTCAGGGGCTTTCCAGCATCTTTTGGGAGACGGTTCCCAATGGGGTATGAATTTTAGCTATGCTGAGCAACCCAGCCCTGATGGCTTGGCACAAGCCTTTATCATAGGGGAGCAGTTCTTAGGGAACAGCAACGCCTGTCTGATTTTGGGGGATAACATATATTACAGCGAGGGCTTATCCCACAAACTCCAGGCTGTGGCCACTCGCGATACGGGTGCAACGGTGTTTGGGTATTATGTCAGTGATCCAAACCGTTACGGTGTGGTGGACTTTGACGACACAGGTCGAGTGGTGGATATAGAAGAGAAGCCTGCCAATCCAAAGTCATCTTACGCAGTCACCGGGCTTTACTACTACGACAATGATGTGGTGCAGATAGCAAAGTCAATCAAGCCGTCCCCCCGGGGCGAGCTGGAAATTACAGATGTCAACAAAGTTTACTTGTCTCGGGGGGATTTGCGGGTGGAGCTGTTGGGGCGTGGAACCGCTTGGCTCGATACCGGTACCCATGATTCGCTTTTTGATGCGGCTAACTTTATTAAATTAATCGAGGAGCGGCAAAACCTGAAGGTGTGTTGCCCGGAAGAAATAGCTTATCGCTCTGGATTTATTAATGATGAGCAACTAGAGCGGTTAATTGAGCCATTGCGTAAGAATGGCTATGGAGAGTACCTGAATCGGGTGCTAAAAACGAAATCACAAAGAACAGTGAAGTAATTGCCATGAAAGTAGTCAAGACTAATGTGCCCGATGTGTTTTGTTTTGAACCCCAGGTATTTGGTGATGAACGTGGCTTTTTCATGGAAACCTGGCGGGATAGTTGGCTCCAGGAGCAGGGGGTTGATGTTCATTTTGTTCAAGATAATCATAGCCTCTCTCGAAAAGGTATTTTGCGTGGTCTCCATTACCAGATCAAAGATCCTCAGGGTAAAGTGGTTCGGGTAGTGCGGGGTGAAGTATTTGATGTGGCGGTGGATATTCGCCGTTTCTCTCCCACCTTTGGCCAATGGGCAGGCATGATTCTGTCGGAAGAGAATAAACGCATGATGTGGGTGCCACCGGGTTTTGCCCACGGTTTTGTGGTTTTGAGCGACGAAGCCGAATTTGTCTACAAGTGCACCAGCTACTACGCACCTGAGCATGACCGTACGTTACTCTGGAATGATCCACAGTTAGGGGTGGAGTGGCCTCTGGAATCAGTAGGGGAGTTGTTGCTGTCAGAGAAGGATCGCAACGGTAAACCCTTTGCTGACGCGGAAGTATTTGAGGAGTCTTTCTAGGTGAAAGTGCTATTGTGCGGTGGCAACGGTCAGCTTGGTCAGGCCTTACGTCAGACGCTTTCTGGCTCCGACTCTGGTTTGGAATTGGAAGCCCATGGATCGGAAACCTTTAATCTCACGGATTCCAAACAGATGGCCCGGGTGTTCGCCAGTGCCAAGCCGGATTTGGTTGTGAATGCGTCGGCTTATACGGCGGTGGATAAAGCCGAATCCGAGCAGGAGCAGGCCCACGCTGTGAATCATCACGGTGTGAGAGCCCTTGCTGAGCTTTGCAGAGATCAGGGCGCACGATTAATTCATGTGTCCACGGATTTTGTTTTTAATGGCGAGCAGAGCACTCCCTACACCACTGACGCTCCCTGTGATCCCATTGGTGTTTACGGTGAAAGTAAACGAGCGGGTGAGTTGGCCATTCTTGAATTGTTGCCTTCCACTGCAGTGATCATTCGTACTGCCTGGTTGTATTCGGCCCATGGTGCAAACTTTATGAATACCATGTTGCGGGTTATGGGGCAGCGAGACCAGCTTAATGTGGTGTATGATCAGGTGGGTACGCCAACCTGTGTGGATGGTCTAGCGAACCTGATTGCCCGGGTGGCGAAAGACGATGGGGCCAGTGGCCTATTGCATTGGACTGATGCCGGAGTGGCCAGTTGGTATGATTTCGCCGTGGCAATCTTCGAAGAAGCCTCGGCCCTGGGTTTGTTAACAAAGCCCGTTTCCATTGCTGCTATTCCCACTGTGGAATACCCCACGCCAGCAAAGCGGCCTGCTTACAGCGTGTTGGATAAAACAGAAAGCTATCAGCGCTATGCTATGCCGATGACCCATTGGCGGGTACAATTGCGACACGTATTGGGGCAGTTGGCCCAGGATTAATTGAGTAGCGGAGAAGAATCTTGCGACGACTACTGATAACCGGCGGAGCCGGATTCATTGGCGTTAACTTTGTTTACCACTGGTTGGAACAATATCCTGAATCAGAAATAGTGGTTTTGGATGCCCTCACTTATGCGGGCAACAAAGTCAGCCTGGAAAAAGCATTGGAGACTGGCCGAGTGACTTTCGTACAGGGAGATATCGCCAATCAGGCATTGGTGGAATCGCTGCTGATGGAGCACAACCTGGATACCATTGTGAACTTTGCCGCTGAAAGCCACGTGGATCGCTCGATTACCGGCCCTGATGCCTTTATCGAAACCAATGTGGTGGGTACCCATGCTTTGTTAAAAGCGGCCCGAGCAGTGTGGTTGGAGAAAAACCCAGTTCACGATCACTTGTTCCATCATATTTCCACTGATGAAGTGTTCGGTTCTCTTGAATCCTCTGATCCTGCATTTACCGAATCCAATCAGTATCTTCCCAATTCACCTTACTCTGCTTCCAAGGCGGCGTCTGATCATTTGGTTAGGGCTTATCATCATACTTACGGGTTAAATGTGACTACCAGTAATTGTTCCAATAACTACGGTCCTTACCATTTTCCTGAGAAGTTGATTCCGTTGTGTATCACCAATATTTTGCGCGGCAGAGCTTTACCTATTTATGGTGATGGTAAAAACATCCGTGACTGGTTGTTTGTGAAAGATCACTGCATCGGTATTGAGCTTGTGATCAACCAAGGTGAAAGGGGAGAAACTTACAATATTGGTGGCAATAACGAGTATGACAATCTGACCCTGGTGAAATTATTGTGTTCAGTTATGGATGATTTGTTTGCTGCGGATTCTGCTCTTCAGCAGGCCTTTCCCCATAGCCCCATGACAAAGGGTAAACCCAGTGAAAGCCTGATTGAGTTTGTGACGGATCGTGCCGGCCACGACCGACGTTACGCCATTGATAACAGCAAAATCAGTTCTGAATTGAATTACCAAACTACGGTTACTTTTGAACAGGGTTTGAAAACAACGGTGCAGTGGTATTTGGAATCCGTGGATTGGTGGGAGCCGTTGCTTCAGAGCTGAATAAAAAACGGTGGCTTGATTGGCCACCGTTTTTGGTTTTAAAGGTGTGGAGTTGTTTACACTTTGGCCAAAGAATCCCCTCTGCCTACAGCGTAATACATAAACCCAGCGGCTTTTGCATCCTGCGGGCGATATAGATTACGGCCATCAACGATCACTTTGTAGTTTAATTCGCCTTCCAGCCATTTGTAATCCACGGATCTGAAGGCTTTCCACTCGGTGCAAATAACCAAGGCATCCGCGCCCTTTACCGCATCTTTACGGTGGTTTACCAGGGTTAGATCTTCCCGCTCACCGTAGATGCGGGTGCATTCTTCCATGGCTTCTGGATCGTAAGCTTGAACTTTAGCGCCCACTTTCCACAGCGCTTCCATTAGGGTTCTACTGGGTGCTTCGCGCATATCGTCGGTATCAGGTTTGAAGGACAGCCCCCATACAGCAATGGTTTTGCCCGCCAAGTCATTATCAAATGCCATATTCAGCTTTTCATATAGAACATTTTTCTGACGTTCGTTTACGCTTTCAACGGCTTCCAAAAGCTCCGCAGAATAATCGATGTCTTTTGCTGTGCGCACCAGCGCCTTCACATCTTTGGGGAAGCAGGATCCGCCATAGCCACAGCCAGGATAAATAAAGTGATAACCAATACGAGGGTCAGAACCGATCCCTTCTCGCACCTGGGCAATGTCCACGCCCAATCGTTCTGCCATTTGAGACAGCTCGTTCATAAAGCTGATCTTGGTGGCGAGCATGGCATTGGCCGCATACTTGGTGAGTTCAGCTGCCCTGGTATCCATAAACATTAATTTGTTGTGTTGGCGAATGTAGGGTGCATAGCATTCGCCCATAAGCTGGCGCACTTTGTCAGAGTGGGTTCCCACAATTATGCGGTCAGCTTTGGTGAAATCTTCTATGGCGTTGCCTTCTTTGAGGAATTCAGGGTTGGAGCAGACATCGAAAGGCACTGATACACCACGGGCGCCGAGTTCGTTGTAGATAGCACCATGGACTTTGTCGGCTGTTCCCACTGGAACGGTGGACTTGTTGATCACCACCTTATATTCCGTCATGTGTTTACCGATGGTTTTTGCCACCGCTAAAACGTGCTGCAGATCGGCACCTCCGTCTTCATCCGGGGGCGTACCCACGGCAATGAACTGCAGGGTAGCGTGATTAACCGCTTCTTCTGCTGAGGTTGTGAAGTGCAGGTTGTCTTCCGCAACGCAATTTTTCACTACGGATTCCAAGCCTGGTTCGAATATGGGGATAATGCCCTGTTTCAAGCGATCTATCTTAGCTTGGTCAATATCAACACACATTACATCGTGGCCGGCATCGGCCAAACAAGTTCCGGTTACCAAACCAACGTAACCTGTTCCAAAAATGCTGATTCTCATTGTTTGAATCCAGTTGCAAGTCTACGGGAAAGAAAGAAGTAGTAGGCAGTATAGCAATTCAGTTGGAGCCATGGGTAGTGCCTATACAATCGGTAATAATTTTTGCCACCCTGTGCACATAGCTGTGGTGGTTGAGTGTGGTATTTTTGCCATTTTGCGCGATCTGCCTCAGTTGATCATCAGGCAACATGACAATGTTGTTGATGTCTGTTACCTGCTGGTAACAAAGCAGGTCTTTGTCAGGTTCTAGGCAGCTTGTCATATCCTGGGCCTGGTCGCTCACCAGCACTGCGCCCGCTGCGGTGGCTTCAAAGCAGCGCATGTTCAATCCATTTGAAATGTTGCTTTTGTTCATAATGTTCAGTACGAATTTATGGGAACCGTATAGTCCTGCCACCTGGTTTAACGAGATATTCTGGGGGTGGACCTGGTGTTGTGGCGGTAATGGCTTGTTCCAGTTTTTGCCGTAGATAGTAATGGGCTGCTCAATTTCACCAATCAATTGGTAGCGGTTAGTGGAAAACGCGCCCACAAACAGGATGGCACTGTCCCGCTGCTGCCATGGTTGTGCGTATTGGCAGAAATAATCTGTATCCACCGCCAGTGGCAAATAGCTGGGTAGATGCAACCCTTGCTGCAAAGCTTGTTGCTGCAAATAGCTATCGGTGAAATAAAATCGATCCACTATATCGTTATAGGCCTGGATGGAATCTGGGAAAAAGTCACCGATCCAACTCACCCCGGTGAAATTGGATTTAAGGTTGAGTAAGCATCTATGTACTGGCTGGCTAAGGTTGATGATGTCGGGGAAGATCACCAAATTCGGTTGGAACTTTTCCATGGTTCGCTCGAGTTGCTGTTCCAGGTGATGTTCTTGCCAACGTTTGCTAATGAGGCCTTTGCCGCGCTTGATCAGACGGTCCTTCGAGTTTTGATGGTTGAGGGCGAGGAACTGTACCGGCACCCCCAATTTCTGGCAGCCAATGACCACCTGTTCTGGCCAGCGCAAAATACCACCACGCTTCCCCATGACCAGTACCCTGGCTTTGGATAAGGCGTCTTTGTTGCTGTTGTCCATAATATGATGCGCGATCCCATTAGCTTGTTTGTTACGCGGACTATTGTACGAATAAGAGAAAATAAACACACCTTTTTCCCAATAGCGCTCTATAATTCCTCACTAAATCATAAAGTTGACTCATTTATGTTGGCACGTTGGCTATACACAGTTGCGTTTTATCTGGCGATACCCTTGTTATTGTTTCGTTTGTTCAAACGGAAAAAAAGTAATCCGGGCTATGGGGCCCGCATAGGGGAGCGTTTCGGTTTCTATTCTCATCCTAAACTACAAGGCAGTATTTGGTTTCATACCGTATCGGTGGGAGAGTTTTTGGCGGCCAAGCCTCTGATTGATCGCGTTATGGCTGCTCACCCACAACGCCGTTTTGTTATCACGAATATGACGCCCACCGGAGCCGAGCAAGTGCGAGGGGCCTATTCGGATCAGATAGCCAACGGTGAAGTGATCAATGTGTATTTGCCCTATGATTTACCCGATGCGGTGGGCCGTTTCCTGCGCCGATTTGACCCTTGCCTGTCAGTGATTATGGAGACTGAGTTGTGGCCCAATGTGATCCACGGTTGTCACAGTCGCAAAATTCCGGTGTTGGTGGCTAATGCGCGTTTGTCAGAAAAGTCCGCCCGGGGTTATGAAAAAGTCGCTGCGCTTTTTCGGCCCATGGTAAGCCAGATTACCTGTGTGGCAGCGCAATCTTTGCAGGACGGTGAACGTTTCCTAAGGCTCGGTCTGCCCAAGCTCAGTTTGAAAATCAACGGCACGGTTAAGTTCGATGTGAATGTGGATGAAGCGCTTCACCAGCGTGCAAGTGATTTACGAGTGCAGTGGGGCGAGCAGCGCAATGTGGTCATTGCCGCCAGTACCCACAGGGGTGAAGATGAACAAATACTGGAAGCGTTTTTGTATATAAGAACCCAAGTGCCGGGCAGTCTATTGGTGTTGGTGCCGCGCCATCCTGAACGTTTTGATGAAGTGGCGGCCTTAGTGCGCAAACGTGGCCTTAATCTTTCCCGTATTAGCCAGGGCGAACGGATTGGGGAAGAGTGCGAAGTGGTTTTGGGGGACACAATGGGCGACTTGTTGCGCATGTTAGGTGCTGCGGATGTGGCTTTTGTGGGGGGTAGCCTATTACCTGTGGGTGGTCATAATATGTTGGAAGCATTAGCCATGGGTACCCCGGCCATTACTGGGCCCCATGTGTTTAATTTTCAGATGGTGGCGGACATGCTTACCGAAAAGCAGGTGCTCATTACCGTGAATTCCCCCCTGGCATTGGCGGAAACCGTGCTTGATCTATTTCAACATATTGAGCGGCGTAATGAGCTGGCCTGGTTGGGTGCTCAAGTAGTGAACGAAAATAGGGGGGCGACACAGCGTCTATTTGATTTGATCCAGAGTTATATAGGTTAAGCATAAATGTGACATTGTTTAAGTTTAGTTGCCGCCCTTCCTTTCACTGGTTATAGTGATGTTCCTATAAAATTTCCAAATAAGTTTGTTCCTCCGCTAATTCCCTGGAAAGCCTAGGGTTTAAAGCTTTCGACCACAGAGAAAATGAGTACATAATGAGCGCCTATACCGAAGATTTCCTGAGCCAAAAGGCCCAGGTGGACCAAGATTCCGTACAGCCATTCCCCAGTTCCCGCAAGGTATATGTGGAAGGCAGCCAAACCGATATTCGCGTACCCATGCGCGAGATCAGCCTCACCGATACGCCAACGGACATGGGTGGGGAAAAGAATCCACCGGTATATGTATACGACACCTCAGGACCCTACACCGATCCCGACGCGGTCATTGATGTGCGCAAAGGCTTGCCACCTCTCCGAGCGGGATGGCTGCAACGTCGTGGCGACACTGAAGAACTCACTGATTTAAGTTCGGCCTACGGCCTGCGTCGTAAAAATGACCCCATGTTGGCTAACCTTCGTTTTGAGCATCTGGCCACTCCGCGCCGAGCTAAATCCGGCCAAAATGTAAGTCAGATGCACTATGCCAAGCAGGGTATCATTACTGACGAAATGGAGTTCGTAGCCATTCGCGAGAATATGAAGCTGCAGTCTGCGCTGGAAAGTGGATTGTTGCATCAGCAGCATCCGGGCCAGCCTTTCGGTGCCAAGATTCCCGATGAAATAACACCGGAATTTGTACGTCAGGAAGTGGCCATGGGCAGGGCGGTCATTCCCGCCAACATCAACCACCCTGAGCTGGAGCCCGCTATTTTGGGGCGTAACTTTTTGGTGAAAGTGAACGCCAATATTGGTAACTCGGCGGTATCTTCTTCCATCGAGGAAGAGGTGGCGAAAATGACCTGGTCCACCCGTTGGGGTGCCGATACGGTCATGGATTTGTCCACCGGCAAAAACATTCATGAAACCCGTGAGTGGATTGTACGCAATGCACCGGTGCCCATCGGCACTGTGCCCATTTACCAGGCTCTGGAAAAAGTAGATGGGGTACCGGAAGAACTCACCTGGGAATTATTCCGCGATACCCTGGTGGAGCAGGCCGAGCAGGGGGTGGATTATTTCACCATTCATGCGGGTGTGCTGTTGCGCTATGTACCTCTCACTGCGAAGCGCCTTACAGGCATCGTGTCGCGGGGCGGCTCCATTCTGGCCAAGTGGTGCCTTGCCCATCACAAAGAGAATTTCCTCTATACCCATTTCGATGAAATATGCGAAATCATGACCGCCTACGATGTGACCTTTTCTCTGGGTGATGGCTTGCGGCCAGGGTCTCTTGCTGATGCCAATGACGAAGCTCAATTTGGTGAGCTGCACACCCTGGGTGAGTTGACTGATATTGCCTGGAAGCACAGCGCCCAAGTGATGATTGAAGGCCCCGGCCACGTGCCCATGCACATGATCAAAGCCAATATGGATGAGCAGCTCAAACATTGTAAAGAAGCGCCTTTTTATACTTTAGGGCCTCTAACTACGGATATTGCTCCTGGTTATGACCATATTACTTCCGGAATTGGTGCCGCCATGATCGGTTGGTACGGCACCGCCATGTTGTGCTATGTGACTCCCAAAGAGCATCTGGGTTTACCCAATAAGGATGACGTGAAGCAGGGCTTGATGGCCTACAAAATCGCCGCCCATGCTGCGGATCTGGCCAAAGGGCACCCTGGGGCTCAAATTCGCGATAACGCCATGTCTAAGGCGCGGTTTGAGTTCCGGTGGGAAGACCAATTTAATTTGGCTCTGGACCCAGACACCGCCCGGGCCTATCACGACGAGACCATGCCCAAGGATGCCCACAAAGTGGCTCATTTTTGTTCCATGTGCGGGCCTAAGTTCTGTTCGATGAAGATCACTCAGGATGTGCGGGACTATGCGGCAAGCCAGGAAGGCGAGGCGGCCTCATCCCAGGCGGCCGAGCAGGGGATGCGAGAAAAGTCGCAGGAGTTCAAATCCCAAGGTGCTGAAATTTATAAGAAAGTTTGACCGAAGTGTGGAGCTGTTCAAATAACTGGGTAGCTTCACATTGAGGGCCGCTGGGGTTTTGGCTAGCCTTAGAAGGGTGTTTTATTGAGCTTGGAGACATCATGGATTTAAAGGAAGGGCCTTGTTTTTCCCACCAAGACGTTGAAGTGGTTGAGAAAAAAACGGTCTATCAAGGTTTTTTCAAGATGCTTCGATATCAGGTCAAACATCGTCTTATCGAAGGGGGGTGGACTCCTGTCCTAACCCGGGAATGCTTTGATCGCGGCCCTGCGGCAGGGGTGCTGCTGTATGACCCTTACAAAGACGCCGTAGTGTTACTTGAGCAGTTTCGCATTGGCGCTGTTGACGCCCACGAAGGGCCCTGGCAGCTTGAGTTGGTGGCAGGGATCATCGAAGAGGGTGAATCCGCCACGGATGTGGTGCATAGGGAAGCCCTGGAAGAAAGTGGCAGTGAAGTGCTCGATCTTGAGTACATCATCGAGTACTACCCCAGCCCTGGTGGCTGTAACGAAAAAATGTTCCTCTACTGTGGTGGAGTGGATTCCACTGGTGTGGGTGGTGTGCATGGCCTGGCGGAAGAGAATGAAGACATCTGGGTTCAGGTCTTTTCCCGTGAAGAAGCCTGGAACATTATGCAGGAAAACTACATACACAACGCAGCAACAATCATTGCTCTGCAATGGTTGCAGATGAATTACAAGCGCTTGCAGGAGAAATGGCAGTAGACCCCCATGGCATTTAATAAAGGTTACGTACCTAATCTCAAACAAATGATTAGCGACTGTGAGGGTAACTTCAACAGGCTGACTCGTTTGTTGCCTGACATAGACGATCGGGATACGTGGCGTTTCGGCGTGGAAGCCAACAACCAGCAGGTGAAGCAGGTCAGTATTAAGGTGGTTGAGCGCTGTAAGTACACTGTCACAATGGTGGTGGCTCAGGAGTCGTTTATGGAAGAATGGGTGCCCAAGGCCACTATCACGGTTCGTCTGTATAGAGATGCACATATGGCGGAAGTGTTGTCTTTTCAACGCAAGGGCTCTATTCGCCAGGCCTATGACTATCCCAATGACAGAATGTTCCAGCCCGATGAAAAGGCACAACTAAATGGATTTTTGGGCGAATGGCTCGAGTTTTGTCTGGGTGCCCGACGTTCTTTGGTTCAAGCTTAATCCGTAGCCAGGCTGTCAATCAGTCAAAATGTGAATATTCACACTCGCCAAAATCCAAATTTGATGTCTAAAAACTCCTAACTTGGTTAAAACCCGTTATACTGATTGGAATGCTGGTCTAATGGGTGGCTTCCTCGGCAGCCTGACATTAACGATGAAAAACCTTCATAAACGCATGGATTGACCCTTGGTCAGAAACACATACCCAACATCCATTCGAATCGTTCAACTTTCTGACTGTCACCTGTTTAAACAGACTGATGGCAAACTGCTTGGCCTTAATACTGACGAAAGTCTGGCAAAAGTTCTGCATCTGATTCAGCAGGAACAATCTAATGTGGATCTGGTTCTGGCCACAGGTGATATTTCCCAGGACGGCAGCAGCGAGTCCTATGGGCGCTTCCATGAATCCATGGGTAGTTTTTCTTGCCCGGTTTATTGGCTGCCGGGCAACCACGATTTAACCGATATTATGGCCAACCACCAGGCCGCCAAGCGCATGAGCCCTTGCGTTATTGATCAGGGTGATTGGCAAATCATCATGCTGGACTCCACCATTCGCGGCAAAGTTCCGGGTAATTTCGCCGAAGCTGAGTTGGCATTTCTTCAGGAATCCTTACTCAAGACCCGTGGTAAACACGTGCTTATAGCGCTTCACCACCAACCCGTGCCAGTGGGCAGTCAGTGGTTGGACCAGCAGATAGTGGGTAATGCGGACCGTTTTTTTGAGGTGGTGGATCAGTTTGAGCAGGTGCGAGGCATCATTTGGGGCCATGTTCATCAAGTATTTGAAACCACTCGTAACGGGGTTCAGCTGATGTCAGTGCCCTCCACTTGTGTTCAGTTTCTCCCTGAAAGCCAGGAGTTTGCCGTGGATAGTGAAAGCCCCGGTTATCGTTGGCTGGATTTGAAACCCGATGGAAAAATAGAAACCGGTGTTTCCCGCGTTACGGGAGTGGAATTTGAGGTTGATTATAGCGTCAAGGGCTATTAGCCTTTGGGCATGTCAAAACGCTTCCATCTTTTCTATGTTCACGGCTTCAATAGCTCCCCAAAATCCGCTAAAGCGCAGCTGCTCAAGCGTGCCGTGATAAATGATCCCCAGATTGAGTTTCACGTTCCCACCTTGGGTTTTGATCCTGAAAACGCCATCGCTGTTCTGTGTAAGGCGATAGAAGCCTGCTTGCCCGACCCCATTGGTTTGGTGGGCAGTTCTATGGGGGGATTCTACGGTACCTGGATTGCGGAAAAATACGATCTGCCGTTGGTGTTGATTAACCCAGCGGTGCGTCCCTACGAATTATTGGCGGATCATCTGGGTGAAGTGGAAAACGATTACACGGGAGAAAAGTTTACTTTTACCTTAGATCATGTGGACGTCTTTAAAAAACTGGAAGTCACCCAGCTGAGCAAGCCCGAACGTTACCTGTTACTCACCCAAACCGCTGATGAGGTGTTGGACTATCGCCAGGGGGTGGCAAAATATGCCGCCAGCAAACAGATAGTAGAAAAGGGCGGCTCCCACGGTTTTGATAACTTTGAAGAATACATCCCCACCATCTTTGAATTTTTTAATCTATAATCCAGCCCATTAGTGAATTGGGACAAAAGGCAATATGGCAGCAGATAATTATACTTCCGAATCTATTGAAGTCTTGAGCGGTCTAGACCCGGTGCGTAAACGTCCCGGTATGTACACAGATACCACGCGGCCCAATCACCTGGCCCAGGAAGTAATTGATAACAGTGTGGATGAAGCTCTGGCGGGTCATGCGAGTAAAATAGAAGTGATACTGTACAAAGACGGCTCCCTGGAAGTATCGGACGATGGCCGTGGCATGCCGGTGGATTTACACCCGGAAAAAGGCTTGCCAGGAGTAGAAGTGATCCTGTCCACCCTCCACGCGGGCGGCAAGTTTTCCAATAAGAATTACCAGTTCTCCGGCGGTTTGCACGGGGTGGGTGTGTCGGTGGTAAACGCTCTGTCGAAAATGCTGGAAGTGACTATTCGGCGTGATGGTAATGTACATCGCATGGCCTTCAAAGATGGCGACAAAGCCACCAATCTGGAAGTAATCGATACTTGCGGTAAGCGTAATACTGGCACTTCCATTCGTTTTCTGGCAGACCCGAAGTATTTCGATTCCAACAAATATTCCGTACCTCGGCTAACCCACTTGCTGCGGGCCAAAGCGGTATTGTGCCCGGGTTTGCATGTGAAGTTTGTTGATAAAGTCAATGATGAAGAACACGAGTGGCACTATGAAGATGGCTTAAAAGATTATCTGTTGGCGGCTAACCGGGGCTGGACGTTGCTACCGGAAGAACCCTTTGTTGGTTCCATGAGTGCCGATACAGAAGCGGCGGATTGGGCTGTGCAGTGGTTGCCTGAAGGTGGTGAAGTTATATCAGAAAGTTATGTGAACCTGATACCCACTGCCCAGGGTGGTACTCACGTAAATGGTCTGCGCAGCGGCTTGTTGGATGCCACTCGAGAATACTGTGAAAACCGCAATCTAGTACCCCGTGGTGTCAAACTCACCGCTGATGATATCTGGGATAAGTGCAGTTACGTACTGTCCATCAAAATGCAAGATCCCCAGTTCGCCGGGCAAACCAAAGAGAAACTGTCTTCTCGCCAAACGGCGGCTTTTGTGGCCGGCATTGTAAAAGACGCCTTTAGCTTGTGGTTGCACCAGCATACCGCGGAAGGGGATGCTCTGGCGGATATGGCCATAAGCAATGCACAGAAGCGCATGCGTGCCAGCAAAAAGGTGGTGCGCAAAAAAGTCACCACAGGCCCGGCGTTACCGGGCAAGTTGGCGGACTGCTCGGGCCAGGAAAGCGAACGCAGTGAATTGTTCCTGGTGGAAGGGGATTCCGCAGGCGGTTCTGCCAAGCAGGCCCGTGATCGCGAGTTCCAGGCGGTTATGCCATTACGGGGAAAAATCCTCAACACCTGGGAAGTGGATTCCGCTGAGATACTGGCATCGGCAGAAGTGCACGATATTTCCGTGGCCATCGGCCTGGAGCCAGGATCCGATGATCTGAGCCAATTGCGTTACAACAAAATCTGTATCCTTGCGGATGCGGATTCCGATGGCTTACATATCGCCACCTTACTTTGCGCGTTGTTTGTTCGTCATTTCCGGCCCTTGGTATTGGCGGGACATGTCTATGTGGCTATGCCCCCCTTGTACCGAATCGATGTGGCGAAAGACGTCTATTACGCTCTGGACGAAGATGAAAAGCAAGGCATTTTGGATCGCATCAAAGCAGAGAAAAAGCGCGGTAATATCCAAGTAACCCGCTTTAAAGGTTTGGGCGAAATGAATCCGCTGCAATTGCGGGAAACTACCATGGCCACAGAAACCCGGCGTTTGGTGCAATTGGTGGTGGAGCCTGGGGATGACACCAACGAGGCTATGGATTTGTTACTTGCGAAAAAGCGGGCAGGAGATCGCAAGCAGTGGCTGGAGACCAAAGGGAATTTGGCGGTGGTTTAATGATCATGTCAATTAGCGCATTAAGTTGAACAATTCGACATAAGCTTGAACAAATAAGCACATAAGTTTGAACAAAAGGTTGTAATTTCCTAGTAATTGGGAGGTACAGCCTTTTTTGTTGATTTTTTTCTGGTGCGGAGAGCTTGTTGTGATCTAACAAGCGGTGGTTGAACTTTTCGGAAGTTCGGGCTTTATTGTTAAGGTAGCGCCTTAGTTGAGGTGTCTCAAATTAGCTCATTGAATATCGAAGTCAAACTATGAGGAAAAATACAAATGGAAATACAAGTAATATCTGTTGATACCAAGCAAGGGATAAAGGAATTCAGCTGTATTTTGAGGAACGAAAAAGAATCTATATTTCAGATAGTTGACGATAAAGGTGAGAACAATCCTCAAAGTTTAGAGTTTAGAACCGAAAGAGAAGTTCTCTTCTTAATATTTAATGGGCTTAGGGTTGTTGGATCAGAGGTATTTACTTTTAATTCCTTTTCAACGGAAAGCCAGCATATTGGTGCAATAGTGTAAAATTGTAGGCTTAACTAGATTAGCAAAAGGATCTTGAACGACCGATGGATTCAGAAATCACCAGTGAGTTTGCCAAAAAGTTGTTTCGAGAGTTGGCCGCTGAGTGGGCGCTAACTCAAGCAGAGCAAGACTCTCTGCTGAGTGATCGGGTATCTGAAAAATACGACATTTCCGATTCGGATCTCTATCGTATATCAGCACTTATTGGGATTTATAGATCCCTTCAAATGCTGTTGGGGAGTGATCAAGCCCGCCGTACTTGGATAAGAAAGCCAAACAACGAATGGGATGGCTTGTCTGCTCTGGAGATTATGAGCACTGGCCGGTTTGAGGATATTCAGAATGTTAATCGTTACCTTAAAGCTTGGTGTGAACAGTATAATTTTTAGTCTTCTCTATGCCAAACCTTAGTATTTTGACAATTATGCGGACCGCGCATAATTGCGCATAAAATCATACGGGGTTACCTTTTTTCCAGAAAATACTACAAATACCGATGGATCTTCAGTTCAGGTAAAATTGGAGATTCTTCTATCTTGGTGGGTCGCTGAAGGCGCACCCTTGTCTGGTTACTGATGGAGGGTGGATCTCGCCACACTAACATAGGAAGTTTTTTTTGAGGTGTAATCACGACACCTGAAACGGGTGTTGACTTTTTAATGGGTAAGTTATTCTCAAAATACACGTAGTTTGCTACAAGTTTCTCTTTAAGAGGCGTTACCTTGGCGAAGAGAGTTTCATCGGGGCAAGTGCTTAAAATCTGCAAAGATGATACTTTTGCATCTCCTTCTAGTTTGGATGCCATCTGCACGGCTTGGGTTTTTGAAAGTTTTTGTATTGAGCGATGCTTGGTTGTCCATGTCCAGCTAAAAGAGCGTAAATTTTTTGGGAGTACTTTTATTTTTGCCCTGCAACTAAGCAGATCAATTTGATTGCAAGAAATTTGTTCCAGTGTTTGCAAGTCGAAGATTTCTCCATCGAAATGGGATATAACTTCCTTTTTCATGAGGTTTGATATAAACCTTCCTGAATTTTCTCTAAGAGATTTTTCAGCGTAACGCTGAGTTTTGGAAACGAAGTAAATAAACTCTTCCTTGCGTCTATTGAATATATTTATTTTCTTCACTAGTTCGTCAGATGCGCAAAGCATACCAGAGAGTAACGGCTCTTCGTTTTTGGCGGGGCTAAAAATTTTGGTTATCTTGTTCAGTATGGCAATTCTGGCTTGGTCGGACGTCTGCTCGTTAAGAGAGTTTCCATAACTTGGGGCAAACGCTTCATACTCGTCTTTTTCTTTAAGAGCTGTAAAACGGATGGCTTTTGCTGAATTTGTTAGGTTTGCAAAGGATAAAACGAGTTGATCGGTAATATCGTTGCTTGGGTTTTTTATGAAATGCATGCTGTTTTATGCCAGGTCCTTAAGGGTGTAGTGGTTTTTTAAAAAGCTTTTTGTGGTGGATAGGAATCGACAGTAAAAATGAAAAACTGAATAGCCATTGATGCTCAGAATAATTGTTGCAACTAGTAGCTTGCTTGATAGGGTAAGAGCAGATGCCAAAACACTAATTGATGTCAGTAGTATTATGATCGATGTGCCAAAAACGGCTATAAAGGACAGAATAAACAATATGGCTTCGACAAGAACATAAGCCTTTACTTTTCCGTCTTCTACTACATACAACCCTAAGAAAAGATTGTGAACGTCATTTTCTTTTTTTAGATGCTGAAATAATTTATTTTGCGTGCTTCGCTGCTCGATATTCAGAGAATAACCATAAAGCATTTTTTCCTCTTGCCGTTGGAATTCGTTGAAACTGGTCTTGGCATCAAAGGCATTGAAACCCCTGACCTCCGTGATTTCGTAAAGTCTTTTTCTGGCAATGATGTATCGGATAATCGAAATCAAGTTTCCAAATAGAAGAGCAGACTTCATGTATTGAAAAATGCTCATTGGTTTGATTCCGATTGCAGGGGGAGATCGATCGTAGCAATTAAATCTATGAATCTCGCAAGGCGTAGTTCTAAATCCAGCAGTCGCCCTTCTTTATCTCTGCATTCCTGGTCTGCTTGAATAAATGCAGACCTGAGATCTTGTATATCAATCCGGTCATTCATCTGAGTGGCGCTTGGCAATAGTATGTGAGGTCGAAACCCTAGATCGAACACCTGTTCCAGATAATCGGCATTAGGAACGCGCTTGCCTTGCTCATAGAGATACTGTGTACCAGGTTTAATGCCGCAGGCATCGGCCACATCATTAACCTGTAGATTCAGTCGTTTACGCTCTGAACTCAGAGCTTGGCCAAATCTCTGTCTATCTAACCCCATTCGTCGCGCTCCACGCTTCCGGATTAATACAAATGTGTTGAAAAGTGTGGTTAACTGTATAATATTGTTTTGTTTGTATCAATAAAGAGTTTGGTGAACCCATGAAATCCCCTGAAGAGGTCAAGCAGGAGTTTGCCGAGCGCGGCCTAAGTATCAGTGGTTGGGCGAAGGAGAGAGGCTATTCTCAGGCACTGGTCTACCAGGTGTTGAATGGGAACCGGAAAGCGTTGCGTGGCGAGAGCCACAAAATTGCCGTAGAGCTTGGGCTTAAAAAAGGCAAAACAGGCTGCTATGAAGACTTGAGCTTCTATAAAAGAGAGGTAATTCAATGACTTAGAAACTAAAAACCCGACAACAATCGCTTGTTATCGGGCTTTAGGTGTAGGCGATACCTACGGTGTGGTGCCTAAAAGTATCTCCCCTCCTCACTGTCCCGTCAAGAGCAAGCTCCCAAATATTGCCCTAATCGACTTTTGTCGAGGCTTGATCGCGTCTGCGATCAAGCTTTGAATCGGGAGTTGATTGCGTGGCAGTGCCCGAAAATTACGAATTCGGCATTATCGCTCAATGCCGGGAGGTACAATTATGCGTCGCAAACCCGCCAGGAAGATAAAGGCTTCCGCTGTAAAAAGTATTTTCAAATTTCCGTCTACCAAGTCGTTTGCTGGGCCCAGTCATCAGCCGTTCTTAATGGTGCTAGTGGAATCGCCATTGGAACGGGATTACTGCTTCCACCTCGAGGCAGCTCCAAAAGTCCTGCGATACTATACCCAACCTAAGACCTTTGTGGTCAGCAGCGATCTCATCGAAAGCAGGGAATATACTCCTGATTTTGAAGTTCACTTCCAGTGTGGTCGAAAGGCCTATGTAGAGGTTAAGAAAGACTTTGACTCTCTTGACTCTATCAATTTACACAAGTTGAAAATGGCATCGTCTGAAATGCGAAATGCAGGGTACGAGTTTTTGTGTGTAGATGAATCGCAGATACGCATACAGCCCCTGCTGGGAAATCTTCGGAAGTTGCAACGCTATCGTGATCGTCTAACGAATAACTCCGGTACCCTCACTCTGCTTCAGAATGCTGTACCTCACCCGAAAACCTTGAACGACTTGATTAAGAACCCGCTAGGCATACGCTTGGAAACGATCTACAAGCTAATTGCGAATGGTCAGATAGCGGCAGACCTTACAGAAGTACAACTTACGTTGAATGCGGAGGTGCGCTATGCATAACCTAAATCGATGGATACCTGGAATAGCGGTATGTGCAAACTTCGAGGGTATGAATGGTATATGGCTGATAAGGCGGGTCAATGGCTCTAATGTCACGCTAGCCAATATTGATAGCCAGGCGGTGTTGGTGAAAGATGAGGAAGAGCTAGAGGGATGCCTGGAGAATAAAACTCTACAGTTTATGGCTGATGAACGCTATAACGGGGAGATCGTATTTCAGGATCTGCCGGAGGAATACCAGAAAGAAACCGTTCGCAGATACGCATACGTTAAAGTGTACTTGGATTCTGAGGATCAAAAAAGATCGAAGAAGAAGTTGGCGAAAATAATCAAGTCGGTAGCTGAAAATATTGATGATCAGAAACCGCCTGCCTGGAACACATTTAACAACTGGTTGAAGCAGTATTTCAATGCCGGTTGCCGAATTAAGGGCTTGTATCCAAACGATTATAAAAAGGGATGCCGAGACCTAAGGATTGATCCGAGAGTACGTGAAATTATCGATCAATCAATTAACTTTTATTATAAAAATAGCCAGATTCTAATGAGCAGCATTCATCAAATGGTGGAAGCAAAGGTGCTCAAGCACAATCTGTGCAATCCTAATGATTTGTTGGCTATCCCAGCCTACAGTACTGTGGCCTACCATACAAAAAAACGAAGTTATCAGGAGTATGTCCGGGGACGAATCGGGAGAAATCGTGCTCGCTATGAGTGTGCGAATGTAGGTGAAGCACCGGCAACAACTCGAATTCTTGAGCGTGTTGAGGCGGATCACACTCCGCTGGACATCAATGTTTTGCACGATGAAACTAGAACGCTGCTTGGCCGCCCGACGTTAACAATACTGATAGATCATTATTCCCGTATGGTTATGGGCTTTCAGATTTCATTTGAAGAGCCGTCTTATGCTTCAGCAGCTATGGCAATTGGTAGTGCCGTATTGCCAAAAAAAGGCCTGCTTGAATTCTATGGTGTTGAAGGAGAGTGGCCAGCGCACGGAGTCATGGAATTAATGGTGGCTGACAATGGCAGCGAGTTCTGGAGTGAAAATCTCGATATGGCGATCAGCGAAGTTGGCTCTGTGCTCCAATATGCCCCAGTCAGGAGCCCAAATTATAAAGGTGTCGTAGAGCGCTTCTTTCTTACTCTGAAAACCAGATTAATTGATTCCCTGCCTGGTAAAACTAATGGCGTCGGCAATGGTTCGGATGAATATATTGCTGAGAAGGAGGCAAAGCTCACGCTAACGGAATTCAAAGCAACATTCTTGAAGTGGCTTGTGAACATCTACCACCGTGAAGCACATGGTGAAGCAGAGAGGTCTCCGCTGGATCTATGGAACGATTCGGCACGTGAATTTCCGGTAGTTGAGGAAGATGTGAAACGAGTTGAAACAACTTTGATGTGCTCCGATACACGAACTCTCCATCGATCAGGCATTCAGTATGAAAATCTAAAATACAACTCAGAACACCTTAGGGATATATATCGAAGAGAAGGCGTTGTCGAGTTGATGATCAAGTACAGCCCGTTCGATATTGGTCATATTTACGTGCTGGATGATATCAACCGAATTTATATCCGGGTGCCATGTGTTAACTACAAGTACGCAGAAGGTTTGTCGATGTATGCTCATAAGGCCATACGTAAGCGCATAAATGCGTCAAGGAAAAGCTACAAAGATGATGCGGTTCTTCAAAGGGCAAAGGTGGAGCTGTTTGGTGATATTGAGAGTTTGCATGAGCGAAATGTCAGAAGAAAATCACAGGTCACTGCGAAAAAGGCAGCGCGCGTTCATTCGTTGGGCGTGGAGGAGTTTGCTGACGAAACCAAATATGAAGATGACTCTCCGGCAATTATTCAGAACATGCAAGCATGCGAAGTGACAGATGAATGGGAGGTGTGGTGATGAAGAAACGTTCTCCTAATCCCTTTGTGGTCACAGGCAAAACTAAGGGCATATTCAAAGTATTGGATGATCTGCGGGCGCAAGGATATATCGAGGAAGGTGATACTAACTGTCTTATCACTGGGGAGTCCGGCTGTGGAAAGTCCGAACTCGTAAAACAATATGCTGCGAAATATCCTCGTCGAGACCTTGATGAGTATACGCATATTCCGGTGTTATACGTACAGTTGAGGTCTCCGCAATCAGCTAAGGCATTTGCAGAACAGATACTGGTTGCCATAGGCGATCCACAAGGCGGAAAAGGAATAAAATCGAAGGAGCAAGGTTTCGCTCAAATTGGAACCTATTGCAGGGATTGCTGCGTTGAACTCATTATTCTGGACGAAGTGCAAACGGTGATTCAAAATCGTTCGCCAGGGGTGCTAGCCAGCATATCTGACTGGTTTAAGGATCTAATGAATGATGCAAAGGTGCCGATCGTTTTGGTCGGAATGCCTTGGAGCCTTGGGTTCGTTAAAGAGCATGACCAACTCGATACTCGTATTGGCTATCGCCATGACCTGGAGACTTTTCGTGTATCCAGGCAGTTTTTCCACTTCGTTAAATTTCTTGAGCTTTTTTCTAAGAACTATGAGTTTGCTTCCGATTTTTCATTAAGTGACCGCGAAATAGCCTATCGTTTGTTTGCATACAGCTCTGGAATTGTTAGGGCCATAACGGGGCAAATCATTAAAACGGCTAATCTGTCAAGGGCAGCGGGAAAACCCATTGATCTTGCTTTCTTTCAAGAGGCAATCCGTTCAAGAGGGATCAAAGATGAAAACAATGTTTTTATTATGCCGTTGACGGAACTGCGCCTTAGGGAAATAGTAAATCCATCACAATGGATTCAGCAAAAGTCTTACAGAAAGGAACGCTTTAAAAGTGCCCAATTTAAAAGCTACATGCTTACCAAAAAGCTGGAACTGATCGAAAGCAATGACGATTAAGCGAAAATTGCTGATCAGATCACACAAACATCAATTTGAACGCATTGATGATTATCTTGTGAGGCTGGCGGGTGCGAATGGCTTCTCATCTACAAATAGGCTAATTCAATACTTCCGTAGTTGGATAAAAACAAAGGAATTGAATTGTCGAGGTCGAGGAATTGATAAAGCCTATACGACAGCGCAGATCCTAAGCCTATATTTAGGTCGAAAAATTGAAGTGAAATCGTTCGACCGGTTAGCCTTCACAAGTGTCTATCAAAACCTAAAAATCTGTAAAGCGTGCTTTTCCAAAAATAAGGCCATCCCGTTTTACTGGTATCTGGATGAATATTGTTGGTGTCATATCCATCACGACCCGTTGCACCACACAGCTTCCAAACAAGAAGAGACTGAAAAATATGATTACACAGCAGCACACCCCATAGTTGAATTCTTGGGGTGCGCCGACCCTTGGTCGGCATACTCCAGCATGCTGAGGAGTGAGCAAGAACTCAAGTGGCTATGCTATCGCTTGAAGCAATTTTCCGAGACTCACCTTGCAACCCGCACTCACATCGCAGACGCGATAAGCTGGATTGATAGTACCCATTCTCGTGAGTATTTGGCCGGTGACAGATTTGAACGAATCACTAACCTAGTAGCTGAACATTCCTTGCTATCGGCGAGCGAAATCCGATTGTTGGCCGCCCTTTTAATCTGGCAGCGGATGGTACCAGATCATTTATTTCATGTTGCGGGTTCTGGTGCAGAATCGGCAACCGAAGCAAGCCTGGAATGGGCCTCTCGTCAGTTGATAGCTAATGAACCTATGCTTATGTTCATATGTGATGCACACCAGGCTCCGCGAAACACACCAAAACTGCGTTTGCGAGACTATATCCCTATGCTGGCGGGCCTGGATGAGGCTACCGACAAAGCCCTGCGGCAGGCGGTTTACTCCTGTGGGTTAACCACTGAGTTGTTGGTAATGCTTCCCGCTAGACCAGGTGAAAGCTACTACAATGAGAAAAGCGGTACTGGTTCGGTGATGACCTAGCTAAGAGTTCAGTGTCAGGCGCGATAAATTTCAGTTTTATGGGAAATATTCCAGTTTATCTTTAATTATTTCAATCTTCCGGGTTATGATTGTGCCTTACTGTGTAAACCGTAGGGCATGGCCATGATACGTTGCCATCTAGCTCGCCTGATGGGGGAGCGAAAAATGAAGATCTCCGACGTTTTACGGGAAACTGGCCTGCGTCGGAATACCGTGACCCTGATGTACAAAGAAACAGCCCAAAAGATCGATATCGAGGCTTTGGATAAGCTCTGCCGCCTGTTTGAATGTGAAGTGGCTGATATGTTGGAGTTCTTGGATGAGCAAGGCTAAACCCAAAACGCTGGTAAGCTGGATAGGGGGTAATGACCTCAAAGCCACGGGCAACTCTGGCGCTGATGGGCAAGAGCTCGGGCCAATTGCTGCGACTCTTAAAGCGCAGGCATTCGACACTGTAGAGTTGCTCTACAACTACCAGGAAGATGAAGTAAAGTCCTATCTGGCTTGGCTTCAGAAACAAATCTCCACGCCAATCCATGCTCACGCTATTTCGCTATCTTCACCAGTTAATTTTGGTGAAATCTATGTCCATGCTAATCAACAGCTATCCAGGCTGAGCACAGAGGGGGGCATGTTATCCATCCTCTTAAGCCCAGGAACCCCGGCCATGCAAGCTGTTTGGATTTTGCTCGGCAAAACCCGCTATCCCTGCCAATTTTACCAGTCTTCCCTGGAGCAGGGTGTGCAGCCAGTGGATATCCCCTTTGAGCTTTCCGCAGAATACCTGCCTGCCGCTAAAAACATAGACAACGCCAAGATCACTCAGTTGGCTGAGGCCAGTGCTCCCATCAATGCAGCATTTGATAATATAGTTACTCGGAACCCTCGGATGCAGTCTTTGAAAGCCCGGGCGCAGATACTGGCAGAACGGGAAGTGCCGGTATTGATATATGGGGAAACTGGTACTGGTAAAGAACTCTTTGCCAGAGCCATTCATAATGCAAGTCAGAGGGCCAGTAAGCCATTTGTTCCGGTTAACTGTGGCGCTATTCCGGGCGAGCTGGTCGATTCAGTGCTCTTTGGTCATAAGAGGGGGGCTTTTACTGGGGCCACATCCGACAAGCCAGGGGTATTTGAGCAGGCTGATGGGGGCACTTTGTTTCTGGATGAATTTGGCGAGTTGGAGCCTAGCGTGCAAGTGCGCCTATTGCGCGTATTGCAGGAAGGGGGGTTCGTCCCGGTAGGTGGCACCACAGAGAAAAAGGTCGATGTTCGCCTGATCACTGCTACCCATCGCAACCTGATGGAAGCGGTTGCTAACGGCAGCTTTCGGGAGGATCTGTTCTACCGTGTTGCGGTTGGCGTCTTGCATCTGCCTCCCCTGAGGGAGCGTGAGGGAGATCTGTCAATACTGACGGATAGCTTGATTAAAGCAATGAGTATTCATGATCCGATGCTCAAATATAAGAAAATTTCTCCTGAGGCAAAAAATATTATCCTTCAACATCCTTGGCGAGGAAATGTGCGCGAATTGCAGTCCACGTTATTGCGAGCAGCCCTATGGTGCCAAGGTGATGCCATTACTGCCGCCGACTTCCGTCAGGCGTTGTTCCATATGCCAGAAAAGGAATCAGGGTTGATGAATAAGGATGTTTCACAAGGTATTGATATACAAGGGTTATGCGACGATTTGATGCGTCACTATATCCCTCTGGCACTGAACGCCGCGCAAGGCAAAAAGACGCGAGCAGCGGAGTTATTAGGCCTAAAAAACTACCAAACCCTAGAGAATAAAATGAAGAAGTTGAACCTTAATTAACTAATTGGCACAGCCTTAGCAATGAGGCTGATATGGACAGAATTATTTTTATGCAATCAGTTAACTTCGAGCATTTGAGACCCGACTGGCCTAACCTAGCCAATCTGTGTGGATATGCCGAACATTACGTGGCTTCGGACCCGCAAAGCGCATTGATCAAACTACGATGCTTTGCCGAGCTCCTTGTCGGCGAGGTGTATTCCGCCTTTCGCTTGCCCTCATACCCCAACGATAAGTTCATGGATCGGCTGCAATGCTCCGCATTCGAAGCTTCTGTTGGGGATAAGGCTATCCTAGACAAGCTACACGCCATTCGTAAAACCGGCAATCGAGCCGCGCACGAGGGTAAATTCGGCAAGGGAGATAGCCTATGGTTGTTAAAGGAAGCCCATATCCTCAGCTATTGGCTGCTCCTCATTACTAAAAAAGGTAGTAAAGCCGATATTAAAGGTTTTGTACTACCTCAAACCGCCAATGATAAACAGGTAGCGAAAAAGAATGCTGAGCACAAAGCCCGGTTGGAGCAAGCCTTAAAGGAGCTGGAGCAAGCCAAAGCGCGTGAAGAGCAAGCAGCGAAAGAAAACGCCAAGCTCAAGCAGCAATTGAGCGATGCAGAGCAGGATCAAAACCAAGCAGCAAGCGAACATGCGCTTAGCCATCTTGAGCTTAATGAAGCCGAAACCCGCCGCCAATTAATCGATCGCGACCTATACAGTGCTGGTTGGAACATCGATCTAGTCAATAACAATAACACCGAAGAAGTTTGGCGGGAGGTCAAAGTACTGGACCAGCCCACCAACAGCGGTGAGGGGTATTGTGATTACGTCCTTTGGGGTGCTGATGGCAAGCCCTTAGCTGTTGTGGAGGCAAAGCGGACCCGCGAAAGTGCCGAAAAGGGTCGCAAACAAGCCGTGCTCTATGCGGATGCACTGGAAAAAGAACACGGCCAGCGGCCGCTGATCTTCTTAACCAACGGCAAAGACATCTACATACTGGACGATGCCCAAGGTTATGGATTGCGCAAGCTTTACGGCTTCTACAGCAAAGAAAGTGTGCAATACCTCATACGTCAGCGTACCACGCGGGGTGATTTACTCGGCACAACTATCCGCACAGACATCGCCGGGCGGGACTATCAAATCGAAACCATTACCCGCGTATGCGAGCGTTATGCCAAGCTGCATCGTAAAGCCTTGGTTGTGCAAGCCACCGGTACGGGTAAAACCCGTGTGTCTATCGCGTTATCAAAACGTATGATTGATGCCGGTTGGGCGAAGCGCATACTGTTCTTATGTGACCGTAAAGAATTGCGCAAACAAGCTGGTAAAGCCTACAGCGAATATTTGAACGAGCCCGTTTATATTGTAGGCAAGAGCAAAAAATCTGATATGCAACACGCCCGCATCTACATTGCCACCTATCCCGGTATGATGCGTATTATGGAAAAGTTCGATTCCGGATACTTTGATTTAATCATTGCCGATGAATCCCATCGCTCTATCTATAATGTCTACGGTGATCTATTCAAATACTACGATGCTCTGCAACTGGGTTTAACCGCAACGCCTGTAGAAATGGTCAGCCGCTCCACCACGCAACTGTTTGGCTGCGACTATAAAATGCCGACGGCTAACTACCCGTTGGAGCAAGCGGTAGCGGATAAAAATCTGGTGCCCTTTAAAGTCGTTAGCCATACAACACAATTTTTACGCGATGGCATTCAAGGCAAATCCCTAAGCGATGAACAAATCGCCGCGCTGGAAGACCAAGGTATAGACCCTAATACGCTGGATTTTGATGCCAAAGCGATTGATGATGCCGTCTACAACAAAGACACCAACCGTCATATTCTGCGCAATCTGATGGAGCGAGGCTTACGTATGGGGGACGACCAAACCCTGGGTAAAACCATCATCTTCGCCCGCAATATCAAACACGCAGAGATACTTGCCAAGTTATTCGCCGAAATGTATCCCGAGTTTGGCGGCAGCTTTTGCCAGGTGATCCACTCCAAATACGAGCGCGCGGAAGAGCTTATTGACGATTTCAAACTCACCAACGACAGTAAAAAGAAAATCACTATAGCCATCTCCGTGGATATGCTGGATACCGGCATAGACGTACCGGAAGTGCTTAATTTGGTCTTTGCCAAGCCTGTAAAATCCAAAGTGAAATTCTGGCAAATGATTGGCCGTGGCACGCGTCTGAGTGAAAACCTATTCGGCCCAGGCTTGCATAAATCCAAATTCCTGATTTTTGATCACTGGGCTAACTTTGAATATTTCGAGCTTAACCACGAAGATGAAGACGCACGCCCTGTTAAATCCTTAAGCCAAAAGCTGTTTGAAGCACGCGTACGCTGGGCGGAAACAGCCCTGCGCAAGGCAGAAATGGATCAGTTTTATGTGGCCGTTGAACTTATCAAACAAGACATTGATTCCCTGGACGACAACTGTATTGCCATCAAAGACAACTGGCGCATCAAAAACCAGTACCAGGACATTGAAGTTCTCAATCAATTCGCGCCTGTCACTAAAAACGCTTTGTACGACCAAGTCGCACCCTTAATGCAGTGGCGCAATATCCAGGGGAAAAGCGAAGCATTGAGATGGGATATGGAAGTAATCAGTGCTCAACAGGCGTTGCTGGATAAATCCGATGACATTCACGAAATCCGCGCAAAAATCCAATACAAAATGGGACGCATGGCCATGCACCGCAACGAGGTGCGGCAAAAAGCGGAAACTATACAGTTACTCCAGCAGGACGAATTTTGGCGCAACGCTGATTTTGAGCAACTGGAGAAAGCCCGCTTAAAACTACGGGATGTGATTCACCTGCGTGAAAAAGACAAAGCTCCACCACCTGGGCCGAATCTTATCTACGATATTCCTGAAGACTTCACCCAAATTCAGATAGCGGAAACCAAAACCAATATTCGCAATGTGGATTACGAAATTTACCGACAAGAGGTGGAAAAAACGCTCGAACCGTTGTTCAACCAAAATTCCATATTGCAAAAAATCCGCGCGGGCGAACCAATCACGGAAGATGAGCTACATCAGCTTAATGCCCTAGTGCATACCCAAAATGCACGAGTAGATTTAGAGCTCTTAAAAGAATTCTTTCCCGAATCTTCCGCTGGTATCGACCAACTTTTACGAACCATAATCGGATTGGATGTGGCAGCCGTAGAGAAGAAGTTCGAGAATTTTGTTCAAGAGCACCATATCCGTTTAAACAGTTTGCAGCAGCGTTTTCTTGCCTTGCTAAAAAATGAGATCTGCACAACAGGCCAAATCAGCGTCAGCCGTTTGTATGAACAACCGTTCTCAACCCTCCATCAAGACGGTATAGATGGTCTATTTAAAGATGAAGAAGCACACCTAATAGCAGAATTTGTCGCTGGCTTTACCGTCGAATTAGGTAAAGCCAAAACCCACATACAAACCAATAATTAACGAACCTAAAATAGAGAAGTAAATGATCATAGGTCCACTCAAAAGCAAAATCGATAAACTTTGGGAAGAATTCTGGACAGGAGGCATCACCAACCCCCTCACCGTTATCGAGCAAATTACCTTTTTAATGTATGCCCGTCTGTTGGATATGAACGAAACCACAGATGAGAAAAAAGCCGCGCGAACCAAAAAGCCTTTTACCCGCCGCTTTAACAAGAAGCAGCAACATTTGCGCTGGCAAAACTTGATTCATATCGAATCTGCCGAGGTTTTGCTTAAAACCGTACGCGACGAGCTCTTCCCGTATTACAAAAGCACGGCCAATGGTGACAGCCTGTTTTCCGAATTTATGAAAGACGCCCAGCTCATGGTGCAAAAACCATCCCTGCTAGTAAAAGCAGTCACCATGATCAACGAGCTGCCGCTGGAAAAAGCGGATGTGAAAGGCGACCTATACGAATACCTGCTCAGCAAACTTACCACTGCGGGAATTAATGGCCAGTTCCGCACGCCACGTCATATCATTCGCGCTATAGTGGAGATGATGGACCCAGTTGCCACCGATCGAATCTGCGACCCGGCCTGCGGTACTGCAGGCTTTTTAAGTACTGCGTACGAGTTCATTCTGGAAAAATACAGCTCACCTGAAGGTACCATTGAAGAAGAATTAGTGGATGCAGACGGCCACCCACAATTGGATGACAACGGAAAAGTTTTAACCCAAAAACTGTATACAGGAGATTTGTTGGCCAAGCATCGTAAGCATATAGATACCGATATGTTCCACGGCTTCGACTTCGACGCCACCATGCTCCGTATCGCCGCTATGAACCTGGTGATGCACGGCGTCACCGAGCCGGATATCCACTATCAAGATACCCTCAGCCAAAGCTTTAGCGATAAACACGCCCGAGCCGCCAATGAAAGTTTTGACCTAATCCTTGCCAACCCACCCTTTAAAGGCAGCTTGGATGAAGAAGACGTGGCCCCAGAATTATTGCGTGTTGTGAAAACCAAGAAGACCGAACTGCTGTTTATTGCCCTAATACTTCGCATGCTTAATACCGGTGGCCGCGCCGCCGTCATCGTGCCGGATGGTGTGCTGTTTGGCTCCTCCAAAGCGCACCAACAACTGCGTGCGGAATTGATTGAGAATAACCAGTTGGAAGGTATTATAAGCTTGCCCAGCGGGGTATTTAAACCTTACGCCGGTGTCAGTACAGCCATTCTAATCTTCACCAAAGGCGGTTCGACAGAAAGAGTTTGGTTTTACGATTTAATGGCGGATGGCTTTTCGCTGGATGATAAGCGTACTCCTTTGAAAGGTGAAAACTGCAACGACCTGCCGGATGCGATATCGCAGTGGCTAAAGTATCGTGCGTTAATCGACAAAAACTCTCGTGCTGCGACCATTGAGAAGCGATTTGGGGATAAAACGAAGAAAGCGTTTGCGGTGGATGCCGAAGCAATTAGGTCGAATAAATACGACCTCTCCATCAATCGCTATAAAGAAGTGGTTTATGAGGAAGAGCAATACGATGACCCGAAGAAAATCTTGAGAAAGCTGAAAGCGCTGGAAAGTGAGATTATGGCCGAATTGGATGAGTTGGAGGGAATGCTGTGAGTTGGCCGATTTCAACGCTTGGTGAAGTTGCAACCATTGTCACTGGTTCAACTCCTAAGAAGGTAGACGGAAACTATGATGGTTTAATCCCATTTGTCACACCTGGAGACCTGGGAAGTGTAGTAGAAGTTAGAGATTCAAAGGTTAAGTTGACCGAAGCGGGTGCCAATAGCGGTCGATTATTGCCTGCGAATTCAGTCTTGGTATGTTGCATTGGGGCTACTATTGGAAAAACGGGGTTTGCCGTTACACCTGTCGTTACAAACCAGCAAATAAATAGCCTTATTTTTGATCAGGAAAAAGTTTTTCCAAAGTACGCATACCATTATTGCTCGACCTTGAAATCATTTTTAATGAATCGGTCTAGTTCAACAACTATGCCGATTGTAAATAAAACAAGTTTCTCAGAAATTGAAATCCCCCTCCCACCCTTAACCGAACAAAAACGTATCGCCGCAATCCTCGACAAAGCCGACGCCATCCGCCGCAAACGCCAACAAGCCATCAAACTCGCCGACGAGTTCCTACGCTCCGTGTTTTTGGATATGTTTGGTGACCCGGTGACTAATCCGAAGGGGTGGGAGGTGAAACCATTAAAAGAACTCTCTTTAAAAATTTCTAGCGGTTCAACTCCAAAGGGTGGCAGCAAGGTTTACGTCGATAAAGGGATTACTTTTTTTAGAAGCCAAAATGTATGGAAAAATGATATTAGGCTAGATGATGTAGCATTCATTGATAAAAAAACTCACGAAAGCTTGAAGAAAAGTAGCCTGAAGCATAAAGATATCTTGATGACGAAAACGGGGCGATTCAATACTGAAAATAGCAGTCTAGGTCGCGCTGCCTTGTTTTTAGGGGAGGATGATAGCGCAAACGTAAATGGCCACGTATATCTAATTAGATTAAAAGAGAAAATATCACACGAATTTGTTGTGTATATTCTTACGTCAAATGAATATCGTGAACATATTCGTAAGGTCTGTGTTGGCGGAATAGATAAGCGGCAGCTCAATAAAGAGCATATTGAAGATTTTCCAATTATATGCCCGCCAAGCGATCTTCAATTAGAGTTTATTGAAAAGCTGTGTAAAATCCAAAAGCTAAAAAGCAATTCGACTGAAAGCATTAATGAGGTTGTCCCGTTGTTTAACGCCCTCAGTCAAAAAGCTTTCTCAGGAAAATTATAATAATGAATATAAATGGCGTAACCATTAAGGATCGAGTCTGGAGAAAGTTACGCCATTGTCAGAAAGAAGCTATAAAAACCAGCTTTAATTATTTGGATAGTGCTTACGACCGGAAATCTTGTTTATTAAGCCTACCTACCGGGGCGGGAAAAAGTGGGGTTATTACACTCATATCACATAAATCAAAAAAAGATCGCGTGCTAATTTTATGTAGCCGTATTGCAGTAAGAAAGCAGTTATACGAAAAGATTAATGGCGGTTTTTATCAAGATATTGGTAAGGCAAATGAAAAGCTCGATAAAACACCTATAGAGAGACTTACATACCCTCTAAATGCAGGTGTTTACTGCATTACATTCCAGAAGCTTCAGCGGTTGAGTGATGATGAGTTGGATCAGCTTCAGAAAGCGATTGACCTGATAATTGTAGATGAAGGTCATTCTGAACCATCCCCCAAGTGGAGTGAGCGTGTACGTAGTATTCCTTGTCACAAAATAATTCTGACTGCCACTCCATATCGCAATGACCTTTTTCAATTCGATGTATCATCTGAAAAAGCCTATATCTATACATTTTCTGAAGCGTTAAGAGAAAATGTACTAATGGAGCCAAAATTCAAAACCATCGAAAGAAATCATTTGGTGCGTGAGATAACAGGATTCTTCAAGGATAACCCAAATACAAAATGTATAGTTAAGTGCAGCAGCATAGAAGATATTGAGGAGTATTTTAAGCTGCTTTCTAAGAAATTCACAGTTCTCTCGATTCATGAGCAGTTTGCTAAAGGGTCGAAATATAACCCAGACGGCAAGCGCCAGCATGTAAGCGTAACTGTAAAAAGTGACCAAATTCCAAATTACCAGGTAATTATTCATCAAAGGAAGCTTGATGAAGGTGTCGATATTCCCAGTGCTAAATTGCTTGTTTTAACATATCGAGTAGCCAGTGGCCGTGAGTTAGTTCAAACAATAGGTCGAGTTGTACGTTTGTATAACGCATCGCCCTTGGTGTTGGAGTTAGGCTCGGAGACCAATCAAGCTATGTGGTCCAACTACAGGTTGTTTGATAAGTCTCTCACAGGAAGTTTAAATCAGCGCAAGTTTCTTAATTCATTAGATACTAATAAACTGTTAGAAAACTACTTAGACTCTTTTCCTGACGTGGCCTATGTCGGTAATTCGTTTAAAAGAAAATTTTCATTTGAAAATATTGACCTTGCCGCTTCATTAAATATTCCTCTGGCTTCCATTTGTTTTATTTATAAAGCAAATGGGTTCGATGTAGGCTGGTTCTTAGATAAGTTGTACTGGGTAGCAGAGGGAAACGGTGAACTATCAAGAACAGTAAGAAATCAATGCGGATTTAACGGGCAGATTTCAGTTGCTTTTAATAATTCAAAATTCTTGCAAGATAGCCTGTTCTTTGAACCATCTTTAGAGTTGATTCTTTTTATGGACCTCGGAGATTATATAGCTTTATACGACAGTCGAAGTCGAGATTTCTCGTTTTCTAATGAATTTAAGTTAGGGGCATCTATTGAGGTTGAAAAGCTATTAAACCTGGCTGGTCGTTCTGATAAGTCTGTAACGCGAGAGGCGTTTTCCGCTTCCGTCGGCACCAGCGATCACAGGCCTGAATCGCTATATGTAAAAGGTCAAGAGCTGGAGAAGGTAAATATATCCCAGTTCAATTCGCAATATGCTTTATCAATGTTGAAAGTATCGAACCTGAAAAAGAAAGGTATAGGATACACCAAAGAAAGCAGCTATTACCTAGGGGTTAATACCGGGCGAGTATCCGACCAAAAGAATCGTAATTTTTCATTGGCTGATTTAAGTGCGTGGGTCAAAGATGTAAACAAGGCTTTAGAAAAAGATATGCAAATAACAAGCGGCCTGATCAATAGCTACTCGCTTCCAATTAAAGAGCAACCAACCAGCCAGCCTGTTAGTCTAATGATAGATTTCGATGGTCTGGAGTCTCAAATAGAGATAAATTACGGCGGTAAGAGCGCAACGATCGAACCGGAATATCTTTACTTACCCCTTAATGATTTTAAAAACCAATTTCCTTGGAGTCATTTTGATTTAGTTTATAACGGCAAAGAAAAACGCCTAGAGTTCCTATGCAAAAATAAAGATATTGAAGTTTATGATGTTAATCAAGGTGAGTTGGTTCTCAAAAGGTTTGTAGATTTATTAAATCAACGCCCATTGAAGGTGCTGTATCCCAACGGACTTTCGTATCTTAATAAGAGATTCTATAGGTGTCTGCTTCCTACCGAGCGGGGGTTGAAAGTTGATCAAACAAGGCATGTTCAATCTATATTTGGAATGGATGAGCTAAACAATTCTTCTTTAAGTGAAAAGGACGAGGGAAATACGTCTCCTGCTGGGTTCGGTATAAATTCAATTTTCAGTGTCATAGATAAATTGAAAAATGGCGCTGGCCCTTTCCACAAATATATTTCAGATGTTGATCTGTTGTTTTGCACCGACCTGGGAACGGAACCGTGTGACTTCATAGTTTCGTCTCCTACAAAATTGGTTTTCGCTCATGTTAAATGTGTGAAATCGAATGCTAAAACTCAGCCAAGACCTAGGTCTGCCGCTGGAAATATTGCTGAGGTGGGTGGGCAAGCGATTAAGAACTTGGAACATCTAGCCGCCGATTCTATTGTGACGAACTTTGGTAACAAAACTGAGTTAATGAACGAATGGAAAATTCCAGCGGCAAGCAATATTTCAGTTGAGAGAACTCGACTACTAGATGGCAATCTTAAAAATGGTAGATATGCTAGTAAAAGAGCGCGAGAAAAAGGAGTTAGAGATGCTCTTGATGTGATAGCCAGTCGACGCCGAAATTACTCGGTCAAGAAAGAGGTGTGGATAATAATTGGTAATGGTTTTTCTAAGCGCCACTTCATAGATCAATTAAATAAAGGGCAGTCAGCGCAATCAGAATCTTTACAGTCTTATCAGCTTATTGACAGTTGGCTTTCAATTGCGTCTGCATTTGATTTCGAATTGAAGCTCTTTTGTTCAAAATAAACAAGGAGCGGTAAGGCAATGAAATTTGTCGGGAACAGAATAAATAGAACGCATTTACGTGATTTACTACCTACTATTTCTGATGAGTTGGAAGTCGATTTTGTACTGGCAGCCATTGCCTATGGTGGTAGTGCTTCTGATGAGGCACGGGATTTACTAGGTCATGCAGTCAAAAATAAACTACGACTAGACTTATGGATGAGATACGACGAAACCGTCCCGGTTTCTATTTCTTTCCTTAAGCGCCTATTAAAGCATCAGAAAGATAATGTTTTTACTCAATTCGTTCCAGACTGCTTTCATTCCAAGGTGATTTGGTGGAAAGGTTATGGTGCCTATATTGGATCTGCCAACCATACGGATCGCGGGTGGATGACAAATATTGAAGCCGGTATTTTTCTGACCGAAGACGAACTTGCTGCAAATGGAATGGATGCAGAGCTGGAAGAGTTTTTTGATTACTTAAAGGAATTGCCTAAGTGTATCCCCTTATCCTCTGAATATATTGCTGAGCAACAAAAACTTAGTGAGCTGAATAAAGGTGCGTTTACTGGCTCTAGAAAATCTCGAGCGCATCCGGTGTGGGGTGGTCCGGTCTTTATCGATAAGAAAAAAGCGATAGACCGTAGAAAGGAAAACTTCAGATCTGAGTGGTTAGATACGCTCGGTATTTTGCAGAGCATTGGTGAGCAGCTATTGGCCTACCGCCCAAAATGGATTGATGAGAGCGTGCCTTCAGGTTGGCAGGTTGATCAGTTTCTCCATGCTTTTTATTACAACCATTTAGGCGAAGGCCTTTTAAAACCCTACGAAGAATACCATCAAAAAAACAAGCGTGATCCCAACCGAGCTTTGAGGGCGGAGTTGGAGTGGTGGCAGAGCTTATCAAAAGCGCCTTCGAACGAAGATCAGAACTTGTTTGAGCATGCTCCTGTTGTTCAGCGGTTGTTGAGCTCTGATCAAATTCAGTCTTTGACTGAATCGGAAATCGCGACGTTATTCAGCAAAACTCATGCAACGATGGATCACGCCATCAAAATCCCGCTGTCTGTTCTCGGTAAGCCCGAATTGAAAACGCTGGATCGGTATGAGCGGGTGAAGTTGTTTGCCGCTCTGATTATGAGAGAGAGGAACCGTTTGGGTTGGGATATCGGAGGCCTTTTGGAATACGTTCTGTATGGTGGTCAGGACGAAAAGTTGTGGGAGAGATTATATAACGCAGGCCGGAATCCAGAATACTCAATACCCCGCTATGGTTTGAATTCGCTAGCAGAGGTGGTCGGATGGGCTCGACCCGAAGTTGCTCCTCCAAGAAATGGTCGAACGAGTAAGGCGCTTTATGCGCTCGGCTTTAACGTGAAAATATATTAGTTCATTGGTTTGCAAGACGTGATTGGAGTGTTGTTGTTGGATTTTGAGTTGCCTGAGGGTGTAAATATTATTATGTTAGCATAAAAATATTTATGTATTTGGCTTTGATGAGAAAAGAGAAAGCAATATAAGTGATTGAAATATAGATATAAATGTAGGTTGGCACACCTGTTGATACTGCTCCTGTATCACTTACTTTGGAGGATAAATCAATGGGTTATGAAATAGACTTTTTGGGTGTTGGGGACGAATCAAAAAGTGGCGATGCCATCGCATTACGATATGGAAACTTGCATGGCTACCGCCGTGAGCAAACCGTTGTTGTGATAGATGGTGGCTTTAAGTCTACCGGTGAGAAGTTGGTAGAGCACATCCGCTCCCACTATGGGTCAGAGCGTGTGGATGTTGTGATCAGCACTCACCCAGATCAAGACCATATCAATGGGCTTGAAACCGTATTAACTGAGTTGGAGGTGGGGGAGCTCTGGATTCACCAACCCTGGAATCACAATAAAAACCTTGCCGACAAGTTTTCAGATGGCCGGGTGACGGACAACAGTTTAGGGGAGCGACTGAAAGAAAACCTGGAAAAAGCCTGGTCGCTTATTCAATTGGCTGAAGAAAAGGATATAACCGTCCGAGAGCCCTTCACCGGCATGCAGGATGCGAGCGGTTTCTTAAAAGTTCTTGGGCCCTCCCAGGCATACTACGAGGAGTTGCTACCTGATTTTGAGGGTATGCCAGCTCGAGCTACCCAGGGGCTTGATACTTTCTCTGGCTTACTGAAATCTGCTGTTGCTAAGCTGAAGCGATTTTTTGCGACCTGGGGAGAAGACCAGTTGGATGACGACGCGGTTACCTCTCCCAGAAACAGTTCCAGCGTTATAACGCAGCTTGTAATTGATGATCGGCGACTCGTATTCACCGCTGATGCTGGCATCGAAGCGCTTGAGCATGCAGCGGATCAGATGGCGAGCTGTGAAAGTGGAGCAGAGCTTCGATTTATTCAGATCCCACACCACGGTAGCCGCAGGAATGTTGGCCCATCCGTACTCAATAGGTTGATCGGGTACCCGGTTACTCAGGGCGAAAGCCGGAGTATCACAGCCATAGCTTCCACGGCTAAAGCCAGTGAGCCCAAACATCCTCGCAAAGCGGTTCTCAATGCTTTTACCCATCGCGGCGTTAGGGTTTTGGCAACGAGAGGGAGTGGGATCTGCCATTCTCATGATGCTCCAGTTCGCTCTGGATGGGGTGCTTTAGATGCCGAGCCCTATCATTTTGAATACGAAGATGAGGAGGCTTGAAGGTGAATAAGCTTTCTTTGAAAGCACAAAATGTTGTGCCGCTTTCGATGCTCATTTTATTTCAATGTGTTATAGCGTATGTGCTTGCCACAGACAATGTGGAAGCTTTTACTCAAAAGTTGATTAGCCCGTCAAGCTCGGTGCTTTTTCTGATGGGTGTATTAAGCAGCTGGTTTAGTTTTCTATTGCCTGTAGGTATTAAGAACTCGATGGTGTTTCTGCGGTTAGATAACGTCCTTCCTGGTCATCGATTTATTCAGCTATGTGAAAGTGATCCACGAATTGATAGCGACAGCCTGAGAACATCTATCCAAGATTACTTGTTACTAAAAGCTGATCAGGCGAAGCAAAATCAGTATTGGTACCTGAAAATATACCGCCCAAACGTAGATGAGAGAGAAGTTGCCTCAGCACATAAATCCTATTTGTTGTATCGTGATGCGTCAGTAGTGTCGGCGGTTTTTATCGTTTGTCTTTTGGCTGCATCCTTGTTTTTGCCATCGGTCACTGAGGTCCTGTCGGCTGGCTTTATCGTGATTATGATAGTGTGTTTTGTTGGGTTTTTAGTAGCAGCCAATACTGCTGGTAAGCGTTTTGTCACTACAACAGTGGCAATATATTTGGCGGGTATTTTGGAAAGAATGCCTCATGAAACCGTAAAAGAATAAACGGCAATAAAATTTCACAAGAAAGATGCTTGCTTTTTTGCCATCTCGTTGATTTGGGTTATTTTGTACTGTTATTGATTGTGCGCGGTGCTCTATTTTTTGAAGGTTTCTATAACGGCCAATGTATTGTAATAATACTATGTTTCGTCGATAAGTCGAAAATTTGAGATTTGCTTAAAACTTCTGTGGGCTTTTTTATTTGGAGTGAAGTTGTAGAGTAATTGGTGGTTCGTTAGTAGGTTGAATAAGTCTACTATGGAAAATCCTTGTTTTTGGAAATCGATAAGAGATTTGCCTCGGGTAATATCTGTTTTCTGAGCAAAATTTTGAAAGTCAGATATTTGACTTTCCCATGATTTTTTACATATCAGCCAGTCACGATTTTGGCAATTTGCCTTTTGCAAAGCTTTAACAAGGCCTGCATCGAGTAGTTGCTTTAATTGATAGCGAGAAAGTTCGGTTTCAATGATGGCTTGTTCCATTGACCAGTTGTCTTCGTATAGTTTTGCTAGGGAATTGATCTCGTCTCTGTTGAAGTAGATTTTTCCTTTGAATTGCTGTGGTTTGATTTTTCCCTGAGAGATCAGGCTATGAATTCGCGGCTCTCGACAATTAAGTATTCGTTGAGCGTCTTTCTGGGATATCAAAGGTCGTTCATCGGAGGATAAGGATATCCGGCTCAGCCGGTTGGTTTGAATCGCATTGGGCCAGTTGAGTTCAATGAACTGGTCAAAGGCAGCACGTAACCGCGCGATTCCGCTGTTGTCTCGTTGCCGGTACAGTTTTTCGTGGATGTCGCGAAAGTGTTTATTGATACCAGATTGCCCACGGTTACTCATGGGGTTATCTATGTATTGACTGAGAAGCAAATGGAAACCTTGAGGCCAATGCTTCAGTGATTTCCAGGCCTGGGTGTAATGCTGGGATACAGTTAAGTTATCCAGAGTGATGGGTGCAAATAGGGTTTTGTGAAACAACCGATATTGATAATGTGCGATGAAGTGAATGATAGATAGAGCTTCGCTAAAGTTGAGTCCCCTGAGTACGGTAGGCATTGATTTTGGCGTATTTCTATTTTCAATAAGGCATGCCATTGTCCTGGTGAAGGCTAACGTATCCGGAGAAGCTTTGGGTAGAGTGTCGCCATGTGGAAAAGGATCGTCTTCAGTGAATCTATCCAGGTGTCTGCGGTACCAACTGAGCCTCTTTCCTGTGTGAGGGTTAGTATCGACCAGTAGGAGCTTATGTTTGATACAGGCTGTATACACGATGTGGCACCAAAGGTCAGAGCAGTAGCCGCTAGCCTCGAGGCAGATGGGGCAGATTTTTGGGGTTTTGACGAAAATCTTGGTGGTAAATGACGGAGATTGAGATAATTTGAAGATGTCTGCTGTTCTCGGTTGGGTATAATCAAGCCCCAAGTAGGAGAAATAGGGCTCGATATCGTACTCGCCGGTTATCATCTGGTGAGCAGGTGCCCTGAGGTTTTTCCAGGGTAGACCTGCATGCTGAAGTAAATGGCCGATATGATGAAAGCCATTACTCTCGCTGATTCGAATTAGGTAGCTGACAATGCACTCGTCGGGATAGCGGCGAGGCCGAATTAAAAGCTTGCTCATCTATTGAGCATAGGATTTAGGTTTATTGTCGTGAAGTAATGTCGAGAGACATGAATTAAGAAATTAGTTCAAGTTAATGTCGCGCCCATGTGGCACGTGGGTTCTGGGTAGTATTGGAAGGCGGAAAAAATTTGTTCAACCTATTCTCGAATCTTTTGTTCAAGCTTTTCTCGAATCGAACGGGAGAATGCGGGTTTCAGAGGTGGTTTGTTCAAGTTAATGCGAGGACTTACAGATCATGTAGATTTTAGGAAAAGTTTATAAATTTATAGGAATACTTTATAAATTTTTTAGGAAAATCTTATAAAAAGGCGTATAGTCTGGGCAAGGAAGCTCAGAAGAGGCCGGAACATGAACACTCCCGCCCGCAGGCTGAAAAAATCAGCCGTTAAAAATATCGTTCGCTTTCCTTCCATCAAGGCAAATGATGGAAAAACAATCCTCGTCGAGTCTCTCTTGGAGTCGAAGTACTGCCTCCACCTCGAATTTGATCCAATCGTTAAAACATACTCCCCTCAGCCCCGCAAATTTAGAATTACTTCTGAAGATGGAGAAGATGACATCTACACTCCAGATTTTGAAGTGGTCTATATTTCGGGCGATCGTAAATATGTTGAGGTGAAGCCTCTTGAGCGGATTCGGTCTCCTCATTACCAAAGCCTTTTTTCGCGTTTTGAGTCATCGCTCGAAAATACCAATTCTGGTTTTCTATTGGTTGATGAAATTGAAATTTATAGTGAGCCACTGCTTTCCAACTACGAAAAACTATACCAGTATCGCAAGAGACCTACATTGGATATGAAAAGCTTATATCGATGTGCGGATCAAATAATTGGTGTGATATCACTTGCTCAACTGGTTTCCGAGCTTGGTGACAGGGTCAGTCTGAGAGAAGTCTATTCATGGTTAGCGATGGGCTATTTGCAATTTGAAATGCGTTCCGAACATCTAACTATGACAACAAAGGTGAGCTTCGATGTCAGCTGATTTGTGGATAGAAGGCGTTATTGTTGAGTTTAGTGAAGGGCAACCTTGTAGACAGGCGATTATAAGGTCCGTGGGAAAAGCAGAGGTTATTCTCGCAGACATAAAAACGGGATCAGTATCTAGGCTTAGCAGAGATGTACTAGATGCAGTCTATGCATCTGGAGGGTTAAAGCTTCTTGCTGAATCACGAGACTTTGGTGATTTAAAATTTTCGGACTTAACAGAAAAAGAACAGCGTGAGGCTAATAGAAAATATCAGTATGTAAAGGCGCTAAAGGTAAACGGAATCAATAAGGTAACTGAAAAAAGTGCTGGAAAAACTATAAAAGAAGTTGCTTTGGAGCTGCATGAAAAGCCTCCGCATTGGCAGTCGGTGAGAGGTTGGTATAAGAGCTTTATGGAATCAGGCGGTAAAATGCGAGGTTTATTTCCCAGGCATAGGTTTAAAGGTGACCGCGAACCAAAAATAAATCCGGAGGTATTGGATATAATCAAACAAGAGGCGAAACGCTATTACAGGCTGAATCGCCCCTCTATGGCGACTATTCATCGCAACGTGGAAGAGAAAGTTATTTCGCATAACCTGGATTACCCAACTGATTTGCTTAAGGCGCCCAACTACCTTACTGTAAGAACTCGTGTGCTGGAGGAGCTTTACCAAAATAAGCAGAAAGCCCGACAAGGTCCCAGAGCATTTCAGGCTGAGCTTAGCAGTACTCGAAGTGGAATTAAAACTACTCGGGTTTTAGAACGAGTAGAGATAGATCATACCTTAATGGACATCCATGTTCTCCATGATGACCATAATACCTTGCTCGGTAGACCTAATATTACAGTGTTGATAGATCATTATTCGCACATGGTGCTTGGGTTTCAACTGTCATTTGAAAAGCCCTCATTTGCTTCTGTTGCTATGGCATGTGGGAACGCATTTTTGCCAAAAGAATCATTTATGGAATCATTGGGATGCAATGCTCGGTGGCCTGCACACGGAATACCAGTTTCGCTGGTAACTGATAATGGCAGTGAATTTTGGGGAAAGAATTTCATAGCGGTTGCGGATGAAATTGGATCAATATTTCAGTATTGCCCTGTAAGAAAAGGTAACTACAAAAGCCGTGTAGAACGATTTTTTGGAATAGTTAATTCAATGGTGCTGGATGATTTGCCTGGAGTTGTCCGGAAGCTTGGTAAAAGCGCTGATGAATATGATGCGAGACAAGAAGCAAAAATAACTTTCTCTGAGTTCAAGCGGTATTTTGTAAAATGGTTGACAGAGGTTTACCACGACTCGCCAATAGAGGATTCAGGTATGACACCGAATGAGCTGTGGGCAATGTCAGAACAAGACTTTCCTATCCCAGTAGAAGACGAAATGGAGATAACGCCTATTCTCATGGCAACTGACACGCGAGAGTTGACTAAGGGGGGAATTAGAAAATTTACTTTGGATTACAATTCGGACCTTCTTAAAGACCTTTACCGAAGAGATGGGCCGGGAACAGTAACAATAAAGTACAATCCATTTGATATTGGATATATCTTGGTTCTTGATGAAATAAATAAACGCTATTTGAAAATTGAGTGTGAGAGCTATGAGTATGCCTCTGGCCTTTCAGTTTACCAACACAATAAAGTTAGAGTGGCTGCGAAAGCTACTGCAAAATCGAAATTAGATAACCTTGATTTTCAGCGTGCTAGAGTAACTCTCTCTAAAGAGCGCGATGAGTTCCATGCGAGAAATTCCAGGCGAAAGACCCAAGTAACAGCTTCAAAAGCAGCAAGATCGGAAAAGATTGGAATTGATGATATTCGACTGGTTATTGATAACTCCAAACAAATAGTTCAGGTAGATGTGGGAATTGAAGATGATGAATTAAATCTGGATGGGTGGAGCATGGATTAATGAATAGTTTGCACTTTGAGCGCCCTTTCATTAAAAGCCCATTCTTGTCAAATATGATTGATCTGTTTGATTCGCTACGGAAAAAGAAAAAGACTTATGGAGTTGCATCATGCCTGTTATTAACTGGTGAGTCTGGTAGCGGAAAAAGTGAATTAGCAAAATTTTATGTAAAGAATAATCCAATTGTTGAGCTTGAGGAGCGAACGTATTTGCCTGTACTCCACTACGAATTACGTTCAGTTTCTACGCGGGAAGAGTTTTTGAGGTCGCTGCTGGTTGCTATAGGTGATCCTCAGAGGGGGCTTGGGGCAAGAAACAAGGGAGAGCTTTATGAGCGATTGGTTACTTTGATAGAAACTACAGCCATAGAGCTACTTATTCTTGATGAAGTACAGGTGATTATTGAACGGCGTAGCGAAAAGGTGGTGACTGGGATTGCAGATCTATTTAAGGATCTTATTGAAGACACAGAAATACCGATCGTATTTATGGGGATGCCTTAGACTAAATATCTGGTTGACTCAAATCGACAACTGAAGCGGCGCATTGCTCACCGTTATGTTATTCCCCCATTTCGCGTAAGTAACAGAGAAGCCAGAGACGATTACAGGAGGTTGTTAAAGCTTTTGGGCGGTTTTTACGGGATTTCAGAAAAAATCAAGCTGGAAAATGTGTCGATGACCTTGAGATGTTTTGCTGCTACTAGTGGAAATCTTGCAGATACGGCGAATCTTGTGCGCGATGCTTACATACTTTCTGATATGGAGAATAAAAAAGTAGATGCTCAACTGTTTGTTGATGTCCTTCGTGGTTATGGTTTGGATGATCGTTACAACGCTTTCTTATTGCCTATGGATGAGCTGGTGTTGAAAGAGCTAATCGTTCACTCCGATTGGCATTTTGGCTATCGCGCAAATAAAAATGCAATTATTGATGCTGAGTATGTTGAATACGGTATAGCTAAAGACAACAGAATATACTGTTTAACGGGTTGAGCTTCTTTGTTCCCTTTATCATGGTGAAGATGAATGTTACTCGATAGATCTAGGCCAAGTGAGTTTCAAGGTTTCGGTGACTACTTGAGTGAATTGGGTCGCAAGAATGGCTTCAATAGCATAGCGCGTTTTAAGCGGTTCTTGTTTAATTCGTCAAAGAATAAATATTACGTTTGTTCCACTTATAGCCGGTTAGCGAGAATTATATCTGGGCTTTTTATAGAGCTTGGGATCGACAAAAGTGTAGACGATGGAATCGAACGTCCACAGTGCTTCAGATGCCTTAATACGCAGCCTAAGAAATGGATATGGGAAGTGCCGGGAGAGAACCGGTGTGAAGAGATTCTCTACTGGAATGATTTGTTTAATCCTCCCCGTGAGAAATTTAAAACGAGTAGAGAGGATTATTGTGGGATTATGATGTGCTCGTCTAGTAGACTCGGCCTTAATTTTTCGCCACAGAAAATGGGTCTTTATTTTGCCGATATTCTTTCAAAAGAAGAGCGTGTTCAATATATTGAAGAGTATGGAGTGCCAGTAATTTATGCTGATCATAAAGCTTTTATGCGAATCTAATATGGCTGTTGCTGAGGGGCCAATTATTAGAACCTGGATTGATTTTTCGAAGATGATCGTGAGCTTGTCATCATGCTTCTTGCACGACCCAAATTATGCGCCGATGAGTGCATAGTCAGTTATCTGATCAGAGTAGCAGATCGGAATGGTTTTAAGCACATTGGCCATCTGCTAAGTCACGCAGGACTAAACTGGAAAAATAATCGTGCTCCGGTCCATCAAATTCTAACAGGTGAATTTGACCTAAAGCCTTACTTCTCAACTCTAGGTTTGCCAGAGAGTGTTTCCAGAATTTCACCACTATTCCAGACATTTAAGCCAAGAATTGATACGCCTTATATACTCGTAAAGTATCCCAAGGTTTGTCCCAGGTGCTTGGAAGAGCTGGGGTATTGTAGATATGAATGGAATATTTTGCCCATATTAGCATGCGTTAAGCATCGTAAGATGTTAGTAGATGTTCATCCTAACACGGGAAATCGATTAAGTTGGTATCGCCAGCATCTCAATAAATTTGATGATTCCAGCGTTATCAGGGAAAGCAGCAGTTCGGTTCGATCTGCTGCTATTCAGCTTAGCGAATATGTTGAATCTCTTTTAAGTGGCTGCAAAAAAAGTACAAACATACCGGTTGTTTTACGTGGCTTAGAGTTCAATGAGTTTTTGAGCCTAGTTCATTTTATTGCGCACTATCAAATAAGGATGTGGGGCAGTTCCTTTACCCCTTTATCGATGGAAAATACTGAACTCGGACAGTATTATCAGAATGTTTGGGAAATGCTTTATGAGTGGCCCGACAGCTTTTATGAGCTTCTGAGTCAATATATTGATAGACCAATGAGCAGTAAGGGGATTGGGGGGCTGAATAAGCACTACCGGGATCTCTATGAGCGTCTACACCGGCAGCAAGAGAATCCCGGTATTGCCAAGATCAAGACCGAATTTGATAGGTATATTGAAGTTTATTGGCCAGGTGTGTTGGAACCGGAACGGCTAAGTAGAATAAAGTTAACCTCTCCAGTTCGGAATATTATTTCCAAAAAAGAAACGGCTAGAATTCTAGGTTCTCGTCTTGAAAGGGTGGACAAGCTGGTCCAACAGGAAAAACTGATTCCAGTGGTTTTTAATGGGAAGGCGCACTATCTCCGGGATCAGGTAGAAACGCTCGCTAATGAAATCTCATCAAACTGGTCAATGGCTGAGGCGTGTGAGGCGCTTCAGCTAACTCGGTACCAACTCAAGCAGCTTTTGGATGCGGAGATTATCTCCGTACTCCAGAAGCCGAATAGTTTGAATCGCGACTGGGTGATTGATAAGACACAAATTCGGTCATTAATTGAAAGTCTGCGTAAAAGGGCTAGAAAACATTCGTTATCATCTAATACTATCTCTATGGCGGGTATCCAGCGGCAAGGCTATTCGATCGTCCAGTTATTATTGGCCATGCAGTCTGGCGAGCTAGATTATGCGCTGGTTCCCGATGCGGATCATCCGGCAAGCATTAAGCAATTTACGTTCTTTAAAATTAAAAAATAAAATTAACTATATATCTAACCTTAGTGGCCGCTGCTCAGCATTTATCAGTAGCGAAACGCACGAATCAAATAACTACCACAGGATTACGTTCAGTTCACGGAAATATAGGTATTATTAGCTCTTGATATAGAGATATATCCTGACTTGCCTTCCTGTAGATAGGGGGCCCGCTAAACTCTTGTAAAACAGCCTTTAGGGCTAAAGACCGTTTCACCGGAAAAGGTACTAGTAAAGCCGTTTCCCGTCTTCCAGCTGATGCTATTCTGGTCTAGCCACAGTAGTTCCTTTCTTTTATATGGTGGAATGGACATTTTTGTTTTGTCCCTCCCCGTCTTGTAATTCAAATTTACCCAAAAAACGATGAGCTATTCAATGACCACTAAGCGTGATTACAGGGCGTACACCAGCAATGAGGGCTCTCTGGTAATGCACGTTCGTGGAACCAACCGCCACTTTATTATTAATCTGAGCATCAACGAATTGGTTGCGATTGGAGGTCGGGAGGCAATACACCACCTTTTAGATATGCATCATATGTTGCGAGCTACTTAGTTGTAATGTTGATTGTCGCGAAAAACACTTTGTGGTGTGCTTCAAATTTAATCAGCAAGGCTAAGCTTGACGCATGCAATCACTTTTGTAACACTCAGTCGAGTAGTTAGTTTTAAGGACGTATTCTCGCCAATTACAATAAAAGCCCTTCCTAGCCGTACCGACTACATCATGTCTAATGTCGAAAGGATGCCTCATGAAAAATCTAACGTTACTGTTTTCAATCATGATGCTGGTTGGCTGCGGTACTCTAAAAACTAAAGAGCCGACCGAAGCAGCGTCAACCGATAAACCTAAATGGGAGCAACAGACCCGAGTTTATGCTGCGAACCAATGTATTGTATCGAGTAGCAAGAAAACTGAAGCCAGTGCCGGTGCTGCTGTGTTAGGCATACTGATTCAGGGGGTGGCTGAAAGTGCATTGTCGTCATTAGGTTCTTGGGTTTCTAAACTCGGTGATGCCGAGAAGAAGCAATATTCAGCGCGTAGCGAAATAGCACTTTATGAGTGGGATTTAGTGCAGCGAAGACTTGTTGTTAATTCAGAGTTGAACTGCTTGATCGTTGTTTCAGGAAAATTTGCTCCATCTGATAAACCAAAGCCTGGTAGCTACACGTTTACAACAAAGTTCGGTGATGCTTTCGATCCAGAAACTAACACCGATAATGAAATCAACGCTGACGTAAGAATGACACGATTGGCTGACAACAATATTAATGTTAAAGATATTACTTTACTGTACGAGGCATCAATCGAACCAAGCTCCGATAAGACAGCTTTTCGTTTGGTTAGTCGTTACTTAGAGATCGGAAAACTGCAAAGCGGTCTCGACTCGGCGGGATTGGTAATCGGATTATCGATCGACGGTCCCTCCAATGATGGAAGCGCAAATACGTTGACGGGTTCTTTGATGAGTTTTGGAAAGATCACACCAGGAACTTTGCTTGTTAAAGAAGGTTTGTCTACATCTGCTTACGATGTGGATGGCACGAAATACTTTAAGAAAGGAAAAGGTGATCGCTCGGGTTTGTTAATATTCCCGCCCGTTAACCCTAATAGTGCAGCCGTTTTTCAATCTCAGGTTTCGATTAAAAACGCCATGCTATCGCGCAGGGATGTTCTATTGGTCATGATCGGGCACGTTAACAAGCAAATGGTCAACGATTCTGTTTCGGAAGCCGACAAACTAGAGTACGCAAAAATAGGCACTGAATTGCGCAAAGAACTTACGTCTATCAACACCGGTTTATCGGTGCTGACTCAAACCACTGAGTTTATGCCAGTCGAATTATCAGCTTCAATCACCGAGACGGGAGATGAGAACAAAGCGTTGAAATTTATTGGCAAAGTGTTAGAGAGCAAGAGTCAAGATTTAGCGACTGCCGTTACAACTGCAATTTCGCCGGAAGCCAGAGGAAAAGCAGAAGAAGAGGAGAACACCAAGCAGCAAACTCTCGAGGCCACTATGGAACAGGCTGAAGTTGCGTTACTTGGTGCAGAGCTTGAAAAACAGGCCTTTGATGATTCTGGCGAGTCTAATGAAATTAAAGCAAGGTTGCTTGCACTAAAAGTAGAAGTTGCAAAAAGTGCGTGCGAGAGAGCACAAACCAACCTTGGGGCTGCAGGAAGATGTCAATAAAGGCAACATTACTTTTCATCTTCTTAGCCTCAGCGCTCACGCTTTCAAAATCAACATTGGCACAAGAGCAAAGCGCGGCTTTTGAGGGGGGGGCTCTACCTGCGGTTGAAGATCTGAGTGAGTTACAAAAGAATGTACTACGCTCAGAGCTTTTTGATCGGGAAGTGCTGAAGGTTTTTAGTCCGCCTTTATCTATTTCAAGTCCGCCGACACCGTTTGGTCTTATCCCATTAAACCCAACGCGAGTGCAATTAGATGACGATTCGTTAAATGCAAATAGTTCTGATGAGCTGCTAGAACTTTATCAGCAACTGATATCACAACAAAATAAACTTCATCGTTGGTTCGAGGAGGACAGCCGTACTGATATGTATTTAGGCGGGCTCTCGTTGCCGGATGGTACGACACTGAACGTCACCAACATTAAACGTAACGCTGATGCGGTCTTTGCCCTGATTCGACAGGAAAAGATACAGGTCTTCGGCTCCAATGCTTACTTTTTTGCAGACACTTACGGTGAAAGCCATAATGTATGCGCCGACCAGGAGTTTCTATCACAGCCTTCGGCTGTCGATTGCCCCTCATTTCTGATTACTGATCGGCTGTTAGCGACTGCAGGGCATTGTGTGCAATTACCTGGTGGCGACGGCAGTATGGTCAGTGACAATGCGTATATTACGTCCTTTAAAGCAGTTCGTAATTTTCACTTAGTTAGTGATAGCGTTAATACTCCAACCGTCTCATCACGCGATATTTTTAGTATCAAGGGCATCCGCGCGCGAGTTAATACGCCTGATGAGGATTGGGCAATTCTTGAGTTGCAGCGACCGGTTGATAACCCCACGATTTTGTCTTTGTCGGAGACTTCAATCGTTGACCTTGATACGAAGGTGCATACCTACGGTTTTCCCCTGGGGCTCCCTATGAAGTTTGCTTTTGGGGGAATGGTGACGAGAAGTGATACTGACAAACCCTGGTTCTTTGCGACCGTCGATGCATTTTCTGGTAATTCTGGTTCCCCTGTAATTAATGATGTAACAGGGAAGGTAGAGGGCATACTGGTAAATGTATTGGGCGATTGGGCTTATAAGTGCCCTGGTGGTGGTAATGACTGTTCTGACAGTGAGCGATGCCGTATTCCTTTGGGGTGCTCTACCGCCAACGGTGACTGTGATACTAACGGAGAGCAAGTTACCCGTATCGCACCGTTAGTAGCGTGGTTAAATGACAATTCATAAATGAACAAGGATTTATTTATGTCTCAACAGACGCTTAAAATTGATCTGATAAGAGAGACAGATTTCTGTATCGAAACATCGGAATCAACGGTTTATATTATTGGAACGACATTTACGTTGCCTGCGTTCAATCAAAATATTTTTGCAGGGAAGAATCTTGTTGTTCAAGCCTACGATCTAACGATCCCTGCTAGCCTTAACCTCCCATCAAAAAATGTGTCTATCACGACAAGAACACTACGAATTCCAGCGCGCGTTAAAATCTCGGTTGGTGGGGTTAATGGCGCGGTTGCCAGACCGGCTAAAGCGAATAATGGACGGAGCCCTGGCGATCATGGAAAGAGCGGGAAGGTGGGTAATAATGGCGCCACAGCAGGCGCTATTGAGCTAACATACCAGGCATACGAAGGTGAAATGCTAACGCTGGAGTCGATTGGTGGTGACGGTGGTATCGCTCAAGTTGGCGGTGACGGTCAGAATGGAAAACCTGGGGCAAACGCGAGAGAGCGCCGCCCCAATGACAGAGGGCCTGGGCACGTTGGCGGACGTGGTTTTGCCGGCGGGAATGCTGGGAACGGTGGCATTGGAGGAACCGGAGGTAACGGTGGACGTATAAACATCAATACAACTGACGCGGATGTAGATAGCAACATTAGAACCAGTGTGAATGGTGGTTCAGGCGGTTCAGGTGCTGGGGCAGGCTCCCCGGGGAATGGTGGCCCAGGCGGTCGTGGCAGTAAAGGCGTGGATTGTGAATTCTTTGACCGTCCTGGCCCTGATCATTTTTAAAGGAGATACGCTATGCCCTACCATTGTTGGTACACACACAGAGCAGCAAATGGCCCTGTCGGCGCAAAAGGAGCAGCAGGGAGAGCTGGCTCGCGTGGATCTGTTGGGAATAACGGTACTGTGAGTATCGTTAGGGATGGTGTAGAACCGCTTTTAACTCAGCGCTTTAGCTACACATACTTCCATATGGTTGTGCACGACGCTGAGATGGACTATCTGAATGAACGGCACGAGGAGGCCTCTAACAAGCTCGTTTGGTGCTTAGAGTTATTGGAGGAGGATGCGCCGCTTTGCAGCGAAACCGCCGATCGCGAGATGGGTGAGAGGCTGGTCGATGAGGGGGATAATAACCGAAGAAACAGCTTAATTTCGAGAATTCGATTGCTGTTAATACAAATGTGCAGTGGCGTTGATTATTACGGCTTTTACCCAAATCATGTACCGCTAACGTCACTCGAACTCTACGAAAGCTCTGTAGATAACATGATGAAGTTAGCTACAGATATCGATGCCTTTTATGGCGAGTTTTATAACCAAGAACAGTCTGCCATTAAGCATCGTCTGGCCATCGATGGTGTTATCGAAACCCTAGAGCTAAAAAGTGTGCGCTTGCATAGTCAGGAGTCTCAGATAGACGCGGAAATTGAAGCGGCTCGTGCGCACATAAAAGAACTGCTGAACGAAGAAATAGTGCTCGAAGTGAAAGTCAAAGCGGCGGAGCGTGCCTTCAAAGATGCGCTGGAGCGAGAGGCAGAATGTGGTATTGACGATGTACTGAAAGCTGCGGTCGCAGTTGCTTCCATCGCGAGTGGTATCGGCACCGTAGCGGCTGGCATAGCGTCGCTCAGCGAAATGAACGATTTGGTCGAGCAGAAAAAACTCAAAGATACCTTTAAAGACCAAGCGAAATATATCGTCAAGCATTCTAAAGTGGTCGGAAAAGGCTTAGGCAAAATAAAGAATGGCTATGAAGAAGTTAAGGTTATATTAGATGAAGAGCGCGATGCCGCGAAGTTGATCAGTGCGGAAGAGGATTTTGAAGAGTCTGTTAAGCGCTTTGAGCATTTATCCGAAGCTCGCGAATATCGTCGTCTCATGCGTCAGTACTTAGGCGTCATTAAAACGCGTAACAATAAAATCCTCGAAGTCGATAACAACACGACACGCTTCCTGGAGTTGGCTACCGAGCGTGAACAATTGAGTACCGAGCTGGACGCAACTCGCGGGCGATTGGTTCAAGTCTATAATCCGCGATTAGCTGAACACGTGGTGTTTTTCGAGCGCGCGGTACGACGCGTAAGGGCTGCGCTCCTACGAGCAATCGTGATGGAACATAAAGCGCTCGAGTATTGGGGGCTTGAAAGCAACCTGGTGCCAGCCAATATCCATGACCGAGACATTGAATATCTCAAAGTTTTCCACTTTTCCTTCAAGGAGAACCTACTCCGTCTGATCGAGGAAAGAAATGCGGTGCCCCAGAGACTGACAGTTCCTCCAATTACGCTGACGCGAGAAGATAACCCGAATATTTTTGAGCTTTTCGATGAAACGGGGCAGTTCAGCTTTGAGCTGAAAGCTCACCATCATTATTTCAGGGTGTACTCTCGCGTGCTCGTGAATAATGTCACGATAACGCTCGAGGAGCCGGCGTATTCCGGTTATCGCTGGCTCAAACTGCGCCATTATGGAAACCCGACGTTCGTTGATAATCAGGGTGATTACCATAGCTATTCACATAGAGGACGAGATAGAGCTCTCATGTATCCGCCGTTAGCGTCCTCTGCCAGTGTTTCGCTGGGTGGTGAAATTGGTCGCTATTCCTACCTTAGCCCATTCGCCACATGGGGCATTTTGTTGGAGTACACTGATGACGATTCAAGGCCGATCGATTATGAAGTCGCTAAACAAGCTCGTGAGACTGTGACATCTATCCAGATAGCCTTCGAGGGCATCGCCGATGTGCGCTATGCATTTGAAGAGGAGCGCGACTTGTTGGCGATTGAGAATGCTAAATAGGCCGCTGAATTCCCTGAAAAAAGCTAGGCATGTTTCGCGTACCTCGGGTCTTTCAGATTCATTTGGTATTTCAGAGGATATGAAAATTAGACCTAGGGAGCATGAAGGGATGACGTTGGGCATTCCAGTATGGCAACTACAGATCGTTATTTCGAGTGTTACTCGAACTTTGTTAAAAACGGACAATTTCCCGATAAATAACAAAGAAAGATATTCTGAGTGGGGTAACAACGTTGCGAGGTATATTTAGTTCTGAAGGTGATGTCTATGTTGCCGTTATCGTGATACGCGATTCAGTATCTGCAATGTTGGCCTTAATGAAAACGGGCCACACGTGGTGCAGCCCGTTTGAAGTCGGTAAGCCGAGTGAGGCAATCGCTCAATGCTCTGCAATATTCGTCAGCGCTCTCGGCTCATCAGTGATTTTATTTGAGCGACAATAAACCGTCAATTTAGGTTAAGTAATTTTCTAGTCTTCTGCCCAATCAGTGGGGTTTTACAACCTCATAAATTCCTCAATGTCGGCTCTTGCCTATATGTAGTAGGTGTTGTTGGAGGCGCTTGAATCGAGGTGCACCACATTAGTGAGAGCCATTTATAGTGAAGTAAATCTTTATGGGCTTTTGGAAAAAGCATGTTACAAACATTTAGTTTCGAGAGCAGGCATCTAAACTTTTGGTACGATCGCTGGGGTTTCTTGGAGCGTAATTGATTTTAATAATAAAATCATAAGCTTGGCGAAATCCACTCAAAATCTCACAGAATAGTAGTAGCTTGAGCTGTGGATTACAGGGCTAAGGACATAAACAGTCATCTTTGTTCTAGAATTAGAAGTACACATGAATGACAATATGAATGTTGTAAAAATCTTGAGATGCCCTAAAATAACAAAAATGGGCGAAAAATCATGATGTTAGTAAGTAAAACTCTAGAAGATCAGCAGCTTTCAGCTGTCTCAAGACTATTCTCATCTGGCCTTATTCGAGAGCTGGCTAGAACGGGCAGGTCGCCACTGCTTGCTCGATTGGCTAAGGAGTCCTCTGTCTTAGAGCTGGTCAGTTCAGACGAACCCGTACGAAAGTTATTTGATTCTGCTTTTTCATTGCTGAAGCGTAAGAACTACAGACATGAGTATATTTATAAGGCGGCAATTGCTCACAAAGTTTTGTTGGGAACGCATTCTCTGCAAACTGCTGTGATGATTAATGAGTTTAGGGTAGGTAAAAACAAAGCTGATAGCGTTATTCTTAACGGAACTTCAACGGTATATGAGATCAAATCCGAACGAGATACTCTTTCACGGTTGGATCAGCAGATCGCATCCTATAGAAAAGTTTTTGCGAAAGTGAATGTCATTACTGGCGAAAATCATTTGGAATCCGTTCTATCTAAAGTTCCAGCCGATGTGGGAGTAATGTATCTCTCTGATCGGTACCAGATATCAACCATTAGAGAAGCTACCAACCTGCCAGAAAGAACTTCTTCTGAAGCTGTTTTCGATGCTATCCAACAAAGAGAAGCAATAAAGATTTTAAAATTATACGGTTTTGAAGTACCTAATTTGCCAAATACTAAAATGCATGCTGCGTTGCGTGATCAATTTATTACATTGAAGTCTACTCAAGCGCATGAAGGTATGGTGAATGTATTAAGAAGTACAAGGACGCTTTTACCTTTATCAGAATTGATTGCTGAACTCCCGGTTTCTCTGCAGGCAGCTGTACTATCGACATCTGTACGGAGACAGGATTACACCAGGCTTGTGGATGCGGTGAACACGCCGATCGAACAAGCATTAAAATGGAATTGATTGGAACATGTATTATCCGTATTTCCGTGGCAAACAGTATGAGCTCATTACTATCAGAGAATGTGCTCATATTCTAAAGTCGGCAAATTTTATTCCCATTATCGAGCCAGTTAAGGAAACTCTTAGTGGTTTGCAAAAAACCCTTGCTTCCGTTAAGGAGGTAGAGGGCGAAGTGATTGTCGTTGTGAACCCGTTTCACGGTTTCCATTCAAGTAACGGGAACAGCATTCTTCAGCTGCTGGATAGCGAATTTAGCGATTACCCAAAAATATCTGCCGGGATATTGTTGACTGAACAGCTCAGTATAGATGACGTTAAAGCGATATATTCCAGTGTAGGAGATCGCAACGTAAGTTTTATTCACACAGGATTTTCCGAAGCTAAAGCTCTATCCAATGATTTTGGTGATGCCATAGAAAATATTCGGCAAGTATTTCATGATGAATATTGCGGCAAACTCTATCAGAAGCATTTTCGAAAAGCTGAAAAAGTGCTCTTGAGAGATGGTTTTGAAAGGCGCACAAATCGCGAACATCCAGAAGTTGAGTTTTTCTCTGATTTACATGCGACATACGATCTTGAAGGAATGGATGGTTTTGGCGATTTTCTAATGGTTGGTGATGACTATTCAGAAACGGGAGGACCTGCCTACGCTGTCGCCATTCATCTGACGTTCATCGACCCGGATAAAGATGATGAAATGCATATTCACCATTTTGTTTCTATTCGACAAGATGATCCGAAAGATCCTGCGGGAAAATTTGCAGAAGCACTCGAAAAGTTGATTGCTGAACTTAATAGCGACAACAACAAGATTCTCGAAACGGAGGCGGTGCAGGAATTTGTAGACCTACACTACAGAGGGCATTTCCCAGGGCTTGGATATGTGAAGAAACTCTCGATGAAACACCATATTGAAACCTTGGCCCATTTTTTTCACGGGGCGTGATGTGCAATGTGGTGCTGTCCCGAATGTTTTGGAGATCGATGGTTAAGTAGAGAAATTATTCCATTCAAATCATCACAAACAAAAACATGCTCTTACTGCGGTTCTGAAAACCAGCCTTTGGTAGCTCCGAGCGAGTTAAGAAACAATTTCGAGCTTCTCGTGAATATTTACACTGAAGATGACAGTGGCAAGTTTCTCGTTGAGTGGTTCAAGGAAGACTGGGCGCTGTTTCCGTCACTGGATATTGCAAATTCAAAACAATTGCTTTCTGATATTTTGGACGATGGCGAAATTGTTCGGAAGAAATTTGTTCCATCCGCACTATGTGACACAGATAGGTTGCATACTTGGGAGCAATTGAAACAAGAGTTAATGCATGAAAATAGATTCTTTCCAACTACTCAATTTAACGAAGACAGGTTAACAGAGTTACTTTCTCAATTGTTGCTGGATTCAGGAGAGTTCACAGAACTATGGAACAGAGCAAGAATTCAAAAAGAAGCCGGTCCATTCCCTGTAGACGAAATGGGGGCTCCTCCTAAGAGGTTGGCTACACAGGGAAGAGCAAACCCTGCAGGTATTCCATACTTGTATCTCGCTTCCACACCTGAAACAGCAGTGTCGGAGATACGTCCCCATACAGGCGAATTAGCAAGCGTGGCATCTTTTAAACTCAAAGGTAATTTAAAGTTTATTGACTTGCGTGATCCTAAAGTCTCCGTATCCCCATTCATACTTGGTGATGAAAGTGAAGTTGCTCTTCTACGGGGGGATATCGAGTTTTTAGTACGGCTGGGCTTCGAACTAACAAGACCGGTGCTACCTCATGTTGCTGCGATAGATTACATTCCAAGTCAGTACCTATGTGAATATATTAAAAAATGTGGGTACCACGGAGTGATCTACAAAAGTTCTGTGTCGGATGGGATTAATTTAGCCCTGTTTGACCCAAATAATGCAAATATACTCAATGTGACAAACTATAAAATTTCAAAAGTCTCAGTATCAATTCAATAAGCTAGGTTTTGGGCTAGGGGTTGAAAAGTCGTGATATTCGTAAAAGCTTTAATGCGAGATGATCCATCTGGATTCTCACTATTCTTTATCGTAGATATTGATACAGGGTAGCTACTGACTCAGTAAATGTATGGCAAGTGGTGTCCAAGAAGAGCTAAGCTGGAAATGGCTGTATAAAGTAGAAGCATGGTAATTTAGTTTCATGCTTCATGAAGATTGGATTGGAAGTTATTTTCTGGGAGATGTGGTCCGACCGGTTATTTCTCCTTCGATGCTAATTTTTATAAACTTTTCCTATAAATGTGTTTATAGGTTTTTGATAAAATGGGCGTAAATTCGGGGAGCTTGAGCTGGTGTTTTATAATGTTTTCCTAAAATCGACAGATCATAAACTCCAGAAAAATTAGATAAAACTAAAGAGTGGATTGGAGTAAAACCAGAATGAGTGCGCCTCCCGTTGAAATTTCGCAAGTGTCCGAGAAGGATAAGCTTTTTACCTTCGGCACCTTAGTAACCCGGCCAGACGAATACAATGAAATGGTTCAAAGTGCCATGCAAGCGGGGTTTGCTCGGGACGATGTGGAGTTTCTGTACATCGATAATAGTCAGTCCAACGAATACGATGGGTTTACCGGTGCCAACAAATTTATTGATATTGCCCGTGGTCGATATTTAATTTACTGCCACCAGGATGTGTTATTCGAGTTCGATCGAATCGAGACTTTGTTGAGTATTATTGATGAGTTGGATGATCTGGATCCGGATTGGGCTATTTTTGGAAATGCTGGTAAGAAGTCCAGTGGTAGATCCGTTGTGCGTATCACTGATCCAGGTGCCAGCAACCTTTCCATGGGTGAGTTCCCCGAAAGAGCAATGACCATCGATGAAAATTTCATGGTAATTAAATTGAGCGCTAACATCGGTTGCAGCAATGGCGTTAATGGTTTTCATCTATACGGTACGGATCTTTGCTACAACGCGATGCAGTTGGGGTACAGTGTCTATGTGGTCAACTTCCATCTTAGGCACAAGAGCGCGGGAAATCCTGATGCTTCCTATAGAAAGGTTGAGAGTCAATTACTGCACCGATATAGCCAAAGGAAAAGAGCTGTAGTGATTCAATCTATGTGTTCTCGGTTTTACGTATCCTATTCGAAGATCCTGAATCATTTGGTTAATCGAAAGCCCATCTTGAATTTGCATAAGAGCATTAAAAAGAAACTGTATAATTAGGCTGATGCTTTGCCACCTACCTGGCTTGAACTCCAACCCCATCCTCGATCCTGTCATCAGGATGGGGTATCACCGTTTCACCCTCATCGAGCCCTTCTACAATTTGGGCAGACAAACCATTGCGTTGGCCAACCGTTACATTGCGTTTTTGGGCTTTGCCGTCTTCCACTACAAAAAGTGACCATTGGTCATCCGAGCGAAACAGGGAGCTAAGGGGAACTTGCAGTACTTCCTGCTGCTGCCACAGAATAAAGCGGGATTCCACTCGATAGCCGTCCCCCAGTGTTTGCCATTGATCGGGAGGCGAAGTAATGGCGGAAATAATCAAGACCCGTTGTTCTTCTACCCCCAGTGCCGATACTTTGGTAAAGCCAACGGGCTCTACTCTAATGACCTGTCCTTCAAGTGGCTCGTCGCCACCCCAGCGTTCGTATAATACTTTCATGCCGGGTTTAATTTTCACAGCATCTGCGGAAAGCACATCCGTTGCGATTTCAAGAGAGCGGGTGTCGCCAAGTTGTAACAACGGTTCTCCCCTGGCAACTACTCCAGAACATTCGTGCTGAAGCTGAAGAATTTTGCCGTCTATGGGGGAGCGTACTGGTATGGTATCGGCACCATTACTCGATATGTCACCAGCAAATTGTAATGCCGATTGTGCAGCTTCCAATTCGTACTTGGCCACGTCCACGGCAAACAGAGCTGAACGCAACGCCGCTGTACTACTGCGTTTGTAGGCGCGGGCTTGATCCAATTGACCAATGGATACGTGGCCTTGTTTTGCTAAGGGCTCCAGTCGCTTAAGCTCGGTGGTGGCAAGATCGGCATCCGCTCGGGCTGAATCCACCTGTTGTTCAGCTGCGCTCAGATTGGCGGTTGCGGCGGCTACCTTGGCCTGGGCCTGAGCTTTAGAGCGGGGGTCCAGTGCCTGGGAGGGAAGTGGATCAATGTTGAGAAGAACCTGGCCTTTTTGCACCGTGTCTCCAACGTTTAGATCGATACGGCAGGTGGTACCGGCAACCTGTGCGGTGATAACGTACCGGTCTATTACCCGTGCTTTTCCTTCTTCTTCAATGGTGACCTGTAGAGGTGCCCGTTTTACTGTAGCCACGTCTACTTGTATTGGCTGAGGCCTAAAACCATAAGCTAGCGCTGCTACAATCAGCGCCAACAGGATGATCCAGGTAATGTATCTTTTCCATTGTACGCTCATAATTATTCCTTCGTTTTCAACGCGTCGATCAAATCCAATTTATCAAGCCTTTGTCGCACCACTAGGCCAGATACGGCAGCGGCCAACAACACACAGAGTGAGGCAAATGCGTAAGTGGAGGATTCGACTATTAAGGGAACGCGATAAAGGTCATTGTTGATGGACCAGGCAATGTAGCCGCATAGGGCTCGTCCCAACAAAAGCCCAAGTGGTACTGATGCCAGGGTGATCAGCGCCAATTCACCCAGCAGAATATAGGAAATTTCTCCGCGGGTATAACCGAGCACTCTCAGACTGGCCAACTCGCGGCTACGCTCGGTCAATGTTATCCGGGCACTGTTGTAGACAACGCCCACAGCGATAATGATGGCAAACAAAGTGGCCACTGAAGTCCAAAACAACATAGTTTGGTCCATGGTGCGGTGAAAGTTTTTGATTTCCTGTTCGCGAACTAAAGTGCCTGCAATAGCAGGGCGTTCTTTAATATTCTGATAAATTTCATTCTTGTATTCCTTGTCGATATAGAGACTCGCACCAGAAATCAAATTGCCTTCCTGCATTAGGCGATTGGCTGCTTTCAGGCTCATATACGCGGTGACACCAAAATCCTGCTCAACTACGCCCACCACAGGTAATGAGGCTTTGCGCATGCGACCATCCAAAGTTTCAACCATAACGTTATCACCGGGTTTTAGACCTAGGATATGGTTGGCAAGGTGTTCATTGAGAATAATACCTTCTGGGGGCGTTTCAGTAATTCTAAGATCATTGTCCACCAGCCGTCGTACAATTGAGTTTGGTTCCGCTGCCCAAATCATAGTGCGATAACTGCGGTGCTCGAATTTAACCTGCACTGGAATCAACCGAAAAGGTTCGCTGTACTTCACTCCCGGGAGGCTCGAAAGTTCGAACAAGGCACTGCGTGATTTAGGTTCATTAAAAAGTACCGTCACATCATCGCGCTGAGAAAGTACATAGCGAATATGCATCATGTAATTCACGCTGTCCTGCTGAAACAGCCCTGTCATAAGGATGGACATGCCCATGGCAATTCCCACCACTGAAAGCAGTGATTTAACGGGCTTGTGGGCTAAATTCCGCAGAATCATTCGAGTGGGAGTTGATAGTAATGCTTCCACACCTATTTTCTCCAAAAAAGTGGTGCGATAAACTGATGGCGCTTCTGGTCGCATGGCTTCGGCGGGTTTCAGGCGCACGGCGGAACGTACGGCAGCTAAGGTACCCACAAGACCGGCTATCATAGTGATCAGTGAAACCTGAATTACCCGCGACGGTTCCAGGGTAAAATCCAGAAAAGGAAGGCGAAAATATTCCACATAGATTTCGCTTAACATATGACCTAGCGATGACCCAATTGGTACACCGGTAGCAACGCCCCCTAATACAATCAGCATAATCATTTGCAGGTAATGAGTGGCGATCCTTAAATTGGAATAGCCGAAGGCTTTTAATGCGGCAATTTGTTCCCGTTGAGTTCCCACTAGGCGGGTGACCACTACATTAAGGAGAAAGGCCGCCACACTAAGAAAGATCATGGGAAACAGGCCAGACAAGCTTTCCAGTTGCTCCAATTCCTGAGTCAGCATGAAGTTGGAGGTTTGATCTTTTTGGGCAATTGCTCCGATGCCACCGTAAGGTTCCAAAAGCCTGTCTATTTGGTCTATCACGGCCTGTTCATCCGTGTTTTTTCTCAGGGTCAGCACTACGTGGTTAAATGCGCCATCCATTTCATAGGCGCGAGATAATGGAGTACGGCCCATCCACATGATGGCGTAGCGTTCGTAATCAGGAAGCGCGCCCCCTGGTGGCACCTGGTGTACATACTCGGGCGATCCGCCGCTGCCTACTATGCGTAACTTTTCTCGTTTACCATTGATAGTGGCTCGTAGCGTATCACCGGGATTCAGTTGGTGTGCCTGGGCGAACGCTTCGCTTATCACCACTTCATCTGTACCGCCGGCCTCGACTAATCGACCTGACCGCAAGTACAGTCGATTTAATCGAGGGCTGCCAGTGTCAGGTATGGAAATTATGGTGCCAATGATAGGCTCGTTAAAGCCTTCAATATCCACATTGACGGGTGCTACTACGCGGGTATCTACTTTGCTGACACCGGGGATGGCTTCCAGGCGCAAACTGAGGGATTCGGGAGCGCGTTTAAGGGGTACAAACACTTCAGCAAAGCGGTAATCCTGGTAGTAACGGTCGCGGCTCTCCAACAATGAGTCTAAGGTGCTCATGAACATGATAAAACAAGCCACACCACTAGCCATCACCGCGACAATGGCTAAGGATTGGCTCCTTAATTGCCAAAGATCACGCCATAATTTCCGATCAAGCGCCTTCATGGTCATCACCAATTAAGCTCGGCAGGAGATTTTTTCTTATCATTGGTCCGGATACTGGCAATTTTGCCGTCACTAAGTTGGATTATACGGTCTGCCATTTCTGCAATTGCCACGTTATGGGTGATGACCACCGTGGTTGTGCCCAATTCGCGATTCACTTTTTGCAACGCATCCAATACCACAATACCGGTTTTAATATCCAGGGCTCCGGTGGGCTCGTCACATAGCAGTACGTGGGGGCGTTTGGCTATTGCGCGAGCTATCGCCACCCGCTGTTGCTCGCCGCCGGACATTTGAGCGGGAAAATGATCCATGCGATCCCCCAGTTCCACCAGCTTTAAGGCTTCTTCTGGGGCTAAGGGTTGAGACGATATCTCAGTGACCAACGCCACGTTTTCCCGCGCAGTGAGGCTGGGTATCAAATTGTAGAACTGAAATACAAACCCCACATGTTCTCGACGGTATTGGGTTAACACCGACTCGTTAAATGTGCTTAGATCTTTATTGCCATAGCGTACCGTGCCGCTTGAGGGGACATCCAACCCACCAAGAATGTTAAGCAACGTGGATTTGCCACTGCCTGATGGGCCTAGCATAACCACAAACTCGCCCTCATAAAGCGCTAAGTCTATGCCTCTCAGTGCATACACCTCCACCTCACCCATTTGATAGGTTTTGGTGATGTTGTGGGTCTCAAAAACCACGGTTGGGTTTGACTTTAGCTCCTCTGAAAGGCTCGGCTGGTGATTATTCATGGGATTTCCCGCCATCCATCACAATGTCTACTCTGGCTCTATTGTTGAACTATCTAATATCACCTTGAGCCAGATTGGCCCGACTCACATTGATTGGTATCAATGATAGTTGGCATTGAGTTAGGATTTTGGGGAGGGTAACTATTTTGACTCTCCTGCAAAATCGTTTAGAACATCAATAAAGTCTGAAAGGTTTTTCCAAAAAGTCGGGGATATGTTGTGCCGATCGATATCTCGCAGAATCTGTTTGGCGATGGTTTCCGCCGCTACGGAATCCGAGCGTTTAGCGATATGTCTCAAACACAATTCACACATTGTATGATCTTTCTCATCTACTGCCTTTTGTAATTTGTTTCTCGCGTCCTGTAGGGAGGTTATTCTAACTGAATGGATATAACTGCTTTTTACTAGCTCTAGAAGGGTAGGTTCGTTGACGGGTTTTGATAAATAATAAATCTGTTCTTGGCTGCAGCGCTTGCTTACTTCATCACTGATGTCGCCTGTGAGCAGGGCATAAGACGCGCGGTTCTCATGAAGTAGTTCTTTTGCCGCGCTTATAAATGCAAATCCGCATTCCCTGCGTATATGTAGGTCAGATATGATTAAATCAAAATCACTGTCTTCACTAAGGTAAGTTAAACCGGCTTCTACGCTGGTGAAATATTCGCTTTCCACGTTATGGCTTTCAAGGAGTTTTTTTAAGTAGACGCAACTTAAGGGTTCATCGTCAAGAATCAACACTCTTATGCCATCTGGAACTTGTTCCAATACGCCGGGTCTTTTCAAAGGTTCTTGTGAAATCACTTTGTTGCAAACCACGTCTGGAATCTTTATGTTGAAAAAAGATCCGCCGGAATCAGGAGCTTGATATTGAATAGAGCCGCCTAATTGTTGGACTATGGTCTTGCAAATGTAGAGCCCTAACCCGCTTCCTTCAATATCGGGCTCCGCTGAGCGGTTATAAGCACTGAATATTTTTTCCTGAAGTTGCTGTGGAATGCCAACGCCATCGTCCTTTACGTGGATCATGAGTGTTTTTTTATGGGAGAAGGCGCTGACGATTATTTTGCTGCATTCTGCATATTTTATGGCATTTGATATGAGGTTGCGTATAACTTGAGCCAGCCGGTCTTTGTCGCTGTTTAAGTAAATGGATTCGGTTCTGCTTTGGTGAAACTCTAGTATGATTCCCCGTTGCAAAGCATTTTCACTGTAGGTTTTGCTTACAATATCGAAAATAATATCAAACTTAAAGATATTGCTGTTTATGGGGAATCGACCTTCATTTATTGCGGAAATTGAAATCACATCTGAAAACAGGTCAGACAGTAGATTTAGAGACGAGTTGATGATCTTGGAATAATGATGGCGGTCTTTACTGTCGACGGAGTCTTTCATCGATAGGTTGGAGTAGCCAAGCAGTGTGTTGAGAGGATTTTTTATTTCATGTACTGCCGTGGCGAAGTAGCGAGCCTGTCTCACTAATTTTTCGTCTTGTTCTGACTTCCTTATGGTATCTGTGATATCAGATAAGCAGCAGTGTATAAGCCCATCATAAGATTTTAACGACATGAACACATGCTTGCCTTTTTCTGTAGTTCCTCTTACTTGGCAAGAGGTAATATCACCCCGTAAAAATTTACTAACAACCGATTTGTTGTCGTGGCTTACAATTAAATTGCGTTGGATGACCTCAAATGACAAGCTTTGATCGTCTAAATCTAGATCAAGAATTTCGATGAAGCGTCTATTAAACTGTCGAATGCTGCCATCTATAGTAGACACCAATAAGCCTTCGGCAGCATTTTCAAATAGTCCATTGTTTATCTTTGATTCCAGCTTCAAGTCGCTTAGCATGCTGCTGTTGCTCATGTGGTAAGCGAGCATGGAACAGATTTCATGCAGGGCATCGATTATGGGAGGAGGTAACGTTGTTCCATTTTCAACATGTAAAAGATAGGTTCCATACTGTATCGATTGCGTTTGAACTGGGGCTATCACAACGATATGTTCGCCTGCGGCATGAGGTTCTATGATTTTTATTCTGTGTTCATCAAAAGCAGCTACAACATGATTGTCAATATTAGATCCAGTTAAATCAGTAAATCTCCCATTTGAGACGGGGATCCACTGGTAGTGGGTGGCCCCTATTAGGTTCCTGATTTCTTTTGCAACTTCTAAGTATCTGTTATCATTTGTTGTTCTCTTTTTTATTGCTGTAAGAGATCTTGTGAGATAGCGAAGTGCATTGCTATGGTTTAATTCCGGATTAAGATAAAAAGTTTGACCGGCATATTTGCTGAGTTGTTGCCTCAAGCTATTTTCTACGGCGGGAGCCTGCCATTCTTCTGCTATTGAAATGGCTAGTTCTAGAAGTGTGTATCTTTTATCATCGTCAACTATGTCAAAACCTAATCGGCAGAAAGCAATCGCATCATAGCAGTGACTGCTATCTCTAAGAGAAAGAGCAATAGTGTATATTTTTTCGAGGTTGGTTTTCTTTCCGTTACAGGAATCTAAGATGCAGCGAACAGCTCCATATTTATCTATTGCGACTCTGCTCCCTTGCTTATACAAGCGTTTGAAAAGTAGAGTTATTCTGGTGATTCTGTATCTGTCAGAAAAGGTTAAGATTTTTCTATTTGACTTGTGCCCATAATATAATAATCGACTAAATGCAGATAGAGTTTCACCGTAAGTTCCTCTTACATATTTCACTTTATTGTGGCTGATTGAAACGCAGTTTTCTGCTTCTTCCCAGTTTCCACTCAGCATTAGTAAAACGTTTTTATAGTGATTGGCAATGAATTGAGCTGCGGGGTTTTTGGCAATTTCTTTTTTTGAAAGATGGTTTTTTATCGAAAAGTGCTTTCCTTCCATGAAGCTATGAGGGAAATAATGTCCGCTAATGTCTTCCACAAGTTGTCTTAGTATTTTAATCCATAGATCAGGGTTTTGCCGAGAGTAGTCTTTCAGATCGCTGATGTGATTGTCAATGTTGATTCCGACGGTAGGTATCGGTGTATTTGAGTCTAGGTCATGGAAGCAATGCACATGAGCTGCGTAAGAAACGAATGCAATTTCACCCTCGTTTAAACATCGTTCTACGTCTTTTGATAATGCAATAACGTTGTCTTGAATACGATCTGTGTGATACCCAATGAACACATTGCTCATAAAGCGAATTCGGGTCTCGTATAGTGCATTATTTTCATATTTAATACTGTTTGCTTTTTCTTGGTAGTGAACAGCCTCGTTTATATTTTTAAAGTATCCGGCAAGAATGCCTGTTGACCAAAACGAAAGCCCATAGGCAGTTTCAGGCAGCAAGCCGCTCTTCATTGTGCATGCTAATAATTTTGCCACGATGTAGGCAGCAAAAAATTCATCTAATGGATAAGCTGCATAGGCTAAATAGGATAAAAATCTAACAATTCTATGTGCTTTGGAATCATGAGAAACAGGAATATCATCAATAACTGTGTTGTTTAGTTGTATTCTTATCTTTAGAATTTGAAAAACTATTTTTGGTTTGCTTATCTTTTTAGATAGGTTTATGCCTAGAGAGTTTAAAGCAGTAATTGCGTCATCTATTGCATTATGAAGTAGGTTTTTTGTTGTGTATCCCTCTACTTTTATTTGGTACGCATCGTAATATTCCTCGGATCCCTTTTCGGAGTTTGTCAAAATGGCGCTAACAAGTTCTTGCATTCTGTCTATGTCGTCAGCTATGTAGCTTGCCTTTGCACCTAGCTTATAGAGTTTTAAAATCAGTGTGCGATCATTTTCCCATTCGGATTTGGTTATTAAGGGAATAGCATTTTTTGAGTAGGCGTATACTCTCTTGTATTCTCCGAGTGAGCATGCTTCTTCAGATGCTGAAAGGTAGATTAGGAGTTGGTCCGACCTGGATATTCTCGTGGAAGCTGCTCCCAAACTTAAAGACAAATAGTTTGCAAGAGACTGCCAGTCTTTGTTTGATGATTTTTGTAGTTTGCTTTCTAGAAAGTGGGCGGCAATCTTGTCATTTAATAGCCGCCGTTGAGGAAGGGATAATGATTCTATAATACAAGCTCGTTGTCTAGCAGGCTGTTGAAAAAGCCCCAAAATGCGATAATACCGTATCCAACTTAAAG
>CAXHEX010000016.1:0-106933 GCA_964016105.1 uncultured Ketobacter sp.
AGTTATGGGCATGTTGATATTGATTTAAGGCTATTGACACCACAGTCACTTGTTACGCTGATGATGGAAGTTGGTTAGTGCTGGGAAAGCACGTGAAGGGTAAGGAGCAACTTAGCCAAACATGGGGTGAGCTTTGGCACAATATAGATACCATGGCATTTTTTTCTGAAGTGGGTGCCATAGAGCTGGATGGAGAAACGGCTAAGGTGCGTTCCTATTGTCGAGAAATCGTACGCTTGAAATCCGGGGATATTTTCAAGGTGGTAGCCCAGTATTCAGATGATCTGATAAAAACTGCCGGTAACTGGCGATTTTTGGTTCGAGATTATAAAGTGCTGATTAAAGAGTCATGATTGTTGGTTAAAATACCAAGGACGTAATTTTGGAAACCGCACTTGTTGTAGCCACCTTAACCGCCATAGTTACCGCAGCTGGTTGGTATGCCTCTTATCGAAGTGCACACGCCATGGCGTTGCGTAAAGACCGGCTGGAGTATGTTAACCGTCAGCTTTCTGAGTTGTATGGGCCCCTCTATATTTCTTGTGAAGCGGGGCAGGCCGCTTATCATACACTGCTCAGAAAATTAGGCCGCACTGAAGGTATCTTTGAGTGTGAGAACCCGCCCACGGATGAAGAGGTGGAAGAATGGTTCTACTGGATGAAGCATGTGTTGTGGCCCATTAATGAACGGCGCGACGACCTGATCTTGAAGAAAAGCCATCTTCTAGTGGAACAGTCCATTCCAACATGCATTACTGAATTCTCCGCTCACGTGGCATCTTACCGCGCTCTATTTGCGAAGTGGGATGCCGGTGATTTTTCAGAACGTTATTCCACGGTAGCGTTCCCGGAACATCTGGGTGACTACGTAGAGAAATCGTTTTCCCAGCTCAAAGCGGAACAAAGTCGTCTATTGGCGTCGTTGAATTCAAACGGCTAGTGCCCCTTTTATGGAGCACTAGCAGACTGTTGAAAAACGTTTTCGAGGCGGCCGATGCAAGGCAAAAATTAGCGAAAAAGCGGAGTTTACAGATAGTAAATGAGCATTTTGAGCTAATTTTTAACGAAGGAGTGGCAACGCAGATAGTTTTTCAGCTGTCTGCTAGGACCTAGGGGCACTATTCCGGAGGGGTTAAGAGCCTTTATGGAGTAGTACCCCGCCTTTATATGCTCGATATTCACTGTGTCTTTTATCCCTTCCATAGCTAGAATCCGCTGAGTATAGGACCATAGGAAGGGCATCTCCCTCAGGCAGTTACGGTTGCACTTAAACAACCCATGGTAGGCTGGGTCGAAGCGGATCAGTGTTACGAAAAGACGAATATCGGACTCAGTGAAGATGTCGCCAAATAGGTAAGCTCGTCCGTCAGACAGGCGTTGCTCTATGCTGTCCAGACATTCAAAAACCCCTTGGTAGGCTTCTTCGTAGGCCATTTGAGTGCTGGCGAACCCCGCTTTGTACACGCCGTTGTTAAGCTTGTCATACAGCAGCTCATTCAACTGATCGATTTCCTGGGCTAGCTCTTGCGGACAGAGTCGAGTGGAGGTGGGTGCTATGTCTTCAAATGCTGAATCGAACATACGTACGATGTCTGCTGATTCATTGTTGACGATGGTTTGTTGCTGTTTGTCCCACAGTATCGGAACCGTTGCCCGCCCGGTATAGTCGTTATCAGCATAACTGTAGAGCTGGTGGACGTATTCATAATCATTAAATACCTGTCCACCCGCTCCAGGATAACCACCAAACTTCCAACCTTGATCGCTCAGTTTTGGGTTTACCACCGTAACATCAACGAGGTGGCTGAGGTTTTTCAGTTGTCGAGCCATCAGTGTGCGAGATGCCCAAGGGCAGATGTAGGCCACGATCAACTGATAGCGATCTGCTTCTGCTTTGAATCCGCCTTGTCCTGTGATACCGGGCTCGCCACCCGGCGTTATCCAGTTGCGGAAGGAGGCGCTTTGCCGAACAAAGCGTCCTTCTTCATCTTTACCTTGGATGGGTTGCCAATTGTCTTTCCAGACTCCATTAATAAGCATGTCCCAAGCCCCTTGCTTGACTGCTGGCGTCTGAATCCTGGTGTTGGGTTAACGCTCTGTTCAAGATGTAATCCAGAGAAAAACGACCCGCTCCCTGAAACGTCAATGCCGCAGTGGCTGCCAGTAAACTCAGCCCGAATTCGTAGCCCCCATTTGATAAGAACAGACCCTTATCGATATGAACGCTGAATATGGCCACGATCATGGTGAAAGCAGTAACTAAGGCCGCGGGCCGTGTCAGTAGCCCGATTATTAGTGCTAAACCACCGAAGAATTCGGCGCTACCCGCCAACAGAGCCATAATCAAGCCCGGCTCGAGCCCTATACTGGCCATCCATTGCCCTGTTCCTTCCAGCCCGTGTCCGCCAAACCAACCGAACAGCTTTTGGGAGCCGTGTGCCATAAGGATGATGCCAGTGGGTACTCTCAGTGCCAGAGAGCCTATTCCCCCCTGGGTTTCCAATAGCTTCGATACATATTGAGTGTTCATGTTCCTTGCTCCTTTCCATTACTGGATCGCTGTTTGTAGGTGTCTCTTACCAAGTGACAAGTACAGATTACTATCTCTAATACGAAAGATTAATGAGACTTCTATTGCATAACTATCAACGATACGTTGATAATGGATTTATTACACCCAAGAACGAGTTTCCCCATGGATCGCATTGATGCCCTAAGAGTGTTTGTGGCGGTTGTGGACCAGGGTAGTTTTACCCAAGCCGCCAACAAGTTAAATCTGTCACCCCAGCTAGCCAGTAAATACGTGGCCCAGTTAGAGCAAAAAGTGGGTGTGCGTTTGTTGAATCGCACCACCCGCCGGGTGGGTGCAACGGAAGCTGGAGAAGGCTGCTACCAGCATGCGGTGGAGATTCTCAGTAATGTGGATGATATGGAGCAGCACCTGGGCGATTTACACCAAGAGACGCGGGGCACTCTTCGCATCAGCGCGCCGGTTTCCTTTGCCATTCAGCATCTAGCGCTCTTGCTGGCGCAGTTTCAACAAAACTTTCCCCTCCTGCATATTGATCTACAACTGAATGATCGCAAGGTTGATATTGTGGAGGAGGGCTTTGATTTGGCGTTGCGGATAGGTCATCTTCAAAGTTCCAATCTTATAGCAAAATACGTCGCCCCTATTCGTTTGGTGTTGTGTGCGTCCCCGGATTATCTGGCAGAAAACGGCACTCCCCTTGAGCCGGCAGATTTACGCGGTCATCGATATTTGGGTTACAGTTATATGGAGCGGGACGATGCCAATGAAATTCAACGCTACTTGGGAGGCGAGGCACGTGGACCGCAAGGGGGGCTGAGCTGTAATAATGGGGATTTGTTGGCTGAGGCGGCCGTTGCAGGAGCCGGCATCGTGTTGCAACCCACATTTATTGCAGGAAAGGCCCTAGCGAGCGGAGAGCTGAAGCAGATATTACCCGAATATGAGGCTAAACCACTGGGGCTTTATGTGGTGTACCCCCACCGAAAGCTGTTAGCGGCAAAAGTGCGCTGCTTTTTGGATTTTATAGACGGCTATTTTGGTGACCCCCCCTATTGGGATCAGTTTGATGTATGCTGATATGTGAGTGATTAACGAGGTCAGGCGGCTATGGCGAACATTATTGGTGGTGGCTCTAAAAAGGTACTTTACACCTTAAACACAGCCCGCAAAATTGGTTTGCTTAACTCCGCTAAAGCGTTGAACGCTAAAAACGCCTGTAAAGCCTGCGGCCTGGGTATGGGTGGCCAGAAAGGGGGCATGACCAATGAGTTAGATGAGTTTCCCTCGGTTTGTAATAAGAGTATCCAGGCCCAGTCTACGGACATACAGGCACCTATCCCGGAAGCGGTGTTTTCCCATTCTTTGGCTGAATTGAAGGAGTTGTCCTCTTATGAGCTGGAGCATTTGGGCCGACTGGCAAACCCTATCTACAAGCCCGCTGGTGGCCAATACTATGAAACGGTGGATTGGGACTGGGCCTTGAGTAAAGTGGTGGAGCGTTTTGCCCAGACAAATCCACATAGGACTTTTTTCTACAGTTCAGGGCGTTCATCCAATGAGGCTGGTTTTGTGCTGCAGTTGATGGCGCGACTCTACGGTACCAACAACATCAGTAATTGTTCCTATTATTGTCATCAAGCCACCGGCGAAGCATTACAAACCACCATCGGCACAGGAACGGCTACGGTGGAGTTAGCCGACATTGGTAATGCGGACTTGTTTTTTCTAATTGGCGCAAACCCGGCATCCAATCATCCCAGGTTAATCCATAAATTGATTCAGTTGAGACGCCGTGGTGGTAAGGTGATCGTGATAAACCCCATAAAAGAAGCTGGTCTATTGCGTTTTGCAGCACCGAAAATGATCAGCTCCATGGTTAAAGGTGGTGATGAGGTTGCCAGCGTTTATCTACAACCGAATATCGGTGGGGATATTGCCCTATTCAAGGCCATAGCAAAATCGGTACTGGAACAGGGTGGCCAGGCAGATGCATTTATCCAGCGCCATTGTAATGGCTATGAAGCTTTTGAGCAGCAGGTATGCCAATTAGAATGGGAAGCCCTTGAGAAATCATCGGGAATACCAAAAGCCACCATAGACAGTGTGGCTCGTACCTACATTCAAGCCGATAAAACCATCTTCGCCTGGGGTATGGGTATGACTCACCATGAGCATGGGGTGGATAATATCGAATGGATAAGTAACTTAGCATTGTTGCGCGGAATGGTGGGAACCTATGGCGCCGGAGTATTACCGTTGCGAGGCCACAGTAATGTGCAAGGCATTGGTACCATCGGTGTTAAGCCGGTGCTTCCCAAGCAAGTATTTGAACGTATCGAAGCGGCTTATGGGGTAAAGTTGCCAGCCGAGCGTGGCATGCATACATTGGAGTCTCTGGAACAAGCTCATGCAGGTAATATAGATGCGGCCTTGATGTTGGGTGGGAATCTGTATGAAGCTTCTCCAGACAGTAACTGGAGCCAGGAAGCGCTGCAAGCCATAGGTTTTAAAGTGTTTCTCACCACCACTTTGAATCGAGGCCATATTACCGCAATCGACCAAGGTGAATCCCTGGTGCTTCCGGTGTGCGCCCGAGATGAAGAGCCGGAGCCCACCACCCAGGAATCCATGTTTAATTATGTACGAATGAGCGATGGGGGCATCACTCGCATTGCTTCCGTTCGATCAGAGGTGTCCATATTATCCGATATTGCCAATCGATTGATGCCAGAAAGTTCTGTTGATTTTAATGCATTTAAACAACACCAAACCGTTAGGGAAGCAATTGCACATGTGATTCCCGGTATGGAGCAGCTCAAGGATTTAAGTGCAGCGAGAAACGAGTTTCATATTCAAGGACGCTTAAAGCATGAACCTTCGTTTAATACAGCAGATGGTAAAGCCAACTTTGTGCTTCCAAAGCAGAATGGTCATTCAGAAAAAAATAATGGCCAATACATCCTAATGACCATTCGCAGTGAAGGCCAGTTTAATTCAATCGTTTATGAAGAACGTGACAGCTACCGCGATGTTACCCATCGTTGGACCGTACTTTTGAATAAAGCGGATATGAAGGACTTGGGCTTGGTGGAAGGAGATACCGTGGACATTGAGTCTGAGTCTGGTGTGATGAAGGCGGTTGAGGTGAAACAATTTGATATCCCCAGGGGGAGTGCCGCAGCCTATTATCCTGAAGCCAATATCTTGTCTTCCCGAGTGTGTGACCCTCGTAGTCACACGCCACGATTTAAATCCATACCGGTTTCAATATCCCCCTGTGGCTGACATCGGCCATTTCATCGCTTTCATTTGATAGCCAAGCAATGTTATAAAAGACGAGTAGTTGCAACCGGAGAGACAACGATGAAAGCGTCTGATTTGATGGTCCAGTGTTTGGAAAAAGAAGGTATCGAGTATATTTTTGGCGTGCCTGGTGAGGAAAATGCTGATTTTATGCTTAGCCTGCAGGAGTCTGATTCCATCAAATTTATCTTGACCCGTCATGAGCAGGGCGCGGCTTTTATGGCCGAGGTGTATGGGCGGCTCACGGGAACGCCAGCAGGGTGTCTGGGAACACTGGGGCCCGGTGCCACCAATTTGATTACCGGAGTAGCTGACGCCAATATGGATCGTGCACCCATGTTGGTTCTGACAGGGCAGGGTAGCACTAAACGGCTACATAAAGAATCCCATCAAATAATGGATGTGGTCAGGATGTACGAGCCCGTAACAAAATGGGCAGAAACCGTCATTCACCCGGACAACATACCAGAAATTATTCGCAAGGCGGTACGGCTGAGTCGCAGTGAAAAGCCCGGCGCGGTATTGATTGAGCTACCGGAGGATGTGGCTAAGCTGGAAACAGAAGCCGTTCCCATGGAACCCATACGATTTCGTCGTCCTGTAGCCAATCACGAAACGGTGGTGTCCGCCGAGATTGCCATACGTAATGCAAAGCGGCCGGTGATCATTGCAGGCAATGGCTGTGTTCGTAAACGTGCCACACAACAATTGCGTGAATTGGTGGATATAACTGGTATAGGCGTGCTCAATACCTTTATGGCTAAAGGTGCGTTGGAGCCGGAGTCTCCCCACTATTTGTATACGATTGGACTAGGTACTAAAGATATTGGAACCTGCGCCATTGATGCAGCAGATTTAGTGATCACAATTGGCTTTGATATGGTGGAATACCATCCTCACCTTTGGAATCCTGAGGGCAACAAGGACATTATCAGCATTGATTTTATTCCTGCTGAAATTGACCGCAACTATCACCCCAAAATTGAACTGGTGGGTGACGTTGCCGACTGTCTGGAAGCGCTGGTCAACCGGTTTAAAGAAACCCCTCCACCCGTATTCAATTTGAAACAGCAAGCGGCCACTCGAGAAGATGTTCAAAGTGAGCTTAACAAATATAACGACGATGTGACTCAGGGCATTATCAAACCTCAGAAAGTACTTCATGAAGTGGAAAAGATTTACGGCGAAGACGGACTGTTGCTGTCCGATGTGGGTGCTCATAAAATGTGGATTGCGCGCCATTATCACTGCCAAATTCCCAATGGTTGTTTAATTACCAACGGATTCTGTTCCATGGGGTTCGCCTTACCGGGAGCTATTGCGGCGGCGTTGGTGGAACCCAATAGAAAGATTTTGGGTATTGCGGGGGACGCAGGGTTCCTTATGAATGTACAGGAAATGGAAACTGCCCGTAGGCTGAATAGCAACATAACCATGATGATATGGGAAGATAATGAGTATGGTTTGATCTCTTGGAAGCAATGGGCTGAATTTGGCCGTCACACGGATTTGTCTTTTGGTAATCCTCAATGGGATAAGTTGGCAGAGGCTTTTGGCTGGCATTATCAACTGGCAGACAACAGTGTTGAGTTGGGTGATGTGATTTCAGTTGCTGCCAATCACAATGGGCCCAGCCTGATCGTGGTGCCCATTGACTATGGTGAGAATCAGAAGCTAACCGCTCGATTAGGTGAGATTACCTGCCCCATTTAGAGGCAGCCCCAAACGTCATTCATGGATGCTAGTGTTTTGGTTGATCATCTAGCAAAACTTTGTTGCTATTCACTGGTACCAAGAGTTCAATCTTGTTTCTTTTCTCGTATAGCTTGAGTTTTTCAATTAATTCGGACGACAGTTTGGTATCCTTTGACAGCAGTAGGATTCCATCATGATTGTGGAGATCTCTAGAAACCATCATCCCATGTTTGAGGTACTGGGTCTTTATAAATTGCTCATTATCGAAGACCAGATTAGCAGCACCACCCTTAAGTATCGACAGGTATTTTTGTAGTACCGCTGCATCATACTTAGAACCTGATTGGCTATTCATATACTTAATGGTGGATTTCATGTCCTCGTTTTTGCCGGTAATTAGGCCGCCCAGATACTGGTTAAAATCTATAACCACCTTGAGTATTCTTGAACCCTTTGGAATCGACGGCCCCTTAAGTCCATCCGGATAGCCTTTTCCATCTACATATTCGTTCTGATGACGAATAATCTTCGCGCATGCTCCCAAGGCTGCGATCGGCATAAGTGCCTGTTCACCCAATATAGAATGTTGTCTGAATTTGAGTTGGTCCTTTTCGCTAAGGTCGTAGAAAGCACCCTGCAGCAAACTGTCGTGAAGAAACACTTTCCCCAACTGGTAAAGCAAAGAGGCGTTCTTAATGGCTTCACGCTCTGCATGTTCACATTCCATTGCCTCCGCAAGTATATTGCTATGTTCTTGGATGCGGAGGCTTAGTTGCGATTCATTGCCTATTTTTAAATTGATTATATTGGCAAAGGATTTTATAAAGGTCTCATAACTGTGTCGAAGCTCTTCCTGTGCTAAGTCAACAAACATGGCGGCCTGTGCAAGCTCTGCCTCGTTTCTTTCCAAGTCTTCATGGAGGTTTATTGTTTCTGTTTTAAGCTTTAGGTTTTTCTTCAGAAGTTTTTGTCTTGTTGATTTTTGATGTTGAATGGTGCGATGTAGGTCACCTGCTTCATCAATCAACGTTCTCAGCTCATCATTGTTCCACGGTTTTTCCACATATCTGTAAATCTTTGCTTCGTTAATAGCGCGGACAGTAGATTCTTGATCGGAATAGCCAGTTAAAAGAATTCTTGGAGTGTCGGGCCACAATTCCGAAGCTTTAAATAAGAAATCTGCGCCGCTCATTTCCGGCATGCGCATATCGGATACGATCACATCAAATTCTTCATCTTCTAAAGTCTCCATTGCTTCGAGAGGATTGTTATAAACGCTCACTTCGTATTGTTCTCCACGTAACATTCTACGAAGAGCAGACAACATGTTCGTTTCGTCGTCCACTAATAAAATTTTCATTGCCTCAGCTTCGCTCATAATAATCACTTCCTTTTTAAATTTTGCACGCTCTAAATTATCGTTAACCTGTCTAAGCTGTCTAATATTTATTTCGAATATTTCTTTTGTGCTTGATGAAACTCTGGTTATTATTAGTTCAGTGTTCAGGAGGTAGTATTATGAAAACTCTGACAACAGGTGAAGCTGCAGCATTGTGTGGCGTCAATTTTCGAACTGTAATTAGATGGATCGAAAAGGGTTTATTGAATGCACATCGGCTTCCCGGTCGAGGCGATCATCGTATCGTGGTTGACGATTTTGTCGAATTTTTGGAATCCAATGACATACCTATTCCTTCCAATATTCAAAGTCTTAACGAAAATCATGTGTTGGTCATTGATGATCAATTGGAGGTTACTCAAGCCTATGCTAGAACACTTAAGCGTGCGGGGTATAAGGTTGATATTGTGAACGACGGTTTTCGCGCGGGCGTTAAGTTGCTTATGCTAAAGCCGAACCTAATTATACTTGACTTAAAAATGCCGGGCGTTGACGGTTATTCCATACTTGATTTCGTTAGAAATGAATCTGAGCTAAAGCGTGTAAAAATCATAGTTGCATCGGGAGCAGAAGAGGCATCACTTAAAAAAGCCATGGAGGCTGGTGCTAACGTTGTCCTGTCCAAACCCTTCACAAATGTTGAATTGATTAAAGAAGTTAAAAAGCTAAGCCCTTTAGCAAGTGAAATTGGTGCCCACAATGGACTATAAGGTTGCCTACGAAAAAGAAAGAGAGCAGAGAATTCTTGCGGAAAAGTCTCTAGATGAAAAATCTAAAGAAGTTCAGTCCAGTCTAAAACTAATACGTCACCAATACGCGTCAATCGCCTCCCAGAAGCGAGGGTTGGAGCTGTTACTTAATATGGCTCAGATGGCTGAGCTCCGATTGGAGCGCGAGACCGTGTTAAAAGTTTTTGTTGATGCTGTGGGTACGCTATTGGATGCCAGCTATGGCATAGTATTTTTGCGTAATAAGATTTCAGAAACTGAGAGTGTTATCCGTGCTTCCGCTATCAGTTTTTTGCCAGAAGACGAATATCCCGATGTGGTGTTAAAGCAGCTATCTGGGGAGCGCCTATTTAGTTCGGAAAGCGCTATCGGTAAAAAGGTCGTTGATGGTGTGAATGTATTTGAAGTTAAAAAAGCAATGCCAGAACTGTACCATGAGAATATGAAGGGCTGGCTTGTTTACTTCCCCATTAGGAAGAACGGTAACCTTGAGGCTGTTGCAGAGTTTGGGCTAAAAAGTTGGTCAAAAGAAAGTGAAAGTCATATGGCTCAGGCGATGGCTTCGGCGTCACAAATAGGGGTTATGCTTGAACGCTCAGATGCACATCTCAAGCTGGAGAAGAATTTCAGGCAGATTAAGGAAGCACATGATCAATTGAAATCTGCTCAATCTCAGTTAGTTCATTCAGAGAAGATGGCATCAATTGGTCAGCTAGCTGCTGGTGTAGCCCATGAGATAAACAATCCAGTGGGTTTTGTGATGTCAAATATTGACACTCTACAGGAGTATCTTTGTGCCTTTATGGAGATATACCAACGTTACGAAGATCTGTCTCAAGTGATCTCTATCGATAATGATGTTGCAAACGATATTATTAATAAAATCCAGAAGGCTAAAAAGAAGCATGATTTTGGGTTCATTATCGAAGATATTGATCAGGTGATTCAAGACTCAAGTAACGGCCTGGGTAGAGTTAAAGAAATAGTCATGAGCCTGAAGAATTTTGCCAGGGTGGATGCAGAGGATACCGGTGAGGTGCTCGTTGACGAGATTGTTTCTGATTCCATTAAAATGGTATGGAATGAGGTTAAATACCACGTGGACCTGGAAAAGGACCTGTCGGCACCAAATCCTGTGCTTGCAAGTTCCGCTCAATTGTCCCAGGTTATCGTTAATTTAATAATGAATGCATCCCAGGCTATTTCTGACCGGGGCAACATTTACGTGAAAACATGGCAAACTGAAGACTATACATTCATATCCATTGAAGATAACGGCAGTGGCATACCTGAAGATATTTTAACTAAGATATTTGATCCATTTTATACCACCAAACCAATTGATATCGGTACTGGATTAGGTTTGTCCATATCCCATGGCATAATCGAAAAATACGGCGGTACCATCGATGTTAAGAGTGAAGTCGGAAAAGGTACCTGCTTCACCATTCAGCTAGTCAATGTCAAGACGGACTAAAACTGCTGAACTTGTTATTGAGATGTTCAAGTTTCAAAGGTAAATTGTCTTTCGGTGTTGGTAAGGTAGTGAAGTTTATTGGCATAGTGTAACCCTCGGGTACACTCCAGCGATAGTTCAGAAGTATCTGGTGCATGATCGTTTTTATTTGTAATTCAGCAAAATGTAGTCCTATGCACTTATGGGCGCCGCCTCCAAATGGGATGTACTGAAATGGGTCAGTTATAGATATCGTTTGGTTTGCATCGAATCGGGAAGGATCAAAGCTTTCGGGGTTATGCCAGTATTTGTCCATTCGATGTGTCACATAGGGGCTAATAATAACGAATGTATTCTTTGGTATAACATTACCATAAAACTCTGTTTCTTTAACTGTGTATCTTGGTATGCCATGAACCGGTGGCATCAAGCGTAGTGATTCTTTCATTACTATCTCAATTCCGACTAGATATTCGAGATCCGTATATTCCAGTGTGTCTTTTCGAAGTGCCAAGGACTGTTGTCTTAAGCGGGTCTGCCACTCTGGATGCTTAGCTAAAAAATAAAACATGGCACAGAGGGTTAGGGTGGTGGTGTCATGGGCTGCCATCATGAGAAATATCATGTGATTGACCACATCTTCGTTAGTGAATTGTCTTCCATTCTTGTCTTTTGCACTACATATCCAACTAAAAAGATCGGCGCCGGGATTTGAGCGCTTTTTGTCTATCTTATTGCGGATAAAGCTTTCTAGTATTTTTCTAGAATTGATTCCTTTTTTCCACCGGCCACCAGGAATAGGATAACGGAGAAGGGCGGTTCCCGCTCGCACGCAATTGACAAATGCCTTGTTGATTTCATCAGCCTCCATGCCAAGCCTTTCGCCCATAAACACTTGTGTAGCAATATTGAGCGTCAACTGTTTGATGTGGGGCAGGGCATTGAAAACAGATTGCTCTTCTTTTCTTTGCCACTCAAGTTGACTGTAGGATATTACAGGGTTCATCTGTGCTACATAATCTTTCATGGCTGCCTTTTTGAAGGCCGATTGCATTATTCCCCTATGTAGTCGGTGCTCCTCAAAATCCAGCAGCATGATCCCTCTTTTAAAAAACTTTCCTATAAAAAACTCCCAACCTTTCCCATTTGAGAAGGCGTTTTGTCTATCCATCAACACCAGTTTATTGGCTTCTGGGCCAATTAATACCACAGCCGGTATTCCGAATATGGAGACTTTAAATATAGGCCCGTATTTTTTTTCAAATTTCAGAGCGGTTTCTACAGGTCGGTAGAGAAAGTCGAGGCTGTGTCCCAACAATGGCAGGCCTCTCTCTCCCGGAATTGATTGCCAAATATTGCGCTTGGAGCTTTTGCATTGGGTCTGTTTCATGATTCATCTACACCGACAGGGGTGGTATTAAGAAATGCGAGTTGCTGCTGTCGTCCTTTTATTTTCTGACGTTTTCTTAGGCCTGGTGCCACCCGATAAACACTGTAATGCATCATCCTCGGTATGTTGGTTGCAAGTGGGAACCAGGGAATACCCAAGTCCTCGAATCCAAGTTTGACCATGTTATCTTTACCGAGGAAATAATGGCTCATTCCCAGGTGTTGCTGATAGGCTATTATTCGTCTCAGGTTTTGCAGGTGGGGGTAGTGTCTTTGTAAAGGTTCGTCTGAAAGCGCCTTCGCCAGCTGTTTGCTTGATTCGTTCGGTTTACTCTGGGTCATGTAGGTGTGGTTTAATAAGACCAGCCCTTCTGTTTCTGACTTCACCAGCCATTTTTCTTCCACTCCCATCAGCCAGCACACGTAGGCCCAGTGGTGCATTACTGCTTTAGATTCTCGGGGTAGAATTGGGATACCCAGTTTTCTCAGGCCCCCAAGCATAACTGAACTGAATCCTAAGTAGGTGGCGACCATATCTATTTGGTTAATGGGAATACCCCATACTTGGTGGTCCCAGTCAGGCCTGTTTGAAAGGCCGTGGCGAACCATGCCATGTATCAAACGTACCTGTAGTGTACTTTTATAGCCCTTATGAAATGGATCCATTGCCTGCGTTTCGGTGCAATCTAGCCACCACCTCGCTGTCTCTGCTATACGCTTGTTGGTGCCTTTACTCAGTGCACCAGTCATAAGTAGAGTTTGGTTAAATCCCGATAGCATGTAGCCGCCCATCAACGCCAAATCTCTCAGTACATAGCCTGCCGCTGAACCCAGGCCATGGATGAATTCAATACCTTCTTCCACCAAGTTCATGTCAATCCATTGCGGTGGTTTTTCTAAGGTGGCAAAGAATTGCTGAATTTCTTCCGGGTAATCCGAAAGTCCCTGATCTCCCGTGGTTATGGCCAGTTCCACAAGTTGTTTTCGGTGTTTGCTGTCGGCTTCAAATATCCAATTCACCAGACGATCCATAGCGGGATCACCATATTGGAGCGCTTCGATGACTTTCTCATATTCGTACTGATTGGGGGCCAAATCTCGTCCAATGATCTTTTTTAACCAAAAAGGAGTGTTGACTTGAGTCTTTTCGAAGGGTCTGACTCTGGAGGGGGCAGGTTTGTTATTCTTGTTCATATTTTGCACCGGCGTAGATGTCTTGAACTTTCGTGAGCATAATGCGAATATTTATTCGTATTCAATTCGCGTTTGAAAGCCAGCTCACGATGCGTAAAAAACCTCAACAAAAACGATCTCAGCAACTGGTTGATTCCCTGGTCGAAGCCACCGCCAAGTCGCTGGTAAAGAGAGGCTTTGAGGGTATTACCACCCATCATATTGCTGAAACTGCTGGGGTCAGCGTGGGCTCTCTATATCAGTATTTCGACAGTAAAGAAGCTTTGATAGAAGCATTGCTGGAAAAGCTGGGAAAAGAGATATCTAACAGCTTGATTCATCTACCGATGGAAGAAGAGGGTGATTTAAGAACAAATGTGGGTTTAATCGTGCGCTTTGGGTTCATGTTGTTAAATTCTCGCGACGGCCTGTTTTTGGAGCTGGTGCGAAACTGGCATAGCATCCCCACGGATGACTTAATGGACCAGTTGGAAAAAACCTTTATGGATTTATCGAGGGTTTATTTTTTGAAGCACTATCACGATAGCCCCATTGAAGATTTGCACGTCAGGATCTATATCATTGCCAATAGCGTGATGTTTACCATGGTGAGGTATCTTGGTCAGGATAATACGCTTATATCAGAGCAGGAAGTGGCTGAGGGCTTAATTGAAATGGTGGTGGGGTATTTGCAAAGCCCCACCACCCTTATTTAGTTTGAGTTACAGTCGGATGTTCAGCGCCATGGTGCTTGACGCACCTTCTGCAGGAACTGTACTTAACAGAATGCTTCCGGAATCAGCTTCGTGGGAAAGAGTAGTAATGGTCTCTCCATCTCGCTGGATAATTACTCGGTTTAGATCGCTATCCAGGCATTGATTGGCACAGGTAAATGTTAAGCTGGTTTCGTAGGTTTCAAATAGAATTGCCCAGCCTTCGGGTTTGCAGGTTTCTTCGTTTATTGAGTGGTAGCCAGTGCTCATTATACCAAAAGGAGTGAAGTGCATTTTCAGTTTTGCGGTGTCCTCGTCGGAGCATGCCGAAGAGCGTACGATTCCATCCCAAGTTGTGTTCATAAGATTTAGCAGTATTTCTTCGTCTGTTTGGCGACGAGATAACAGTAAGGTTTCATGAAAATGTTCGAATGAACTCAATACGTCCTTTAAGCTGGAACCATTGGTAACGGAGGTAATCATATCCTGTACTACGCTGCTTGCTTCAAACAAAAACGACGGTTCGTTGATGGGCAGTGAAAATTGGTTAAGATAATTATTGGCTGCGTCATTGATTGTGATGCCGTTACTGGGATCAGAGTCGGAGTCAACAGTTTGCAAGATACGAAGCATGTTTTGCAGTTTGTCTGGGTCGTCTTCTTCCGTGAGTAGATCCAGAGGAGTAACTTCTGCCTGAGCCAGTGCCTCTCCTAAGAGTGTGGCCCCAAGGTAAAAGCGAACATACTCACCAGGCACATATTCGAAGTTACCGTTTACATCGGTAAAACCACTGAAGCTTTCGGATTCGTAGTATAGGCCTGACACCGCACTATCCAAAAATTGACCCACTGCGGGTTCAGCCCCTGGATTTGATTCCTGGTTGGTTTCTGAACCCGTGTTTTCACTATTTCCATCGTTGCTGTTTGAAGCTTCTGTGACTGCTTCAGTAAGACCACTCAGATCTGCTTCAAGGGAGGCTGCAGATCCGCCGCAGCCGGTTAGTGCGCTTGTTAACAATGCGGCACAGCACACAAGAATTGGGGTTTTCATATAGCTACTCCTTCACAAACTATATTTTTTACTAATCGTGTATTAGTTAATTCACAGATTAGTTGCTCCTCGAGCTCGTAATATGTTTCGTTTCGCTTTTTGTCGGAGTTTGAGCAGGGTGCATCAAAGGGGATGTGATGCAGTACTGGAAGCGTCATAATTCGTGAAAACCTAATTATTTAAGTGTGTTTTTTGGCCCGTTTCACCTGGTTAATGGTCTTTTTCCTTACCCTGTTAAGTTTGTTTAGTCTTGATTAAACAATATAAACGAATTATGCTGCGGCAATGACAAAATCAGTAAAGCACACCGTTGATCACTTCATTGAGCAGATGGGAATGGCCACCCATAGAGAAGGTATGCCGAGAATTGCAGGGCAAATTCTTGGTCTCCTTTTAATCGAGGCTGGGCCTTTTAGTTTCAGCGAACTAGCGCTTCGTCTTGAAGTTAGCCGGGGGAGCGTCAGCACAAATACTCGATTCCTGGAAGGCTTAGGAATGATAGAGAGGGTGTCTAAAAAAGGCGACAGGAGTGATTACTTCCAGCTTGCCCACGACCCCTATTCGAAACTGCTTCAAGGCTCTTCCCAGCGTATTATGAAATCCCTTTCTATAGTGAAGGAAGCACGCGAAGGCTTGCCCGCCAGTTGGTCTGATTCAATTCAGAGATTAGAGAGCATAGAGCGTTTTTACACTGGGCTTCTTGAGAGTCACGCCGAATTGCTGGAGAAGCTAAAATCTTCTTAATGGATTTTTTGTTCGAGAGTAGTAAGTAATGAATAAATCATATTTGATTGCTTTTGCTATGGTATTAGCGATCGTACTGTGGATGGGGTCAGGTTTGTTGCGAGAATCAGATGATCCTACAGATAAGCCTGTGGCTATGGAGCCGAGCCCTCGTGTTTTAGTGCAGACAAAAACTCAGGTAGCGGAATATGTTCAACTTGAGTTGACAATACAGGGCCATGTGGAGCCTAACCGAGAGGTCATGATTCGTTCCGATATTGCCGGCAGAGTGATTTCCTTATTAGTGGATGATGGACAGTACGTAGAAGCGGGTACGGTTTTAGCTCAGTTAGATCCGGAAGATCGTTTGAGCAGATTGGCGAGAGAGAAAGCATTACTTGCTAGTAGAAAGAACACCTATGAACGGGTTAAATCTCTTGTTACTTCAAATTATCAATCCAAAAGCGCCGTAGAGCAGGCCTATGCCGATCTCAAGTCCGCTGAAGCCAGCGTTGCCATAATTGAAACTGAACTAAAAAAGCTCAAGATTACGGCTCCTTTCTCAGGAGTAGTTGATCGGCTCTTTATCGAAAGTGGTTCTCACGTGATGAGCAATGGTGAAGTGGCTCATTTTGTGGACAACAACCCTCTGGTGGTTGTGGCTCCTGTGGCTCAACAGAATATCACAAAGCTGACTAAGGGATCGGAAGCGTCTGTTCAGTTTGCGGTCGGATCACAACGCAAAGGAACGTTACGCTATATCTCACCACTGGCAAACGAGCAAACACGAACATTTCGAGTTGAGATTCAAGTAGAGAACTCGGAACTAGACATTCCAGCGGGTATTAGTGCGGAAGTGGTTATTCCGGCGTCTAAAACTAAAGGACATTTTGTGTCTCCGGCCATTTTGACTTTGGATGAAAAAGGGCAGATGGGTGTTAAGACGGTTACTGATGAAAATGAAGTGGTTTTTAATCCCGTATCTATCATACGCGCCAGTCAGGAAGGGGTTTGGGTTGATGGCTTGCCGGATCCAGCGCGAATCATCACCGTAGGCCAAGGTTTTGTGGAAGCGGGTACCGTAGTGGATGTGGCTGAACAGGGTGCCGGTATTGATAAGCAAGCCCTGGGTGTGGCCAGGTACGACGGAATATCAAAATGAACAGCTTAATTGATGCTGCCTTTAGCCGTGGCAGAGCCATCGCCTTGCTCTTTATCATGATGATGGTGATGGGTACCAGTGCTTATGTGACTATTCCTAAAGAATCAGAACCTGATGTATCTATACCCGTTATTTATGTGTCCGTCAGCTATGATGGTATTTCTCCGGAAGATGCGGAACGCTTGTTGGTTCGTCCTTTAGAGAAAGAACTACAATCAGTTGAAGGAATTAAGGAGTTGCACGCTGCCGGCGCGGAAGGCTACGCATCGGTAACTTTAGAGCTTGAAGCAGGTTCGGATGTTGATAAAGCACTTCAGTCCGTTCGAGATAAGGTAGATATAGCACGGCCAGAACTACCCCCAGGTAGTGATGAGCCCCAAGTCAACGAAGTAAACACCTCGCTGTTCCCTGTGTTAACCGTGGTTTTGTCTGGACCAACTCCGGAGCGAAGCTTGCTGTCCATGGCTCGAGGATTGAAAGATGAGATTGAGGCCTTATCCGATGTGTTGGAGGTAAAGATCAGAGGGGAAAGGGAAGAGGTTTTGGAGATCATAGCCGATCCAGCAGCACTTGAAGCCTACAATATCTCTTTTAATTCTTTATTCAGTTTTATTCAACAGAACAATCGTTTGGTTGCGGCAGGAGCATTGGATACCGGTGCAGGCCGGATGGTATTTAAAGTTCCAGGGGTATTAGAGAGCTTGGAAGACTTAGCGTCTCTGCCTGTAAAGGTCGACGGTAGTACAGTGGTTACCTTTCAAGATGTTGCAACTTTGCATCGCACATTTAAGGATCCCACCAGCTTCGCGCGCATTGACGGCCACTCGGCATTGGCTTTAGAGGTGTCAAAACGCAGCGGTTCTAACATCATTGAAACCATCGAGCAGGTTCGATCCATAGTTGATGAGTCAAAAGCAGGATGGCCTGAAACCGTGTCGGTAGATTATCTGTTGGATAAATCAGAACAGATTAAAACCATGTTGGGCGACCTGGAAAATAATGTGCTCGCCGCCATATTTTTGGTAATGATCGTGATAGTGGCGGTGTTGGGGGTTAGGCCCGCCATATTGGTGGGTATGGCCATACCAGGATCCTTCCTTGTGGGGATGTTGGTTCTCAACTTTATGGGCATTACTCTGAATATTCTGGTGTTATTCAGCTTGATATTGGTGGTGGGCATGTTAGTGGACGGTGCCATCGTGACCATTGAGTTAGCCGATCGAAAACTTTCAGAAGGGGTGGATCCGCAGTTAGCTTATGCAGAAGCGGCTAAGCGAATGGCTTGGCCCATAACCGCTTCCACCGCAACCACATTGGCGGTGTTTGTTCCTCTACTGTTTTGGCCGGGTCTGGTTGGCGAGTTTATGGTTTACTTGCCTATTACCGTCATTGTCGTGCTAATTGCTTCTTTGGCAATGGCGTTAATTTTCGTTCCTGTTTTGGGCTCCATACTCCAATACCTGTTTGGTAGTAAAAATAGGATAAATAGTAAACGGCCCATAGATGCGGCGATTAAAGCGGCAGAAAGTGGCGATTTGGATAGCATTGGTGGTCTGGTGGGCGGCTATTTGCGCCTCTTAAAATCACTTTTAAAGCACCCTGCTAAGATTTTTGGCTTTGCCGTGCTGGGGTTGGTTTTTTGCTATTGGTCCTATTCTCACCTGGGCCATGGTGTCGTGCTTTTTCCTGCAGCGGAACCTGAGTTTGTTCAGATACAAGTTCAGGGCAGGGGGGATATGTCCGTTTTTGAGCGCGATCAGTTAGTGAGGCAAGTGGAGAACAGCGTGTTAGGGATGCCTTTTCTAAAGTCAATCTACGCTCGTACCATTGGCGAGGGCTCCCAGGTTCAAAGTAATTTACCCATAGATACCATCGGCATTATACAGCTACAGTTGGTGAACTGGGCCCAGCGTCCGCCTGCAACTGAACTCATCCCGAAATTAAGGAAGCAAGCATCGGTGGTACCGGGTGTCAAAATTCAGGTTGTGAAAGAGGAAACGGGGCCTGTTCCTGGCAAGCCCGTGGAGCTTGAGATCAGTGGTTTTGATTTGGAAAAGATGAGCAATACGGTAGCCATGCTGCGCAGCACTATGAATGAAATTGGTGGGTTTGAAGATCTGGAAGATTCCAGACCGCTACCCAGCATAGAGTGGCGCTTGATAGTGGATCGGGAAAAGGCGGCGCAGTTTGGCGCAGATGTTTCGTTGGTAGGCCATGCTATCACCATGATAACCAATGGTATAAAGCTAGCGGAATACCGGCCTGATGATGCCGATGAAGAACTGGAAATTCGCATACGCTTTCCCAAAAGTGAACGCAGTTTGGATCAGTTAAATCGCTTGCGTGTTCCCACCGAGAACGGAGCTATACCTATCAGTAATTTTGTGAGATTCGAGCCCGGTCAGAAAACCGGTTCAATAGACCGAAACCAAGGCAAGCGTATACTTGAAGTGAAAGCCGGTGTTGTTCAAGGCCTGTTAGCAGATGACCAAGTGAAGAAACTGAAGCAGGCTATGGAAAAGTTAACTATTCCAGAAGGTGTTAAAGTTCGCTTCAAAGGCCAAGATGAACAGATTCAAGAAACCATGATCTTTTTAATTAAGGCGTTTATTACTGCGATATTTTTAATGTGGATAATTTTGGTGACTCAGTTCAACAGTATATATCAGTCGTTGATGGTGTTAAGTGCAATTGTATTCTCCACAGCAGGCGTATTGGTTGGGCTAGTGGCTACAGGGCAAGCTTTTGGTATTGTGATGAGTGGCTTGGGAGTAATTGCACTGGCAGGGATTGTGGTCAATAACAACATCGTGCTAATTGATACCTACAATGATTTAAAACAGAAAGGCACACCGGGCTTAGAAGCCATATTAAGAACAGCGGCTCAGCGCATGCGGCCGGTATTGTTAACATCGGGTACCACAGTGCTCGGGTTGTTGCCTATGGTTTTCGCCCTTACTATCGACATGATTGACCGTGAAATTAGCGTTGGTGCACCGTCAGCCAATATGTGGATTCAATTGGCCAGTACCATTGCTGGTGGGCTTACGTTTGCCACCGTGCTCACTCTGTTCCTAACACCCTGCTTGTTGATGGTGGGTGTTAATGTGTCGGATTGGAGAAAGGCCCGTAAAGAAAAAAACGGGCCCGTGATTGATCAACAGGAGTTGGTTAGTCCGGAACATAGATAGGGTCGCCCAGGTTGGTGCCGCCATCAACGGGAATAATGGCACCTGTTACCTGTGCAGAGAGGTCACTGGCCAGATAAAGAGCCGTATTCGCCACATCGGATGGTGAGCCCTGGCGCTGTAACGGTTGGGTTCGTTTAATTTTTTCTGAGACGTCGTAGAAAGTCATACCAGCGGGGATGTGTCCCGGAGAAATGCAGTTTACTCTAACCCCGTGAACGCCAAGCTCTCTAGCAATGGATTCCGTAAGCTTCATGACGCCGGCTTTGGCGGTTCGATAGGTGATAATAGGCAACCCCGGCTTGAGCGCAGCAAGCGACGAGGTATTGATAATAGAACCACCGCCGTTCTTCACCATGTGGCGTGCGGCGTATTGGCAGCCCACCATGGTGCCAAACAAGTTAACCGTAATCACCCTTTCAAAATCACTGAAGTCATCGGTTAAAAAGCTGTTATGCACTGCACCGCAAATCCCCGCGTTGTTGTACATGATGTGTAAGCCGCCCAATTGATCCACTGTGAAATTAATTAGATCCTGGATATCATCGGAGCTGGCCACATCGGTGTATTTGAACAGCGCAGCGTCCCCCAGCTGTTGGGCTACTTCCGCGCCCATTGCTTCGTTCATATCGGCGATAACAACTTTTGCACCATGCTGAACGAACAGTTCCGCTGTGGCGCGGCCAATACCACTGGCTGCCCCGGTTATAATGGCGACTTTGTCTGTAAGTAAATTGTTCATTTAAGCGATCTCATCGGACATGGATTCTACTAGTGGCCAAAGTACGTCGTCGGCCAGTTTAGTGCAGAAGTATTCGTTCACCTGACTTATCTTTCCTTCTTTTAATATGAACACCATGCAATATTGATTGTTGTAGGGTTGGCCATTACAGGTGGTGGTGTTGCCTTCAAATTCCACCACTACGCGATCGCCCTGGGCGGTGAAGCTTTTAAAATCCGGACATAGTCCGGTGGGAAGCAGTGTTTTAAAGGCATCGATAGTGCCCACTATGGTGTCGTATTCCCGTACACCGGCGAACTTGCCGAATCCTTTTGCCAGTGTGAAGGCGTCCTTATTCAGGCAGGTTGCCGCAGTGGCACCGTCACTGCTGCCCATGGCTTCTATGAATTTTTTAACGACAGTTTTGTTGCGCTCAAGTTGATCGGTCATAGGGAACCTTCATTATTTGATGACATGCCAAACAGTGCTTTGATCTTGCTTTTGAAAGCAGCAAACAGGGATTGGATCATACCTTTAACCATGGGCATGGCCATGGGGGTATCCGCAGCGCCCACGCTGCCTACGCCGCTGACCAATTCTATTTCCGCTTTCAATTTGGCAGCGAAACCCTTTACGAATTCAGGCAGCATGGGGGTACCCACGGCTTCCCACATGGGCGCCATGGGGCCACTTCCTATGATGCAGACTTTCAGAGATACCTCTGTTTCATTGGCATTTTTTGCGGAGGCAATATAGGCACCGTTGCCCTCCACCGGAAGATCATCTACATCAAAGCGAAAGTCCACCTGGGTGGGGCCATCCCATTTTTCTACGTGTACTTGGACTTTATCGGTGCGTGTTACGCCTGCTGCGCTCACCTTGATGGTCCAGGTGGAGCGATCTTCATCAATCAGGTTGCAGTCTTGATAGCCTGGAAAGATGCTGGCCCAGCCCTGTATATCGTTGACGTATTTCCACACCTGGTCGATGGAAGTATTAATCACAAATGTGTGTTCACTTTGAATCATACTTTTCTACCTCTTTCTCCAGCAGGTTGCTGGGTTTGCCTGCGGCGTGCAGTCCTGCCAGATAGCCGTGGGTCATACCCCTGGCGTTGGTGATTCCACTTTGCATGAAGGCACCATTGTCCAGCCTTGCCATCGAGTTGCCGGCAACGTATAAGCCCTGGATTGGTTTGTTGTCCCACCCTATGGCACGGCAGTGTTGGTCTGCCATGATGCCTGCGGAGCAAATACCCCCACCTGCCAGTCTGTGCAACTGAACCGCGTAATAGGGTCCTTTGTTTAATGGCCCCAGGTTGCCGTTGGGTTTCTGATTCTGGTCTCCGCACATGAGTGCGCCCCAGGGATGAGTGCCACGATTAAAGTCCAGGTCCACGCCAGTTTCACAATAACCATTAAAGGTGGCGACGGTTTGTTCCAGCTGATTCGGATCTATGCCAATACGATCTGCAAGCTCTGATAGGCTGTCCGCAGTCACCCCCAATTCTTCTGGCATATCCTGCATGGGCATAAGCGAGCCAAAGGGATATTTTTCCCGGGCTTGTCTATCGAAGATTGCCCAGCAAGGGAAGTTGGCATGGGTTTGGGTGTTGCCATCGATGGCATCGGTGGCGTAGTAAATGGACCGATAGAAACCTTCGTTGGCAAAGCGCTTGCCTGATTGGTTAACCACGATGGTGTGGGGCAGTCCTAAAAATGGCAGCGCGCCCCGCCATAGGGGAATCCCATCTTCCTGCTCTTCTCCTGGCACATGAAAGCCCAACAGTGTGACATCCGGTACTCGGGCCACACGAGCGCCAAGCATGCCCGCCAGCCGCAAATGGGCCCCATCAATGGAGGGCATAACCATCGATTCTACTTTAAGTTGATGGCCTAATGTCTTGGCATAGCTAGCATTTCTCTCGTAGCTGCTCACGGCTATAACCACGCCTCTGTTTGCTTTAACAAACACATCTTTGCCGTCTTTGACCGCTCTCACCCCCACCACACGCTCGCCATCGCTGATCAGCTCTTCAACTGCCATACCAGTGTGTAAGGGGATGTTGAGATCTAATGCACCTTTAACGAAGTAGGCGGCTAAACCGGGGCCGGCACAGCGAAGGTCTTTAGTGAGCCTTTCTGTCATTACGCCATAATCCCAGCCTGCCATGTTGGCCATGCCACCACCGGAGAAAATGTCTTCATGGGTCAGGCTGTAGGGAACATGGGGTGAGATGCGGGTTTTAGTTTGCCATTCGCCGAGGGTGGCGGCGGGGAAGGGCTCTGCTTCCAGGTATCGGCCTTCAGCCAAGCCATCTTGATTGTAGGGGTAATAATAATCCGGCAGTCCCTTGATCACGGTCATTTTCAGGCCGATGGTTTGTTCGAAGTATTCCAAGGCCATAGGCCCATGGATCGCTTGGTTTATGATGGCAAGATCTTCTCCGTAACCCATGGAAAGGTCTTTCACGTAGCGATAACCACTTTCTGCAGAATCGTTGATTCCCTCATTTTTAGCCAGGTGATTTCCGGGTATCCAGACTTCACCCATGGAGTAGGCGGTGACACCACCCACTTCGTTACTGCGTTCCAGCACTAATGCACTTAAACCATTGTCCGCGGCCGTAATAGCAGCGCAGAGACCGCCGCCGCCGGAGCCAACAGACACTAAATCCGCTTCTAAATCCCAATTTTCTGGTAACTCGTGATTCATGGATATGCTCCTTTTTTATTCTTTATTTTTTGGTTATGCGAATGGCTCTTCACCTAGTAGCGTGCTTCTATTCATTACCCTACCGCAATCTAACGGGTAGGGCTCTACTCGATGGATTACGCCGGTGTTGTCCCAGATGATCAGGTCGCCGGGGCTCCATTCGTGTCGATAGACGAATTCTGGTCGGGTTGCCCACTCTAAGAGTTCTGATAGCAATGCGGTGCTCTCCGTTTTGTCCATGCCTACGATATGGGACGCGTGACATCCAATCACCAACGATCGGCGTCCGGATTTATGAGTCCATACCAGATTGTGGGTGGTAGGAGCGAAGCTACGCCAATATTTCAGGTTCTCGTCTGTGGGTTCGATACCGGCGCGGCTCATGGACATTTCAACGCTATGTACGACCTGTAACTTTTCTATGCGCTGTTTAGTGTCTTCTGGCAGTGCCTCGTAGGCGGCATAAGAATTGGCAAATTCCGTTTGCCCACCGGTTTCAGAGAGGGTAATTCCTGTGAGCATGGTAGCAAAAGGGGGAATGGTGTCGTGGGTGCCATCAATGTGCCAAAGGAACGATCCTTTAAGGTAGTCCGCATGGGCGTTGGTTTTTTTATCCAGAGTAATTTTATAAATACCTTTTCCCAGCTCTTCCCGTAAGTTACCCAGCTGACGTGCCAGTTCCATCTGTTCGTCAGTCGATGGGTTGAGTTCTTTGAACACCAGAACGCCGCGCTCCACCAGCAAACTTCGTAATTCCCTAGCGGTGTCGGGGCAGGTCAGATGCTTCTTTTCAATCCATACTTTAGAGCCTATAAGCTCATTGAGTGGCTGTGCTTCGAATGTCATTTTTTGTCCCCCTGAAGTAACTGCCATAAATAGTACATTGGTGTACTATTTATGGCAAGCCTATTCGAAAGCCGTCAGATAGGCTTTTTTACCAGTTGTCTTGGGAGGCTATTAGGGTGTTAATGGCCTGCTCCACCCATTCTTCACGCTCTGTGTCAGAGATGGGTTTGTTGGTGAGAAGTTGATGGATGTACCAGCCCCGAATCATGAATATAAACGCTTTGGCCACGGCTTCTGGGTTTTTGAAAGGACTCGCCTTGCTTGCGCTTTTCTTGATGAAATCGGTGATACGGGCGATACCCAGATTGGACCTTTCAGCGGACGCTTCACCCAGTTCCGGAAAGCGATAAGATTCCGCATACATGAGTTTATTGATGCTGCGTTGCTCGGGTTGAAGGCTGTGTTTGAGCATCAGATTTGCAAAGGACTTTAAACCCTGCTGTAACTCCAGAGGGCCTGTTTCTGATTTCAGTGCCGCTTCTGGAGAGGCCCGATTGATTTGATCAAAAATGATGGCGCGAAACAGATCTTCTTTCGACGGGTAACGAGAATATAGGGTTGTTTTCGAACCACCCACCTTTTTAGCAATTCTCGCCATGGCGGCATCACCGTAACCCTGTTCAAGAAATTCCTCCAAGGCCGCATCCAATATCTTGGTCTCTAATGCTTCAATGTCGTTTGGTCTGGGTCTGCCCCTGGGTCTTCCCCTGGTTGCGGTTTTAGGTTGAGATTTATTGGGTTTTTCAGGGGCCATGGGCTTTAGCAGATAGGCGTTTGATAGGTTAGTTTATGCACGCCTCCCATGATAAAGTAATTAATGACTAATGTCTGTGCTGGAACGTTACTTAACCCATTTTTGTCGTAGCTTATCTGGGCCAATATCATCCACCGTGTAACCAGAAGGGTGGGTCTCGTTTTGCAAAAGTACCGACACTCTGGGGTACTTGTGCTTGGGTAAAATACGCAAAAGCCTTGCTCTTATTTGTAGGGCTTTTTCCACCCAGGCTTTGGTCCGTTGAGGTGGGATAGGGTAATCCATGGCTTTCAATAGAGGTTCGTCCATTAGCGAGTAGACCAAGGGTTCTGCTGGCTTCCATAAAAATTCAGGCAAGTAAAAACCCAGTAGTAAATTGCGAGTGGGGTTCGCTACCCGCTGCGCGGCATCGGATTCAGCAAACATATCCGATTCATAGGTAAGGTTGAAGGTTTCGAATTCCTGGTAAGTTTCCGGTATGCCTGAAATTTTCATTCGAGTACCAACCTCCCTCCAAAAATGAAACAAGGCCAAGCGTTCATTTTCGTAAGTGGGTCGCCAACCGAAGCGATCTATCCAGCGGATGGGTTCGTACACAAAAGTAGATAGGGTATATAAGAAATCATCATTACTGATTTCGTACTGGCCATGAATCCGATTCATTCGCTGGATGAAGCTTTTGCCTCGGCTTGAGTCGAAGCCGTTGACCATGATCTCGTTAATAATGATGGCCGTATCATCGTAGCGTCGCTGGGTGTCCCGGGCGAACTCGCCGGTTTGATCCAGCAGTTTGGCGATGGAGGGTACGGCAAAGGTGCGAAACAAGGCTAGCTCCAAAGCGCGGGTCATATCCCAGGGAAATTCGAGATAAGAGGTGATAAAAACAATGCGCTGGCAATCTTGTTGAGGGTCCAGGCGCTGGATTTCCTGTTTTGTATCAATGCGTTTTTTTATAATCATTGTGATTGACTCCCTTAGGTTGTTGCCAATTTAACCCGCTGACCCTCTGGCGTGAATGGCAAGATGTTACACAATAATTGACCCACACGAATAGTTATACTTGTGTTCGGATAGCCGATCGGCTAGTCTGTTGATCCACATATAGTTAACACTCACATATAAACAAAATAATAATATGATCGGTGGACGAAAATGAGTACCCAGGGACAATCAATACTGTTGTGGACTACGCCTGTGGCGGGTCTGCTATTTCTAATCGCTTATATGCTGTTTCCCGGCTTTGCGCCACCCATGTCGGCCACCATGACACCCAATGAAGTAGCTGCATTCTTTCAGGAAAATCTCACCTCCGTCAGAGGAGTGGCCATATTCTGGAATATAATCTGCGCCACGCTGGTTCCCTTCTTTGCCATTATCGTGGTTCAGATGTTCAGAGTGATCAACTCCAGTCCGGTATTTGCTTACTCTTACATGATGGCCGCGGGAGTGGGGATGACTGCCTTTATCCTGGCGGATTATTGTTGGGCCATGGCTGTTTTCCGCCCCGATCGAGACCCCCAATTAATCAGCTTATTAAACGATATGGCCTGGTTCTTTTTCATTACGCCTGTGGGTTTGTTGTTAGTTCAAAACCTGTGTTTGGCCCTTAGTATTTATTTAGATGCCAATCCGAACCCGGTATTTCCCCGCTGGGTTGCCCATTTTAATGTGGCCACCGCCATTCTTATGATCCCTGGAGCCTTCGCAGTAATGAACAAAGTGGGGCCTTTTGCCTGGGACGGAGTTTTGTCCTTCCACCTGCGCCTTATTACATTTGCGGTATATGTGGCGGTGATGTTTTTTGTGCTTCAGGGCGTGATTAATCGGCAGGTTGAAAAAGAGGGGGTCGCACCATGACAGCAACAACAGGGAGTTTTCCCCTGGATGGTCGAGCTGGCCATTCCGGCAAGTGGTATCACCATAAAAAGCTGGATCAGTTGATCTGTTTTTGGAGTGTGCCGGTCTTTTATACGCTCTTTGGTATTGTTTTCGTTCCCCTCAGCTGGATGATGCCACCGCGCTCGCCCGATGCGGACCTGCAGCAGGTGGTGGAGTTCATGCAATCACCCAATTTACTTACCGCCACTACCATTCTCATTCTTTCAATCGGTTTGGCTGCGGTGGCCAATGCTTGTTATGCCATGCAGATGAAGCGTATGTCCGTGAGCCCGGCGTTTCGTTATGCCTTTATGGCCGGGTCCGTGGCAGGAGCCATTGTGGGTTGCCTATTCCCTATGTTTTGTTTCGGGCTGGGCGCGTTTAGGCCAGATTATGATCCGCAAATCCTGGCCATGTTGTACGACTTTGGCTATCTCTCCTTTATTGGGTCGTTGGGGTGCTTCTGTGTGATGTGGTCCATGTTGGGCTTGGCCATTATTCTGGATAAAAACCAAATTCTGCCGAAATGGCTGGGCTATTACACTGTTTGGCAATATATGACAGAGCTGTTCGCCGCCACGGTCTGGATTGCTAAGACTGGACCCTTTGCCTGGGACGGTTTGATGGCGTTCTGGTTCAACATGGTGTTGTACGTTCCCTGGCAAATGATCATCTATTACCAAATATATAAATCCATCATGAACCAGCCGGAGAGTGAGCTGGACAACGTTAAGTTTTTCCAGGGACGGGGTGCCACAGCATGACTGAAGCTGTTTCCGTTGCAAGCGCTAACCCAAGCCCAGTGTCAAACCAAAACAACGGCACATCCCATATGCCCGGTGAAGGCAGTATGTGGTTCTTCATTGTGGGTGATTTGCTGATATTTGGTGTCTATTTCGTTGTTTATATGTATTACCGAGGCCAAGAACAGGAGCTTTTCCTACAAGGGCAGCAGCAACTGAATCAGGGTATCGGTGTTATCAACACGGTGATCCTGTTAACCAGCTCTCTGTTTGTAGCGCTTAGCACTGAAGCGGCCCGTGGCAATCGCAACTCCCAGGCTTTCCGGCTCATGGGTATAGCCATATTTTTAGGCTTACTATTTCCTTGTCTCAAAGTAGTGGAATGGCTTCCAAAAATAGAGGCGGGTTTTACGCCGGGAGAGAACCTCTTCTATATGTTTTATTACCTGATGGCGGGGTTGCACCTTTGCCACGTGCTGTTAGGTTTGGTCATCCTCATGTTTGTAATGCGTGAATTTCGACCCCATCACCAGCCAAATGTGACCTTCGTCGAGACCGGCGCAACCTATTGGCATATGGTGGACTTGCTCTGGTTGGTACTGTTTGCACTGCTTTATTTGATGAGGTAATTATGTTGAGTCATATCCGAAACCCCCTGGTGTTGGTGTGGGCTATTTTAACCCTAAGCACGGTGGTGTCCTGGTATATCAGTAAAAGTGATACCCTTGAATTCCAAGCGAACGCCTGGGTTACCCTCGGAGTTTTAGTGATTGCTATTGTTAAAGCCCAAATGGTAATTCGGTACTTTATGGAGGTGAGAGTGGCTCCCCGCTGGTTAAAAGCTACTATGACTTCCTGGTCTTCTATGTTATTGCTACTATTGCTCGGGTTTTATTTCCTAACCAATTAGGCAACACAGTTGAAATGGCAGAGTTTCAGTTAGAGTTATCGGATTCCCAAGCTCGTATCTTGGATGCAGCGCGAGAGTTATTTTCACAACATGGCGTGGCCGGAACTTCGCTTAAAATGATTGCTGAGGCCGTGGGTGTTTCAAAGGCGGCGATTTATCATCAATATCCCGCCAAGGAAGATATCGTCTATGCGGTAGGGCAGCAGATAAATGTTGCCTTGTCTGTGATGACTGAGCTGGTGTCCAGTGAAGCGGACATAACTAAACGAAGACGTTTGCTGCTGGACCAGATTATCAGTTTAGCTGTTGAAAACAGGCATATAGCGGGTCGTCTCCAGCAAGACCCCCATTTCCTAAAACTGTTTAGGGAGCAACCCGCTTTTCTGGCTGTTATGACCCAGTTGGAAGAAACTTTCATTGGCGGTGAGCCAGAACCTCACTCTAAAGCCGTATTGGCTATGTTGATAACCGGTGTGGCCGGTGCGGTAATGCATCCCATATGTGATGAGCTTGACAATAAGGCGCTCAGTAAACACCTGACAAAAGCCGCTGACGCTTTAATTGGTTTGATCTAAGTTGATGAACCTGTACGCGGAATGTTACTCTTTTATCCATATGTTAGTGTAGTTGCAACGGGGGCTGGACTTGCCCTCCCGCACAGTGTTAAATACACCTTTTTTCTACTCCCCCTAAATTATGGCTAAGATCTTGCATAATATTAAGGTCGGTTGTTCAGTTATCTATTCAAGGAGTCCCTAATGGCGGTTCAATTAGATTTGTCGAAATACGGCATAATCAACGTGCAGGAAATAATACATAACCCTTCCCATGACTTGCTCTACAAAGAGGAAACAAACCCCGAACTGGAAGGGTTTGAAAAGGGTGTGGTAACCGAATTAGGTGCTGTAAACGTGAATACCGGCGAATTCACAGGGCGATCACCAAAAGACAAGTACATTGTTATGGATGACGTCAGTAAGGAACATATGTGGTGGACCAGTGAAGAAGCCCCCAATGATAACAAGCCGATTTCACCTGAGGTATGGAAAGACCTGAAGCAGACCGTTGGGGAGCAACTTTCTGGTAAGCGCCTGTTCGTTGTGGATACCTTTTGTGGTGCCAACGAAAATACCCGGCTTAAAGTCCGTTTTATCATGGAAGTAGCCTGGCAGGCACATTTTGTTACTAATATGTTTATTCGTCCCAGCGCCGAAGAATTGGAAAACTACGGTGAGCCTGACTTTGTTGTTATGAATGGTTCCAAGACCAGTAACAGCAAGTGGAAAGAGCATGGTATGAACTCTGACGTATTCACCGTGTTCAACATGACTGAGAAGATGCAGGTAATTGGTGGCACATGGTACGGTGGCGAAATGAAGAAGGGTATGTTCGCCATGATGAACTACTACCTCCCTCTTAAAGATATCGCTTCCATGCACTGTTCAGCGAATGTGGGAGCTGACGGAGACGTGGCCATCTTCTTTGGTCTTTCCGGCACCGGTAAGACAACACTGTCCACTGATTCCAAGCGTCAGCTCATTGGTGATGACGAGCATGGCTGGGATGACGAAGGCGTTTTCAACTTCGAGGGTGGATGTTATGCAAAAACCATCGACCTGGATCCAGAAAGTGAACCCGATATTTATGCTGCCATTCGCCGCGATGCATTGTTGGAAAACGTAACGGTTGATAGCGATGGTAAGATTGATTTCAGTGACCGTTCCGTGACTGAAAACACTCGGGTTTCTTACCCAATCAATCACATCGAAAATATTGTGCCACCGCCATCGAAAGCGGGTCACGCCACCAAGGTGATCTTCCTGACGGCTGACGCATTTGGTGTATTGCCTCCAGTATCTAAATTGACACCAGAACAAACCAAGTATCATTTTCTGTCAGGCTTTACTGCAAAGTTAGCCGGTACAGAGCGCGGTATTACTGAGCCCACTCCCACGTTTTCAGCCTGTTTTGGTAAGGCATTTCTTACCCTGCACCCGACCACTTACGGAGAGAAGTTGGTTGCTCGCATGGAAGCAGCGGGTGCCAAGGCCTACTTGGTGAATACCGGTTGGAATGGCACTGGAAAACGAATTTCAATTAAAGATACTCGCGGTATTATCAACGCTATTCTGGATGGCAGTGTGGATCACGCACCCACCACCACGATTCCTATTTTTAATTTAGAAGTACCTATGGAATTGCATGATGTTGACCCTGAGATACTGGATCCCCGTCACACTTACGTGAAAGAAGAAGAGTGGACAGAAAAAGCAACTAACCTTGCGGAGCTGTTCATTAAGAACTTTGAAACTTTCACCGACAATGAAGAAGGCAAGGCTCTGGTAAAAGCTGGGCCTATTTTATAAGCCACTGCTACGCTGTTTCTTGTAAGAAAAAGGCCGCTTTAGATAGGGCGGCCTTTGTGTTTTTAGATGTCCTGCTCGACGTTCTACGTCACTTTCTCCACCAGTAGATTTCCGATGCGTTCTATTTCATCACTTGATAGGGTCTGAAAAGGGTGAACGGCGATTCCAAATCTTGATTGGCTTTGGTTTGTGCTGGTTCTTGCCGCGATGATGGATGTCACGGAGCGATTGGGGTTCGTTTCAGCCAAGCTTAGGTGCGCGTGTTCCAATAATATTTGGTCCATAGCAAGCGCCATGGCCGGATGCATCTGTGTCAGAGAGCTACCCATGGCGGACACCTGGGCCATGGTTTGATTGGTCCAGTCCAGATCAAATCCACGGCTCATAGCAAGATCCAGTGTGCGCCTCAGTGCCTTTTCTACCTTACTGTTTTTCGAAGATGCCCTGGCCAGCCATTTCGATTGTTCCACCTCGGGCGCAGAGCAGGCAAATATGGCGCCATAGGGTGGTGAGTAAGGCACAGCCGTACCGATCTCAGGAGTGGCTGTTGCCTGGGGGCCAGCGAAGGAAGCGGCTACCACAAGCTCCTCATTTTTTAATTCGATTACCGTGGTGGCATAACCCAGCTGCATGGCCAGTTCCTGGGCAGCGTTGTTTAGCTCCATAAAAGGGGTTGGCGCTTGTGTTGCCCCACCACCGATTTGTGTAGCCATGGGGCCCAGGGTAAATGATTTGCTGGTTTTGTCTCGGCGAGCCCAATTACGATCCACCAGCGTCTTAAGTATGCTGTGGGCGGTGCCTTGATTGAGCTTAAGCCTGCGGGCAATGTCAACGTACCTAATCCCTTCCGGTTCCGTTGCCAATAACTCCAACACATCCAGGGTTCGTGCTGTTGGTCCGGAGTGGGCACCACGCATTGACTGTATCCTCTTTATTATCTTAAACTGATAAATAATCAACAATAAATATTAAATAATCAAGAAATAATGTTATGGAATTTTCTAAACAATATGGACCTTGGGCTCTGGTAGCCGGTGCATCTGAAGGTGTGGGGAAACTATTCGCCCAAGAGTTAGCACGGCTGGGGCTCAATGTGGTACTTATCGCTCGCCGCCAGGCAATACTGGAAACTCTTTCCTTGGATATTGAGAGACGTTACGGTGTTGAGTCGAAAGTGCTTGCGGTGGATCTGGCGTCCGAAAATGCGGTTAAAAAAGTACTCGCGGCCGTGGAAGGAATTGAGGTTGGATTCTTTGTTTATTGCGCCGGAGCGGATGCTGACTTCGCTCCATTCCTAGACGTTCCATTAACTCAAGCCGAATCTATGATACAGCGCAATTGTTTACTACCAGTGCAGCTTTGCTATGAAATTTGTAAGCCGATGACTGAAAGAGCAAAAGGTGCAGTGGTGTTGGTGGGGTCTGGTGCCGGTTTCGCGGGTTCGCAGAATATGGCGGCTTATTCGGCTTCAAAAGCCTTCGATATGGTATTTGCTGAAGCGCTCTACTGCGAACTGAAACCAAGAGGTGTGGACGTGCTAGGGTTGATTTTGGGGGAAACCGACACTCCGGCGTTAAGGCGATTGCGATTCAAGCTGGGTTTAGCCGCCACAGAAAACGAACCGGTGAAAGGCGCTGAATCGCCTGAAAACGTTGTGAAAGATTGCCTGCTCAATCTACGCAATGGGCCCACTCGCTTAGCCAACCGCAAAATGCGATGGGGGCTTAAATTTTTGTATCCATTCTCCCGTAATTTTGTAGTTGGTTTAATGTCTAAAGCCAATCAGAAAGTCATGGGCGGGGCTTAGAGCATGGATGATCGAAATGAAATTGAAGATGTTTTGATCCGTTACGCTACCGGGATTGATTCTCGTGATTGGCCCCTATTCAAGTCGTGCTTCGTGGAAGACTGTGAATTGGACTATGGTTTTATTGGTTGCTGGTCTAACAGAGAGTCCGTTACAAAATATATGATACGAGCACATTCTGGGCCATCTTTGCATCGCATAAGCAACATTTCTGTTGAGGTTAATGGAGAAAAAGCCACTGCCCGTAGTTATGTGGATGCAATCGTATTGGTCCCTGGTGGTGTGGGTAATGCTCAGGCCATAGGGTACTACGACGATAAGTTAGTTCGAACACAGCAAGGGTGGCAAATTGAATATCGATCTTTCACCCACATCCGTATCAAACTTCTAGGGTTGCTTTCAATTATTCCATCCAGGCTGGTTCAGTATCTCACCGCCATGGCCTCTAAAAAACTAAATGCTTCAGCCTGAAGCGGGAGCAATATGAATACAGTGGATAAAAAACCTGTGTTGGTAACGGGTGCCAGTGGCTTTGTGGGCAGTCACATCACCCGTCAATTAGTTTCCCAAGGACGTAATGTGAGAGTGCTGCTACGCAGGTCCAGTAACCAGGAGGCACTTCGTGATCTTCCGGTTGAGATTTTTTATGGCGACGTGCTTGATCGCGGTTCTCTGGCCACAGCCATGGCGGAGTGTGGCACGGTATTTCATAGTGTGGTGGATGCCAGGTTCTGGTTGACGGACACGACACCGTTGTACCGACATAACGTTGAAGGTTTAGAAAATGCAATGGAGGCCGCTCTGGCGGCTAAGGTAGAGCGGTTTATTTTCACCAGTACCATGGGAACATTAGGCCAGAATCCAAACGGTGCGGTGACTGAAACTATCCCCTTCAACTGGCGCGATCGAGCTCCCCCCTATATTTTAGCTCGATTAGAGGCAGAAAATCGTTTTCTTGATTACTGTAAAAATCGAGGGTTGAAGGGTGTGGCACTTTGTATTGCGAATACCTACGGCCCCGAAGACTATCAACCCACCCCCCATGGGGGAGCGTTATGGCAAGCGGCACAAGGAAAATTGCCTGCCATAACTGACAGCTCGGCACCCACCGTTGACATTCGAGATGCGGCAGCCGCCGCTCTTCTGGCGGAACAATTTGGCGGTAGCGGAGAGCGATACATCATTGCCAACGAGTTCATCAGCAACAAAGAGTTCTATGGCATAGTAGCTGAAGTGTTGGGTAACAAAGCCCCTAAATTGATCTCACGAAAGTTCGCCTATGGGATTGCTACCCTAGCGGAGTCGCTGTGCAAGTTAGCAAGACGCAAGGACTATCTTCTCAGTAGAGATGCGGTGTATCTTTCCTACGCCTTCAAACAGCTGGATAACACGAAGGCTCGGGAGCAGCTCCATTGGCAGCCCAGGCCCATTAGACAGACAATTTATGATGCGGTTAGATGGTACAACGAGCATGATATGCAGAAAAAAGGAGGGTAGTGACCGGTAATCAAAGGGATATTTCTGAGGTCGTTCTTTGGTGCGTTTCTTAGGTAATCTTAGATTCCTATCCTATACTTGGACTGATATTTCATCTATCTGAGTTCCACAAAATAGGGATAAAACATCAGCTATGAGTATGTCCATACTCTACGTCGAAGATGATTTGGTACAGGCCACTTTGGTGAAAGCCCTGTTAGAGGAAGAGGGCCACTCCGTTTATCAGTTAAGCAATGGCTTTGCTGCCTTAGAAGCCTTAAAAAACAGTTGTTTCGATATTGTATTAACTGATCATTATATGCCCAATATGACAGGCGTTGAGTTGCTTGAGGAAATAACCCTCAAGAATCTGGAAGTTCCCGTAGTTTTAATGACGGCTTCCAATGACGTGAGTTTGGCTTTTTCGGCCCTTCGTTTAGGGGCGGCTGATTTCATCTCAAAAGGGCAAGATGGCAAATACTTGAAGCTAATTGCGCCGGTGCTCAGTCGAGCCGTGGAAAAACACCAGCTGCAAAAAACAGCCCATCAGCTTTCCCGTCAACTGGAATACGAAAAGCACATTTCCTACACCGCCATGGATGCGTTGAGTCAGGGTGTCGCAGTTTTAGACGATTCGCTGCGAATAAAATACTGTAATCCCTTCTTGAAAAAGGTTCTTAAATTGGAATCTTCTCAAAAAGTTATCGGCGCGGAGCTCAAATGGTTGGTGAGTGCTTGCCTGGAAGTAGGGCGGATCAATGACAGAGCAGAAGTTCGTCAGGTCCACCTTATGGTGGTGGCTTTACTCACTGGCACAGAGAAATCACTTCGCCTTCATGTGGATAACTGTATATATGAAATGCGAAGCTCGGCCGTGGGTGATTTGGGTCACGTGCTCACTCTAGCGGACATTACTTTGCAAGCAGAGCATTTTGGTGCACTGGAAAAAGTAATTCATTTAGCCCCCATTGCCATGTTTGCGGTGACAAAATCAGGGCGCATAGTGTTAGGCAATCTAAAAGCCTGCGAATTGCTGAAGATAAAATCTCCTGACAAGTCAGTTTATAATCTGAATCAGTTTATACCATCAAAATATCGACACAGTCATGATCGCCTAATAGAGCATTATTTCCAAAACCTTTTTGATAATGAGGCACCTCGCGCCATGCGTGGCGGATTAGATGTGGAGTTGGTAGATTTTGACGGAGATCTAATTCCGGTTGAAATTTCTTTGAGCGGAATTGAAATGCAGGGAGAGCAAAGAGTACTGGCCAGCGTGGTAGATATTAGCCACCGTAAGGAAGCGGAGAGGGTGATGCAACAAGCCCATCAACTCACCCAATCTATTGTGGAGCAATCTCCTTTTAGTATTGTGGCGACTGATACCGAAGGATTGATTATTGCTGTAAGTCCTGCGCTGGAAAATATGCTGTGGTATGAAAAAGAAGAACTGGTGGAAAAGCATCATGCCACTTTATTTCATGAGCAAGGGGAATTGGAGAGTCGAGCTAGCCTATTGTCTGATGAGTTGGGAATTGATTTCAACCCCGGGTTTCAAGTATTAACAGAAAAAGCCCGCCGTGGCGTAGTAGAAAGCAGTGAGTGGACCTATGTAAGAAAGGATCGTACCTCCTTGCCTGTGAATCTTACCGTCACTACGTTGCGTAATGAGGAAGGCATAGCCACAGGGTATTTGTTGGTGGCTTACGATATTACCCAACAAAAACGAGCCAGCGAATACATCGAGCACATTGCTCACCATGATGGGTTAACAGGATTGCCTAATCGTGCTCTTATGCAGGATAGGCTGCACCATGCTATTTTGCGAGGTAAAAGACAGAGAGACTGCCTGGCGGTCCTGGTATTAGACTTAGACAGGTTCAAGCGAATTAATGACACCCTTGGCCATTTAGCCGGTGATCAACTATTAAAAACTGTGGCGGCGCGTTTGGTTGAAGCGGTTAGAGAGTCAGACACCGTGTGTCGCATGGGTGGTGATGAGTTTGTTGTACTGCTACCGGACATTCAAGTGGTTGCAGATGCGGAGTTGGTTTGTAAAAAAATTCTAGATCTGGTTTCTAAACCTGTTGTCGTGGGCTCCAATAAACTGGTGGTAACTCCAAGCATTGGTTTTAGTTTGTTTCCCGAACACGGAGACACCACGGAAGAGCTTTTAAAACATGCGGATATGGCCATGTACCACGCTAAACACTGTGGTCGCAGCGGATTTAAAGCTTTTCATCCGGATCTGGCTTCAGGTAATCTAGAAAACTTGGCCATTGAACAAGCCCTCCATGATGCCTTTCGAAACGAAGAGCTGGAACTCTATTATCAGCCCAAGTTGGATATCGCCAGTGGCAAGATTGTGGGAGTAGAAGCACTGTTGCGTTGGGATGATGTTGAGCGGGGATTTATACCCCCTGCCAAATTCATTCCCCTTGCTGAGACCAATGGATTTATTTCAACCTTGGGAGAGTGGGTATTGCGGCGGGCATGTAACGAAATTCAAGCTTTAAGGGCGGCTTGTGATTCAGATATTCGAGTTGCAGTTAATGTGTCACCTAGGCAATTCGAAAGTGCAACATTTGTATCCACGGTGGCGTCGGCATTGAGAGAAACTGGCTTGCCCCCCACCGCACTTGAGCTGGAAATAACAGAGAGTCTATTGATGGCTGATTCAGACGCCGTTAAAAGTAAGCTTCATGCCTTAGACAGATTAGGTGTTGTTTTGGCTATAGACGATTTTGGAACCGGGTACTCCAGTCTTTCCTACGTTTCCCAATATCCCATTGACGTGATCAAGGTTGATCGTAGCTTTATGAGGATTGAGCAGAAGCAAAATATTGCTATTGTGAGTGCTATAACTGCTATTGCTGAAGGGTTAGAGTTAGAGGTGGTTGCGGAAGGTGTAGAAACCGTAGCCCAACTGGATTTTGTTAGAGCCAAGGGCTGCCATATAGTACAAGGGTTTCTGTTTTCTGAGGCGGTGCCTTTGGCAAAATTAGCCTCAAGTATAAGCGCCATTGAAGCCACTACAAAGGGAGATGTTTACGGTGGCGTTTCTTCACTTTAGCCCACCTTTTTGAAGTTGATTGCTTGCCTTTGTCCATAGGATAAATGTACATTAAGGAATAACATGGTCTAGGATTTAATTTAGTTCAGGGAATGAATGTCTGCATTTTCAGGATGCCTAAGTCAACATGGAAGACAAAAAGTTTAAAACAAGCGCGGGTTTATGCGTTGAAGGAGACGGCGAGGCCCAACCATTTTCGTTGATCGAACTGAATCAGTTTTCTGTGGAAGTTGCCGCTGATGAAGTTTTTTGGATGACTTCCGATTCCACCATTGTTTATGCCAACCAGTCAGCCTGTGATAAATTGGAGTACTCCCGAGACGAAATCATTGGCATGCAGGTATGGCAATGGGATCCAAATCTGAGCCCAGCTGCGTGGCAGTCTATCTGGCGTGACCTCAAAGAAAGAAAACAATTATTTATAGAAACAGTGCATCAGTCGAAGTCGGGAAAGATCTTCCCAGTTGAGGTGAAAGCACATTATTTCAGCCATTCCAGTGGTGAATATCTATTTGGCTATGTTACGGATATTTCTGAACGCAAGGCATGGGAAGCAGACATTAAGCATTATCAGGAAAACCTAGAAAACCTAGTGCACGAGCGCACCTTGGAATTGGAGCAGGCCAAAAATGAGGCAATACTTTCTGCCCAAGCCAAGGCACAATTTTTGGCCAACATGAGCCACGAGATACGGACCCCCATGAACGGTGTATTAGGTATGGCTAGAGCGTTGTTGGATACGGATCTTGATGATGTTCAGCAAGAACGAGTTGACGCCATTATTCATTGCACCAAATCTCTCAGTTCTATTATTGATGATGTTCTGGATTTTTCTAAAATCGAATCCGGCAAAATGACCTTTGAACATATTGATTTTAAGATTTGGTCGATTTTGGAAAACGTTAAAAATGCGCTGAGTCAATTGGCGATAGATAAGTCTCTTTTTCTCGATTTTCCGTTAAAGCTGGATAATCAACCCCAATACCGTGGAGACCCCGTTCGTATACAACAAATTCTGATGAATTTTGTGGGCAACGCGCTTAAGTTTACCAAGAAAGGTGGTGTGACAGTGGAAGTGTCTATTGATAACGCCAACAAAAATTGCCACAGCGTAACCTTCAGTGTTACTGATACGGGTATTGGAATTGATTCAGAACTGCATAACAATTTGTTCTCGCGTTTTAGTCAGGCTGATGAAACCACCACTCGCCGTTTCGGTGGATCGGGTTTGGGGTTAAGTATATGTAAACAATTGGTGGACTTAATGGGAGGTACTTTGGGTTTTAGCAGTGAGCCTGGTAAGGGTTCCAGGTTCTGGTTTTGTCTGCCATTACACACAATTAACTCTATTTCAGAAAAAACACGTCAGCGTCACGCAAACAGCAAAAGAGCCACGTTAACATTTCCTGGCGCAAAAGCATTGGTGGTAGAAGATAATGAGGTCAATAAGAAAGTAGCCACCATTTTTTTGCAGAAGGCGGGCTTAACAGTGGATGTGGCTGATAACGGTTTAGAAGCGGTGGAACTGTGTGAGTCTGGTGATTTCGATGTGGTTTTTATGGATTGTCAGATGCCGGTAATGGACGGATATGAATCTTCTACCCGAATCCGGCAGATGAAAAAACACCGAGCGTTACCCATAATCGCGTTAACAGCCAATGTCATGGCGGAAGAAAGGAGTAAATGCGAGCAGGCCGGAATGTCTGATGTTATGACCAAACCCTTTGATTTTAAAGAGCTTATAGTCATGCTGTCTCAGCATTTACCCCAGTTTCAAGAAGAAATTAATTAGCTACTGTTTCACTATCACCGGTGTTTTCCATCGGCTTTTTAGGATGGGTTCGTCGGGGTCATAGTAACGGGCTGTCACTTGGAACTTTCCTTGTGGTGTGGGTAGCCAGTTGCTCAAAGGGACGCCTTCCGGTGGGGTAGTAGAAAGATAGAGTTTCAGATCCCCGTTTTCTTCGTATTCAAGTTGGTCATAGCTACCAATGGCGTAGCGCTCCAATCCAAGTTGTTCTGCAGCGGCATTACTTGTTAAGAAACCATCCTCACCATAAACGGTGAAAGACCAGAATCCATTTACCGGTGGCATTCTATTGGCTTTAAATGTGATAACGTAGTCTGATTCGCCATCAAGGAGTTTAAACTTTGAGTCACGATTGGCATTCTGATAAACGGCAAACTCACCGCGGTTGGCTCCAAATCCAATTTCAGCGACTAGGGCGCGGATAAAATAGCGCTTGCCGTAGTCACCCAGGGGAATAATTGCCGGATTGGGCCCCCAGCCAGTAGCGCCCAAAGCACTCTTAAATAGATTAATGGAGCTTCGTCCTATGCGAACTCCTCGCTCCAATGCCCTTAATTGTTTTGCGCTGAGGTCGTCCACTTTTATTTTGGCCAATGGTCCCACACCTATTCTTGCCAAGCGCTTAATCATATTCTCATCCCGTGCCGGTGCAGGGAATCGCGCCATCAAATCGGAAAGACGGGTAAAGTATTCTTTACCGCTGAGTGATAGTACCACTTCAATGGGGGGCGTTTTTTCGCTGTCTGGAACACAACCATCAATTCCGCTGTCAGGTAATTCGTAACCGTAGGGCTGCAATTGATACTGTCGTTGGATACTGTTTACTGTGGCTATGTCGTCATAACCTCTCACTTCCGTGCGTCCAATAATCCACACCAGGTTGGTGGGCGAATAGATGGGTTCGTATCCTTCAGGAATATCTCCCTCCCATTGGGGGCCAATAATTATGTAACGGCCCGGTTGGTCCCCATGGGTTTGGGTACCAACACCAGCGAAATTGTTTGACCATGCGTCCATCAACGCCATCAGAACATATCGGTCCGACACTGCAGGCATATCCATTAGCTGTGGGCCCTGAGTTAAATCCAACATGGCTGAAGTGTATAGGGTATCAACATTTGGCCGCACTACCGCCTTAAACTCCGTGTCAGGGCGGTCCAGTATATTGACAAAGGTATTGATGTCCGTGCCCAGGCTACAGACCCGTTCTTCGCCTGTAAATCCCTCTAGTGTTTCACCCATCAAGACCATAGGCAGACCGTAAAGATAACCCTGGATGGCCGTCCCTAATGTGCTTTGGCCATGTGAGTTAATGGGTAAAAATGCGAGAAACAGAATTGAAAACACGCTTGCTAAGCAACGTGCCTTAAGCGAGTAAAACATCCAACACCTCTATCTAATTAGTTTTCAAAAAAAATGATAGCGTTAGTGTTGAGCCTAAAAATAGGGAAATTTGAGACAGATTCTACCTGCAGGTCATTGCATGATGGCTGACTATCAGGTCAAAGTTTCTTGTCACTGTCTAGCGACTAAATTTCAATGTAATAAAGTACTAGATAAGCAAACAAAAGGACGGCAACCCAAACCACCATGGTTTCCGTGGGCCATAATCTAGCGAAATAGCCTTTGGGGCGTTCTTCTTCCGTATCGTATGAATTTTTAATTAACAGTTTGATAGTGGTGATGATGGACTGTTCCAACCCTTGATAAAAACGATATAGACCGCAGGCGAGATTCTTCACGAACGCGGGAGCCAGTTTCCTGTAAAACCAATCGGCATCAATATTGGTGGAAGGCAGCTCTGGTGGATACATGCTGCGTAAATTCAACCACACAAACGCCAAAGCGGAGAAGAAGAGTAACTGCAGTTGCGTTAAAACATGGGTGACGTCATAGGGCTGGTAAGTCGCATCCCACGGTAGCAAAGCATACACGGTATGGGCTGGAAAACTGCCAATGAGCACACACAGCACAGCAGCTAAAGTCATGGCGATAAGCATGTTCCTGGGCGGTTCAGTGGTGCGAATTCCAGAATCATGAGCAAAAAATGCAAAGTAGGGAATCTTGATGCCGGCATGGTGGAACACTCCAGCGGCTGCAAACAGCAACAATAACCACACCACGTCGTAGCCTTGGGCAACTGCGGCACTCATGATCATGGATTTTGATACAAACCCACTGAATAGAGGGAAGGCGGATATGGATGCCGCACCCACAATACACAGCACTGCGGTTTTGGGCATGCTTTTATACAGTCCTCCCAAATCAGAACCATTGATTCGACCTGTCATATGGAGCACGGCTCCCATGGTCATCATCAGCAGGCCCTTAAATATAACGTCGTTAAAGGCATGGGCCACGGCACCGTTTAATGCGGTTGCTGTGCCAATGCCAACTCCCACCACCATAAATCCGATCTGGTTAATCATACTGTAGGCCAGTACTCGGCGTAGGTCATTCTCGATAACCGCGTAGAATATGGGGAAGCACGCCATGGTAACGCCAATCCATACAAGGAGCTCGGTACCCGGAAACCCTCTAGCGAAGGCGTAAACCGCTACTTTTGTGGTGAAAGAAGCGAGAAATATGGTGCCAGTGGGTGTGGCTTCCGGGTAGGCATCCGTAAGCCAATTATGAACAAATGGAAATGCGCACTTAATACCAAACGCCAGAAAGATAAGCCACGCGCCAATTTCGGCCATGCCATCGTGATTGAGGCCAATTTCGTTGAAGCGTAGGCTACCACTTACTTGGGCAAATATAAGCAAGCCGGCCAACAACATCACCCCAGATAACACTTGAATAATGAGATAACGTACCCCGGACGAGTATGCCCGCTCAGTGCGTCTGGCCCAAACAAGAAAAACGGAAGTGAGAGCAAGTAGCTCCCAGAACACGAACAACGTAAGCAGGTCACCAGCGAACACGGCTCCCACTGCGCTGGCCGCATAGGCCAAACCTGCCACATGTTGTACGGTGTCCTTTACATGCAGCGCATAAATAATGGCAATAAAAGAGGCAATGTGGAAAAGATAGCCGAACATCAAGCTGAGTTTATCTACACGCACAGGCTCTAATGGATAACCCATAAATTCCAGGGACCACTGAACGCCGTGTTCAAGCCCCATCAAATTTATGCCACCCACAATGGGAGCCAATAACATGAGCCCATTGCGAATATTGCCGCGCAGGAAGATGGCAGCTAGCGCTCCCAACAACAAGGGCAAAAACGGGGGCAACATAAGAGCGCTATTCATCGTAGTAATCTTCTCCCCGCATCAGGAATTTACGCATTTCTTTTGCGATTAGCACGAGAATAACGCAGCCCACGAACCCATACAGAGCGTAAAAAGCCGGTAACTTTTCCCAGGAATGGTAGATGTGGCGATGCACTAAAAAATCTGCGATCACCAGTAAGCCACAGACGACGTAAAAGACCCTTAATATCTTTTGTATGTTTTCAGGCTTATCGAAAAATCCATCAGGTTCGTGTTGCTCAGCCATTTAACCTTCTCCATTAAAATTGGTTGCGATTCCCGGGATCAGATTGATTAAGTCGATCAGGGGCTGAGGATAGAAAAATAAAACAAGACAAGCTGTTGACGTTACCGCTATGGCCAGTAAACAGGGCAGGGGGGCTTCCTGTGTTTCCCGCCAGGACCAGGCCGGGTTTTGCGTTTCTCCAGCCACAGGGTTAAAGAACGCCCTTATGGGAATGGGCAGTAAATACGCGATGTTAAGCAGCGAACTGATCATTAGGGTGGCGACAATGATTAACTTATCTGCTTCTAGTGCACCTATGGTGAGATACCATTTGCTCCATGTTCCAGCCATGGGTGGTAAACCAATGATACTCACTGCACCGATGGCAAAAGCCGCCATGGTGATGGGCATTTTTCTACCCAGGCCTACCATTTCACTTATGTTCTTTTTGTGGCTGGCCACCATAATGGCACCGGCACAGAAGAACAGGGTGATTTTGCCCACTGCGTGGGTGGCGATATGTAAAGCCGCCCCCGCACTGGCGATGGAGGATGCCAGCAATGCACCCACCACAATGTAGCTCAACTGGCTTACGGTGGAATAGGCCAGGCGCGCTTTTAAGTTGTCTTTGGTCATGGCAATGCAGGACGACAACAGAATGGTTGCAGCGCCCACGTAGAGCATAAGATCCGTAGTGGCCAGGGCTTTTAGCTCTTCCAGTCCAAAAATATAGATAACCACCTTTAATATGCTAAAAACGCCGGCTTTCACCACCGCAACGGCATGGAGTAGAGCACTCACAGGTGTGGGTGCAACCATGGCCGCAGGCAACCAGCGGTGGAATGGCATTATGGCGGCTTTACCTATGCCGTAACAGAACAGCACCAACAGAATTCCCAAGATGGCTTTATTGTGGTGGTCGTCAAAAATTCCGCCAGGACGAAAATCCAGTGTACCCGTCAGGCTCCAGGTGCCCAAAACTGCCAGCAATAGGAATGCCACAGAAGTGCTGAGTAAGATGCCAAGGTAAATACGTCCACCCTGCTTGGCGGCTTCCGTACCTGCGTGGGTCACCAGAGGATAAGTTGAAAGGGTTAGCACCTCATAGAATACAAATAGCGTAAGCAGATTACCGGAAAAACAAATGGCCATGACAGAACTGATAGCCAAGGCAAAGCAGCAGAAAAACCGGGTTTGATTTTCCTCGTTGTGGCCACGCATATAGCCGATGGCGTAAATGGTTGTGATGATCCAAAGAAAGCTGGCCACCAGCGCAAACAGTACACCTAATGGTTCAACATCAAAGCTAAGGGACAAGCCCGGGAACATCTCCACCACGCTTAACTCCATGGTGGTGCCGCTGAATGTATGATGGGTGATGGACAACACAATGGTAAATAAAATGCTGGCGGTGGTCAGGGTAATGGCTTCTCTGACGTTGGGCCACTTACCCGTAGCAAGTACCAGGAGGGCACCCAAAAACGGTACCAAAATAGATAGGGTGATCAGTTGGGATGGGTCTATACCTTGCCAAAGATTCATGGTGTAACACCCGCCGACTGATCTTGGAACAGCCATTGAGACGCGCTACTGGCTGCTTCGGTAGTTATGCTGGTTTCAATACCGAAATAGATGTTGGCTATGGCCAGTATCCACATTGGAACTAACATCATCAACGGTGCTTCCTTGATCTTGTCGGTGGCAACTTCATTGAGGGGCTTTTGGAAATAAGCCGCCTCTAGAACTCGACCGATGTAGACCACGGCTAACAACGAGCCCACTAATACCAGCGCTGCAACTAACCAATTATCTTGTTCCAATGCTGCGGTTACTAAGTACCATTTGCTAACGAAGCCAGCAGTGAGGGGTACTCCAATGATGCTGAGGCCCGCAATGGTGAATGCCGCCATGGTGAAGGGCATTTGTTTTCCCAGGCCGCGAAAGGCTTTGATTTCCACAGAGCCCACTTGGTAGAAGACCGCACCGACAGCCATAAACAGCGCACCCTTCATCAACGCATGGTTGAAAATATGGATTAGACCAGCCATTAATCCGGTGACACTTACTAAGCTAATACCTAAAACCATATAGCCAATTTGAGCCACACTGCTGTATGCCAACACCGTTTTGATATTGCTCTGAATCGTTGCTTGATAGGAACATTTAAAGATGGCAACCACGGCCAACACCATCAGGATCAGGTCCATGCCCATATCATTGAACACATGCTCTGTCCCGAATAGGGTAAATATAAAGCGAATCATCACATATACCGCAACCTTGGTGGCGGTGCTGGCCAGAAAAGCGGTTACCGCTGATGGTGCATGGGTGTAGGCCGGGGGAAGCCACATGTGAAGCGGGAAAAGGGCCAATTTTATGCCCACGCCTACCATGATAAAAGCCAATCCCGTATTGATTGTACGGCTGCTTTCGTAGGCTGAAACCCGGTCTGCCAAGTCCATCATGTTTAGGGTGCCAGTCTTCATATAGAGCATGCCTACCCCAATAAGAATAAAGGTGGCTCCTATGGTGCCCATTACCAAATAGCGAAAGGCTGCAGTCAAACAACGTTTGTCAGAGCCCAGGCTCACCAGGGTGTAGGTGGCAAGAGAGGAAATTTCTAAAAATACAAACAGGTTAAAAGCATCGCCTGTAACCAGAATTCCCGAAAGGCCCGCAAGACATAAAAGATGGGCGGTGTAGAACAATCCGTGCTGAGCCTGGCTGATTTCTTTTTCAATGCTGTCTTTTGAATAAATCAACACTAACGTGGAAGCAGCCGTTACCGCCAGGAGCACAAACGCGTTTACCGCGTCAACGCGTAACTCAATACCCCACGGAGGTTGCCAGCCGCCCACGGCGTAACTTAACACGCCTTCGGATAGCGCCTGCACTAAGAGTTGCCAGGATATGATAAATGCAGCACCACTCACCAATGTGGTGAACAACCAACAGAGGAAGGAGCGCCCCAGTATAAACGCAATGGGAGCGGCGATAAGCGGGACTATTATGGGCAGTGCAGCTAAATGATGTTCAAACATTAGATGGCTTCATCCTCATGTTTGAATTCATTTTCTTCAACCGTGCCATAGGCTCGTTTAATTCTAATGATCAGCGATAAACCCACCGCGGTGGTGGCTACGCCAACCACAATGGCCGTGAGGATGAGTACGTGTGGCAGTGGGTTAGAGTATTGGGTTACGCCTTCTGCCACTATGGGAGCAGTACCTCCACTTACTTTTCCCATTGTGATATAGAGCATGAATACCGAAGTCTGAAAGATATTCAGCCCCACAATTTTTTTGACCAGATTGTTGGCGGAAATCACAATGAAAAAACCGGTCATCATCAAGAAAACCACAATCCAGTAGTTGTAGTAGTCCACGATAAAAGTCATTGCACATTCGACCTCTCTACCTGACTGGCAAAGGCGTAGAAAATGCTTAGCATCACCGCGAAAACAGTGATGCCTACGCCTAGCTCGATGATTATGATGCCGTAATGTTGGCCGGCGATTGGGTCCGCAGCCAGTTGATTGTAATCAAGAAATTGTCCGCCTTTTGCCATGCTATATAAACCCACACTGGCATAGAGAAGAACACCTAAGGGAGCCAGTAGCTGCAGAAACCGGGGGCCTATTACCGCAAAAGCATAGGGTAAACCGAATGTTAGAGCGTATAGAATAAAAGCCGCCGCTGCGATTACACCTGCCTGGAATCCGCCCCCTGGACCAAAATCGCCATGGAATTGCACATATAAAGCAAACAAGATAACCATGGGGATGAGCAACTTTGAAATTACCCGCAAAACCCGGTGGGCTTTGAAGCCGGACTCTGGTGACAGGTTCTCATTTTCTCTTCGAATTCCCAATAAGGAAAACACACCAATGGCTGCGGCAAAGACCACGACAGTTTCCCCCAAAGTATCAAAACCCCGGTAACTGGCTAGAACCGATGTAACCATATTGGGTAGGCCCACTTCTTTAGGCGATTCCTCAATATATCGGGGAGCTACGTGCTCATGAACGGGGTTATCAGCGCGTCCAAATGGTGGCATGTCCAAAGTTCCATATACTAAGGCTGCGCCAGTGACCCCAACTACTAGTATCGGAAGTAACGAGGAATGTTTGTTTTCTTTTTCTGTTCTGCCTGTTAATGCCAGGGTGCCAAGCATTAAAACGGTTGATATACCAGCGCCAACGGCCGCTTCGGTAAAAGCCACATCCACAGCATCAAGGCTTACGAAGATCAAAGCAGATAAGAAACTATAAATCCCAAATAGCATGACCACTGCAAACAGATCTTTAAGAAAAATTACCCGGAGAGCGGTAATTGCCAGCATCGCCAATAACACCAAGTCAATCAGGACCGCCATTAATTTCTTTGCTCCTCTGACTTTGCTTTAGTTTCTGGTATGGAGAGCAAGCCCCCATGCCTGGCAGACTTGGCCAGCGCGTGGGATGAAGTGGGGCTGGTCATTAATAAAAAAATCAGGATGAAAATCAATTTTGCGGTATTGAGATCAAAACTGGTTTGCAGCAACAGCCCACCGATGATTAAGATAGCCGCTATGGAGTCGGTGATGCTGGCAGCGTGTACGCGGGCAAAAAAATTGGGGAATTTGAAAAGACCTATGGCCCCGCTTAGCCCAAAAAAAACACCGGCTAGAAGCAATAAGCTACTTACAATGTCAAGTATGAACATATTCACCTACGCGCGCTTGCTATTTATTCAGCTGGTGCGGTGTACTCAAAAAACCGCAATACTGCAACCATCCCAATGAAGTTGATAAGTGCATATACAATGGCAATATCCAGGAAATCCGGCCGGCCCATAAAGAAACCAACAACCGCTATAAACAGCACGGTTTTGGTTCCAAACATATTTACCCCTAAAATGCGATCGTAAACCGTGGGGGCTTTGCAAGCCCGAGCAAGAGCCAGTGCCATAATGACTAGAATGGCGATGCAAGCAGCAGCCAGTGTTGCTGTCACGGTTTTGTACTCCACACATCAGAAATCTTGCTGTTCATATAGCCCTGATTTAGCTCATCAATGGATGTAGCTTGTAAAGCATGTACAGTGAGTTCATCGTCTTCAAGGTCAACGCAGAGGGTGCCAGGGGTTAGGGTTATGGAGTTTGCGTACAAAACCTGGGTATTATCCGGCACAGTGTTTGCGGGAATTTTCTCCAGAGCGGGTGAAATAGTGTTTGAGGAGGTCCACACCAGTTTAGTGACGTGTAAGCTCGAGGTTAATATCTGGCCAACTAACCAAGCGAGATATCGAACCATCCTGAGACCAAAATTTATCACTCGGGGTTCATTATCAATTGCATCCATGCGTTTTAGTACTATCAACACAATTCCAATTGATATTGCACCAAAACTAAGCAGTAGGGGTTGCAAGTAACCTGAGAGTAGTAACCAAAATACCACAAGCAACAATGCCCACTTTCCAATGTACATAGTTCATTCATTCTTATTTGATTGAATTTCAAGAGTATAGCAACATTTTCAAGAATCAAGCTAATTCTTGATTAAAAGATAAACGGATGCACAACTATTTTTAGCGGGGTGATAGCGATTTATGACTCTTTAAAGTTTGCTAAGCGAATACTTTTGGATGAGTTTGAAAAATTGATCTACTTTTTGTGCCAGTGCGTAACGGCCCAATATATTTGCGGGCCAAAATAATTGGCGAATTTCATCATTAGAGTGTTTTTTAAGCACCTTCCAAAGTTTGAGCAAATCTCGACACACGCTTCTATCAACGCCACGGAGGCTGGGATCGCATACGGGAGTATCATCGCTGGACGATCTGGGGATCAGAAATCCGTAGCTATCCAGCGCCTCTTTAGCGAAGTTTGCCATCAGTGCATGGGTTTCAAAGCTGACATCTAAAAGTGGGAACAGGCCAAAATAATATTTGCCAATGGGTTCGTAAGGATAAACCCGATTTTGATTGTTCACCATGAAGGTCAGATTTTTAATGGCGTCTGCTACTTTTTGAGCCTTTGCTATATTCACCGGGTTTTTATCGCCGAGTTCGGGGCGGTACTGATCCGCGTTGGTGTGATAGGTGGAGCCTGGACCACTTGTAATTACCAAATACGGAACTTCCCAATCCCCTTGTATGAATCCCTGTAGGTCCGTACGCGTTTGCGCTAGACCGTAGTGGGCATTTTCTATTTCCAAGTCAATGCCTCCGAATGCTGAGGCAACATCGGTACGAAGCTTTTCGCCACCACTATGATCTCCAATAATAAAAATATGATTTTCTTTATCGGGAAACAAATCGTAACCAATACTTTCCATATTCACGTGTAGGGCTAATTCTTGGCTGTCAAAAGACGGATACTTAGCAAAATAACCGGACCCAAGAATTTGATTTAAACCCCAGATAAAACCTTCAGCGGTTTTGTCTTCTTCACCGTCCCAGAATGCGATTGCCACCGGTGATTTTAACTCTTCTTTTACGGACACGAGAATATCAAGAATAATGCCGACACCAGTCGCATTATCCACTGCTGCATTACAGACTTCACTGTAGCCTTTCTCGATTGAGCCAGGAATCTGGTGACAATGGGTGATCTTGTCATTGATTCCATCGTAATGGGCACTTAGTAGTATTTTAGGTGGCATACCTTCAGTGCCTTCGGGATAGTAAATGCCAATAATGTTGTGGCCGGTTCTGCGTCCATCAAATATGGGGTCAAATCTTAAAAATGGAAAAGAGAAGAGCAGGGGTGTAGAAAATGTTTGAATGAAACCGTTTGTTCCCGCTGGACTTACACCGAGCAGTTCCAGTTGGTAAATTAGCCATGCTCTTGCTTCGGCACTTCCACAGGTTTCTATTACTCGACCATCTCGCTCATCTGCCGCTAGGTATTCCAATGTGCTTACGATCATGTTGCCCGTGTCGGCTGGGTAAATATCTTTTATGATACATTCTTCGGCAACAACACTATTGTGCTTTAGAAGTAATACAAGCATTGAAAATAATAATAGTTGTGGCCTTGACCTAATCATCTTAACTGCTTACGTGTTTTTATTGTTTTATTAGATTTAAACTCACGCTCTATCTTCAAAACAATACCCTAAAGTGTGCCGCTTTTAAATAAAACCACACGTCAGTGCAAAAATATATTTTAACCCAGGGTGTGTAGTCTTACTTTCAGAAAGTGATTTAGGCAGTTCAACCGCCCCCATGGGGTCATGAGCGGTATTACTCTTCTATTTGCTGAAGGGCATTGGTGGTGCTTATATCAACGTAATCCTCCAGGTTGATAGGACCTTCCGCTTGTATTCCATAAAAATTGAATACCTGCCTAAGCCAAATATGACAGGCGCTGGCAATTTGAAAGGCAGGTAGCAAATCCAGCTTACAAGAAAGTTCATGATAGGGAGTCATGTGGTGTATCAGTTCGTTCCTCAATTCGTGCATTTCGTGTCGATACTTATCCCAGCCTTTATAGTCCATTCCGGTTTTTGCATACACAGCTTCTCTAAATGACGCTTGCTCTAATGTGGTTTGTTTCCAGTATGTGTCCTGGCAATCAATCCCAAACAGCTTACACCAGTTGATGGTGACTTGGTCGGTGAGGGCGACGGTCACTTCACGCCAGAAGGGGTTGCTCAGGGATTTCTCTGACTTGGATTCACGGATAGCTTGAAGGGCGCTGTAGCCGTCGATGATAGCGTAGAGATTTTCCAGTTCATTTTTAACTTTATCGAGGATGTTGTCATCCAGTTGTACAGATAACTCCATAGTGCCAAACTTACCTTTGCCGCCATTTTTTCAGTGTCGGTTAAAATAGTACTCAAAAACAGTTAGTTTGGCACTATGATGAGCCCACTGAAATAGTGACTTGAAGCAAGGCATTATCGGGTAGAACGCCAATTGGCCGTAATCGTTCTACCCGGTGGGTCTTTGGCTAGCGGCGGTGATGTCTGCGATGGTGTCGTAATTTTGGTTCCAGGGTTTTGCTGTATACCGCTTCGCCTTCAAGGTCTTTCAACGTGACGGTCATTTCAGCTGTATAGGCATCAATATCCACTTGCCCGTAGAATTGCAGGCCTTTGAAAGGAGACCAGTTTGCTTGTTCTGGCGCTTTTTGAAACACAACCTTGGGACCAAAGGTGTTGTCAAGTGCATTGGGGCCGAAGCTGCCCGCGTTCAGTGGTCCGCTTACAAATTCCCAAAAGGGGAGGAAGTCCTGCATTTGCGCTTGATTCGGGTCGTAGTAGTGAGCAGCGCAGTAGTGTACATCTGCAGTAAACCACACTACGTTGTGGATATGCTTGCGCTTAATGAAGCGCAGAAGATTTGCCATCTCCAGCTCGCGACCTTTGGCTGGTCCATCCCCATTGGCCATGTTTTCAAATTTATCTGCACCGTCCCTTACAACCAAGCCGATTGGCATATCGGAGGCTATTACTTTCCAGGTTGCCTTGGAGTTATTCAATTGCCGTTTGACCCAGGCCAATTGTTCTTCACCAAGAAATGCCGTTTCAGGACCTGGTTCTTCCTGATCATTAGCCGAATTGGCTGCTCGGTAGCTACGCATATCGATGACAAAGATGTCTAATAATTCACCATAGGAAATTTTACGATATACCCGTTCTGATTCAGAGCTATTGTGGGGACGCATGGGCGCGTATTCTAAAAAGGACTGAGTACCATTGGCGATTAAAGTAGGTACGTTTTTTTCTGTATAACGATCATCGTCCATCAGGTCTTTTGAGTCGGACCAGTTGTTAACCACTTCGTGGTCATCCCATTGCCAAATTTGTGGTACCTCGGCATTAAAGCGACGTACATTCTCATCCAACATATTGTACTTGTAGCGGCCACGAAATTCGTCCAGGGTTTCCGCAACTTTTGCTACTTCCTCCGTAACGAGGTTACGCCAAATCAAGCCATCTTCCGCCTCTTGATATTCCGAGATCGGGCCATCGGCGTAAATGTTGTCGCCACAATGGATAAAGAAATCTGGCTGCTCCTGGCGCATGGCTTGGTAAATTTTCATGCCACCAAATTCAGGGTTGATTCCCCAACCTTGACCGGCGGTGTCTCCTGACCACAAAAAGCGTATATCTCTCCTTCCAATGGGGGCAGTAATGAAACGGCCCACCACCGGCTCGCTCACAATACGATCATTGCTCAAATCCTGAAACTGCACTCGGACATAGAGCTCTTGATTGCAGGGGAGACGCTTCATGTCGATTCGCGCTGTATAATCGCTTGTTTCTAATGCATAGGGGCCGCGCAAACGCACTGGGTTTTCAAAGTTGGGTGAAATATCGTATTCAACCAGCATGCGAGCGGGCCGATCGCTACGACTCCAAATTATAGCGCGGTGACTGTTAACATCACCGAATTGTATTCCTTGTTCCAGCTTTGGTCGTGCCGAATCCAAGGTTATAATTGCAGGGGCGGCGTTGACGATTCGGGGTGAAACAGCTCCGGCCGCCAGTAGTACACTTGATGACTGTAGGAACTTACGGCGGCTATTCTTGTTGTGATCTGACATGAATACTACCCTCTCTAGTGGTTTAGGTTGGGAAAGAGTCAGATAGTATCTAGGAAGTATGACAGGCCTTAGTCGTTTTTGTTACGGCGAAGCGGCTGATTCGCTTGCCTATTCTTCTTGTTCCGCGAACAGCATATCGGTTCTAAGAATGTATTTTTTGCCGGAGATAATGGGCTCGCCACTGTGCATCCAATGCAGAGGGTGCATACCGTGGGGGAAGCACAGAATATCTCCGGCAGGAGTGTACACATCCACATCATTAACCCGATTGTGTCGTTGTACTGGTTCGAACGGATCATCAGCATTTACTCTAAATCGGGTAGCGCCACCTTCAAAATCAGAGTTCAGTGCCACCAGAACGGTCATTTGGCTATAACCGCCATCAAAAGCATCATTAATCAATTTTCCATCCCGGAGTCGGCTACCGGTCCAGTTGCCATCACCGTGGAGCTTGAAAAAATCGCCCTCATCATAGCGGTAAAAACGAAAGCGACCGTTCAGGGTAAAAGCCCTTAAATCGGGAAAGCCCAATAACCGCTGGTCTAGCGCTGGCGCGATCCGTCGCCATATTAGTTCACAGCTGTTGTCATCCGCTATCCAAACCAGATTCTGGTTATGGCGAACGTCTCTGGAAAGCGATATGGCCGCATCCTGGTGGTAGCCTAAACGCTCGGTGAAATCGATTAGATACTGGCATTCCTCGGAGCTGAACACGCTCCTGAGATGAAAGGCGCCAGTAACGTTGTTGACCCTCTCAAGGCGCACTTTATCCGAGGGGTAGCTAGGGTCCAGCTGCAATGGGTTGGGTTGATTGCTGGCCCACACCGGTAGCGGATGACCTTCACATCCGGTTTCCATTTCCACTGCGAATTCTTGTTGGGATTTCATGTTGTCCATCTGAAGTTTCCTTATTGGGGGCTCTATTATAAACCAGGATTCATCCATTGGCGCAGTGACTTTGGTACTCGATTTGCAGTGGAGTAGGACTAATCACCCGAATATGGTTACCGGAGTTCAGGTATTAATATGAAAATTGACAAACCAGAAGGACGTTTTCCCCTAAAAGTCGCGGTGGGCAGTAAATCTGGTTTAGGTATAGATGTTCATTTTGGTCATGCCAGACAGTTTTTGGTGTACGAAGTCTCACAAAATGCCTGTCGATTGTTAGAAACCCGCGAAGTGGATCACTATTGTCACGGTAAACACGGTAGTGAGTCTGCCATGCAAAAGATTCTTTTCACCATCAAGGACTGTCAGGCGGTTTTCAGCGCCATGATTGGCGATGGGCCAAAGCAGAAGCTGGCGGCCATTAATGTGGAATCTGTAACGGATTATTGCTATGAAGCCATCGAAGAGTCACTGTTGGATTACGCTAATACGAAAATTTGAAGAACACAAAGCATGCATACCGATGAGCGGCTTAAAGCCGGGGTGGAACAGATCAAGCCACAACTTGTGTTGCCACAACTAGTGTAATAAAGCTTCATAGGCTGCTCGCAGTAAATCCCGTTCAAGAGGCGACAGGTGCCAGCTTTCGGGTAGTTCTAGCCAATAGCCATTTGCAGGTGGGTCAAAGGGTTCTGGGCTATCGTCTGCGGCTAGATATAACACGATGGTTCGTCGTGGCGCTTCTACCCAAACCCGAAAACCCGGCACAACAGTGAGGTTGCGATCCTGTAATTGGATTTGCTGCTGCAATTTCCTCAATTCAGCAGATGGATGAATTGTCAGCGTTGTCTGGGGCGGTTGCAGAATCGTCACCAACGCGGGCAATGGTTTGGGCATACACACGTGGCCTTTTGCACCGCTCGATAGACTTTCGTTATGAAAACCCAGGAATCGCAAACGCGCGCTGGTCTTGTGGATGTGGCAAACCACGAAGCGGATTTCCAGATTGTTGTGCAATGTGCAATTACCTCTCGTTAAAACCACGGGCGTGTCTGCAATTAATTTGCCATAGTCTTAAATGCTGCTCCTGGTCAACACCTGCCCCTTTGCTCTGTGGCATATATTGTCACTGCAGTTAATAAGAGGAATAGATAATGACTCAACAACTTGTCGCGGTAGCGGTTACCGATGAAGGTGAAATTTCGCCCCACGCGGGCCGAGCATTGAATTGGCATGTGTACGCCATCCATGAAGGTAAACCACAATTTGCTTGGGCTTTAACACTGTCTGAAGCCGGTTGTCTCCATGAGTGGCATGTGCAACAGGACCCAGAACGTCACCCATTACATGCGGTTGATATAGCCATTGCCGGTTCCGGTGGAGACGGTGTAAAGCGACAGCTGCAACAACGCAAAACCCAATTGGTGGAAACAGCTGAGTGCAATGTTATTGAAGCCATCAACCACTTTGTAGCAGGTGATCTGAAACCAGGTAAAGGCCACGACCATGATCAGTGTCTTGACCCCGAGCATCGCAAGATCCGCCAGGTGTGATACTGGGTATCTCAATGCATTTCCCTGCTGGCGCTCCAGTACCTACATTGTGGCAACTTGGGCTAAAAGTGAATCCGTTTTCAGTACGGGTGCAGTGTATTTATCACCATTTATAAAGCCAATATTCTGCAAGAATGCAGCTTTGGCTTTATTGACCTGATTTTGCTGTCTGGGTAGCGCATGGGCTCCACTGTGCCAATGCAGCGCGCAATCTCCCCAATGCTGTTGTAACTTGATTGCGTGCCTTGGCGTTGCCAGCTGATCACCTAAGCCACCGATAATAAGTAATCGCTCGGAGGGTAGTAGTGGCGGACGAGTCAAAGGGCTGTGCAAAGCCATGGTGGCGCGCAGATCATGCATGTTTACACCATAGATCCGCATGGCGGCTTTAATGACCATATCCAATGGTTTCCATTCCATCATGGCATCCGGCAGGCTGATAAGTGGTACCACTGGAATAGCAAACTGTAAACGATCATCCAAGCTTGCCATCAAAGCAGTTGTATAACCGCCCAAACTCACGCCGCTCATCCCGATTTTATCCACTCCTTGAAACTCAAGAAAATCCATCAGAGTTCGAATGTCGTGGGTACTTTGCACCATAGCGTGGTTTAGGGAATCGATACCTTTTGATACGAAATCCATACCACTGACGTTTTTGGCTTTTTTGCTGCGAGGCCCGTGATGAGGTAACGTTTTTAGCACCAGATCACATCCCATGTCGTAAAGAAATTGAGCACCTAAATAAAATTCATTGACCTCCCACCAGGAGGCAAGAAATCCGTGTACCAATACAATGGTTGGGCGGGGTTTGCCCCCATGACGCCAGTACAAAGCTTGCGCTCTGTCATTGTTTCTGTGAGAGATGTTACCCGGTTCTTGATATACGGATTGCCACTGAATTAACTCGAAGATACCTTTTTCTACACCTTTGGGTGGTTTCTCTTGTGTGATACTGAATTTGGGAAGAGGGCGTGGTTGATGGAAAATATCATCATCGTTACCACAATGTGATGCGCGCTTCCCTTGCAGTGTTTTTCCGAGTGTGTGATCAAAATAGCCTGCAGGAAAGCTGATGCCAGCCATCCATGTGGATAAACCTGTGCGAATGGCTAAATCTACAGCTGCAGTGAACGAGCGTCCGGGGTCAAAACCGGCCTTGATCTTCTGCGGCTGTCGATAAAAATCAACTGGCAGCTGGTATATCCATTCCGGACCTTTAAAGCCTGACGTTGCTTCGGCGGATATCATCTTAATACTCTTTATTTTTGTATGGGTGAGTTGGTATTATTTACCTATCATTTATAGGGTTTGTTGGCCTCTTGATCAAGTTTAATTTCGTTTTATTAAATTTTGTTCTGTATATGGCCTAAATGAGTTAACTCTGGCGAATTCCAGTGGCATCTTCTATTTTGAAAATTGGAATAGGCTCTTTAATTTTTATCAACAGCAGCGGCAAGATACGGCTGGTGGAGGCTTGATAGTCTGCATAGAAGGGATGGCACTCAATAAAGAAATTCCATATTTTTTCCCGTTCTGCACCGTCCGGTTCTCGCCAGGTTGCGCGGTAAGCTTGGGTGGCAATTTGGATGTCCAATTCCGGTTGTTCAATGATATTCAGGTACCAATTGGGGTGGTGATCAGCGCCGCCTTTTGAAGCACAAACTACCACTTCGCCGCCGATGTCAGCGTAACAGAGAGGAGTGATAAAGACTTTTCCGCTTTTGCGTCCTACGTATTTCACCAGGCAATGGGTGGCAAAAGAGCGACCGCCCACTGCAGTAATGTCCATAATATGGCCCTCGGCGCCACCGGAGCTGAGGTAGGACTCTCGATGTTCGCTTACCCAATCACGTCTGACGGCGCTGATAGCGGCGGATGATTCATCACTCATTTTTTGCTTTCCTTTTTACTAATAGTTATTCAGTTGCTGTAGGTTAGTTCTACGTGGGTAGCTTCTCCATTAGGGCCCATGGGGGAATCATATTCCACCACGGTACACACCGGGTTTGCGTGGCTGGCAAACAGTTTAACCTCGTCAGCCTTAATGTGCTCTAGGCGGTCTGGGGAGCTTATGATTTTTTGGGAGTTTTCAAAGTCTTCTCGACTGTTCCACCAAATTTCCATAATGCAATCGAAACCGGGGTCGTGAATTTCACCCGTAACTGGATTCTTTTCCGGCTTAAGGTAGCGCCTCACATAGCGAGTGGCATTGGGAATGGAAGGCGCGCGGCCCATTTTCTTGGATAGCTGGGAATGTTGATTCTCGTAGTAATCCATAAACTCATCGGCCGTCATATCTGGCCGTTTTCGAAAGAAGCATATTTGTTTGAGCACAGTCCAACCTCCCGTTGCAAAGGGACAATCTACCTAAGGCCTGTTATGCTTGTCCAATGCAAATATATTCGGTTTCTATGCGTTAAGGTTATACCTGTGGACATATCGATGGCTAAATTACAACAACTGATTACTGTGGCCCGAATCGGGAGTATTGCCCGCGCTGCCCCAGAGCTGAATATTAGTCAGCCCGCACTGAGTAGAAGCATTTCCGGGGTGGAGCATAGTTGCGGATTTAAAATATTTAACAGACGTGGACACGGTGTTGAGCTTACCGTGGCTGGCATTCAATTTATTGAACAGGCTAGAGCTTTATTGCAGTCCATGCGGGTGTTTGAGAATAATATTCGGCTATTTAGCGAGGGCAAAGCGGGCAAATTGTCTATCGGAATGGCTCCGCTCCTTGCCAGCCAACAATTGGCGGATTTTGCCGCACAATTTCTGGAGTCCACAGAGAAGGCCGAGCTTGAAGTGCTGATTCGCCCGGGAAGCAATCTGGTGGACTGCTTGAAAAACGATATGATTGAGATGTTTTTTTTCCCAGAAGGTTACATTGAGGCTGACCCAGAAGTGGCCACCGAGTATATCGGACAGGTAGATCCTGTGATGGTGGTACGGAAAGGGCATCCTCTGCTCAAGCATTCCCAATTGATGCTGGAGGATTTGGCGGACTATCCCTGGGCCAGTTCCCAGGTGCCTCCTTTAATAGAAAACACACTTAAACCGAAACAGTTAATCTGTGACAACTACCATATTCTCCGAGATACAGTCATACGGAGCGATTTGGTCTGTATTTGTACTTCATCTTTTGTGTCCGCGCAAATTGCCGATGGCAGCTTGCAGCCCATACAGGTTCAGGATTTCCCGCTCCCCTCGACTCAGATATTTGCCGCCAAACTAAGGGGCAGAGTGTATTCTCCATTGGCTCTGGATGCACTGCAGCATATGCGTGGTTTTCTTGCGGTTGACTAAATCTCAAATTTCTAAAAATAATTTTCGATCACTGCAACCTTTTTAATACTGCGTACGTAAACCTCTTTGAACGTAAATAATATATGTCAAAGGAGATACGGATATGCGAAACACAATCAAACAGCCATTCAGGGTTGCCGCATTGGCATCCGCCATTGCCTTGGTCACGGCCTGTGGCAGTAGCGACAGCGATTCCTATTCAAACGAACGAAATCTTTCTCAGGTAGAGTTGGCCTCTGTACAGTCCAATCTGGGTGAAATCCCTTCGGTAACCGGTGATGTCAAGGTGCTATTAAATAATGGAGTTACCGAAATTCAAGATAGAGCGGGCTTTAGTTTATACACCTTTGACAAAGACCCTTTGGGTAGTTCAGCCTGTGTTGAAGGGTGTCTTGATACTTGGCCAGCTCTCTTAGCCAGTCCGGATGATATTGCTGATAGACCGTTTACCATTATTGAACGTGAAGACGGTAATTTGCAGTGGGCTTTGCGAGACAAACCATTGTATTTTTTTAAAGATGATCTGGCGCCAGGGGATATCAATGGTAACGGTGCTGGTGGCGTATTTCACGTGGCTATCTTCGCTCCCGTGCTTGAAAATAAAGAAAATATTGATGTGAATGGAGAATTCCTGGTGGGTTCCGGGAAGGTATTAACGACCGTTCCCAGGGCGGATCTAATCAGCTTTGACACCGATATTGTTGATAAAGATCGACATACTCTTTATACCTTTGCTAACGATGTGGTGGGTGAAGCTCCCAGCTGTAACGCACGCTGCCTGGAAGTATGGCCACCTCTATTGGCGGAGGAAGATGACAAGGCCATTGAACCCTACAGTTTTGTAGAACGTGAACTGAACTCTGGTGAGGTTGAAGTACGTCAATGGGCTTATCACGGTAAACCACTGTATTTTTTCAAGAACGATATTGTAGCTGGAGATGCGGGTGGAGAGGTTGCTAACCCTGCCTTTTCATTTGCTAACCTCATACCAGTCCGTGAAGGGGAATCTGAAGCGGGTACCATTTTGATGGCCACAGGCAGCGTTAAGCTCACTTCAGACGATAGTGAAGTAAAGAAAGAGGATCGGGAAGGATTTGCACTTTATACATCCTCCGACGATGAGCCTGGGGTAAGCAATTGCGTGGGTGGTTGCGTGGAGGTATGGCCTCCTTTATTAGCCCATGAAGGCGCTGACGCAACACCACCATTTGAGCTGGTGGATCGTGGTAATGGTCTTCAGCAGTGGGCCGTAAATGGTGCGCCACTCTATTTCTTTAAAGATGATCTGGCACCCGGCGATATTAATGGTGATGACAAAGGACCATTCAGCCTGGCGCGAATTGCCCCAGTGGCCATCGCTTCGGTTACTGACGTAGGTTCAACATTCGTCGGTAACGGAAATTTAGTTGACGCTAACGGTGTCGCGGATGCAAGTCAGCAAGATTTCAGCCTCTATGTTTTTGCAAACGATGAAATTGGTATATCTAACTGTACTGGCCCATGCGCCGATGTATGGCCACCCCTGTTTGCAGAGGCGGGTAGCACAGACTTTGGCGACTTTACGGTGGTGGAGCGCATAGACCCAGAAGGCTTGCAATGGACCTACAAAGGACAGCCACTGTATTTCTTTGCTCAGGACTCTGCACCGGGTGAAGCTACAGGTGATGGAGTAAACGGATTCTCGGCAGCTAAACCCTAGGAGAAGTATCGCACGGAGGTACGCAGTAGGGGTGGACTGATTCCACCCCTATTCATGGTTACAGCAGACGTCGGCTGTGCCAGTATTTGTCTTTCCAATAGGGGTTGTCCAAGTCTGAAATCATCACGCCCCGTTTTTCAGATACATGTAGAAATTGGTTTTTCCCCATATAAATCCCCACGTGTTTCTGTTTTAATCCGGTTTTAAAAAATACAAGATCACCCGTAGATAGATTGCGCTGCTTTATTTTACTTCCGTGTGCTGATAACAGCTTGGTGGTTCTTGGAACTGGTTGTTTGAAGACTTCTTGATAGGTCAGTTGTACAAATGCTGAACAGTCAATGCCAGTCCGATCGGTTCCTCCGTACTTGTGTTTTACTCCTTTCCAGGCTTGATAATGGGCATTCAATGCGTGGTAGTGATTTGATGGCTTGCTATCAACCTGATGAGAGTATCGATCTGATGGAATAGTGCTGCACCCGCCTAAAAACCCCAGTGTAAGAACGGTGATCAAATAGAGCTTGAGCATTAGGGTTCCTTTGTTTATCGATAGGACGTTAACACAAAATCGATGGCCTGATTTAGAGCAAAATCGGGTGCGTCATGTTCGAATCGGGGATTCGGGATTTTGACATCAAAATAATGGCTCTCGGTGTTTTTGTATTGATAGCGGTAGCCTCCAAATGTAAAGGATAATAGGGTGCTACTGTCGTGCATATACACCGCAGAGTGGTAGGGCATATAGGTTGTTTTAAAACCGTCCGATTCCAGGTATGAGGCCACAGGATACCACTTATTATGGGTGAAAAACTGGCTTACATTGAGTTGCCAACTGGCTTCACCATCGCTTAAGGCAATTGCGCAGGTAGCCATGGGTTCAATCACATTTTGCAGAAAATAGCCGTCATCCTCAGTTTCCCGCAACCATCCGTAGTGTCTGTTATGTGCCCTGTGCCCGTTAAACATCTGCAAGCCTGCAGGGTGCTGGAGCATGTAAAACGCCACCGCTGAAGCAACACTGTTATCAACCCAATTGCTGAGGTTAACCCCATGATGGGGGGCATCCACAGATACGTAGGTATCTACTCCCATGTCACTGTATTCCTGGACGAACATGGTTCTAACAACAATTCCGCCCATGGATCCCCCAACTACCGCGAAGTGATAGTCGGGCTCTGCCACGCTGTCTATGAGACGAATAAAGTGGGCCAGGTTGCCGGCATTGTGTTTAAGATCAATTCCGCCGTCTACGTACTCAAAGTACATAACGTCCCAACCCTCGGCTAATAGGCTGTCCATGCGACCCTGCAAGTCATCGCTAAGATCATCAAGCTCATCTTCGGGGCGATCGTCATTTTCTGTGTCAAAACCTGAAACCACAAGCAGGACTTTGTCTATAACACCGCTGATGTTTGCCGCCGCCGCATAGCCGGGGTGTCCATGGAGCGTGGGTACATCTAAAATGCGTCGCTCATAAAGGGCAGGGGCATCTGGATTGGCGCTTACATTCAAACACATCACGCTCAAAACTATGAGAATGATATTTAAGTAGAGTAGTTTTGAGTTCATGGAATATCCTTTATTTCCAATACGATTAGATCGTTAAATTGCTAATAGTCTATTCATTTACTGTTCTTGAACGCCTATTTGAGACTGTTGGGCCCAGGCTTTGATCAAATCACCATCGGGCGCTAACAGATGCCCCTTGGCAACGGCTTCATCCACGGAATCGTTCACCAACGATACATAAGTTTCGTGATCCGGATACAGAGATGCCAGGGTTTCTTCGTCAAACAGGTCAGTGGTGCCGTACAGGCTGCAGAATAAATCATCCTCACTCTGGCCTTCACCGGATAGTGTTGCAATGGGGACGTCCACATAGGGCGTGCGGATACCGCCCAATACATTGCCGTATTCATCCCTCACAAATGATGCTGTCTCCTCATCGAACTGGAAGCGGTCAGCAGAGGCGGGTGCCATGCCGGTTCGTAGCCATTGATCCAGGGCGTTTAATGAGGCTTTCACTACAAAATGTTGGGGGCCAGAGTTCACTGGTTTGCCACATTTTTTAATGACGGGCACTGGGTAACGACTCTCAATTACAGCGGCTACTTGGGGGTTGGTTCCCCTGTCCGTAAGACCGATATTTCCTACATAGCGATCGGCATGGGCAGTACCGGCCACCTCCCACACCCGGAATAGGTCGGTATCAGGTTGAGCATCAAGGTACGCGCCCAGGATGGTGGAGTCCGTTTCGGTTTGCAACATCATTACGGGTACATCTAGATCATCACGGACAAACACCGTGTCACGAACTTCAAAGCCAAGCTCCCTGAGTTCTGGGTCCGGCTGCAACGGGGCGGAACCATGCACGCGGCTGTGGATGTAATACCCATCAAACACCTGATCACGGGGTGCAATGGCATTAATATAGGTCACCATAAAGTCTGCAGACTGAGATTCGCCGGAAGCAATGACGCGTTCCGCCACCAGGTCTCCTAATGGATTGAAATTTTGCGGTTGTGTCACCGACAAGCCCACTTGGCTAAAGATATCGTAAGCATACTGGTCACCAGGATGAATCAGAGTGCCATAACGAGAAGGCTTGATTGTTTTCAGTGACAGATCCAGCGGCAGGACTGTGACACCCGCGCCGTCAATGCCGGACTTTTGCGCCGACACGCCAATCCAGACATAGCCGCTGCGCAATAATTCCGTATGGGCCATGATCCATTCGGAAGACGCTTCGGTTCCACCACTCACGTTCAACCATTCCATGATGACAGTACCATTGAAATCAGCGGGATCAATGGGGCGATAGACCACCATGCGGGTACGAAATTCTGCTTCGTCCAGTACTTCCACATCCCATTTGCCATCTTCGGAGCGGGGCTGGGCTGTCTCGTAGCTTTGCGCCGTACCCTGGATGAAATACTCAGCTTTTTCATAGCCAAAGGGCTTTAACGGAATCATCGTAGACCCCACCAGCCAGGGTATGCCGGGAACAAACCCTTCATCGGGGATATCTTGTTTACAGCCGGTCAGCTGCAACAGGGCTCCTATTATTATTAAGTTTATAAAGTGTGAGGTTATTCTAAAAGAGACGTTTTTCTTGTTATTTTGCATTGCAATGAGCTCGTAGTTTCGGAAACACATCCGTGATCTTTTGTTATTTGATAGCAGAGTAATTCAGCTAAGTGATGTGATTCAATCTCTGGGTACATTAATTAACAAAACCCAATGCTCATTTTATAGAAAAAATCTGACCTTAAAGGGCGCCCATTACCCAACGAATACCGTAAGCAATGACAGCAATGGTCAATACGCCACAAGCCCATAAAAATAGCAGCCAAAGTAGTTTTTGGCGCTTAGTTATAGGTTTTTTTGCCATCAGTGGTAGCCGTGATCTGGGTCGATCTTGCCACGAAATACCCAGTAAGCATAGGCAGTGTAGGCCAGTATAAGAGGGATCAATACGGCTGCGCCTACCAGCATAAACATCAGGCTGCTATCGGGGGCGGCGGTGTCGGTGATGTGTAATGAGGGGGGAACAATATAGGGGTAAAAAGTGAATCCCAGCCCGCAAAAACTAATGGTGAAGATGCCTAAAGCTGCTAGAAAAGGCCGAGACTCATGGCTTCCGTCTTGACCCTGCTTTAAGCCTTTATAGAACCAGAACAAGAGAATCAAAACTAATGTGGGAATTAATACAGCCATGAATACAGTGGGGAATCCAAACCAGCGATCAAAGTAGACTTCACTTATAAAAGGAGTCCAGAAGCTTACTAAAGCAAGCATTGCCACTGTTAACAGCATGCTGCGTGACGCAATGAGGCTTGCTTTGTCCGCAATGGGAGGATGGGTTTTCATCACTAACCAACTGGAACCAAGCATCACGTACCCCGCCACTAATGACACACCGGTAATCAGACTAAAGGGCGTGAGCCAATCCCACCAGCCGCCGGCGTAGGCGCGGTTTTCCACTTCAATCCCTTGTACCAGGGCGCCTAGGGCAATACCTTGAGCCAGGGTAGCCACCAGGGATCCGGCAAAAAAAGCCCAGTCCCACAAAATACGCCAACGTTCTGTACGCCAGCGATACTCAAATGCCACTCCTCGAAATACCAGCCCCAGCAGCATTGCGATTATGGGCGCGTAGAGGGCTGGCATTACCGTAGCGTAAGCCAAGGGAAAAGCTGCGAACAATCCACCACCACCCAATACCAGCCAGGTCTCGTTTCCATCCCAAACTGGAGCAACTGAGTTCATCATTTGATCTCTTTGTTGGCCCTGCTCGAAGAAAGGAAACATGATACCTATTCCTAGATCGAAACCATCCAATACCACATAAGCGAATACAGCAAATGCAATCAGTGCGGCCCATACGTAAGCAAGTTCCATTAGGGGGTATCCTCTGTTTGTTGGCGTGGTGTAATGCCAGCGCTGCGTAGTGGACCATCGTTTAAGACATCCTGCTCCAATTCCTTGGGCGGCGAATTCATTAACCGCAGTAAATAAAATGTACCTGCTCCAAATATCAACAGATAAACCACCACAAACATCAGTAATGAGCTGCCCACAGCGGGAGCATCTATGGGTGAACGGGCATCGGCGGTTTTTAGCAGACCATAGACTACCCAAGGTTGGCGCCCTACCTCTGTTGTAATCCATCCCGCCAGTACCGCAATAAGGCCAGTGGGGGAGAGCAGTACAGCTAGTCTCAGTAACCAGGGGTTAGTGTAGAGCTTGCCACGCCATCGACAAAATAGAGCCCACAATCCAAGACCGGCCATGGCTATACCGATTCCGACCATAATCCGAAATGTCCAGAAGATGATTTCAGCTCCTGGTCGTTCATCAGCAGGAAACGACTCCAACCCTTGGATTGGAGCAAAAGGATCATGTTTAAGAATGATGGAACCCAAATAGGGAATACCCACAGCGTACTTTAAGGTTTGATTTTCGTCGTCAGGAATACCAAACAGCATTAAGGGCGCGCCATCAGGCCAGTCATGATAATGGCCTTCCATGGCAGCGATTTTTGCTGGTTGATGTTCAAGAGTATTCAGGCCGTGTAAGTCACCAGCAAATATCTGTAATGGTGCCACCAAAACGGCCATCCACATAGCCATGGAGAACATCTTACGGAATGCTCGCTGATCTGGCTCAGAGTCGGTGTGCCGGTGATTACGCAGTAGATGAACTGCGGCGGTGCCGCCCACGATAAAGGCGGTTGTGAGGTAAGCCGCCAATACCATGTGAACTAACCGATATGGGAAAGAGGGGTTAAACACTATTTGCCACCAGTTTTCTGGAATAAACTGACCGGCGTCATTAATGCTGTATCCCGCTGGCGTATGCATCCAAGAATTCACAGATAAAATCCATGTGGCCGAAATCAGTGTGCCTACCGCCACCATGAGGGTGGCAAAAAAGTGGAGTTTTTCTCCAACTTTTTCTCGGCCAAATAGCATCACACCAAGAAATCCCGCTTCCAAAAAGAATGCCGTCAGAACTTCATAGGCCATCAGTGGGCCCAGCACCGGCCCGGTACGATCTGAGAATACGCTCCAGTTAGTGCCAAATTGATAGCTCATGACAATGCCAGATACGACGCCCATGCCAAACGCCACGGCAAATATTTTTTTCCAATAGTTAAATAGCTGTAAGTAAACGGAATCCCTTTTTAATAGAAAGAGACCATTGAGCACGGCAAGGTAGCTTGCCAACCCGATTGAGAAAGCGGGAAAAATAATATGAAAAGAAACTGTGAAAGCAAATTGAATTCTTGCCAACAAAGTGGCATCAAAACCTTCAAACATGCTGCTTCCTTCTTTTTGGAGTAAGGATCCAAAGTGGATTCGCTTACATTATCCTAGAACGAGTGCGCAGGCAAAAGAAAGCTTGGTGTCGATAACCATATTGTAAAATTTACATTGTAGTTGAACTAGCTTGTGATAGAACTTTGTAAGAATGATAGATGGGCTATTTTGTAGATCGAAGAGAAAGGAAAAAGCTTTATGTTATTCCCAATACCGCATTGAATGAGAGCAAATTCTATTTTATGAAAGTACAAAGCTTAACATTTCCGTGCGTCGAAATAATTTACATTGTGATTCCACCAATTCTAGCTAAATGTCGCACAGGCCGCGTAACCCGGGAGACCGACTGAAATGGAATAGAAATTGCTGTGGGGATTAAGTTGGACCAGTTAGCGCAATGCTATATAAAAAAGTAAATCTAATGGAGTAAAATATGAAAGGGAAATATAAATCACTATTTCTGGCAACCGCCGTCTCGATACTTTTCACCGGGCAAACCCAAGCAAGAACCTATGGCGGAGAGAATGTCGTTGTAAATGATCTTGAATGGGTAAGGTGGGATGTTACTGTGGGGTGGTCTCCGAATGAAGCTCTCAATCGATTTAACGATTATCGTGTGGCAACAGATGAGGAGATTGCGGGTTTATTTGAGCACTACATGCCTTCAGTGGATGAATACTCTTGGAGTGAAACCCTCAGTAGTGAACGAGTTAAATACCCATCATTATACTTTGCTCATCCCAATGTAGCGGTTAACTCATCGGATGAATTTTTAAAGGATTTCGGATACTCTGAAACACGGTGTGCGAAAGGAACCAGTGGTTTAGGTTGTTCAGAATACCAGCTTATCTATGCTTTTCACCACGCGACAGATGGTGAGGGGAATATTAAAGGATTTGGTGATGCACCTGTCGTAGGATTGTATGATGACCCTCCAAAGGAACCTTCACATCTAGGTGCAATAATTTATAGTGATGGCGAAGATTCTAACCCAAGTGGCCCCTCAACGGGGGTTGCTTTGGTGCGTACGCGAGTCGATAGCAACGGTCTCGTGGATACCCACTATTGGCGCAAAAGCGCTTCGTCCGTGCCTGAGATTGATACTGTTGGGGCAGGTTTAGCTCTCGCTCTGCTTGGCGGTATCGTATCAATTCAGCGTGAGCGTCGCCTCGCAAAATAGTGTTTGAAAGATCGATATTTAATTATAGACATAGCTCAATGTAGATTGGGTTATGTCTATTGCAAAAGGATAGGCGATATTTAGAACCGACTGATCTTAACTGTATTTGGAAGCGCTAGGCCATTTTCGTCCTTGACACCACAAACCTGTGATACTGAGGCCAATGAAGCGCTATCTATATTGAACACGTCTAGATTATCACAATGTCCCTCTACTTCATTCACTAGACTGACGCAAATACTGCCGCACTGAGAAAATGTTTCCACTCGTTTAGGTTCATTCATCCAGCGGGTTTTGTTGCCTTTAAGGGTGACAAATTCATGGAATACTTGGCGTGTAACAACGAAAGGCGTCGACAAATTACTGCCAAGAACTAAACCAGACAGCTGTCCAGTCCAACCTTGAAAACTGACTTGAACCAGGCCGTCGGAAAACTGATGGGTGTTTCGATACAGAATATTTGCCATGTCCGGCCCGGACTGATGGTGATAAAGCAGAGTTCCATCGGTGTCCACCAGAAGAAAATGGGCCTTGTCGAATCTAACGCCTGTCAATGGATTGAGGTTGGAATTATCACCCCATAACAAGGTTCGACCGTCTGAACCAACAGATTGTCCTTTGATATACTCAAACTCTTCATTCACGAACTCCCATTGGGTTACACCTGAATTGTCGGTTATGCGAACGTTGTGGCTATCGTTATCAAATAAAACGGGGCGCGTTAACGACTCACCAATCAGCTCAAGGTTAGAACTGGGTAGGGGATAACGCGAGAGTTCATTCAGATCTGCGTCAAAGGATACGATAGAACGTCCGGATTCGGTTCGAGCTTCAACCACGAGTGAGGTGTGCCCAAACGCTGTGATAACTTCAGTGGCTGAACCGACTTCCAACAATGCGCTAGTTCCTGTGTCAAAATCCAATAACAGTAGCCAACCCTGGTTGTCCGCCGCTCCAAACACAGCAACCTTATCTCCTAATACCCTACTGCTACCGGTCAGATTCAAGTTTGCTATTTCGGTAGGGATCATTGCGCTGCTTAGTGATGTGACTGTTCCAGCTGAAGTGTCCACAATAAGTGAACCAGCCAAAGTGCTGTTCACCAGCAGTAAACGTTGTGCAGATAAGTTGAAACTGTTCTCGAAACTGCTCTGGGGAACGCCAGTGGCGATATCTTCAATTATTTGCCCTGTTTCATCGTAATAGGTGAGGTGGATACCGTCCTGCTGCTCCGAAACGTGAACCACATTATTATTTGCGTCGGTTAGAACCTCATTTAGGCTATTCGGATTAACCTGGGCATAGCTCATCCATTTAGCTGCAGTGGCAATACATCCGTATACCCCAACTAACATGGCCACAGATAAACTTAGCCTGATCAGAGACTTACGAAACTTCATGGAAACCTCAGAATTGTCAAAAAGTAGTTATTATTGTTATTTAGGCTGCGCTATTGTACTTGTGTTTATGGCGCTGATTCACAACCTTTAATAGGTTAATAATTGCACTGTTTTATAGATTTAGCAAGTTCGAGAACGTGGCGGGGCGATCATAAAATAGGTGGGGTGCAGACAATCACTACACCCATGGATAAAAGCAAAATTTCACCTGTAGCTTGCATTGTCTACGGAACTCTGCGACCAAAAGGCAGCAGCTGCGGAACACGATCCATGTAGTCACGATATTGATCGCCAAACTGTCGCAGCAGATCACGTTCTTCATAGCCGATACCAATAAAAATATATATCGACCACACAGCGGCTAATAACATATGCCCCACTGTCATAGTCGGCGTGGCCCAAAACACCAGGAAAAGACCAAAGTACAGTGGATGACGGATGTACTTGTACATGGCCGGTTCCGTAAATTCGTTTTCTTTTGGCTGGGTGCCCCGAAAGCCGTGCCATGCTTGTGAAAGACCAAATAGTTCCCAATGGCTGATCATAAAGGTGGACCAAAGCACGATGCCCGCACCCAATAAAAACAACGCGCCGATCAAGTGAATGAAAGCGCCTTTTACTTCCCATACCATTTCAGGCAGGGGTTGCCATGCAATATACATCCAAGCCAATACTGCGCAGGTGGTGAGTACATAGGTGCTGCGTTCGGTACTTTTAGGCAAATAACGTGCTAGTAATTTTTTAAAACCAAGCCGGGCCATAATGCTGTGTTGAAGCGCAAACACCAGAAGCAGAAAAACATTGCTCAACCCGGCCGGAAGTGCCGGAATGGAGAACATAGCCATGCCGTTATCCACCGTCTTGAAAGAGTCCAACAGAGGTAGGCACGTCGCTAGCGCATCACCTCCCAAGAAGACAATAAAGTAGTTGAATACCGCTAAGAAAATAACGTAGGTGATTACGCTGTAAAAAAGTTTAATAAATTTCATTTTCTGGCTCCTTTAGCTTGAGTGCAGTGACATGTTGACGGATATGGAAGACTGTGTATTTGAGTTTTGACTGCCGGGTTGTTCCGCTTTTTCTATGTGTTCTAAAATGGACTGGCTTACTTGCTGGGAATGGGTAGTGGGTCCCATATGACCCATATCGATCATCTGATCAACTTGGCTATGAGGTAACGACTCAGCTAACAGCTGTGCCATTCTGTGGGCGTGGCGATTCGATTTCTCCCCCACTAAAATACGTACAGGTTGGTTAAAAGGAATACGTGTATAGGTGTTCCGGGATACGCTGATGGCCTCTTCGAAATCCCTCAATACCATGGGCGCCAACTGAGCTAACTTGTTTTTTACTGCCTGAGGCGTGCGCTGCCATGCGCCGGGTACACTCCAAAAATCCAGGAATGTTTCCATTCCTACATGGCCTTCAGTAGCCGCTACGATTTTTGACAGCGCAATAAAATCCGCTAGTAAGTGCTGATCATTGACCTCATCACTGCCTTTGAATATGGCAGGTATTACTGGATCATAAAGGGTCAGGCTTTCGATGTTTCGGGGAATGGTTCTGATGATCTCCATCGCCACTGAACCACCAAAGGAGTGAGCCACCAAGTGCACGGATTTATATTGCTGTATGAATTCAATGAGTGGCTGCGCACGATAAGCCAGGTCAGGCTGTTGCGGAAGCTGTGTGGTTAGGTTTTCGCCATAGCCCAGGAGATCCGGACTTAAGACGTGTCTTTCGGGCAAGCAAATTTGCTGTAATGGTTTCCACATAGCGCCAGAACTGGCAGAACCATGTATCGCCAAGATGGGTGGGGTTTGCATAGATTCACCTCGATGTGTGGGTTTCAATGAGGTTATTTACGCAAATTACTGACGTTGAAACTTGAAGAAAACTTGGGGAATTCTGCAGATTATCTGAGTTTTACCTGTCAAAGCCCTAATCTAGTTAGTGCGGTTTGAATTTTCGTGCGTACTCCTCCTTGCTCGAAGGGCAGGGCCTTAAAAAAATATTGGCCATCGATGTCCGGTTTGCGTCTTATCGCTTTACTGAGCCAGCGCTGGGCCTTTACTTCATCACCGGCCAACTCGCATGCTGTTGCGGCAAATAGATCCATTACCGGGATTGATTCCGGTTGACTAGCTGCTCGTTCCGCCCAGATCTTAGCGCTTTCCACATCATCATCGGCCAAATAGGAAAAAGCCCGAATACCATAAAAACCGTATAAAAACGGATCGAGCGGACTGAGCGATACTGCTTGCTCCGAATCTTCATAGCTTCTTAATTCATGACTGGCCATGAGGGATGCCAAGCCATGGGCATAGTAGCCTTGGGCATAATTGGGGTTTAAAGCTATGGCTCGTTCTAACCAGGGCAGACTGGCTTGGGTATCACCGTATAACCAATAGGAGCGCCCCATGACGAAATTTGCCAGGGGATCAAGCCGATCCAAATCAATGCTGCGCTCCGCACTTTCCTGGGCAATGCGTACGGCCTGGTTGCGATCCACACCACTATAAAGGTTAAAGGCATTTTGAAATTCCGCTGCCGACAATCCAGCATGGGCACGGGCAAATTCTGGCTCCAATTTGACCGCACGACGAAATAGTTTGGTGGCTGCCAAATTGTCCCGTTCGTTAAAGCGAAACAGATGGGAGGTGGCCAAGTGATAGGACTCCCATGCATCCAAGTTTTCGGGAGACCTAAGCTGCGCCATTTGTGCTTCTTTTGTGGAAATTTGAAGCTCCAATGTGGCTACGGCCTTGGTAACGATTTCTGAGCGGATACTATGAATGTCGTGCAAAGAACCCATGATACGCTCGGCCCACAACACAGAATCATGCGACATATCTATTAGTTCCAGATTAATCGCCACCCGGTTTGCAATCACTTCGATAAAACCGGACAAGCAATAACGCGCCTTCGTTAGACTACGCATCTCGGCAAAAGAATTGGATGCTGAGGTAAGCTGGAAAGCGCTGGCCCTGGCAATAACCTTTAACCAGCGCAAGCGGGAGAGGCCGGTGATGATATCGTGAGCCAACCCATGGGGCAGGATCTCCAGTGTTTCCTGTTGGCTGGCAAATTGAAAGGGTAGAACCAATATAGAAGGGCGCTTATCTATCAATTCTGAGGTTGCTATCTCTGGCGTCGCTAGTTGTGGGGGGTTGGCAAGTATTTTAACCACCGGCGCTGGCTGTACCTCAATCTCGCCAATAAATCGAAAACCTATACCGTGAATTGTTTTGATCAGCTTTTGATTCTTGCCATCATCGCCAATGGCTTGTCTGGCGCTTTTGATTCGGCTGGATAAAGCTGCATCAGACATTATCCGTCCAGGCCAAATGCTTTCCATCAACTGTTCTTTTGAAACCACCTGCTCACGGTTTTCCACCAGAACGTGAAGCACAGCAAAAACCTGTGGTTCTACCCCTATGGATTTTCCATCTGAAAGCAGTTCATGGCTTTTGGTGTTGAGTTGGTAGTTTCCAAACGCGAAGATCATAGCATTGGCTTTCGGCTCCAAGAATCCTGGTCAGAGAGTTGCTGGTATTTACAACAGTATTGTGGATTTTACCATGCCATTGCTTTTGCTTGCATGGAGTAAGTCTTTCTGAAGTTTTAACCGATTTGGTCATTGGCTGGGCTCGGGATTTTCGATCCAAGTTTGCATTGCGCTAAATCATATCCTCGTGTTCTGTGTAACCCGGGCCAGGTAGCACTTGGATATCTCGTGCATGCAGCGGCTCACCACAACAGGAGCAGGTGGTCATAGGCTGCATCGGTTGACCGCATTTCTTGTGAATGTGAATAACGGGTGCACCACGCTCATCAGCCATGTGTTTGTCACCCCAATGCACCAGCGCAAGCATCACCGGGTGCAATTCCAGCCCTTTTTCGGTCAGACGGTATTCCTCCCGCAGTGGTTTTTGTTGATATGGCACCTTGAAAAGGACTTCCTGTTCCACCAGCTTTTTCAGGCGATCCGCCAGTATGTGGCGAGTAATGCCAAGCCGGCTCTCAAAAGCATCAAAGCGACGTATCCCAAGAAAACAATCTCTTAGCACCAACAGGGTCCAGCGATCCCCGATCACTGAAAGTGTGCGTGCCAAGGAGCACGGCTGCTGATGTAGTTCTTCCCAACGCATGGCGTTCACCTCTGGAAACGAATGGTCACTAGAATAGCTTGACAGGTTCCAAAATGGAACTGACAATGAGTAGGTTCCATAAAAGAACTTAAGGTGAACATGATGGACAAATTACAAACCAGGCCGCAGGTTGCGGTTGTCATCGGTGCAGGAGACGCGACCGGTGGCGCTATAGCCAGGCGTTTTGCAGCAGAAGGGCTCACTCTGGTGGCCACGCGCCGCAACCAGGAAGCACTACAACCGCTGGTGGAGAGTATTCAAGGCGCTGGAGGTACAGTATTTGGTATGGGATGCGATGCTCGAAAGGAGCAGGCGATGGTGGAATTATTCCAGCACATTGAAAGCGATATTGGAGAAATCGCAGTGGTCATCTTTAATATAGGCGCTAATGTCCGGTTTTCCATTACTGAAACAACAGAACGTGTTTATCGAAAAGTATGGGAGATGGCGGCGCTGGCTGGATTCCTGAGCGGACGAGAGGCCGCCAAAGTGATGTTGCCGCGTAATCGTGGAACTATTATTTTCACAGGAGCTACGGCCTCGCTTCGAGGCGGCAGTGGTTTTTCCGCTTTTTCGGGTGCAAAATTTGCGTTACGTGCTCTTGCTCAAAGCATGGCACGAGAGCTAGGTCCTCGGGGCATTCATGTCGCCCATTCCATTATTGATGGGGCTATTGATACAGATTTCATTCAGCAAAATTTTCCAGATATGTACGCAAAGAAATCCGAGGACGGGATTCTGAACCCGGAACACATTGCTGATCAGTACTGGCAGCTGCATTGTCAACCCAGAGACTGCTGGACCCACGAGCTGGATCTGCGGCCCTGGATGGAAACCTTTTGAATAGGAGTTGTATATATGCCAAACGGCATAGAGGTATTTTTTGATGTGGGCAGTCCGGCCAGTTATCTGGCATGGACACAACTACCCGCATTGGCACAGCGAAACAACGCCCAGCTGATCTGGAAACCAATGTTGTTGGGGGGCGTGTTTAAAGCAACGGGCAACCAATCGCCTATTACTATTCCGGCGAAGGGCAAATATACCATGATGGATTTGCAGCGTTTCGCCAGGCTGTATAACGTGCCGCTAATATTCAATCCGTATTTCCCCATCAATACACTGCATCTGATGCGCGGGGCTGTTGCCATGCTGGGAAGACCGGAGTTTTCAATCTATCTGAATGCCGTTTTTACCGCAATTTGGGTTGATGAAAAGAATATGGGCTTGCCTGATGTTGTAGCTGATGTGCTGGCAGGAGCGGGGCTCGATCCACAAGAGATATTGTTGCTAAGCAACCAAGAGCAGGTGAAAGAACAGCTCAAAACCCTGACAGAAGAAGCAGTTGATCGTGGTGTGTTTGGAGCTCCCACATTTTTCCTGGGTGAAGAGATGTTTTTTGGTCAAGATCGCCTGGAAATGTTGGAAAGCACGCTCAACAATATTCAATAGTCGTTAATGTGATAAACGAGTTGGATTTCTCAACTAGAACGGCACCCGTGGCAAATCTTTATCCTGCCTAGTCACGGGTGGCGAATTGATGATCGTCGTATTTCACACTGATTTCTGTGGTTATCCACCAACCACTAAACGCTTGCTTCAGTTACCCAACAATCGTGTTTGTTGCAGACGCTAACGACAAAGACTGTGCCCTTATAGTCTTTTATTTCATGCTCGGAAATGGGTGCTTTGGTACTGGTGGGGTCGAACATGTTCTCGTCTAAAAAGTTAAATTGGCTATCAAAAATTGCATGCTTAATTATGTAGTGTTCGTATCCGTTCATTTCGTGAGGTGTGGTGATTTTTAACATGTCGCTGCCCACTTCGACTAAGGGTATGTGGCCAGCTTCTTTTCCTTTCCAACGGCCCGTTTTTTGTTTCGAGTAGTAAATGCTCCCAGCTAGGTTGGTGTCCAAGGAACTTTGGGTGGCGTAGAGGTTGCGATGTAAAAGCGATGTACCCGTGATGCCTATTAGTCCTAACCTAAAGAATTTGCGGCGGTCCATTGGTGTTTCCTCCTTTTGCAGCTTAGTTTAGCTGTCGGTATGTAGTTCTCGCTAAACTCTACTACATGGGGTCGTGGGTACTTAGAGGCTTTTTGTACCAAGAATCGAAATATACCCTGTAATATCAATAATATACAACGGTCAGATTATAATGGCTTTCTGGAACCGCTGAGTTGGTAAAATGGGTAACTTATCCCTACCTTTCTTCTCTGCAGGGAAAATGATTGAAGGGTCATCCGTCTCAAAGGGGCGAAAAGCGGTCCTTCGTGGACGTATCTTTCCATAGCTCGAAAGCGCGAAAAGGAGACACTGAATAGATTACAACCCGATACTAATTCGCCTTGGGCTTGCGATGGACTTCGCTTCATTGCTTGAGTGAATGTTCCTATCGACTAACCCTGTGCCGCAATCATATCCAGAAAGCGCACCACTTCCAGGCTGGCTGTTTCCATTGCTTCCAGATTGTGTTGAACTTCTGCTGAATATTGCCCTTTTTCCAAACTTTCGATCGCTGCTCGGCCTGCTTCATGAAGGTGGCGATGTGGCTCCTCCAATCGCGCATAGCTGGACGCAGCTGAAAAACGACGTTTCCCTTCGCCTTGGTAATACCATTGACCCAAACGACACTGGCAGTGATTTGGCAACTTGTCAGCATCAACAGTATCAATACCAAACACCTGCCGATACACGCTGTTCTTCCACACCACGTGATCCATCTTCACCGTTTCAATGAAATTGGTTGTTGCCGATTTCAGGATGGTATCCTGCATACTCGATGACAAATCCAGCACTTGGTTTACGGCGTGTTTGACACTCTCTGACGTTTGAATAATGGCAGCGGTGGTATTGCGTGCGTCGTCAAGACTCGTGGTGGTATCTTCCGCACCCTTGATGACGCTACGGGCAAGATCCCCAATGGCACCCGAAGCATCATTTGCCTTATGGGCTAGCCTGCGAACTTCTTCCGCAACGACAGCAAACCCACGGCCAGATTCACCGGCCCTTGCCGCCTCAATCGCTGCATTCAGAGCCAACAGATTGGTTTGTTCTGAAATTTCGTGAATCACTGAAACAAACTGGCTGATCTGGGCAGCCATTGACTTCAGTGAATGAGCAAGCCCTGTGCTCGTATTGGCAGATTCCACCACTGCTGCGAGTTCAATGTCAATGCGGCCGAGGGTATCCCTGACTTCACCAAAAATGTGGGACCCGCGCGTGAGTTTTTCCCTCTCTGCATCCAGTTTTTGGGTACCGTCCGCAATGGATTGACGCACGATCAACAAAAGTTCAGTGCCGCGAAACATGAGGTTCTGTATTTCCAGACAAGCATCCTTCTCACGGGAAACAGCATTGACGACACCGTTCAAGGTGGATTCTCGCTCAACCAAGCGTTCAGACGCCATTCTCAATTGCGTTTCAAGTTCTTGAAGCCGGAATTTTAAATCAGCATTTTCTTGTTTTAATCGACTACCTACCCAGTTAAACACAAGCAACTCCAATGGACATTGACCTTCCGGCTTGAATCACGTTGAGAAGACCTCTTTCCTTGAGGAGCCTTTAAGCGCTATATCCGGTCATGACAGAAAGTATAGTTGGTAATCAATGTAGCGGAGAAAAGATTTAACCAGCGCCTGCTGATGGCGATTCGCATATGCGGCAAAATTCAATGGTGGAACTCGGGATCCAAACGCCGAACGCGCAACGCTGGCGTCTGGATCTCAATAGTGGCTTATGCCAGATCAAACCGATCAGCGTTCATCACTTTGGTCCAGGCCGCAACAAAATCCCGGACAAACTTTTCCTTGTTGTCATCCTGCGCATACACCTCAGCGTAGGAGCGCAGAATAGAATTGGAACCAAATACCAGATCGACGTGGGTCGCAGTCCACCTCACAGCACCAGATTCGCGGTCACAGATTTCGTAAACGTTGCCACCTGCATCTTTCCAGGTGTAATTCATGTCCGTCAGGTTGACGAAGAAGTCGTTACTCAGTACACCGACGCGGTCTGTCAGCACACCATGTTGGGTGCCACCGTGGTTAGCCCCCAGCACCCGCATACCGCCGACCAGTACAGTCATTTCCGGAGCGGTTAAGCCCATCAACTGAGTGCGATCCAGCATTAGCTCCTCGGCGGGCACCACGTAATCCTTCTTCAACCAATTGCGATAGCCATCATGAAGCGGTTCGAGCACGGCAAAGGCCTCCACATCCGTCATCTCATCAGTGGCATCACCGCGACCCGGTGCAAACGGTAGGGTGATATTGACGCCGGCATCCTGTGCAGCTTTTTCCACCGCAGCTGTGCCACCCAGAACGATGAGGTCCGCCATGCTGACTTTTTTGCTGAGGCCTGACTGAATCTCCGCCAGTGCCCCCAGCACTTTCTCCAGTCGGGCCGGTTCGTTGCCTTCCCAGTCCTTCTGCGGTGCCAGGCGGATACGGCCACCGTTGGCGCCACCGCGATAATCCGAGTTGCGGAAGGTGCGGGCACTATCCCAGGCTGTGGCAACCAGCTCGGAGACACTTAAACCGCTATTCAGGATTTTGGCCTTGAGGTCAGCGATCTCGGCATCACTCAGGGTGTAAACCACTGCCGGTACGGGGTCCTGCCAGATCAGGTCTTCGGCGGGAACATCTGGCCCCAAATACCGGCTCTTTGGTCCCAGATCGCGATGGGTCAATTTGAACCAGGCGCGAGCAAACACTTCCGAGAAGTAGTCCGGGTCGTTGTAGAACCGTTCGGAAATTTTGCGATAGACGGGATCCTTGACCATCGCCATATCCGCATCCGTCATGATGGGGTTGTACTTGATGGAGGGGTCCTCCACATCGACTGGCTTATCCTCTTCCTTGATGTTAATCGGCTCCCACTGCCAGGCACCGGCGGGGCTCTTCTTCAACTCCCAGTCGTAGTTGAACAGCAGGTAGAAGTAACCGTTATCCCATTTTGTGGGGTGGGTGGTCCAGGCGCCTTCAATGCCACTGGTGATCGTATCCCGGCCGAAACCTTTACCCTGGGGATTGTGCCAGCCCAGGCCCTGTTCGCAGACATCTGCGGCTTCCGGGTCAGGGCCCAGTTTTTCAGCATCACCATTACCGTGACACTTGCCTACAGTGTGGCCACCTGCGGTCAAAGCAACGGTTTCTTCATCATCCATTGCCATACGGGCAAAGGTCAGGCGCACATCGTGAGCGGTTTTTAGCGGGTCGGGGTTGCCATCAACCCCTTCCGGGTTGACGTAAATTAGGCCCATTTGAACCGCAGCGAGTGGATTGTCTAGGGTGTCCTGTTTGTCGCTGTGCATGCGTTCTGTGTCTTTGCCCAGCCACTCCTGTTCAGAGCCCCAACTGGTGTCTTTTTCCGGCGCCCAGATATCTTTGCGGCCACCGGCAAAGCCGTAGATCTTCAAGCCCATGGACTCATAAGCGATCGTACCTGCCAAGATAATCAGGTCAGCCCAGGAGAGTTTGTTGCCGTATTTCTTCTTGATTGGCCAGAGCAAACGCCGGGCCTTGTCCAGGCTGACGTTATCCGGCCAGCTATTGATTGGGGCAAAGCGTTGGTTGCCGGTACCACCGCCTCCGCGCCCATCGGCAATACGGTAGGTACCCGCCGAGTGCCAGGCCATACGAATCATCAGTCCACCGTAGTGACCCCAGTCCGCAGGCCATCAGGGCTGACTGTCCGTCATCAAGGCGTGCAGGTCCTTTTTGACGGCTGCCAGATCCAGCTTATTGAATTCCTCGGCATAATCAAACTCTTCACCCAAAGGGTTAGTTTTCGTGTCGTGTTGGTGGAGGATGTCCAGATTTAGTGCATTGGGCCACCAGTCCATTCCAGATCGAGCGGAGGAAGTGTTACCTCCGTGCATCACTGGGCATTTTCCAGCTGTGTTGTTTGAGTTGCTTTCCATTATCTTTATCCTTATGTGTTCGCCCCAGGGAGGTTATAACGAAAGGGTTACAAATGCCCTGAAATCAATGAATTGCCTATTATCTCACTTTCTTCACGATCCCACCTGTGGTGGACGTTACAACATCATCCGGAGTGCTACTATGAAATTCATCGCGTGTTTGATAATTCCAAACCCAAATCACACCACAATGAAGTGGTTCTACTGAGTGCTATATGCAGCCAGTTGTTTAATAGCTCTCAAATTATTCACCGTTGATCGAATCATCTCGTACAAATCAGCTGCATTTTGATCAATTTGCGCTGGGTGCGCGCGGCTATTAAATATCTTGACGCCCAGATACGTTTCCAGGCGAGTGATCTGACCACTGATAGTTCCTACCGTCACATTACATGCTTTCGCAGCCCCCAAAACACTGCCAGTCTCTTTGACGGCCACGATGTATTCCAATGTTCGACAGTTCATGATTTCCCCTATATCAGATCACAGCTATCTTTTATTGAATATACAGGGAGCTTCTTTGATCTGTAAAATCTATTTTATTGATTAGATTGATAGCAATAAATAATTGTTGAATGTGGTAGGTGCTAGAGTTTCACAATTGATTGGCTGTGACAAAGACCTCTATCATTTTCCTAAACAATAACACATCTTGAAAGACGCTAGACTAAAAGTACATCTGATATAGACATGCCCTGGGGTTTAAGTATCGTTTGACACCCACTCATCGATGTTGAGCTGGCTTGAACTAAAATTCGCAAGTTCCATCATGCCGATAACAAATTGAAGCAGCTTTTGTGTATGTCAGCTTTCGAAAAGATCTCCGATTAAGTGAGCCTCTGTTCGAATGTCCCCTTTCAGCTTAGAGTGCCCATTCCCATCGGTTTCAAGTGCTGATATTGAGAAAATACCAATCTATGGGTTGGGTAATTCACCAAATTGAAACCGTTCCGAACGGGTTATATAGCGCATTGCCGATTTCACATCCTTCCAGCCCACGTATTCCATCAGCGTCGCAATGTCCCAACCACTTTCATTGGCCCAGGAAGCAAATCCGCGCCGCAGCGAATGGCTGCTGTAGCTTTCGAAATCCGGAATGCCAGCCTGACCCATTAACTTCCGTAGCAGTGTTATGACGCTGTTGGGCTGAATTGCGTGCTCAGAAATATTGCCCCAGCGGTCAATGCGACGAAATACAGGCCCACTTTGGAGTTGGGAAACGCTTAGCCATTCCAGGTAAGCATTTACGGGACAGAGGTTTTGGAGTGCAGGTACCGGGTAATTGCGTCCCCTGTTGCTTCGATCACCTTTGCTCCGAGGCAAGAAAATGGAAAGGCCTTGTCCTGGGTCGACTTGGATGTTTTCAATGGTCAAACGGCACAGCTCGTCACTTCGAAAACCCCGCCAGAATCCTAGCAGGACCAGGGCTTTGTTTCGTGATGTGCTGAGCTGGCTTTTTCGATCTTGCTCTGCAACGGCCTTTTGGTGGGACTCGTCGAGCCATTGAACCAAGGCTTTCAATTGGTCAATCTGCAATGGCTTGGCTTGCTTTTCCTGTTGAGGGTGCAGTTCTTTAATCCCTTTGAGCACCTTTTTCACCATGGGTGCTTTGGTGGGATCGGGAAAACCTTGGTCAATATGCCATTGCGCAAGAGCAGCCAGTCGTTGCTTGAGAGTGTTGACGGCATGGGTTTCAGCGTGATCCACCAGATACCGGCAAATCGCTTCAGATGTGGCAGGCAAAAAGCCACCCCAGGTTACTTCGAAATGCTCAACCGCAGCCTGGTAGCTTTTGCGGGTATTTTCCCGCGTGGCGGCCTGGATGTATTGATCAATCTTGTTCATCGCTTGGAGCTCGGTCCAATAAACGCTGACGTGAAGACTCAATGGCTTGGTGAAATCGTTCTCGAAGCAGTTCTTTTGAGGGCAACGCGGTTAGGTATTCGGCCACATGGATGCCAGATTGATCCAGTTCCAATAGCTCGATTTGCTCCTGTTTTTTACCGGCACACAAAATAATACCCAATGGCGGTTCTTCGTCTGGCTGCCGGTCGTGCTTATTGAGCCAGCGCAAATACAATTCCATCTGCCCCTTATATTCTGGTTTGAAATCCCCTTGCTTGAGCTCAATGGCGATTAACCGCTTTAAATGGCGGTTATAGAACAGCAGGTCAATGTAAAAATCATCGCTATCGATTTGAATGCGCTTTTGCCGGGCAAGGAAGGCGAAACCTGCGCCCAGCTCCATCAGGAACAGTTCCATATCGCGAAGAATCGCGTCTTCCAAGTCCTTTTCGAGATAGTGATCCTGGAGACCCAGGAACTCCAGGAAATACGGGTCTTTGAATACCAGGTCTGGGGTCAGCAAATCCGTATCACGCAGTTTGGCCAGTTCCAGTTGAGCCAATTCATCCGGTTTTCTGGATAATGCCGTACGCTCATACAGCATGCTGTCAATTTTCTTGCGCAGGGTGCGTACGCTCCAGCGCTCCACCCGACACAGCTCGGCGTAGTACTCCCGTTGTAACGGTTTGTCTAAAGGCAATAACTCTTTGAAGTGCGACCAGCTGAGTGATTTGGCCAATACTTTCACGGTTTCGATGTCCGAAAAGTTTTGGCTGAATTTGATCATCCGGGCCAGACCTGAGCGGCTAAAGCCAGACCCATAATCCCGACTCAATTGTTGCGACAGTGTAGCCACAATCTCCTGACCGTACCCCGCACGCTCACCCGTCAGGTTTTCCTGGTCAATTCTCCGACCAATCTGCCAGTACAGTAGCGAAAGCTCGGTATTGACAGAGGTGGCCACCCTTTGCCGAGACGCCTCAATCAGTTGGCGGACATCCTGGATCAGCGGTGCGGCAATCGTATCCAGTGGTGATTGGGGTGGTTTTCTCATATCCCTGAACCTGCGCCTTAACATGTGAATAGAGGTGATGTGTACTGAATTGGGACGAGTATACCGGTCAAAATCAGCCAGAGAAAGAATAAGCCCCTATTATATTTTCTTAGTTTTAGCAATATTCTGATGTTTTAGTGTGTTGATTATGGTATGTATTTACATAGTACGTACTACATTACGAAATAAGCAAAGAGGACAATCTGATGGCTCGAGGCGGTATCAACAAAGCACTAGTGCAACGGGCCAGGGAAGCACTGTTAGCCAAAGGCCAGAACCCCTCTATCGATGCCCTGAGGATTGAGCTGGGTAATACCGGGTCGAAAACCACGATTCATCGTTATCTCAAAGAATTGGAGGACCAGGATGCGGCACGCTTGGATGATGAAGTGTTGTTAACTCGTGCAATCACGGAACAAGTAGCCCGTCTGGCGGCCAGTCTGCGTGAGGACGCACAGTCCCTGATCGAAAAGGCCGAAGCCCGCCACCTGGCTCATGTGGCGCAGTTGGAAGATCAGCTTACCCAGCAATCCGCGACCGGCACTCAATTCCAACGGCAGGCTCAGGAACTTGAGCGCCAGCTGGTCGAAGCCAAACAGCAAATGGCGGCCACTACCCAGGAGCTACGTTCACTCAGCGAGCAAAACTCGCGGATACAACAGCAACTGGAAGACCAAAAAACGCTGCTGGACGATAAAAACAGTCAGATCCAATCGCTGGAGGAGAAACACCAACATGCCCGCGAAGCCCTGCAACACTACCGGGATTCCGTTAAAGAACAGCGTGATCAAGACCAACGACGCCATGAGCAACAGCTCCAGGCTTTGCAAGCGGAACAGCGCCAACTACAGCAAACGCTCTCTCTTCGGCAAACCGACATTACCCAACTCAACAAGGACAATGCCCAGTTGGTGACGCAGCTGAGTGAAAGCCGAAAGCAACTCACCAGTCAAATCACCCAGTATGACAAGGTGCGCAGCGAACTTAGGTCAGCTGAAGATCAAATCCGTCTACTGGCTGCCCAGATAGATTCCCTTAACCAACAGGTGGCGACTGTGAACCACTTGAAATCGGAATTGGATACCAGAGCGGAATCGATCCAGGCCATGACGCTAAAGCTCACGGCCCTGGAAGCGGAGCTGAATACAAAAAACCAGATTTTCAGTCAATTAAAGCTGGCAAACCAGTAAAGGTGTTGATCCTGTACTGGAGAGCAATAAAGCGGGTTTGAGGAGAAATGGTTGACCCAAAGAGATGCCGGGATGTTAGTCAAATGGGGTGTACTAAGTTACAGTATGGCTTGCACTAACTTACAAAATATATATGCTTTTTAGTTATTATAAAAAGCATATATATAATAAAAATAAGATAATTCTGTATTGCACAAAACAGGTAAAAATTAACCAATGACCGATCCAACCGGTGAAGCTTACCTACTTTTTCAAACCGCCTACGACTACTTTAATCAGGCTTTGTTTGACGATCAGCTTCCCAAATGTGTGATCACCTTTCAACGGCAAAAGCGGCTGATGGGCTATGTTTCCTTTCGTCGCTGGTATCATGCAGCTGAAGGCAAGTTTAGCGATGAGCTCGCCATCAATCCAGAGTACTTTGCCAATTACTCGTTGATGGATATTTTCCAGACACTGTGCCATGAAATGGTTCATGTCTGGCAGTCTCATTTTGGCCACCCCAGCCGCAGCGGATACCATAACGAAGAATGGGCCCGCAAAATGATCGCCATTGGACTGATGCCCAGCACCACGGGCAAGCCTGGTGGCGCTATTGTCGGTCAAACGGTATCGGACTACATCTTATCAGATGGGCCGTTTCTGGCGGCCTGCACCCAGTTCATCCATTCCGGGGTACAGATTAGTTGGGTAGACGCCTTTCCGATTCCCCGCCCGGCGTCACCGACGCCGATTTACGATGCCAATGGGCTTGAGGTTAGCAGCGCACCGTCACACAAAAAGCAATCGAAAAAACCTGAAGATCATTCATCGGATTCTCAAGAGCCCTTGCTGGAAGGCCTGCCGTATTCCATGGAAACCATAGAGCAGGCGTTTTTAGCCGCGTTACCCTTCCAGTCCGCAGACGATACCCACGCCATTCCCTCATCGAAGCCAGCCAACAAATCCAACCGTCACAAATACTACTGCAGTGGCTGTTACATGAAAGTCTGGGGTAAACCGGATTTGAACATACTGTGCGGTGATTGCGGCATCCCGTTATTGGAAACCGAATGACCCATTAGGTCATCACGCCATTGCGATCAAACACCGGCTTCATAAGCGCTTCAATATCCAACTGAACCCCATTCATAAAGTCGATGATATACGACCCATTGATATTAATATGCGCCCAGGCCACAGGTGACACCTTTTTGGTGATATCCACCAGATCTGGGCGTTTGTGTTTTTCAAAGCGCATCAGGAGGTTCGACAGAATCAGCGCATTGAAAAAGATCATGCAGTTCGCCAGTAGGCGTGCGCATTCGTACGCCTCATCAATTTCTTTATCATCTCCCTTGAAGCGGGCACCATTGATTTCCTCAATGTGGCGTTGCAGCTGGTGATAGGCCTCACCTCGATTCAATGCTTTTTGCACGTACTGCCGCAGTTTGTCATCGTCCACGTATTCCAGAAGATAGATGCATTTGATGAGCCGATTGTATTCTGCCAGTGCTTTAAACTGCTGATTGGCGGCGGCCGTTCCGGAGAGCTTTCTGACAATGGAGGCCTGCGAGGTGGATCTGGAGGTGAGTGATACCATGACTTTCTGAATAAACGACCAGTTTTCACAAATAAGATCCACATCGATGGGTTTTAATAGGCTGATCTCGTGAGTACCGTCGATTTCTTCCACCCTAAATAGCTGGTTCATTTCTTTGTTGACGTTGGCGTAACGAGGAGCGAAGGTCCAGCCAGCCAGATCCAGTAACGCGAAATTGAAGCGATTGCTGCCATGACTATCAGTCGATACGATGTCCGGCTGAATTTCTGATGTGTTGTTGTACAACAGGTCAAAAACAAAATGGGATTCGTGTTCATTCAAGCCAATAATCTTGCCGTACAGCGGCACAAAATGCGCGGTCAGCGTTAGTCCGGAAACCCCTGGTCCTGTTTTGATGTATTTGGTTGAAAATCGGGTCCTGATGGTCTTCCGTTTGGTTTTAAGTTTCTGGCCATCGCTGCTGGCATGAATTTTACCTGCTTGAATATAGTAGTATTTGAAAATGGGTAACCCGGCGACGGCGTCACTGACTCGATCATTGGCCGCTCGCAAGGTCTCCATTCTTAGCAGGTTAGCTTGTACGATCCGCAGCTTATCGTGGTTAAAATTGCATATATCCGCCATTTTAAAGATTCCGTAGCGGGTAGCATTCGCAATGATACAGGCCACCAGAGGATCAAAATCCGAAGATGCGAGTTTGCCTCGGTTTTTGGCATGTTTGAACGCATTAAAAAATTTCGTATCCTGGTTAACAAAGGCTAATAGATCCGCAATGTGGGTTTGCGGCATGGCTCGAAAAAACGGGTTGTTCACTTCCTCAGTCTTTTTAGTGTACTTGACCACCCAGTGAGTTTTGCCCCCTTGTGTCTTGAGCACCACGGAGGTGTTTTCACCCGATCGTAACCGGTCGCCCACGGTCACCAAAAGGTCCGTTAGCCGGTTCATTTTATCCGCTACAATCTTTTTGCCAGGCTGCTTCATTGAGGGGAGCAGGCTTTCCTTCAGCAGCCGATCAAGGTCTTTATCCTCCACAAGATCGGCATCGATTGGCTCATAAGACTGACTGTTGAGCAGGAACAGCTTCCTTTTCTCCAATAGTTCCTTCACACGTTTATAGAGAAAGAATTCCACTCGCAGTGGATTGACCTGTTGACAGTCGTCGTCCAGGTATAAATATTGTCGCTGCTTCTTTGGTGCCAGACGCCGGTCAAAGTGGGTCAATTCATTTTCATGCCGAAACGCTTCCTGTGTTTGAATCACCTGGTCAAATAACAAAGGATGCTCCATGTCGAAGCCAAGGTCGAATCGTTGAAACAGTTGACGAAGGAATTTCTGGATGCGCCTACGCTGCTGATCAATGAAGATCCATTCATACTGGGCCTTATCGACAGTTAGGTTTAATAAGTGGTTTTTTACTTTCTCAATATCAGCGGCGTTCAGCTGCTTGAATGCGAGCTGACGTACTCTCTTAAACGAGAGCTCATCTTTGACGGAGTCATCGACGAACATACCAAGTATCGAGGCCGCTTTTTTAATATTTTCCTCAACCTCGCTGAGTTCTTTGACGATCTGCTCCTTACCAAATATTTTTGCGTCGGTTTCAAGCTTTCTTACATGATAGATGAATGCGTTGGCCAGGTTGTCACCCACCTGTCGCCAGCGAAAATAAAGAAAGCACACCATATACAAATGGGATCGATCGCTATCCAGAGTCCGTAGCTGCGTAATGGTGTAGTGGTCGACCTGCTTGGCGTAGTACCGAATATTAAACGGAGAAACCTTGAGTTTCTGAATCACTGTTTCAATATCAGGTATCAGACCGACCAGAAAATCATAGACTTTGACTTCCGCATCCATCTCACTTGCTTTGAATTCTCTGGGACCCCGCTTTAAGGAGGATAAGGTGATATCACTATGCGTTTCGAGTAAATTCTCTATCGCGGTTTCCAAAGCGCTTGATATTGAGGAAGCCGTTATGGATTTTAATCGGTTCGTTTCTGAATTGAGGGCTTCCGAAATAATGCCTTGGAAAACAGAAAGCGGCGGAATCATATAGCCTTGATTGCTTATGTAACTGATAAGCTCATCCAAAATATCGACCTTATCGGCGCAATTGGCCGCGAGCTTTTTGGCTTGCTGAATCAGTTTCGATTCGTCAGACTCTGTCAGTTTTCTAATATTGAGGTGATCCTGAACCAGATCGTACAAACGCTTTTTCTGGTTGCGGGTAATTGGAGCCTTCGTTACTTTTCGGTTGCCGAGATAACGTTTACGAATGTAGGCAATATCTTCCTTAGATTCGCTCCAATCAATATCGCGAATGACACTACTGTGCTTGGTGTATCCCAGAATCAGAACAAAGTAGATTTTAAGCTGATCGGTCGAACGCTTTCCAAACAGTTTCAGTTCATCATCACTGAGACTGAGGTATCGATCCCGGTCGTCATCATCGAATGGAGGCAGACCATAAAGCGCTGCATATTCAGCGTCATTGAGCAGTACAAGCTTCCCATCATCGCTGTTATTTTTACCCATACTGATCTTTCCCACTCAAAAAGTCGGCGAGTTTAGCAGCAAGATCGGTTCGGTTGGGTGATTTCAGTCCAGAATTGGTATGGCCTGGTAATTAGTTGAGGGAACAAATCGTTAAGATAAAGATGAATGGGTGTTATTTGATCAGTGCCAGGAGGCACCAGAACTTTTTGAAGCTGCTAAGCTAATGATATTTTTAGGCTTTATTGGATTTTTGGTACAAAAGGCCTCTAAGTACCCAAGACCCCAGGAAGAAGCGGTTCGAACGGTTTAATTTCGGTTTTATTCAAACAAAAAAAAGATATGCCGGAAAAATTCCAACATCAATTAAGCGTAAAGCATAATCATCGTTGAATTTACTAGTTTCATTCAGTTCGCCAACTCTACCCCAATGCATTCTTTTGGCCATTTAACGGCAGAATTTATTGCGTGACTATTGACGTGGGGTGTCTTACCAACGTCTGCTTTGTGGGTAGCTTTTCTTGAAGAGGCCCGGATTCTAATGTCCCCTTCCAGCTTTTTGGGGAAGTAGTTAGTTTGAATCTGTTCCGGATACTCGCAAGAGCTGGTCAATATTTGTACGAAATGTTGGCACTTATTGCAGCTATGAGGTCACTGGGCCATGTTGTATTGAATCGCGTTGCCGCTGAAGTTACCTATCCGCATGACGCCCAGGGTGACCAGAATCGCCTTGGCTTTTTCCTCGCCGTAATGAGCGATCAACTTGCTAAGGGCTGTGTCATCCGGTTTGCCGTCGGTGTCCGCCCAATGCTGCGCGAACAACAATGCGTCGCGCTCGTCCGCCGGGCAATTGGCGGTATCGCCCACCAGCAGCATATTGACTTCGTCCTCGGAAATGCCCGCAATCAGGGCTGCTCTGGAGTGGGCCCATGAACAGAGTTCGCATTGGTTGACATTGGTGACGGTAATCATCAGCCGTTCCCTGAAATCGGCTGAAATCAGCTGCCCGCGCCGGTTGGGAGCGGCTTTTTTTTCGGGGTGATAACCAAGCAGTGTCAGCGTGACATACCAGCCGGTGCTGCTGCCGATCATGATGGAATGGCGGATACTGATTTTGAGAATGTAGGCAATGTGGGAAAAAAACTGCATCAGACTGGTGTAGCGCCGGCTTCCCTGTAGTTGACGGAGTGCCGTATCGAGGTCGGCGCCCCGTTGGAACAGAATGGCGAAGATGCCCGATTTCAGGCCGGACGCCGGTTGCGGGGGTATGGATTTACTCTGGCCCATGATGGTTTACCTTTTTCAGTGGTTCAAACCGGGCGTGCGGGCCCGGGAGTTACAACATTGTATGCGTCTGCATGCATAGCCAAGTCAGAATGTCTGGGCATAGCTGAACTCGAACAGAATCGCTGTCATTTTTGATTTGATATCGGTACCGGCGTAAGGGTTATAGATGACCAGCAGCGGGTTGGTGCTGTTGCCCAGATCGCTGGTGCCGCCAGGCATGTTTACGCTGGTACTGAAATACCCGAGTGCAAAATCCAGTTTGGCGCCGGACGATAATTTCAGACCCATTCCGGTACCGTAGAGATAGCCGTCACCAATGGGCAGCAGCGGACTGTCGTGAGCAGCGGAAATGGAACTGGGCCGGTCTTCCACGCCTGCCCGCAGCACAATATTGTCATTCCAGCGATATTCGATTCCGACGGCGCCGTTCCAGGTGTCTTTCATACCAAGGGGAAAGGTCAGTCCGGTACCTCCGCGTCCCACCAGATCCGGCTGGGCGATCTGGGCCAGACGCAGAAAATCGATGGATTGGGAAAACTGCACCGGAATGCTGTTCCAGACGGCCCAGTTGGTGTATTTGCAGTCGGCGTCCAGTTTGATGTCGGGGGTCAGTTGCAGGCTCAGACCGACGGCGAAGTGCTCCGGCATTTCCATATTCAGTTTGGCCTTTCCCTTCACCTGAGTCTGGCCTTCGGGCAGTGACCAGCCAAAGATGCTGACCAGACTGGCGATCGGGGCATAGCCTGGAGAGTTGGCGAGATCACTGACGAATGAAACCCAGGATGGACTGTTATCCCAGGTGAAATCGCCGTGCATTTTCATGGGTACCGGAGACTGGTATGTCATGCCCAGTTTGAGCCAGGGTGTCGGATTCCATAACAGGCCAAGATTGAAACCCAGGGTCATCGGATCTTCGACTTCAAACTTCAGTGTGCCCAGGCGGCTGTAGAGCCCGAGTTCGCCGCCGCAAATGGGAATAATGCCTCCCGGGCAAATGCTGTTTTGCAGTTCACCCAGAAATTCAATGCCGATATGGGGTGAACGGAAGGGCAACTCGATACCGATGCCGGCATAGTTAAAGGTCAGTGACGCGCCAAAGGAAAATTCGTCGTTGAGCTGATAGGCGAAACTGGGGGAGAAATATGTCAACAGGGAGAACGCCAGCCGCTTTCCCATCCAGCGTCCGGGATCATTGTCGGCCCGGTTGAAGCCCACCATCATGGGCGCATAAACATTGGTGGCAAACGTGATTTTGCTGCCTGGCGGGTTATAGGAAGCACCGCCCATCGGGCCCAGCATTACGGGAATATCCGTCATGCCGAATACCGGCAACATGAGCGTCGCACCCTGGGTCTTGCTTTCGGAAAAGTGGGCTTCGTCATAGAAGTAACTGTCTGGAAAAATTCCCAGTGCCTGTTTTTGTGCCAGATAATTTTTGCGGTCCGCGTTATAGTCGCCAAACGCGAGGTCAATGCCGAAGGTGGCGGCTACGGTTTTCAGATAAACCTGTCTGCCTTTCAGTTGTGCCAGCCCGGCCGGATTGAAATTAATGGAATCTATACCGGGAGGATCCGCAGTGACCGCGTTTCCCAGAGACAGCGCCTTGGCGTTGCCGATAGTAAGGCTGTCTGTCAGCACCGCGTAGGCGGGGGTGACTCCCAGTATGAACAGTAACATCAGCCAGCGGCAGGCCCGAGTCAGCTGCTTTCGGCCTATCAAATAAAACCCGAGCATAAATTGAGACTTCTGATAATTGGTTATTGTTGTTTTGGTTTTATATCTGTGAATAATGAGGACGCTTTCAGGTTAGGGTCTGGATTGTGGCAGGCAAAGGTTGGATTGGATCAAAAGTGGTTCGAATGGTTCATGGGGTGGATTAAATAGGAGTGTGACGGCGTGATACAGGTAGCGATTATTGCAATTCCCGAAGCCTTGCCTTCCTCCATTTTTGGTCCGGTCGATGTGTTACGAGCCTGTGCTGGTATCGCCAACCTGACATCGGCTGGCAAGTCGGAGCCGCCGTTCAGTGTGAAACTCGTGGCGTTGAAGGCGGGAGTTTTCACCAGCTTCAACGGTGTGCCGGTTACCCCTGATGTGGGCATCGAAGATGCCGGTAACTTTGACCTGGTCTGGATCCCCTCCCTGGCGTTGGCACCCACCGGCTTATTCAAACCGTATCCGGAATTACAGCAGTGGATCCGGCAGCAGCACAAGCAGGGTGCGGAAATTCTCTCGGTTTGTACAGGTGCCTTTTTGCTGGCGGAAACCGGTTTGCTGGATCGTCAGAAGTGCACCACCCACTGGGCCTTTGCCAATCTGTTTATAAGCCGTTATCCCAAGGTGGAATTACAACCGCATCTTTCCATCGTGCATAACCCGACAATACATTGTGCCGCCGCCGGGTCGGCCTGGAATGATCTGGTGCTGAACGTCATTGAACGGTATTGCGACAAGCGCACGGCGGTGCAGACAGCCAAGCTGTTCCTGCTGCAGACCCATCCCCATCTCCAGCAGGCCATCCAGCATCTGGAATCCCGGCAGCGCCATCATGATGCAGTCATCGACGCGGCCGAGCGCTGGCTTGCGGCGCATCTGTCGGAAGAGGATCTGATTGCGCGGGCCGCAGCCGAGGTACAGTTAAATGAAGTGACTTTCAAGCGCCGGTTCAAACAGGCGCTGAATGAGCCCCCGAGTCTTTATATTCAACGACTTCGTATCGACAAGGCCAAGGAAGCGCTGGAGCTCACGCCCCAGTCGGTGGAGGATATCAGCGCCATGGTAGGCTATCGTGACAGCAGTTTTTTCCGTCGTCTGTTCAAGCGCCTGACAGGCTTGACGCCGGCCCAGTACCGGCGCCTGTTTTCCACGTGATGTGGTTGCCTGTCATCCTTTATACTGAAGCAAATCACGCTGGATAGTCTTTCCCATCATGGCCAGACCGCTGACCCCTCTTAATCTGATTCGAACCTTTGACTGCGCCGGCAGACACATGAGTTTCAAACGTGCGGCGGAGGAGCTTCATATCACGCCGCCGGCGGTCAGTCACCAGATCAAGGCGCTGGAGGAAAAGCTCGGTCTGCAGCTGTTTGTCCGCAATAACCGTGAACTTGCCTTTACGCCCGCGGGAAGTCGCTACTGGGAACAGGTGCATGACTGCATTCAGACCCTGGACCAGTACACTCAGGACCTGCTGGGTGCGTTCGGTCAGGCGACCCTGATCGCCAGTGTCATGCCGCCGTTAGCCAGCACACTGGTCATTCCCCAACTGGCGCAGTTTCAGGAGCAGCATCCGGGAATCACACTGCGCATCGATTCCAACATCAAAAACGTCAATCTGGAGCAGGGGGAGGCGGATGTCGCCATTCGTTATGGGGACGGCCACTGGCCCAACCTGATCAGCCGCAAGCTGTTGGATATTTATGTGCAGCCGGTGTATCCCCCGTCATTTGCCACGCGCTATGATTTTTCCGACCCAGAATCCGTCCGCAGTATTCCCATCATCCACATGAGTGCACGTCCCACCGCCTGGCAGCTCTGGTTCGGGGCGTCCGGCTATGGCTCCCCCCGGCCGGAAAAGGAGTACCACCTGGATGACTACCCCGCTGCGATCGAGGCGGCGAAAACCCTGGCCGGGGCGCTGGCCGCCATGCCGATTGAACGCTATCTGGTGGATTCCGGGCGGGTGATTGCCCCACTTCCCCCCATCGGCCCCCTGGAGGACGGGGTTTTTGCGGTTTATCGCCCCGCCGATCAGGACAATCCGGTGGTGCAGGGGTTTGTCAGCTGGATCGAAGGTCTGCTGAAGCAGGCATTTTCAGATTAGAAAAACTTATCCGAGCCTCAAAAAACCATCAATTGTCCCCTTAAATTGGCTTCGCTAATCTGCCATGAATCCCACAGGCAGGAGCAAAAGACCATGGAAATCGCCCAGCAGGCCACCCGTTTGAACGGCCAGATGTTGATGCGTTTGAATCAAAGCGAGCTCGATCAATTGTTTGATACCTTGCCCACCGTCAACATGAGCGGTCTCAACGGTACCTTCCGCGGCCGTCTTATGGGCGTCAGCGGCGTCAATGCGTTGCCGCGTTTTGTGCGCGGGTTTGTGTACCTTCTGCTGTTGACGCCGCTCAATCCCTGGCGTGGCAAGACCTTTGCCACGGGAGTCGGCTCCAATGTGTGGCTGAGCCTGAAAGGCCAGGTACGTTTCGCCCATTACAAGGTGGGAAAAGATGAGAGCACCGGCATCGAATTCCTGAATTACGATGTCGACGCCAACTGGAAGCCGCTGCGTGGCATTCGCGGTGAAGCCCGTCAACTCAATGGTCATCTGGTGCTGGCACGAATGAATTATCAGACCAGCCGTAAAACCGTGCGTGTACTGTATTTTACCCTTGAAACGGATTGATCATGACGGTACCACATTACGATTTCATCATTATCGGCAGTGGTTTTGGTGGTGCGGTGGCGGCCCACCGGCTCACAGAATCCGGCGCGAAAGTCCTGTTGTTGGAGCGGGGACCCTGGCGTGACACCCGGGCCACGCGGAATCTGAATGTTGCCGACCGTAAGCCGTTGCCGGAAGGCCGGCATTTTTATACGCACCTGGCGCGTACGCTGTCGGCTCCGTTCCTGCCGCGTAAAGGGCTTCAGCTCAATCGCAACGGGCTTTATGAAATTCATTACGCCAAGGATATGAGCATCATCTGTGCCTCCGGTGTGGGCGGCGGCAGCCACGCCTACAGCGCCATGAATGTCCGTCCCGATGCGCCGGATTACTGGCAGAAAGTGTTGGGAAAAGCGGGTGCGGCCCGGATGGAAAATCATTACCGCTGGATGTTCGATGTGATGGGCGCCAAGCCGCCGTCGGCAGACGATCCCAATTTCACCGGTAATCAGTTTGCCGGTTCAGCTCATTTTGTTGCGGATGCCAGTGTGAAGCAGCCGGACATGGGCATCATGCGTGACGACTCCCTGCAACCGTTCCAGAATACCAGCTTTTTTGGCAGCCCCACCGGCGCCAAGACCACGCTGGATACCGCGTTGATTGCGCCGGCCATGGACAAAGGTTTGGAAGTGCTGGCGCTGCATGAATGTCTGGCGTTGCATCGTCGCGAAGACTGCCATGATTTCCGGCTGGATGTATTCGATCACGGCAAAAACCGCTACCGCTTTTTCACCGCCAGTCAGGTAGTACTGGCGGCCGGCACCCTGAATACGCTCAAGCTGTTGTACCACAGCCGTGACCTGGGTGGTTTGCAGGGAATGCCCGCACTGGGCAGTGGTTTCGGAGGCAACGGGGATTTTCCCGCACTGTGGCAACGGGATGTTGGTGCCACCGATATGAGTCTGGGCACACCCTGTCATGGCCGCTTTGCCCTCAAGGACTATCCGGATTGTCCCACGCTCACCAGTTACGGGTTAAATGGCGTTGATCAGATTCCGCTGCCGGGCTGGCTCAAACGCCGGCTGCGCAAACTCTCATTCGTCATCAGCATGGGCGCGGACGAAGCCAACGGCCATATCAGCTGGTACAAAGGGCGTTTGCGTATGCATTACATTCATTATGCGAATCCGATTCTGCGCCGTATCACCAATGCCTTCGATGAAATCACCCGCCGCAGTGGCGCGCCGGTGCGCTACACCAGTGAATACCTGCTGACGGTTCACCCGCTGGGCGGTGCCCGTTGCGGGAAGAGCCGGGAGTCTTCGGTGGTGAATCTCAAAGGTGAAATTCACGACAACCCCGGTATTTATATCGTGGATGCCAGTGCGCTGCCGGCGGCGCCCGGTGCACCGCCGTCCATGACAATAGCCGCCTGGTCAGCTCACGTTTGCGATGGCTTGACATCAGCGGTATCAGAAACCCCTGTAAAAGATAAAAATGTGGAGAAACTGGCAGTATGAGTACTTTTAAAAAGCGCGTGTTCACGCCAAGTGAACTGGTTAAGCGTCTTGGCTTGGCAACGGTTTATTCACCTTTCCTGATACGGGGAATGATCAAGCCGTTGACCTCCCCTGCGTTGCGGGAAAAAGTGATGCTGGGCGTTACCTCGGTCAATGACTGCCGCTATTGTGCCTGGGTTCACACCCATCTTGCCCTCAGCAACGGCATCGATGTCGATGAGATCAATGCCATTTTGCAGCATAACAATATTCAGACGGCGACATCCGCTGATGCGGCCGCGGTGTTGTTTGCCCAGCACTATGCGGACACCAATGGCAAGGTCGAGGCATCGGCGGTGGCTGCACTGCAGAACTATTTCAGCCCGGCCCAGATTCGGGAAATAAAAGGCTATATCCAGGCCATCTATATCGGTAATCTGTCGGGCAATACTTTTGATGCAATGCTGGCCCGTTTCAAGGGGCAAAAGGTGGAAGACAGCTCGTTCCTGTTTGAACTCCTGTGCGCCGTTGTCACCATGCCGGTATTGTTGATGATTATGATCAAGGCCAGTCGCGACAAAAACGTCCAGCTGGCATCACTCTAAAGCGGAATATGCCATGGCTCTATCAGGTTGGTTAAAATGGTTACCGTTCGGCAGGGTTCCCGAGTTGACAGCGGACAAGGTGCTGACAATGGTGACGGAAGGCAGCGTGCAGATTCTGGATGTGCGCACTCGGGAAGAGTGGCGGCGTTCACATATAGCGGGTGCCCTGAATTTGCCCATTATGTCGTTTTCGCGCGAAAACGTCGTCGCTTTGGGGTTGGAGAAGGAGAGACCGATTATCGCCATCTGTCTGTCGGCTCATCGCAGCATTCCAGCAGTGCGTCAACTCAAGGCGATGGGATACAGCAATGTGTATCAACTGGAAAGCGGTATGCGCAAGTGGTGGCAGTTGGGGCTGCCCTGCGAGCAGCCTGAATAAAGTGGGGAGTATTGGCTCCTTCTTTCACTTTCCGATTCATACGTGTTTCATGTGTCGATCATGGTAATTCCTTGAACTCGTTTTCATTTACTATTCTGTCCTGCTGCCAAACTCTGTTTAAAGTGAAATAACGCTTTCACCTGAAATTTACGTCATGCCTCCCTGTGCCAGCGTGACATTGCGTTTTTCGCCACGCCAGCCGTACAAACCCGAATTGCTGTTTCCGGTGGGTCCAATTGCTCTGCGCTAGTCGTTATCAGAAGTTAGGTCAGCCGGTCTTCTGATTCAGGCAGTTTAGCATACTGTGGCGTGTCGATATTGCCTGATGCTGGATCACGTTCATATGTGTATAAGCATTCCTCCGAAGTTTTGAGTATCCAATGTGGTGGGTTACCTAAAGGGAAAAAGCGCTATCAGCATAGCGAGAAAATTCAAGGGCAGGCAGTGCAATTTCAATGGTGAGCACTTCTGGGCTCGGGGTTACTGTGTTTCCACCGTTGGCCTGGATGAGGAAATGGTTAGAGAATACATCCGAAACCAAGAGCGAGAGGATGAGCACCGAGATTAGATGGCGCTCGGACTCTAAGCGCCTTAGGCGTAATATAAGTCCTTTGAGGGCGTAACCCAATAAGCTCCCGGTTATGCCGGGAGTAATTTAACTGCATGGTCTTTGTAAAGCATACAGAGATGATTTAGCAGAGTGGAATCGCGATAAAATTTCTACAAAAATAAGCAGTCCCTGGGTGGGACTACAAATAAACAGCCAATAAGGGGGCTGTTAAATGGGAAATTTAGATTTTTTCCAAATTGACTACGTTTGCGTAAATAAGAATTCTATTCACACTTCACCTTTTACAGCCTTCCTTAAGCTCGAACTTATTCTATTTGGGCATGTTCCTTAGATAGTGCCAGTGTGTTCATTGTTCCCACAAGCCAGATTGGCCGGTACAGCGACATCCATTAACTTGGGATCCGCCAGATTCAGGTTGCGCATGATTTCCACATACTCAGCGCGACTCTTGCCCGCCAGTCGCGGATTGAACCGACGTTCCTCACCGATAGAGGAAACGGTCCAGCCCTTGTAATCATGTGCCGGATAGACCAGGGTTTCATCCGGTAACCGGAATAGCTTGTTGACGATGGAATCCCAGGATTTTTCCGGGTTGCCATTTTGAAAATCGGTTCTTCCGGTGCCACGGATCAGCAGCACATCGCCAGTGAATACCGCGTCCGGTTTCCCGGGATTCAAAACAAAACTGAAGGACTCGTCAGTATGGCCGGGCGTATAGAGAGCATCTAGACGAACGCCATCCACATCAATGGTTTCACCCTCCCGTACATGTGCTGAAACGCACTCAGCCTTGGTGTATTCGCCCATAAGGGTCATGCAGCCGGTGTGTTCCCGCAAACCGCCGAGTGCGGTGACATGGTCCGCATGGGTATGGGTGTCTATGGCTTTAACCAGTTTGACATCCAGTTGTTCGATCAATGTCAGATATTGCGGAAGCAGTTCCTTTACCGGATCGATGATCAGGGCTTCGCCGCCGTGGCGCCGGGCGAGCAGATAAGTGTAGGTACCGGAAGCGTGGTCGAACAATTGGCGAAAGATCATGGTATTCACTCCGTCAATGACTGCATGAAGAGAAGAGTGATGTCCCCAGGCACCACTCAGATCGGCACTTCGTGCTCATAAGTCTTTCTTGCAGAAATACCAGTCTACACACTCGTAACCTTCATTCATGCGTTTTTCGGCTTCTGCCACGGTAGCCGGCGGCGGGACGATCACTTTGTCGCCACACCGGAGGGCTGGAAGCCGGGCTGAATCATGCCGTATGAGGTGGCCACTTTCATGGACAGGTCCGCGATGATCGGAAAGCCGATTTCCACGCCGAATTTTTCCTTGATATTGCGAGTCCACGCCACATGGGAGTGGGTAGAGTCGATTGAAAGGCCGAGTAACTCGCAGTTGATCTTGGCGAAATCCGCCTGGCGTTGGGCAAAGGCCATAAACTCGGTGGTACAGACTGGCGTAAAGTCAGCCGGGTGGGAAAACAAAACCAGCCACTTACCTTTGTATTCACTCAACGATTTGGGTCCGTGTGTGGTGGGGGCTGTAAAGTCCGGCGCAGGTTGATTCAAGCCGGGCATGCGGGGTGCTGTGTTCGCTTCTTCGCTCATGGTGTAGTCTCCTGATGGGATAGGTCAATTAGTGTTGTGATGAAAGTTAGGTTAAATGTGCGGCAGCTATATGTATAATTACTAATTTAGATTCTGCTAATATAAAGAATTTATCTGAATCAGCTTGCCACGGATAATCAATGGCATAGCGTTAATATTGTTAGCCCTAAAAGCACTGCAGAACTTGAGGAAAATCAAACTCTGGAACAGGGAAATGCATAACCTGAGGAAACGGCGTATAGGTGGCTCTCAACAGTTACCGCATATATAAAATATATCAAATAAGGATATGAATGATGAATACTGATTCAAAGAGCACGTCGGGAAAATGCCCTGTGATGCATGGCGGCAATACTTCAGTGGGGTCCTCCAGTATGGACTGGTGGCCGCAGGCGCTTAATCTGGACATCCTCCACCAACACGACACCAAAACCAACCCTTTGGGCGAAGAGTTTAATTACGCAGAAGAATTCAAAAAGCTGGATCTGGCGGCGGTAAAGCAAGATCTGCACGCGCTCATGACAGACAGTCAGGACTGGTGGCCAGCCGACTGGGGTCACTATGGGGGCCTGATGATTCGTATGGCCTGGCACTCAGCCGGCACCTATCGTATTGCGGATGGCCGTGGTGGTGGCGGCAGCGGTAATCAACGTTTCGCACCGATCAACAGCTGGCCGGACAACGTCAGTCTGGATAAGGCCCGGCGTTTGCTTTGGCCGATCAAGAAAAAGTACGGCAATAAATTATCCTGGGCGGATTTGATTATCCTGGCCGGTACAGTTGCCTATGAATCCATGGGATTAAAAACATTCGGCTTCGCCGGTGGACGTGTTGATATCTGGCATCCGGAAAAAGATACCTCTTGGCCGCCGTACAAATGGGGCTTATCTACGTCAACCCAGAAGGTGTCGATGGCAAACCCGATCCGCTGAAAACTGCGATAGACGTCCGGATAACCTTCGCCCGCATGGCCATGAACGACGAGGAAACTGTCGCCCTTACCGCCGGTGGCCATACGGTAGGCAAATGCCATGGCAATGGCGACGCATCAAAGCTGGGTCCTGATCCGGAAGGTGCAGATGTTACTGAGCAGGGTCTCGGCTGGCACAATCCGCAGGGTAAAGGCTGTGGCCGCGATACCATCACCAGCGGCATTGAGGGCGCCTGGACCACGCACCCGACGAAATGGGACAACGGTTATTTCTATCTGCTCTTCAATTATGACTGGGAGCTCAAGAAAAGCCCCGCAGGCGCGTGGCAGTGGGACCCATCAACATCAAGGAAGAAGACAAACCGGTTGACGTTGAAGATCCTTCCATCCGCTACAACCCCATCATGACCGATGCCGATATGGCCATGGTCAAGGATCCGATCTACCGGAAAATTTCCGAACGTTTCTACAGAGATCCGGCATACTTCTCTGAAGTCTTCGCCCGTGCCTGGTTCAAATTAACCCACCGGGATCTGGGGCCGAAGAGCCGATATCTGGGCCCGGATGTGCCCGCCGAGGATCTGATCTGGCAAGATCCTGTTCCCAGCGTCGACTACCGCCTGAGTGATGCCGAGATAGCCGAACTCAAAGCGAAACTGCTGGCCAGTGGTTTGAGCGTATCGGAACTGGTCAGCACCGCCTGGGATAGCGCACGTACATTTCGCGGATCGGACAATCGCGGTGGGGCCAATGGCGCCCGGATCAGGTTGGAACCCCAGAAAAACTGGGAAGGCAACGAACCGCACAGACTGGAAAAAGTGCTCGGTGTACTCGAAGGAATTCAGGCCGGTTTGAGTAAGAAAGTCAGCATGGCCGATCTGATCGTGCTGGGAGGTACCGCTGCCGTTGAAAAAGCGGCAAAGGATGCCGGCGTCAATATCACGGTTCCCTTTGCGCCGGGCCGGGGTGATGCCACTGATGAAATGACCGATGTGGCATCGTTTGCAGTGCTAAAGCCCGTCCATGATGGCTATCGCAACTGGCTGAAAAAAGATTATGTGGTCTCTGCCGAAGAGTTACTGCTGGATCGTACACAGCTGATGGGGTTGACCGCCTGCGAGATGACGGTGTTGATCGGCGGCATGCGCGTTCTTGGCACCAATCATTGCGGTACCCGGCATGGTGTATTCACTGATCGTGAAGGTGTTCTCAGCAATGACTTCTTTGTGAACCTGACTGATATGCAATACACCTGGAAAGCAGCAGGGAATAACCTGTATGAGCTCTGCGACCGGAAAATGGGTGCGGTCAAATGGACTGCAACCCGGGTGGATTTGGTGTTAGGCTCTAACTCTATTCTGCGTGCTTATGCTGAAGTGTATGCGCAGGATGACGCCAAAGAGAAGTTTGTCAAAGACTTTGTGAATGCCTGGGTGAAAGTAATGAACGCGGATCGTTTTGATCTGAAGTAAATGTCTTTACACTATCTGAAACCAGTGGTGGCAAGATCGGTTGCATACCGCTTGCCGCCATGTGCGTTCAAGCATGTTTTCAATACAGCCAGATGGCAGGGGAAAGCAGATGTCAAATGAAGGTTATCACGAACCGATCGATCAGCTTAGCAACGAAACCAAGGATATGCACCGGGCTATCATTTCATTGATGGAAGAGCTGGAGGCTGTCGATTGGTACAATCAACGCGTCGATGTGTGCAAGGATGAAGAGTTGAAAGCGATACTGGTGCACAATCGCGACGAAGAGAAGGAGCACGCATCGATGATTTTGGAGTGGATCAGAAGAAAAGATCCCACCTTTGATAAAGAATTGAAGGATTATCTGTTTACTGACAAGCCTATCGCTCACAAGTGACAGGGAAAAGCAACGTCAAAAAAGGAGAGAGACTATGCTTTGTGATGATGAGATCAAGGTGCTGCATGAAGCATTGGATGACGAATACAAAGCCTTCGCAACCTATGATGGTGTTATCGAAGATTTTGGCGAAGTGGCACCATTCACAAATATCCGCGAGGCTGAAGGACGTCATATCGCAGCATTGTTAAATCTTTATGAAAAATATGATCTACCGGTCCCCGACAATCCCTGGTTGGGACGAGTCGATCACTATGACTCGATTGAGGCTGCCTGTCAGGCGGGCGTTGAGGCCGAGATTGCCAATGGCGCCATGTACGATCGACTGATCCAAATGACTCAAAGAGATGAGATTCTCAACGTGCTGAACAATCTACAGGCCGCATCGCAACAGCGACACTTACCAGCTTTCCAGCGCTGTGTAGAGCGTGGGAACGCCGGAGGGCGGCACCGGCGTGGCGGTGGTCGCGGTAGAAAACGCCCAGAGGAATATTAGCCTGCACCATATATTCCTCGCGAGGGGAATATTTATTGAGTAACCGCTCCTCGCCCTTTACTGCCGACCGGCATCGTTGCTTCATCGAATGGAAAGCTTCTCAAGTAGTGCGTTTTTCACGTCTAGCTCCGTCTGCAATTTTGCCAGACTCAGCTCCAGCCCCCTGGCTTTTCCGGCTTCGCCATCAAGCGTCTGCAACAATGACAGAAGTCGAGAATCAAGCGCGTTCTTCTCTTCGGTCACAGTAAGGAGTTTTGCGTTGGTGTCACTGACGAGCTCGGCCTGCTTCGTTTTCTCAGCGAGACTCCTTTCCAGTTGCTTCAGCTGTTTCCGGTGTTCGCCCACTTCGCTGACCAGGCTGGCACTGTCACGGTTGAGCTGAGTGAGTTCACTCTGTTTGACGATCAGGGTCTGATTGAGATTACGGAGTTCGGCCTGGAGCTGCTGGACTTGGGTGTCGTGGCGCAGTTGCTCCTGGGCGGAGGTGCGGAAGTGTTCCAATGCGTCCCGCGCATTCCGATGCTTTTCTTCCAGCGATGACAGGTGCTTCTGGTTTTCGTCGAGTTGTTGCTCCAAGCCTTTCACTTGCTGCTCGAAGCGCTCGGTCCGCAGATCCGCATTGTGGAGGCGGGCTTTGGTTTCGTCGTGCGCGGTGCTCTCGCGCTCCAGGCGGGTCGCAAGGGCGGCGTTGTCAGCAACCAGCTCTTTGAGCCGGGTCTGCGTGGCGCTGAGCTGTGCCAGCAGCTGTGTTTTCTCCGTCTGCCAAGCCTGACTGGCCGCTTCCGCCCGTTGCAGGGCTTCGTTACGCAGCTTGGCAGCCATGCGGACAATCATTGTCCTTCAGGGCGCTGGACAGTAAGGCCTCATCACCAAGTTGGGTGGCGTCCTCGGCTTCCAGCTCCTTCAGATAGCGGTGAATCGTGGTCTTTGAGCCGGTATTGCCCAGAACAACCCGTACCGCGTCCACTGAGGGATTGATACCCCGTGCCAGCAGCGTATCCCGCGCTTGTTGCACATTGGGGTTCTAGGGATTTTCCGTCCAAAAACGACAAAGTGCCCTGGAAGCCCCGCCATCTATGGCCTCCAGCGGTGTATTACTTTTCGCTGACGGGTAAATATCCCTCGATTGAGCGAATCAGGTCCTCCAGATTTGGCAATTTCTCACTCAATTCGAAGCTGATCAGCAGCTGGCTGAGTATCCTGAAGTTGAAATAAATTATGGCATTGGTGACCAAACGAGCGCAATGGCTTTAAGCTAACTGGCGCGAGCCTTACGTTCCCGCCGGGAAGAAATGGAGGTGATTCACCGTCATCCGCTTCGATGGGCCATGAAAGTACTCTATCATCGATCTATTCCTTCGCTTTTGGAATTTGGTTTGGTGGCAGTTTTTCTGACGGCGATCTGGTTGGGTTGGACGCGCTGAACTTCTTAAATCGCACTTGTGGTTGTCTAGTGAGCAATGCTAAACGAGCCCGCGATGTCTGGGTTATCGTGTATTCTACCCAGGGTTATCCACAGGATTGGTGGATAAGTCATGAGACCTGGTAGGCCATCAAAGATGGGCCTACCAGGAAGAGCTGATTGCGTTTAGGTTCACGGAGGTGGGGAATAGGTCAGACACAGAATGACAATCGCAACCAGGCTGTAACAGTGCAACGCTGACAGGCTTTGGAAAGTGTTGAGTAAAACAATCAGTTTATCGATGAGATCCATGTTGATTCTCCTACAGTTTGTTAGGGTGTACCTGCACACTAATCTTACGAGCCTGTGAAGTATTTTTGCGTTGGCAAAAATTTCACTACGTCAGGTTGTGTGCTCCTGGTTTCATTAAGCCAGCACAGCAGTCCAAAGTAATTTTGACGCGTCAAAAACTTTTCCTGTAGGAGTCTCATGGCGGTAACGGTTCTCAAAAATGATGTTCTGCTGCCTTCACTGCACAAGGTGATGAGGTGGATGAAAGCTCCCTCAGTGGGTGCGCTCTTTGACAAGCACTTCGCCGGAGGCGAACGGCCATCGCGTGAAACCCTGGAGCGGATCGCTCAGGGCAAAGGCAGGCTGCAACGGAGAACTCAGGCGAAGCTGGATAGCTTTTTTGGAAAGCAGACACCAGCGGTCTTGGAGAATGTCCACCACTTTCTGACAACAGGAGAAGGCTGCATAGGGTTTGGCAGCAGCACCTGGATGGGTTGGGTCGGTGGACTGCCCGATGCGGTCAAAGCCGAATACCCCTATACCCTGTCTCTCCTGGAAGCGATCGTTCAGTTAGAAGCGTTGATCAATGGGCAGCAGCGTGAATCACCCGATCTAACCGCAGCCCTGGAATCCACCATGGCACTGCATCCCGCACTGTGTCTGTACGAGCAGGCCAGCCATCCCACCAGTCAAGTGAACACCCTGCTATTGATCCTGTCCGCCCTCGATGCAGAGTGCAGTGCTGGCCACTGGCTGATTGACTCACATGTTGGGCTGCTGCATGGTCTTATTCAGTTCAAACGCGATGGGCATTATGAGGACTATAACCGGGCGCTCTGGGAACGGCTGTTGCAGATCATTTCGGACCAGCAACCCTCGGTCACGTCCTGGAATCAACTGGATGCGTTGATGGCTAATTACGAACCAGTTGAGAAAGACCTGGAGAGCATTGAAAAGAAGCTGCGTCGGTATCGCACAAGTAAAAACACTAGAGAGTTCGGTACGCTCATTGATGAGGTGTGCGGGGCCTGCTGGACGGAACGTGAAACGGCCCAGGAGATAGCGGACCTGTTCCGGTTGCTCCATCGCGGGGCTGCCTTGTTCGATGCCTTGTCAGTAGGGAGAAAGGATATCGATCTCAGTGTGTGGGAGGCTGAAATTGCCTATAGCGCCTACTTCGTGTTCCATGGAAAGCGCCTGGCCGGTATCTGAGAGCGACACCAGCCAGGTCTTAGTTACTTGCCTTTGGGTTGGGCATTACCCCGCTTTCCGCCAGATATTTCACCTGTTTTTGAAGGCCAGTTGCCCCCAGGGCGGTTTGGGGTTGCGACTGGTTTTGCGGTTGATTTTGATTTTGAGTGTGACATAGGTTTTTCTCCGGTTATGAGGCTCTGATATCGAGCCTGTGACGGCAGCATGCCAAATTGAACAGGTGGTGCGTAGGGACAGCTTTTTTAATAAAGGCCGCTGGACGCATGGCGGGTGCTGGCAAAAACCTTTCTGCTATAATCTTAACTCGCTGATATGTTTGGAATTGCCATGTTTTACTCCAGAAAACTAAACCCGGAAACCGGAACCGTAGAAGTGTGGGAATGCGAGTGGTCTGATCCAGGAACCGGCATGGCGAAGAAAGTCTTTCTGCGCAAGCACTGCGATGAAGGAGAGATGGAAGAGGCTCTGGATGATCACTGTGTGGCCTCAGCGATATGCTGGGCACCCGGTCGAACCATTGGCAACATCGCCGTCAGTTCCGAGGAAGTGTTTGGCAGTTTCACCGCTAAGGCGGGTGACAATGCGGTACTTCCCTGTCACATCGTGCCCTGCGGTAAGTTTCGCAACGGGGCGGATCGATGGTACTGCAAAACCCACCAGATTCACTGGGGCACGAAAGCCGATTTGGCCGCAGTTTCCAATACGGGGGAGGTGACCTGCAGTAACCACTTGATGGCGATGAGTTATGTGATTGATCCATACGTCGTGGATTTTAAGGATTTCGAGGAGATCGGTGTTTGGTGCTCGTTGCCGCCGGCAATGTCCTCACAAGAGATCCTACCCAGGCCACCCAAGATACATATTCACAAACGCTATACGGATCAATCCAGGAAATTGTTGGACCGGGATTTCGATGCCGTGGTGTGCGCCTACCATCAACACCTGGACCTCTTTGCCAGCGACGAAATCACCCAAATCCAGATCACCCCACCCGCAGCCTTTGAGTTCGTCAAATCCATTGAAGAAGGCCGGGAGATGGACTGCGTGACCTGCAAGAAATGCGGATACCCTCACTTGGATCTGGGCAGTTTTGCGAACACCCCGCACGCAAAGCATTTTTGCGGGAATTGTGGGAACGACAGTGTGTGGAGCAAACATAAAATCGTTTCTACCCCGCTGAAGCCATTGCATGACCAATTTCATCAAAGCAACCAGTATGTGGTTCCGGATAGGGTTCTGAATCTGGACGACTACCAGGGGCTGGATTATGAACTGTGGTCCTCGACGCCGGCTGTGCTGTGGACGGCTGACCGGGCGCAAGAAAAGGGGATACACGTACACGTTAGTGACGGCAGAAAGCGAATCGTCGATGAAACCTTCGGTACGGTCATTCACCGTGGCCAAGAGCTGGACCGAAAAACGCTTTGGGAGAATATGACCCGAAACACGATATATTAGATATTTAACGTGTATTGATGGGTATGATTTAAAAAACCCCTCGTGAGAGGGGCTAAAACCGAAGTTTTTAGTTGTCGTCTTTCTCTTTAGTCTTATTGGCTATGTTGATGTTGCCGATAGTCACTTTAATACCACCGGTCACACCCATAACGATAAGAGCTATCGCAACGACTAACCAAGGATCAATCATGATTGAGCCTCCATTAGCATGCGAGTCGAGGCCCTGAGAAAGAGATTGGCAACCATCCTTGGGCAACGAGTACCAACCAAGGTACACAGCACGACTCAAGGTTAATGTTCCACGCTCTAAACCAATCTCGGGAACCACCCCGTCAGCGTGGGCACTAAGGGCGAAACAGAGTCCCGCCCTACTTAACGACCCTAGCCTTCGTTAGGTAGGGCGCCTCTTTGCCGTGTTTGCATATAGTCAGTGAATTCATAATACCACAGGGTTTGATTTCGGCGAGGGCAGTTCTTATAATGGTGTTTACCAACCAAGGTACACAGCATCCGTTCTGACCACCTAACCACTGATCAGGACAACGAGAAAACCGCCCTAGTGGCGGTTTTTTTGTGTCTTGGAGAAGGGTTTTACTTTTAAAAACAAGGTGTTGCCCTTGGGGTTGTCCATCCTTGTTTCAGAGGCTTGGTTGGAAAAAGCGGATACCTTCACTCCAAATGCTTGAGTAGGGCGAGAACGAAATTTCCAATAGATCCTGCGGCGATAAAGGATGCTGCCCACAACGCCCGTCTGGCTGTCTTGGCGGAGGCGGCGGCCGACTGGGCAGAATTGTTGGTTATTTCCTGCTGTTGCTGAAACCGCTGTGCCTGGTCTTCATGTTCCTGAAAGGTGACGGCTACATCATAGCCTTTTGGGGTGAGGGTGTAGCGGGCGCCTATAAATCTCAAAGTGCAGTGCTCAGCTTCTCCAATTAAAGGCAAATTCGAATTGGCAGCCGCTTGTGTGACGCCGTCCAAACGGGCTTGGTAATCAATGCCCCAATTCTCAGATTCGGGCGTTAATATCTCGGTTTTGCGGGTATCAGCCAATAGCTGGTCTTCGAATTGAATGTAATATTCATAGCGCACCAGGGCACGGTCCACTAAAGCCTCCAGCGCACTGAGAACTTGGTGGTACATGTCGTGGAACTCGGTTGACGTGCTGTAGCCGGTGTCGGGAGTTGTTAGCAGTGGGTGGTACGCTTCCAGACCGCACCGGTAATGGAGTTGCCGGGCTAGACGGAAATTTCGTTCATGCTCATCAAAAAGAAGAGCAGGGCTCACTTTAAACATAAAGCGAAGCAGCTTATTTTCCCGATCCACATTCGCCTGTCCTCGTTGTTCCAGGGCCTCGGCATCATAATTCGGGCCATCAAATTGAATACGCTTCTTGGAGTGGGTCATAGGCTGAGTGTCAGTGGGTCTCGGGAGGGATGGGCATGGCTCGAATGACCAGGACATCCTGGTTTTCCAGGTAAAGGTATTCGCTGGACAGTGCCATGGGGTAAACCAGCTCGGGGTCCTCGGCGGAGCCCCAGGGCAGCGCGGCCCGATCATCCAGATCCCGCTGGGCGACCGCGATGTCGATACGTGATTCGTCGCTGCATGCTTTGAGCAGTTCGAGAAGGTCATGTTTGGTCAGGCTATGGACAGTGTGTAATCGGCGTTGCATGGGAGACTCCTTAGAAAAAACACTTATGTACAGCATAGTCGGACGAGGGGCTTTTTTCTAAGAGGGCTAGGCTTGCCCCGCTTCTCGTTATCTCTCTGTTAGATTCCGCAAAACTCCCCAGAATGCGTAACATTTTAAATATCAGTAAGTTAGGCTATTTTAATAGATCGAAAAAGGGCTGTTTTAGGGGTAAAATTATCGTCTGAATTCTACAAAATCCCCCCTAACCCCGGGATTTTGTGTAAATTGAAGTGAAGAATGCTCTGATTTTTCTGGGCAGCTGACTACTCATCGGTAGCGCACATGAAATATTGATCAAATGGGCAAGAAACTAACGCGTACTTTCTTATTGTTCTTTGGATCAGGGCTGGCTTATCACGCACTGTGTTACTTTGCCCGTTCATATGGACATTGGGACAATGACTAATGCCTTTAATCAACAGGATAGGCTCAATAGATACACTCATATGGATTCCTTGGGTCGGATGAACTTTAGAGATCAATGGGAAGCGAGAAAGCCTGAACTTGAGATCAAGATTGAGAGTTTGCGGAAAAACCTGGATGAAGAGTGACTCCATGTATGCGTTATACCTT
>CAXHEX010000017.1:0-102904 GCA_964016105.1 uncultured Ketobacter sp.
AAAGAAGTAATGGACGTGTGGGAAGAAATGGGTATTACCGATTACGGTATTCTTTTGTCAGAAAAAGACTCCATTACTTACAACAATGCGTTGGCTCCTGAATTGCGCCAAATGAGCAATCCTGATCGTGTTCACCGTGTGCCTGACTACACCGGTATGGACAAAGACGAGCGAACCCAGCGTATCCAGCAAATCATCAGTATTGCCAAAGAAAACGGTCATGATTCCGTGTTTGCCGGTTATGGCTTTATGGCAGAAGATGAAGCTCTGGTAAGTGCGTTGGAAGACGCGGGCTTGAACTTTATCGGCCCCTGTTCTGGCACCGTACGTGGTGCTGGTGCGAAAGACGAAGCCAAGCGTACTGCTTTGGCCAATGATGTTTCTACCACCCCCGGTATCGATAATCTGACTTCTCTCACCCTGATTACTAAAGTGGGTGATCGTGCCGGCTTGAAAGCCATCGCCGAAGAGAACGGTTTGCAGGTGGATGCCAGCAACTGGGACGACAGCGTGGCATTGGAAGACGCCGCTGACGCGGTGTTGCAAGCGTCTTACGACAAGTCCATCGACATTATTACTACCGATGAAATTTGCGCCGAAGCCAAAGTGCGGGTAGCGGAAGTATTCCACAAGTACCCGGAAAACCGCGTACGTATGAAGGCCATCGGTGGTGGTGGTGGTAAAGGCCAGCGAATTCTTCAGGCCCCCACGGCGTTCGAAGGTGATCTGGATAGCCGTATCCAGCAGGCGTCGGTTGCTGCCGCTGAGAAATTGATTGAGATTTTGCAGGAAGTAAAAACCACAGGTGTGGGTGACAATAAAAACGTATTGTTGGAATTGAACATTGAAACCACCCGTCACCAGGAAATTCAGGTAATCGGTAACGGTGAGTGGTGTACCACATTGGGCGCCCGTGATTGTTCTTTGCAAATGCATGAGCAGAAGCTGTTGGAGATCTCCCAAACCAGCGAAATGCTGGAAGAAGCCATTGCCGCAGCGGAAAAAGCCGGCAAGCCACAAGAAGTGGCGGCGCTGAAAACCGATTTGGACATCCTGAAGAAAATGGAAGATGAATCCGAGCGCTTCGGTCAGGCGGTTGGTTTGGATTCTGTGTCCACCTTCGAGTGTATCGTGGATAAGGGCAGCCACTTCTTTATGGAAATGAACACCCGAATCCAGGTGGAACACCGGGTATCGGAACTGTGTTACACACTGAAGTTTGTTAACCCCGATGACCCCAATGATTTCTTGTTGGTGGATTCACTGGTTGAGGCCATGACCCTGTTGGCTCGCCACGGTAAGAAGCTACCTAAGCCGGAGCGTATTCCCCGCAACCGTGCTTCTGTGGAAGCTCGCATGAACGCCACTAACGCGGCATTGAAGCCCCACGCTGGCGGCATCATTGAATACTGGTCCAGCCCCATTGACGGCGAGATCCGCGATGACCAGGGTATCACCGCCCGTAACCCGGACACCGGCCAATTTATCAAGTACCACCTGGCCGGAGCCTATGACAGTAATATTGCCCTGTTGCTTACCGTGGGCAACAACCGGGTAGATAGCTACAACGAGATGGCGGAATTGCTGCGTCGCACTCGTATGAGTGGTGAGAACCTCTCTACTAACCTGCAGTTCCACTACGGTTTGGTGCATTGGTTCCTGGCGGAAAACGTACACGCCAAGTCCACCACCAAATTTGTTATGCCTTACCTCACCATGGTGGGCCAATTGAAAGCGGCTTTAGCCGATTTTGATTTAGAGCACGCCTTCAGTATGAGCAAAGGGGTTTATAAGAAGCAAGCGGCTGAGGCCCACGGTACTTCCGATTCCCTGCAGCCTGCCATGGCCGCCATTGACGCTTCAATGGAGCGAAAGCACACCTTAGTGTTACGTGCTTTGGATGTACTTACTCAAGATCCTCACGTATTTTCCGGCTGGTTAAGCCTGAACAAGACCAGTGTGGAGTTTGATGGCAACAACCTGAGGTGGGTTCGCAATCCCATTAAAGTACTGGATGAAACCTACCACTTCCTCAATATGGATTACCGTAGCGATCTTCCTGCTGCAGAGTGTATCTGGAAGCACGACAACGAAATCTTGCAGAGCGCGTTGCACTTCTACGCCGAGCTGGAACAAAAGCTGGGCCAGAGCGATTGGGTAAAACTCAACGAGCTATTGCAGGGCAGTGCGCCTCAAGGCGGTATGGATGAAGCCACCTGGACTCAGGTGCAATCTGCCCATGTGGGTTTCCAGGCTGGATTAGAAGTGATGGGCGTACTGCCCAAGCTGGCTAAGCAGGCTAATTTCTACGACCTGAAGGTGAACGATGATCTGACGGTGTATATCCCCGAGCAACTTCATGACGAAGATCTACAGGCGCGGATGATGAAAGTACTGGTGCCACCACCGGCCACCAAAGCCGACGAAATTGTGGCTGCCAGCGGTGGTATGTTCTACGCCCGTGAAGTACCGGGAGCGCCTCCTTTTGTTGAAGAAGGTACCCACGTGGAAGCGGGTCAACCTATTTACATCATCGAGGTTATGAAGATGTTCAACAAGGTTGTGGCGCCTTTTGCTTGCACCATCGATAAAGTGTTGTTGGAAAACATCGACGGCGCCATTGTGAAGCAAGGGCAACCGCTGTTCAAAGTCACACCGGACGAGAAAGTGGAAGAAGTGGATCCCGCTGAAGTGGCAGCCCGCCGTCGCAAGGCCACAGAAAGCTGGATGCAAGGCTTGATCTAGTGACCAACCTTGAACAGGTTAGAAACAAGCTAAAGCAGCAGGTACCGTTGATTGTCCACATGGGTGTGGACGTGGTGTCTTGGGACGGGGAAACCGTGGTGGTGGAAGCGCCGCTGGAGCCCAATCTCAACACCCACGGTACCGCCTTTGGTGGTAGCCTCTACTGCGTAGGGGCTATGACCGGATGGAGTGCGGTTCACCTTACCCTAATGGATGCGGGGCATGTTCCCAGTGTCTGGGTGGTGAAAGGTGAGGTGGAATACAAAAAGCCTGTGCGGGGTGTGCTCCGTGGCACAACCACTGTGAATCCCGAGCTACGTCAGAAGTTGTTAAGCGGTTACGCAGAAAAGGGGCGAGTAAAAGCGGGTCTTGATGTGTTGATCAAAGAGGCGCAGGACCACGCGGTGATTATGCACGCCGTCTACGCTGCCATGAAACAAGATCCTTAAACTTTCCCTGTTAAGCTGGCTTGCGCTTGCAAGCTACTGAAATCGAAACGAGATTTTGCTATTTGTTTTCGTCTCTGCCTTTCCGCCACTGCCGCTTTGAGCTACTCTTACACCATACTACGGTGGGAGTGAGTTGAATGCAGGTTCTCTATCCTGAGATAAAGCCCTACAAAGAACACAGCATCATTGTGGATGTTCCTCACCGCATTTACGTGGAAGAATGTGGCAATCCAAATGGCATCCCGGTTTTGTTTCTCCATGGAGGCCCCGGTTCAGGCTGCGTTTCCTACCATCGACGTTTTTTTGATCCAGAAAAATACCGTATTGTGTTGTTTGATCAAAGGGGCTGCGGCCGCTCCTCTCCCCACGCATCGGTGAAAAACAACACCACGCAAGATCTTATCAAAGATATTGAAACCATCCGCAATCAGTTGGGTGTGGACAAGTGGGTCTTATTTGGCGGCTCATGGGGTTCCACTTTGGCATTGCTCTATGCCCAGGCATACCCTCAACAGGTGTCTGGGATGATTCTGCGGGGCATATTTCTTTGTCGGCAAAGAGATCTGGATTGGCTATATCGCGACGGTGCCAACCGAATTTTTACAGACAGTTGGCAACAGTTGCTGAAGCTTTTACCCGCACATAGTCAGCACGATATAGTGAAAGGCTATAGCACCTTGCTCAATGCGGATAACGAATTGCAGCGCATGGCGGCGGCCAAGGCTTGGGCCGCGTGGGAGGGTAGCTGTTCCACATTGCGCCCCAATCCCACCATGAAAGGCAATCTTACGGACAGTCGCACCGCCATGAGTATGGCCAGAATGGAAGTGCACTATTTTTTAAATCATGGATTTATTGAAGAAAACCAAATATTGCAGAATATGGACGTGCTAAAGGACATACCCGGCATCATCGTTCATGGGCGTTACGATATGATCTGCCCCGTGGAACAGGCCTTTGCCCTGCACAGCTGTTGGTTGAATTCGGAATTGAACATCATTAGGGATGCGGGACATGCCAGCCTTGAGTCGGGCATTGTGGATGCGTTGATCAAAGCCACCGATGAGATGGCCAGTAAACATAACGTACTAGCCTAGGTTTCGGGCCACTTGGGCCTTCTTTGATTCACGGCTTTGATCGTTTGTTATACGGATTTCCCCCAGACTGATAACCCTGTCACAGCTTATGGGTTTGTCTTTGCCTAAGTTCAAATTCCTGCCTTTAATTTAGGAAATGTTCGAACAATGTCTGCAATAATTGGTTAAAAGTTTACCAACGTGCCTAGATCTAGGCCAAAATGGTTGGAAGGATGTGGATTATGTTGCTGAGAAGCCCCCTAAAAGTATTTGTGATTTTATTTTGCTGCCTGTTCTCTGCACAAATTTTTGCAGAAGCGCTCACCATGGGGTCCGCTCTAAACAAATCGGGCCGACAGCGCATGTTGACTCAAAACATCCTCAAAAATTATTTGGCTCTGGGGCTGGATGTGGATGTGATTCGAGCCCGCAAAGAACTGGACAAGAGCGTGGCCTTGTTTGAACAACAGTTTCAGGAATTGGTTGAATACTCTCCCAGCGAGCAGGTGGCCCAATCACTTTCCAAGGTGGAAGATCTCTGGTTTGAATATCGCTCTTTGGCCATTAGCCCTGTGTCGAAAGTGAATGCGGCAAAAATGTTGGAGCGTAATAACGCCATCCTCAAAGCCTGTCATCAAGTGGTGTTGGATTTGGAAAGCCTCGCCGGTCGCAATAGTGCCAAAATGGTGAACACTTCGGGCCGTCAGCGTATGCTCTCCCAGCGAATAGCCCTCTATTATTTTGCTCACGCTTGGGGTTTCAGAAGTGAAGAAGTGGTAAGAGAGTTTGAAAAAGCCAAGCAAGAATACACGGCCGGTTTAAATACCCTGGTGGGATTCAACCGGAACTCAATCGAAATTCGCCAGAACCTGAAAAAGGTTGAAGCACAGTGGCAGTTCTCTGAAACCGGTTTCCGCCAGCTGGAAACAGGCAACTATGTTCCCCACGTCATCGCGGTGACCACCACCGGTATGCTCAAGCGAATGGATAAAATCACAGGCCTGTACGAAAAATTGGACACTGGGTTTGCTTCCAACGCGGTGGCTTCAACTATAGAGCCCTGATTATTGAAGGGCCTTATCCAGCGGGTCTCTCAGGCTTCCGTTAAAGTCGATCAACAAATACTGGGTTCCATTGAATCCGGTATTTTGTTGTTGTTAGGGGTGGAGAAAGGAGACGACGAAGCCAAAGCCGACAAATTGCTGCACCGTGTGAGCCATTATCGCATCTTCGAAGATGAACAAGGCAAAATGAATCGTTCATTGCTGGATGTGGGTGGTGGCTTGCTTGTAGTATCCCAGTTTACTTTGGCGGCCGAGACCCGTAAGGGCATGCGTCCCAGCTTTTCCAGCGCTGCGCCACCGCAATTGGGTGAGCGGCTTTATGAATATTTCCTAAGCCAGGCTAAGCAACAGTTTACCAGGGTGGCGAGCGGCCAATTCGGTGCCAATATGGATGTGAGCCTGGTTAACCAGGGCCCTGTAACTTTTCTGTTAGAAACCTGAGCTAAGACTCGGTTACCTGTATCTCCTTGCTGGATTTTCTCAGCCGACCAAACAACAGGCCTAATTCAAACAGCAGCCACATGGGAACCGCCAGCATGGATTGAGAGAAGGGGTCCGGTGGGGTTAATAGCATTCCGAACACAAAGCAGAATAAAATAACGTAAGGCCGTTTTTTGGAGAGGTCTTGCACCGTAGTAACACCGGACCAAATTAATAACATGGTGGCGATCGGGATCTCGAATGCCAGGCCGAAAGCAAAAAACAGCTTAAGGGCAATGGTGAGGTACTGGGCTATATCGGGAGCCACTGTGACATTCTCTGGGCTGGCCAGCACAAAGAAATTCATCATCAAGGGGAAAATCACAAAATGCGCAAAGGCGATACCGGAATAGAACAGCAACACGCTCAGCACCAATAAGGGAATCGCCAGTCTTTTTTCGTGATCGTAAAGTCCGGGGGCGATAAAACGCCAGGCCTGGGCCAATACCACGGGCATGGCCAAAAAGAACGATACCACCAAGGTTAATTTGAATGGAGCAAAAAAGGTCGAGGTAATATCTGTGGCGATCATACCGGTGCCTTCGGGAAGCTGATCACGTATGGGCTGGGACACGATTTCGTAGATGTCGTTGGCAAAATAAACCAAGCTCAAAAACACCACAAGAATGGCCAGAATGGATTTCAAAAGCCGGTTACGTAGCTCAACCAAATGGCCGATCAGGGTCAGATTACCTTCGTTAGGTAGGTCGCTGTTGTTTTCGCTCATGTTCGAGGTGGTTCTTGTGACGGTAGTGGCTCGGCTTCGTTTTCAGGTAGGGTAGCGCTGTGGTGGGTGTCTGAGTCTTCCTGGTTGGGCTTTTGCTGAGGCGGCTCAATAACGTTTTCTTCGTTAACGCCCGTCTCCACGCTTTGTTTCAACTCCGCCAGAGATTTACGGGTTTCTTCCAGGCCGCTGTCTTCAAGCTGCTCTTTTATCCGTTGTTGCATCTCCTGGATATTGACCTCCCTTTCAAATTCTTCCCGCACGTTGGTAACGGCACGACGAAATTTGCCCAGGTAGGCGCTACCCATGCGAATGGCGTGAGGCAATCGCTCAGGGCCCAGTACCAGCAGGCCCACGATACCTATCACCACCAGCTCAAAAAAACCAACGTCAAACATTGTTTATTAGACCTGGTCTTTTTTCTTCTCTGCGGTTGCGTCGATCACTTCACCTTCGGTATTTTCCCGAAGTTGAGCCTGCTCTTCTTTTTTCTTGTCTTCATCACTCATGGCGCTTTTGAAGCCTTTGATTGCGCCACCCAGATCACCGCCCAGGTTACGTAAACGCTTGGTGCCAAATATCAATAAAATGATGGCCAGTACGATAAGTAGTTGCCAAATTCCAATTCCGCCGAAGCCCATAAGGTTACTCCTGTTCTTTGTTGCGGTTGGCTTTCTCCACCAACCCGGATAAATCGAAACGTTTTTCCAACTCGGCTAAAACATCCTGGGATGATAAACCCAGTTTGTGCAGCATCACTAAACTATGAAACCAAAGGTCAGCGGTTTCACCCACCAGGTCACCGGTTTGCCGGGTCTGTTCTGCGTCCTTGGCAGCAATGATGGTTTCAGTGGCCTCTTCCCCCACTTTCTCCAGTATTTTATTCAAGCCTTTATGGTATAGGCTAGCCACGTAGGAGCTGTCGGGTTGGGCCGCTTTTCGTTCCTGGAGCACTTGGTCCAGCGCTGCCAGTATGTCGTTTGCTGTTTCTTTACTCATAGTGCCGATAATAATGCCATTATATGGGAAGTTTTTCCCGTCGGAAGTAATCTATCTCTTACCTAGGACAAAAAGATGTCAATGGTGCCGTTGTTAGCTCTTTTTACGGCCTAAGGGAGACAGCAACAATATCGTTCCTATGGCCCCCACCACCCACGCCCCTAGGGGGATTTCATGCCAGGGGGGCAGCCAATGGGGATTTTGCGCCCAGGCCAGTCCTAAGCCTATGCCTATTAGGCCCAACAGGGTGAACACCCGATCTCGCCTTAATTGAGTTAGGTGTCGCCGTTCCATCTCCTGCAACAGGTTTTGCTGGTTATCGCTGAGCTTCCCCATTTGCTGCAGTGCGTCCCAGGCTAACTTGGGAAAATGGGGTATCTGCTCCATCAAAGCGGGGGTGTTGCGTTTAACCGCCTGCATGATGTTGCTGGGGCCGATCTGATCCCGTATCCATTGTTCAAGCAGTGGGCGTCCCAGCTCCCAAATATCCAGTTCTGGGTAGAGTTGCCTGCCCAGGCCCTCCACGTGAATCAGGGTTTTCTCCAACAACACAAATTGTGGTAAGGCCTGCATTTCAAAGCGGCGCGCGGTTTGAAACAAACGAATCAGTACTGGGCCAAATTCAATCTCATGGAGGGGCCGTTCTAACACGGGTTCCAGTACGGTACGCAGCGCATTCTGGAACTCGTGGACTTTGGTGGTGGGCGGAACCCAGCCTGCTTCCACCAGTAACAGGGCAATTTGCTCGTAATCCTTGTCCAACAACGCCATCAATTGACGGGCCAGCAAAAAACGCTCTTGTTTGTTGAGGGTACCCACGATGGCATTATCAAGAGATAGATAACGGGGGTTTTGTGGATCCTGGATATCCACCATAACGTTACCGGGGTGCATATCCGCATGGAAAAAATTGTCGCGAAAAACCTGGGTGAAAAAGATTTCCACGCCCATTTCCGATAGCTGCTCAAGGTTGACTCCCGCCGCCTCCATGGTGGCAGTGTCCGATACGGGCACACCGTAAACCCGTTCCATGGTGAGCACCCGGCTGGTGCTCAACTCCCAGTGCGGCTCAGGGGTGTAGAGCAGGGGAGAGTCTTGAAAATTGCGTCTGAATTGAGCGCCATTTGCCGCTTCCTGGCCTAAATCCAGTTCTCCCAGCAAGGTGTGGCGGTAGTCTTTCACCACTTGAACCGGGTGAAAACGTGTGGTCTCCGGGGCCAGTTTCTGCAACCAGCGGGCACCGGTAAGAAGCAGAGATAGATCCCTTTCCACTGTTTTCTCCAGCCCCGGGCGAATCACCTTCACCACAATTTCGCGGCCATCTTTCAGGCTGCCAGCATGAACCTGGGCCACAGACGCCGAGGCCATTGGGGTTTGCTCCAGGTGGCCAAACAGTTGCGCCACCGGGGCGCCAAGTTCCTGCTCAATGATCTCGATGGCCAGTTTCTCATCGAAGGGTGGTACGTTATCCTGCAGCTTGGATAGGTCATGAATGGCTTCGTCTGGCAGCAAGTCGTGGCGAGTGGATAACAGCTGGCCAAACTTAATAAAAACCGGCCCTAATTCTTCCATGGCCATTCTCAACCGTGCCCATGGGTTGGCATCTGTATGGGCTCCCCAGGCCGCCGGGTGGCATTTTATAAACCATTTAATGGGGCCAGTGGCAGGGTGGTCCGGTAACAGTTGGTCGAGTCGATGGCGGGCAAATACCCGCAAAATGGTGAGTAGTCTGGCAATTCGTCTCACTGGCTGGTCTCGTCTGGTTTTGCGTTGGCCTGTTTTAGCTTTTCCAGCCGAGCCTGGAGGCGCTCACTGTCCTGGCGTAACTGGGTTACCTGTTCCTGAAAACGGGAAAAATCTTTGCGCTTTACCACCCAGTTTCGCTCTTCCACCACCAGGTGTTGGGATTGCTGTGTCACGGCCTTGGCTGCCTGCTTTAACCAGCTCAGTCCGGTGCGTGCCACTTCGCTGATTTGGTGTGCAGCCAGGTCGCCAATTAAATCCCCCAGGGCGGATTCAATATCCAAATCCAGATCTTTAAGCAAAGTCATGAACTGTTGAGCAAGCTGTTGGTCACCGTCTATTTCAATGCCATTTTGCATTAAATGGCCTGGGGTGTTGTTTTCGCTGCGCAGCTGACGCATCAGGGCCAGGGCGGGGCCGCGAACGGTAACATCAGCCTGGTCATCCCAGTTACTTTGAAACCGCAGGCGGCTTCTACCCACTTCAATCAGAAGGGGAAAGTGGGGACGTTGTAGCTCCAGAGCGAATTGTTTACCCCGAAGTTTGGCCAGCTGCATACGGGTGACCGGGGCATAATCCAGCGCCAGATTGGCGGCCCGTTCCAACTGCTCTGTAATAAAAATGGGGATCAGTGACTGACCATGGGGGTCCATCAGTACTTGAAGCCTCGGTGCAGGGCAACGATGCCGCCGGTAAGATTATGGTAATCAACCCGATCCAATCCCGCTTTGCGCATCATGCTTTTCAGGGTTTTTTGATCCGGGTGCATACGGATGGATTCAGCCAGATAACGGTAGCTGTCTGCATCATTGGTGACCAGTTTGCCGATGGCCGGTAACACGCTGAATGAGTAGCGATCGTAAATTTTTTCAAATTGTCGATTCAGCGGCTTGGAGAATTCCAGCACCAGCAGGCGTCCACCGGGCTTCAAAACCCGAGTCATGGAATCCAGGGCTTTCTGTTTGTCTGTTACGTTGCGCAGGCCAAAGGCAATGGTGATGCAGTCGAAGGTGTTATCAGCAAACGGCAAACACTCGGCGTTGGCTTGCACATATTCCACATTGCTTGCGTAACCGTTATCCAGCAGTTTGTCACGGCCCACATTGAGCATGGAGGAGTTAATGTCCGATAGTACTACCTTGCCCTGGTCCCCTACGATGCGGGAGAACTTCATGGTGAGGTCGCCGGTGCCCCCGGCTAAGTCCAGTATGGTCTGGCCCAGACGGGCGCCACTCATTTCAATGGTGTAGCGTTTCCACAGTCGGTGAATGCCCATGGACATCAGGTCGTTCATGATGTCGTATTTTTGGGCCACTGAGTGAAAAACGTTTCCTACGTGCTTTTGTTTTTCCTGGATGGGAACGGTTTTGTAGCCAAAGTGGGTGGTTTTTTCGTTGGACATCAGGGGCCTCCAATTGCGCTGGCTATCTTCGCGGATTCCCGCAACAGAAGCAAGGGTGTCACAGGGGGATCGGTTTACGAGACTTTTGCAGAATCTGTCTATACTGACTTTATTAAGTCGAGTTTGTTAAAAGCGTATTTTTTGTGAGGGATAAATGGGATTGTCTTTGTCAAGGAAGCTACTGTTTCTGACCAGTGGATTGTTGTTACTGGTACTCATTTTCGCCCTTTTGGCCCTATTGCCCACTTTGCGTCACTACCAAGAGTTGGAAGTGATTGAATCTCATTTGAAAGTAATCAAGACCGTTGATGAGGTGGTAGCGCAGCATGCCCGTGAGCGGGGCTTAAGTGCTGGCTTTGTGAGCAGTCAGGATAACGCAATCAAAGCTAAACTAAGTGCACAACGAGCCACCGCCGACGAGGCAGCACAGCGTTTGGATGAGGTGTACAAAGATCACAGCCATAATCTAACGGATGCGGACCATATGGCCCTGAAGCAAGTGTTTTACCAGTTGTCCGAAAAGGCCCTGATTCGTGAGCAAGTTGATGCTCGGCAACGTAAAGATTTTTTCCAATATTACTCCGACTTAAACGCAACAGCGCTGGAAGCCGCATCCTTGCTCACCAGCTCCATCTCGGACTATGACGACCGAATGTTGATGGGGTTGTTGAATTTACTGGTTGAGATTAAGGAATACGCCGGAATCGAGCGGGGAAAGCTTACAGGCCACCTGGCAGCGGGTCGCATGAGCTCAAAGGAGTTTGTCAGCTACGAAAGCTTTCTAAGGGAGCAGTCTTCTCGGGAGCAGCGTTTTTTGTTTCAGGCGCCAGCAGCCATTGCAGAGAAATACCAAGCAGCGGTGAAGGGCTCCGACCTAGCAGAGTTCTATCAGATAAGGGAAACCGTTATGGGCCAGGGGGGTAAGCTAAGAGGGCTCACATCTATCACTCCGGTTCAATGGTTTGACTTGGCGACCCGCAGGATAGCCACATTAGATGAGGTCTTGCTGGACATGGAGCTGCTTTTAAAAGCACAAGTACAGCAGCAACGTTCGCAGATACAAAAGAACCTGGTGCTAAAGCTCATTGCAATGTTGGTACTGGGCGTGGTGGTGATCTGGGTTGTGCATGGCATACGCGCATCGTTAAGCCGCAGGATCAGCGCGTTGGATCAGGTGATGAACCTTGCCAGTGCTGAGGGTTTAATCAGCCAACGTATAGAAGATTCCGGTACCGATGAGCTTGCACGTATTGGGGCTTCTCTAAACCAGCTATTCAGTAAGATGACCTCGGTGGTGGAGATAATCGTCTCTGCGGCTCAAAGTTTGGGCAGTAACGGAGTGGCCCTTGAGCAGTCTGCAGACAAGAATTTGGAAGCATTGGCCCAGCAGCAGGCGGATACCCAGCAAATAGCTGCTGCGGTCACTGAAATGGCTGCCAGCATCCAAGAGGTGGCGGGATCCGCAGAGCAGGTCAGTGGCTTGGCCCAGCAAGCCAAAGGCAGCAGCAAAGATGGCCACTCAAAAGTGGCGGCAACCGCTGAAGCCGTGGGTCGATTGGAGTCTGATTTGCGTAATTCTGCTGCCCAGGTAAGTGACGTGGCCAAACACAGTGAACGGATTGGTGGAATTTTGGACACGATCCGGGGCATTGCGGAACAGACCAATCTTTTGGCGCTGAATGCCGCCATCGAAGCCGCCAGAGCCGGTGAGCAGGGCAGAGGCTTTGCAGTGGTGGCAGACGAAGTGCGATCCCTGGCACAGCGCACTCAGGAAAGTACCCAAGAGATCCAGCAAATGATCGAGCAGTTACAATCCGGCAGCGCAGCGGTCCAGTCCAGTATGAGCGCGAGCTTAAGTCATGTGGACCAATGTACTGCCCTGTCTCAAGAGTCCGGTGAGCTGCTGCGATCCATTGACGAGTCTGTCAGCAGGGTTAACGACCATATGCAGCAAATTTCAGCTGCCACTCAGCAGCAATCCACTGTGGCGGAGCAGATCAACAGGAGCAGCCAGCAAATAGCAGATCAGGCCGATGTGAGCCTGGAGGTGGCCCGCTCCATGCAGCAGTCCGCCGCCAGCCAGAAATCACAAGCCCAGGATCTGTTACGGGAAGTGGAGTACTTTAAGCTGAAATAGGTAAACACCTGGCGTCAGAAGTACACACTCAGACACCATTAAGCCGTAGAATTTTACTGAGTAAATTGGTTATAATCTCAGCATATAACTAAAACAGACAGTCAAACTATGCTTAGTGATCTAGTAGGCACCGTGAGTTCAGTGGTGAACGGAGGAGAGCGCTACCTGGCAGCGACCAAGGTAGGGTTTGAATTGGAGCAATCTTACCGCTCTTATCGCAATCAGGCCGGGGATCTATCCCCCTTGGCACAACGCAAGCTTTTGGAGCAGACCCATTTTGATGGCGCCAAGAAGCTAACCAAGTTGTTCCATGATAATGGCGCTATCTGGGTGAAGTTTGGTCAGTTTCTAAGTTCCCGATCCGATATCCTTCCCATGCAGTACGTAATGGAGCTGGGCAAGCTTCAAAATGACGCCAAACCTATTTCATTTCGAAAAATTAATCAGGTGTTATCCCGTGAGTGGGGTAATCGCTGGCGTGACCGTTTCCTGTCCTTTGATGAGCAGGCCGTAGCGGCGGCTTCCGTTGCCCAGGTGCACAAAGCGGTTCTTAAAAATGGCGAAGAGGTGGCGGTAAAAGTGCAGCTGCCCAATGCGCGCAAGTTGTTCCGGCAGGATTCGGTGGTATTCAAGGCCCTGGGCAGGGTGGGTTCAGCCTTGGTGAGTCATTTTGATTTGAAGCAAGTAATGGATCAAATCATTGAGATGACCATGGAAGAGCTGGATTTTCTCACGGAAGAACAGAATTTGAAAAAATTTGCTTCTCTGCCCCACGATCCGTTTATTCATGTGCCGGTGATGTATGAGGAGCTGAGCACCAGCCGGGTTTTGGTAACCGAGTGGATCGATGGGGTTAAGCTCACGGATTATCTGGATCGCAACCCTTTGCGGGCGGAGTTGATACTGCGCCAGTTGCTGAGCAGTTATACCCGCCAGATTACGGAGTTTGGGGTTTACCATGCCGATCCCCATCCCGGCAATTTTCTGGTTATGAAAGACGAGCGCATCGCCGTGTTGGATTACGGCGCGGTGGGTCGGCTCAGCACAGAAGATGCTCTAAATTATGGATTATTGCTTAACGTGCTGTTTGGCCGAGTTCAGATCGATACCCCTCTGGGGGATTTGTTCAAGCGAGCGGGATTTGTGGCCCGTGACCAAGCTGTGTTTGAAGAAGTGGCAGAGCTGGTTTTGAAAGAGAACCTGCGTCAGCAGGAAGCCACGGACATTCTGGCCCACGCCCTGGATAAAATGCGCGATTTAAAAGTCACCATACCGGATTCGTTTGTATCTGTGGCGAGGGTGGTGCTGACCTTTGGTGGATTGCTGAAAATGTACAATGTGCAGCCGCCAGAGTAATGCTTACTTAAAGCGTTCCACCAGGCTCAGCTGCTTGCTTGCTAATTGTCCCATTTCCCGAGTGGTTTGCGCAGCGGATTGAGCCTTGGATTCCGTATCTTTAGCGATGTTGCTGATGTTTTGAGTGTTGTTGCTCACCTCGTTGGCCACGCAGGATTGTTCTTCTGCTGCGGAAGCAATTTGTTGCGCCATCTGTTCGATGCTGGTGACGGATTGGGTGATGGACTGCAAAGAAGATTGAACCCGATTGATACTTTCCACGCTGCGTTGGCTACGATCTTTACAGCTTTGCATATTGCCCACCGCCAGATTAGTGGTGTTTCCCAACTCCTCAATAATATTTTCAATATCCTGTGTGGATTGTTGTGTCCGTTGCGCCAGGGATCGCACCTCGTCGGCCACCACAGAAAAGCCGCGGCCTTGTTCTCCGGCACGGGCGGCTTCGATGGCTGCATTCAGCGCCAACAGATTGGTTTGATCGGCAATGTCGCGAATGACGCCAATAACACTGGCGATTTTTTCGCTGCCGCCCGATAGCTCTTCTAACACATTGCTCAAGGTGCCGACGGTCTGGTTTAAATTGGCAATTTCCCTATTCGCCTCCTGAGTAATGGTTTCTACAGATTTAACTTCGCTTAACGCGTTCACAGTGGCATCTTTGGTCTGTGATACATTGGATGCCACTTCATGCACCGCAATGGCCATTTGACTCATGGATTCCGCAACCTGCTCGGATTCCCCCTGTTGAGCGCTCATGCCGGTTAATGCATCGTTCACTTTGCTTTGGGTTGATTCTGACTTGTTCACCAGGTCTGCAGCGGCCACCTGGATTCGGCCCAGGGCTGTTCTTAGCCGCGCAGCGTGGGCGAATTCTGCCAGATTGATTTCACCAAAATAATCCGCAGAGCCGGTGTAAATGTAGGCAGCTAAAGGATCATTTATGATTCTGCGGCTCTCCTTGAGCAGTTTGTGTAACCCCGAACTAATTGCCACTGCCACGATTGCTCCTAATATCCCGCTGGTTACTAAAGCCCCAAAAAAGGCACCCAGAGACAGCTTATCCAGCGCCATCAGGCTCACTGTATCCACCACAATCAGGGCCAGCGTCACCAGCAGAGGAATAAAATATCTGGCCCAAATGAGCGACAGCATGGGCACCGCTTGTTTTCCAGCATTGATACGGCCGTAGGCGATCTCCGCCCGTTTAATTTGATCTGCTGTGGGGGCAACACGCACGGATTCGTAGCCGATGATATGGCCATTTTCTTTAAGCGGGGTTGCGTAGGCATCCACCCAGTAATGATCGCCGTTCTTACAGCGATTTTTCACCAACCCCATCCAGTGTTTGCCTGCTTTTAGATTGTTCCACATATTGGCAAAGGCCAGTTGCGGCATGTCTGGGTGGCGCACAATATTGTGCGCCTGGCCCAATAACTCGTCTCTTTCAAACCCAGCAATGCGACAAAATGTGTTATTGCAAAAAGTTATAACGCCTTTTGTGGAAGTGGAGGTGACCAGTTGCTCGCCTGCTTTTACTGTTACCTCGCGTTGTGTCACCGGGCCGTTATTTCTCATTACCAGAACACCTCATTAATCGAGAAGGTTGTTTCAGTGGAAAATCCATGGCTTCCGGATAAAAGCATAGCTGATTGCGGATTTATTCCAATCTAAACGCCACCTGTTTACGTGACAGAGTATGAGATTCAATATCTTCTTCACTAAAATAAATGTCACGCAGTTGTGGGCCATTGGAATAAAGCCGGGTTTGGTCTTCTCTGTGTTGTGATGTGGAGTCGATGGACTGGGAATAGGTCATCAATCCTTTAGCCGAAACCCCTTCATCCGTAAAATTCACCAGCATGATCCAGCTGGATCCCTGGCTGATTTGATAGCCCTGGCCTTCTGAGCTGATCTGGCTACCGAACAGTGTGGGATAAATATGTCGTGGTATGAGGGAGCTATCATTGTAGGTTCGACTAAATACGTTAAAGCCCCCTTCAATATTGCTGCCACCTTCCCAGGGTATTTTATCCCCACTGGGGCTGCCATCCAGGTTGGACAGTTCTACAAATTGCACTTCTCCCAGGCTGGCGTTTAAGTCCACTCCAGACTGTTCCAACACCCATGCAGCCTTGGCCAGGTGTTGCAGAACGATCTCATTGTTAGCCAGAGTGTTTGGTGTGGTGGTGGGGTGCTTGGGATCAAATGCCACTTGCCATTGTGGGTTGGTTGCGAATTGCTGGGCGAATTCCCGAAACACATGGGCGCCGCGGCTGTCTTTCTTAAAGAGTCCATCCCACTGGGCTAATGCCTGACATTCCGCTGCAATATTGATGCTGAGTGTTTTGGTTTCCATGCCATCGTTCACCTCCACCTGTACGGGTGTGTCTCCCTGTTGTAGGCATTGCTGTACCAGGTCGTCCAGCACTACTTCTGCTAAGTAGGCACGACCGCTGAATAGTGCGGCTTCCAGTTCGTCCAGTGAATAGCGATCATCGTTACCCGCGCTGCTGGCGAACAGGGCATGGGACATGCGTGAACGCAGGCTCTGTTCCATTACCGGTTCACCATACAAAATGGAGTAGTCATTCATGGGGGCGTTCGGGTTGGTTAGCCAATAGCTGTCATTGGAATTTTGCACGTAGTCCCTGCGCTCTAACTTGGGCGCGTTTTCATAAGGCACCGGGCCATCAAAATCAAACACGCTGGATGTGCCCGGTAACACAGTAAAGCCCAGCAATTCACGGGCCTGGATTAACAGGGGATCGGTTCTAAGAGCTTGCTCCGCCATGGGGGTGAGATTGGGCACGGTGGAATCGTCGATATAAAAGCTATTACCTTTTCTGTCCACCGCCAGGGTGTTATTAAACAACACGCCATCATAGCGTTTGAAAGCTTGTTTAAACTGTTTCATATTTTTGGCGAGATTCATGCCCAGCCAGTGATCCACTATATCGAAGTTGGCTTTGTTTACGTCTTTAATGCTGTAAGCCACAAAGCCAAATTGCTCATCGTTACCCCAGGACAGTGCTTCTGGAATCACCACCATGGGGCCAAATTGGCTGTAGTACACCTTTTTTGAAAACGGCAACACGCTGTTGGGGCCCACGGCCACGTTCAGGGTCAGGGTTTTTTCTTCAATGGTGTGGGTTTGGCCGTCCACAAGATAGGTGAGGCCCGTGGTGTCGCTCTCGTCCAGATCCAGTTGGTAAACAATAAAATGTTCCGCCGTGGAATAGGTGTGGGACCAGGCCAGGTTGTTATTAAACCCGATGTTGACGATGGCAGGGGTGCCATAGAGGGACGCGCCCATGACATCCAGCACCCCTGGAATGGTTGAATGGAACTGCCAGAAACGTAATATCCCTGTGTGAGGGAAATGGGGGTTGGCCAGCAGCATGCCTTTGCCATTTTCACTTAACTGCTTGCCAATGGCCCAGGCGTTGGAGCCCAGCTCGTTTGGATTTTTGTTGGGTAATTCGGGTATATTTATTTGAGATGCTAACAGCTGTGCATCGTAAGGAGGCAAGTTCGGTTTGGTTGCAGAGTTACTGGACAATAGCGGGGTAGGTGCAAAATCGGTGTTGGGGGGAGTGGCCAAAAATATCGGTGCCAGAAAATTGCCGGAGCCGGGTAACAGTGCTGTGCCTAACAGGGCCGTGAGCATATCCAGCTCGGATATGTTACGCACCCAGGGCTTGCCTGCGCAGTTGGGATCGAGATGGTCACTGCCGGTATCCTGAAGATAACGGTTAAAACCTTTGCTGTAACCGGACAACATGGCCTTGGTATTGTCACTGAGTGATTCGTATCCTGCTTCCGCCTGTTCGCGAATGCCAAGGGCCAGGTAGCTGAAATCGGTGATGAGGTTTTCACTGTCGTTGGAGCCGGGAATTTTATCGGGGCCATGAAATTGCGATCGCTGACTGTTGTAACGGATGATGATATCCAGCAGCATGCAGGCATTATCTTCGGAAAAAGCATAGCCCACCCCGAAGGCTAAGCTTTCAAGATTGTCTGCTTTTATGTGCGGAACGCCATAATCGGTGCGGCGGATTTCAGCACTGAGTTGATTGTCATCATCAAACGCCACCAGTTTTTTCTGGGGGCAGCCGCTGAGTGATAGGGAAAATAGACAGATGGTAAGAGTGTATATAACACTCCTCGAGTGAAAGTGGGTCATTTAAACATCCTTGTTTTTTTATTGTGCGCATTCCAGTTGCAGCACTAGTAATACCCTGGCAGCCAGCTATGAGGCTGTGTTAATCCGGGCTCCAGGTTCCAATCATGTTGGATTGGCGCTTTTCCCCCGCCTGTTCCAGCTGTTCAAGATAGCGTTTCCACATGACATCTTTATTGTCACATAATTCTTTCAGGTAGTTCCAGGAATACAAGCCGGAGTCGTGACCATCATCAAAAACGATCTTTAGGGCATAGTTGCCCACTGGCTCCAGGTTGCGGATCATAACCATGCTTTTACCGGTCTGAAGAATGGGTTTGCCGTGGCCTTGGACTTCGGCAGAGGGTGAATGCACCCGCAGAAATTCGTAACTGAGGCGGGAACTGGAGCTGGCGTACACCAACTCCAGTTCCCGGGATTCTGTGTGCAGTTTTATTTCGCTGGGTGTCATCTGTGGCCTCGCTTTTAGAGGTTAACTATCCCTATAGTATGTATCGGCTCAGGTCTTCGTCTCCAGCCAAAGATCCCAGCTTTTCATTTACATATTGCGGTGTGATTTTGAAAGGGTTACTGCTTTCATTCAGGGCCAAATCCGCTGCATCGAAAGATATTTCTTCCAGCAACCGTTCCATCACCGTATGCAGGCGACGGGCTCCAATGTTTTCGGTGGTTTCGTTTACTTGCCAGGCCACTTCAGCCAGCCGCCGGATGGCGTCATCTTGAAATTCAATACGCAGCCCTTCGGTGGCCAGTAGCTCCCGGTATTGTTCCGTCAACGAGGCGTTGGGTTCCGTTAGAATGCGTTCAAAATCGTCTGCGCTGAGGGCTTCCAACTCTACCCGAATGGGTAATCGGCCTTGCAGTTCTGGCACCAGATCCGATGGTTTGGCCAAGTGAAATGCGCCGGAGGCGATAAACAAAATGTGGTCGGTCTTTACCATACCGTATTTTGTGCTGACGGTGCAGCCTTCTATTAAAGGCAGAAGATCTCTTTGAACCCCTTCCCGGGAAACGTCAGTGCCGGAAGTCTCAGAACGCTTTGCCACTTTGTCAATCTCGTCCAGAAATACGATGCCATTCTGTTCCACTGCTTCCAGAGCCTGGGTTTTGAGTTCGTCCTCATTGACCAATTTGGCGGCTTCTTCGTCGCGCACAATTTTGTAGGCTTCACCCACTTTCATCCTGCGCTTCTTTTTCTTGCCGGTGTTGAGATTAGAAAACATATTCTGCAGCTGGCTGGTCATTTCTTCCATGCCTGGGGGTGCCATGATTTCCACGCCCATGGAGGCAGCGGCCACGTCAATTTCAATGTCTTTATCATCCAATTGACCTTCGCGCAGTTTTTTGCGGAACATTTGTCGAGTGCTGGATTCGTCCTGCTTCTCCACATTGTTACCCCATTGGTCTCGCGCAGGGGGAATCAATGCATCAAGAATGCGATCTTCGGCAGCGTCTTCCGCCTGGCTGCGCTTTTTGATCAGTTGTTCTTCTCTTAACAGCTTAATTGCACTGTCGGCCAGATCCCGGATGATGGATTCCACGTCCCGTCCAACGTAGCCCACTTCGGTGAATTTGGTGGCTTCCACCTTAATAAAGGGGGCTTTGGCCAGCTTGGCCAGTCGTCGTGCAATTTCCGTTTTACCCACGCCGGTGGGGCCAATCATTAAAATGTTTTTGGGGGAAATCTCGCTACGAAGTTCTTCTTTCAGTTGCATGCGGCGCCAGCGATTTCTGAGGGCCACAGCCACCGCACGCTTGGCACTTTTCTGGCCGATGATATGTCTGTCTAATTCGTCAACAATTTCCCGAGGTGTCATATTCGACATAATAAATTCTCTACTTATTGAGCGCAGTCCAGTTCTTCAATGGTCTGGTTGTGATTGGTATAGATGCAAATGTCTGCCGCAATGGTGAGGCCTTTTTCTACAATATCCCTGGCTTCCAGCTCGGTATTTTGCAGCAGCGCAGTGGCGGCAGATTGGGCAAAGGGGCCACCGGATCCGATGGCGATCAGATCGTTTTCCGGTTGAATGACATCGCCATTGCCGGTGATGATGAGGGAGGCTTCTTTGTCCGCCACGGCAAGCAACGCTTCCAGGCGGCGTAGTGCGCGATCTGTTCGCCAATCTTTTGCCAGTTCTACGGCGGCCCGGGTTAGATTGCCTTGATGCTTTTCCAGTTTAGCTTCGAAACGTTCGAACAGAGTGAAAGCGTCGGCGGTGCCACCGGCGAAACCCGCCAGCACTTTATCGTTGTAGAGACGGCGCACTTTGCGGGCATTACCTTTCATGACGGTGTTGCCCATGCTGACCTGGCCGTCACCGCCTATTACAACTTTACCGTTGCGGCGGGCGGACAAGATGGTGGTACCACGGTATTGTTCCACAGGGAATCCTTCTTTTTATACTGGCGAAATATCCATTAATTGGGGCGTAACTTACTTTTTCAAGCGCAGAACCAGGTGTTCAATTCGGTTTTCTGCCAAGGTGGATTTGGTTTTTTGCAAGGCGTCAGGGTTGTCAAATGGCCCCAGTTGCACCCGGTGCCAGGGTTCACCCGGCTCCAATTCCACTTTCTCTATCTTAACGTCTAATCCTAGCAAAATTAGCTCTGCACGGCGGTGGTCCGCTTCTTTGGCGGACCGGAAAGATCCGGTTTGGATAATGTATTTTTGATCTTTGCTGAAACTGTCGCGGGCCGGCTTTGATGTCTTTGCCATTTTACTGGGTACTACGGTTTCTCGATCCGGCAATACCTTGTAAAAATCATAATCAGTATTCAGCAACTGCTTCGAACGCTCCAGCCCGGAAGACGGTGACTTAATCTCCTGCATTTGTGACTCTGTGGGTCTTATTCCAGCCAGATAATAGAGAAACGCCAAAAATAAACCCGTGGCCACACCGGTGAACAGCCATACCCAGCCGGGAATGGAGGATGATGATTTAGACAATGGGTACTCCTACATCTTTTCCGGTGTGCTTACGCCCAGCAGGGTGAGTCCATGGGCGATGACATTTTTTACCGCTATGGCCATGGCAAGACGGCTGTGACGGAGGTTGTCTTCTTCCACCAGGATTTTATTGTCGTTGTACCAGGTGTGAAAATCCTGGGCCAGGTCCCGCAGGGCGTAGGTTAATTGATGGGGCGCGCGATTGCGGGCGGCATTGGCCACGGCTTCTGGCCAGGCCGCCAGGCGTTTGGCCAGCGCCTCTATGTTGTCTTCCGGCAGCTTGGCCATGGATGCCAAGCCATTGTTTTGATCATAGCTCAATTTACGTTGTTCCAACTCCCTGAGCATGCTGCACACCCTGGCGTGGGCGTATTGCAGGTAGAACACCGGGTTATCCTTGGTTTGGGAGCGAGCCAGGTCTATATCAAACTCCAGATGCTGTTCAGGTGAGCGAGTGAGGTAGAAAAAGCGTGTGGCATCATTGCCCGCTTCTTCGATCAGTTGCGACAGGGTAACAAAGTTGCCAGAGCGTTTACCCATGCGGCCTGAAGACAGGGTGACAAACTGGATCAATGCCACATGGAACAGATCGCCTTTGCCGGTTAAGGCTTCAATGGCGGCTTTTACCCTGGCGATGTAACCGTGGTGATCCGCACCCCAGACGTCAATCAGGTTTTCAAAGCCTCGGTCCAACTTATCCAGGTGGTAGGCCACGTCAGCGGCAAAATAGGTATGCAGGCCGTTGTCTCTAATCAAAACCCGGTCTTTTTCGTCGCCCAACTCCGATGTTCGCAGCCAAATGGCGCCATCCAGTTCGTAAACATGGCCCCTGTCCCGCAGTCGTTCTATTGCTTTCTCAATGGCGCCGTTTTCCGCCAGCGTGCGTTCAGAAAACCAGTGATCGAATTCCACATTGAAGCTGTTCAGGGTGGCGCGTATAGCATCCAGTTGGGCATTTAAACCAAAGTCCTGCACTTCACGGTAGGGCTCCGCTCCCAGCAGAGATTGCACCCGTTGTATCAATGCATCCAGATGCATCTCTTTGGCGGCTTTGATGTCATCACCTTCGCCATCGGGGTCATCCGGTAGGCTGTCCATCACCGTTGCGTAGGGGTGGAAGTACTGATCACCAGCGGATTTATAAAGCGCTTCACCGCAAAGTTGTACATAGTCGCCAGGGTATGCTCGAGAAGGAATGCGAATGTTGGTTTCGCCACAGGCTTCCAGGTAGCGCAAATAAACCGAGACAGTCAGTACATCGGCCTGACGACCTGCGTCGTTGATGTAGTACTCCCTATGCACCTGAAAGCCCGTTGCTTTTAGCAGGTTACCCAGGGCAGAGCCGTAGGCGGCACCGCGCCCGTGGCCCACGTGCATGGGGCCGGTTGGGTTCGCGGATACATATTCAAGTAATACCTTTTCACCTTCCCCTATGTTTGGGTTGCAAAAGACATGGCCGTTCTCCAATACCTGTTGTACCACTGCAAAGCGCGCTTCGTCGTTCATGAAGAAATTGATGAAGCCGGGACCGGCAATTTCCACCCGGGTGATGGCATCGTTTTGGGGCAGATGATCGATAATGATTTGCGCCAGGTCCCGGGGCTTCATGGCCGCTGGTTTAGCCAGCATCATTGCCAGGTTGCTGGCAAAGTCACCATGGGCCTTATCCTTGGTGCGCTCCACTTGCACTCTTCTGGGTGCAGATTCGGGAATAATTTGGGCCGTTATCAGGTTATCGAATGTGGTTTCCAGTAAATCCAGTAGCGTTTCTTTCATGGGGAGGGGGCTTCGAGGCTCCAGTGGTGAATATAAGGTTGTTCAAACGGGTTTTATTATGGCGTTTTGGCCCTTGGAAAGCCAGATTTAGGGGTTAAGGTCGGTTGCACTGGGAAAAGCACCATGGTTGGTTTAGGGTTAGATGGAGTGGAATCAACTAAGGAAAATAGATGACGAGTCCCAATGAGATTGGTGTAAAGGTTCGCGATCTTGAGCCGTTGCAGGCATTTCAATGGTTGCAGAAGGGCTGGATGGATTTTAAGCAAGTGCCCCAAATTGGTCTTTTGCATGGGCTGGCGGTGTCCGGATTTGGCGCTTTGTTGCTGCTGGTGGCCCATGACCAGTTTTGGTTGTTGGCAGGGGCATTCACGGCTTTTTTGGCGGTGGCACCGGTTGTGGCGGTGGGTTTGTATGCGGTGAGTCGAGCCTTGGAGAAGAATAAGCCCGTTAGCCTTATGTTGGTGTTTCAGACCTGGTGGAGTTGGCGAGGGCACCCCCATCACGATTGGCGTCTGGTGCGATTCGGGTTGTTGTTGGGGCTGTCGGGTGCTGGCTGGGTCATTACTTCCGCTGCTCTGATTACTCTGCTGTCAGAGCAACCGGTGAATCATCCCGAAGATTTTTTGCGCTATGTGGTAGCGGCACCTGGGCAGTATTTATTTGAGATCTGGTTGTTGATGGGAGGCTTATTGGCGGCTCCGGTGTTTGCTTCCACTGTGGTGACATTACCGCTGCTGCTGGATCGCAAGATCGGAATACTGGATGCGGTGTTAGTGAGTTGGAAGGCGGTCATGCAAAACCCCATACCCATGGCGCTGTGGGCTGCTTTACTCATGATGTTGGCGCTAATGGGCATGTTGGCGCTTGTGGGTAGTATTCTGGTGGTCCCCGTGCTGGGGCATGCCAGTTGGCACGCCTACCGCGATTCTGTGGTAGTGGACCAGCTACCTCTCAGAACCAAGGAGTGATTGGATGGACAACGCAGTACTGGGGTTTACTGAGGAACAAATCGCCAGTTTTGGCCTTACGTTTGGTGTGGCCGCCTTTATCCTCTATATGTTCTTTATCGTTGCGCAACTCGCGCGTGAATCTAAAGCCGGTCGATTTGGCACTTTTGCCCTGTTTCTGGTGCTGACTTTGGGAATGTTCGGCTACATAGCCAAGATGATCATTCAGTGGCTTCTGGATATATAGCTTGTATAGTTCATGGGGCTTTGATCTATTTATAAGCTGAAGTTATAAGTAATTCGCAACTGCCTTTGCAATTAAACTATCAAATCAGGCAGAATAGATAACAGTTCCAAAACAATCGTAATGGGGCTTCCTAGCCACCCAAGATGGAGTCTTAGGGTGATTTTGTGCGCTTATTTATTGTTGAATGATCGGTTCTGCCCTGCTGCCAAGGGGGAGAGTTTAAATTCATTGGGGGAACAATGGATGCTCTAGTCGCGGTTACAACTATTGCTTTGTGTATTTGGGTGGGGAACTTACTGGTTAAAACCCCGTATTTTTCGTTTCTCGCCCAGCGTGAAGGCCGTTTCGGTAGTATTGACGGCGTTCGTGGCTATTTGGCCATCGCAGTTATGTACAGCCATTTTTTTGTTACCTATAACTGGAAAGTAAAAGGCCAATGGGACCATCCAATTGATGGTTACTTTAATAGTTTTGGTAAATTTGGGGTGGCGGTATTTTTTCTAATCACCGGTTTTTTGTTTGTTTCTAAGCTGCTCAACGCCAAAAATAGGGTGGATTGGGTTAGGTTGTTCGAGTCAAGATTTTTTAGAATAGTGCCTTTATACTTGCTGAGTGTGGCTTTTATTACAGTAATTGTGTTTATCAATACCGGGCTGCAATTGGAGTCTTCATTTGGTCATTTGTTGTATGAATTTGCCCGCTGGTTTTTCTACGTGGGGGATACAATTAACAGCTTCGCTGACACCGGGAAGATTAACGCCGGGGTTGATTGGACCCTGAGATATGAATGGCTGTTTTACGTGTTGCTGCCGGTGATTTACCTGTTTGTGGGGGCAAAAAAATGGTGGCCGCCACTGTTGTTGTTCGTAGTCACACTGTGTCTGTATTTGTTTCCTGTTAAAGGGTTTCTTATAGATTCCAAGTTCTTTCTAATGTTCGGTTTGGGTGGGGCCACTGCCTATTTGGTCAATTCACAATGGGTTTCTAAGGCGCAAATGCAATCTGGGTGGGTGTCGCTCTTGGCCTTGGGGCTTGCCTTGGGAGGCTTTTTTCATCCAAAAGTTTTGAGCTTCAGCCATGTGGTTATCATTGGGGCGTTTTTCATGTTGGTAGCCCTGGGTAATGATCTTTTTGGTTTGTTAAAACTCAAGGGTTCCTTATTGCTTGGTGAAATTAGCTACAGCATCTATTTGTTACACGGAATAGTGCTGTATGTGGTGTTTACTCTGTTCCCGGTTATTGATGTGAGTGGATTGACCTATGGGCAGTTCTCGTGGTTGTTGCCTGTGGTGGCGGTCATTGCGGTGCTGGTGTCGGCAGCCACTTATCTTCTGATTGAGAAACCCATGATTGCCTATGGCCGTACCGGGCCATTAAGTAACGTTCTTAAAACTACAGGTCTGCAGTTGTCCAGGATCCGCCGGGCTCTAGTTTCAGCTTAGCCCGGTGACAAAATAATATGATATCTTCGCCGTAGTGCGTTATTAAACTATTTCAAAAATAGGAGTCTATTATAATGTCGAACGAAGGATATCATGAGCCCACAAATAAAGTTGCCATCTACTTTAGGCTGTCCGCCACAATGGCGATCCAGGTGGCTTCGTTAATAAAACCGTTGCCCCATGATTGCCATTGCTCCGGCAGACCTTTTTCTTGTATTTGCTTTACGGTTTTGCCATTTTCCAGCTGCTGTTCTATATAAGCTGTGGTACTTTCCAGCATCTCTACGTAGGCTTTCAATTCCGTCTTGTTCGATAGCTGGCCATGCCCTGGAATGACCAGAGTTTTATCGTCAATTCGTTTCAGAATGGCATTCACATTCCGCGTCATGCCTTTCACATCGCCACCGTTTTCCACGTCGACGAAAGGAAAAAAACCATTGAAATAATGGTCACCCATATGGACCACGTTAGCCGGATTAATAAATATTACGCTGTCTCCGTCTGTATGGCCACTAGCGAAATGTTGAACACTGTAATGTTGCGACCCGTGGTAAATCTCCAGTAATCGATCGTATGTTATGTCCGGTAAGGCTTCCCGGGGTTGGGCCTCTGTTTCCATCTTGAATAGACTCAATTTTTGCGGGTTGGACAACCGCTTGTGCACATGTTTGTGGGCAATGATGGTGGATTTGCCGCCCAATGCCTTATTGCCACCGGTGTGGTCTCCGTGCCAATGGGTGTTGATCAGGTACTGAATGTCACCCATTTTATTCAGAGTCTTTTTTAGTAGTGGGCTGTTTTCTACGTAATCGTCATCAATGACCAAAAGCCCCGCTTTGGCTTTGTGCACGAGAATGTTTCCACCCTTACCCTGCAATAAATACATGGAAGGCTTTACCTCTGTGGTGGTGAAGGACTTCAGAGGTGCGTTGTGAGCATCGGACCAGGCTAAGGTTGATAAGGCCATTAATACAGCAGTGATGGTGAAAGTGAAATGAGCGCCCATGGATTTTTACCAGAAAGTGAATCGAAATGTGGATCTAAGGTTGAATAAGGAGGTTATTATAAACCACAGATGGTTTACAGAAGGAAACTCCTTTTTCAACCAGTAATTAAGTTATTGAACCCGTCGCAGGAAGCTGTAATCAGCAATGGGGTGTTCATCCCGCAAAGCCCGTCGTAGCATATCCAACGCCACAGCACTGCTTATCTGGCGTACCGGAGTACGGGCTCGGAACGGTATTTTAATCATTTGGCTCCAGGTCTTATCTCGGCTGGCCAGTGCAAAGGCCACGGTACCCACTGGCTTGTCTTCCGTACCACCATCGGGGCCGGCGATGCCGCTAACGGAAATGGCAAAGTCCGTGTTGGACCGGGTGCGCACGCCTTCCGCCATTTCTTCAACGCACTGTAATGACACCGCGCCATCCTGCTTTAACGTGGATGACTTCACACCAAGCAAGTCCATCTTGGCTTGATTGCTGTAAGTCACCAGCCCTTGCATTAGGTACTGTGAGCTGCCAGGAAAGTCCACCAACTGACTGGACACCATGCCGCCGGTACAGGATTCCGCCAGGCTGATAGTGACCGGTTGCGTTGCTGCCTTATCCAGCAGAATTTGGTGAACTTCTTGTGCGATCGAGGGAAACCGTTCTGATACTATGGAATCACCGATAGCCTGTTTTACCTGCTGGGAAAATTCCGGTAATGCAGCAATGGCCTGTTCCCCCCGGGCAAAGAGTTTGATCTCCACATGGGGTAATGATGTGCGGTAACCAATGATGATGTCTTCCGGTAAGGTGAGGGCTTCCAGTTCGTTGGCCAGGGACGATTCCCCTGCACCAAAAGTCAATAGTTTTACCAGTTTGGTCTCACGTACCTGGGGAAACAATTCGCTGATAAACGGCATAAACTGATTGTTCACCATCTCCTTAAATTCCACCGGTACTCCTGGAGTGAAGAACAACCAGGCGCCGTTTAATTCCACCCGAAAGCCACAGGCCGTGCCCACCGGGTTATCAATCATCACGGCGGATTCCGGTAGCATGGCTTGCTTTAGGTTATTGGGATTCATTTTGCGGTTGTTCTTTGCGTACCAGCTTTCCATACGCTGTCGCCAGTAGCTGTTTTCCACCAGGGGTTCGCCTTTGGCTTTTGCCATGGCTGCAGCACTCATGTCATCGCTGGTGGGTCCCAGGCCACCATTTACCAGAATCACGTCTGCATGCTTGCTGCGTTCCGTGAAGACATCCACCAGATCTTCCATGCGGTCGCCCACGGTCACCCGACGCTGTAACTCAATGCCCTGTTGCATCATCACTTCACCGAACCAGGCGGCGTTAGTGTCGACGATTTGGCCGGCGAGCACTTCTTCTCCGGTGCAGATCATTTCGATTTTCATTGTGGTTATAGTCCTCGCATCCATTCTGGTCGCAACGGTATGCGGCCGGGTTGGTTAATGGCGGTGTCAACGGTGTTAAGTAGTTTTTCTTTGTCGCGACCGAGTATGCCTTTCAGCACCAGATAATTTGAAGCGTGATCGGAACGAAAAACGGTTTTTTCTAGATCTAGATGGGCAATAAGATGGCGAATCTCTTGAAAAAGTTCCATTTGGCTTAATGGTTCGTACTGACCATTGAAGCCGCTGCGGAATCGGGTTTCACCCATGGGAAAGGAAACCACCAGAGTGGATAAAAAATCCGGCTGGGTTTGATTCATCAGTTCTGCGGAATGGCGGGCGTGTTGTTGCGAAAATTGGCGCCCTCCCAAACCATTTAAAATCATCACCGAGGTTTTGATGCCCGCCTGTTTGAGTTTCACTAATGCGGCTTTAGATGACTCAAAGGTTTCCCCTTTTTTAACCGCCTGCAATACCTCATCGTCGCCGGATTCGCAGCCCACATACACCAGGCTTAAGCCCAATTCACGTAGGCCGATTAATTCCTCCACGGATTTGTTTTTGATGTTGCTGGGCAGGCAATAGGCTGATACCCGTTGCACCTGGGGCATATGCTCCGCGATGGCCTGCAATATTCTGGTGAGGCGGCGGCTGGACAACACCATGGCATCACCATCGGCTAAGAACACTTTGCGCACCGGAAACTGGGCTGCTGTTTTTATGTCCTGTAGCAGTTCGGTTTCTTTTCTTGGCCGAAAGGTTTTTTGCGGTGCGGTGTACATCTCGCAAAAGGTGCATTCATTGTAAGAGCAGCCATTGGTAACCTGAAGAATCAGGGAGTGGGCTTCTGATGGTGGTCGAAAAACCGGCTCAATATAGGTGAGTGGATAAGCAGACATGGGGGCCCGTTGGCTATGGTGGGTAATGTGAGCACAATTGTGACCTTTGCTTGTGGTGCGGGTCAATGCCCAGATTGTCATGCTGCTGGATGAATGGTCAGCTAAAGGGGTTTCTTGAATAATCCAAGGATTTGGCCATAATGTTGTCTTTAATAATACTAAGTAATGTCACGGATGTTCGTTTCCCCTTATAGCAAATCACGCTTCGAGCCCCCTACAGCCGCTTGTCTCCAACCGCTGTCTCTATGAGTGCACCATCAAAACCCTTGCCTCAGCGTAATTCCCGGCTTGTCAGGTTGCTTTCTGATTTGGCGCTTATTGATGACAGCTGGCCCCAGCGGGAGTTTGCCGATCGACTGGGTCAGATGTTGAATTTTTCAGACTCCATTTTGTTAGCGGATGCTCACAAACTCGATCCCAACAAAGGCTTCGAGAAAAATACATTGGATGGCGAAGATCTCAAAAGCAGTGTGCTGCAAACCAAACGCAGCTTGGTAAATAACCTGATAAAAAGTTGTAGCCCCGGTGGTCCGGCGGGTCGAATCCCGTGGCCCAAGTTTTACGATCAGGCAGACTCCGGTACAGAGTTAAGCTATGACCCGTTACAGCGATTTTATTTAGCCCACCAAAGGGAACAGGATCTGGCCATTCGAGTGGCTCGATCCGCCGCCCGTGATGCCTTGTCCAGTTGTTCCCCTGGCTTAAGAAAGTTAGCCACCTTGGACAGTGTGTTTGAAGACACTCTAATGGAACCAACGCGACGGTTTTTTGCTTTGGTACCACAGCTGTTGGAGCGACGATTCGCCCAGTTGCAGCAACAACAACAGCCACAATGGTTAAATCAATTTAGAAAAGAGGTTCAAGCTTTGCTCTTGGCCGAATTGGATTTACGTCTGCAACCGTTACTGGGATTGGTTGAGGCGTTAGAAAGAGAGGTAGTTGCACACCCATGAATCGAATTTTATTGCCCGCCGCATTTTTACTGGGGGCCATCGTTATTGCCTGGATTGGTATTGGCTTTATTGGCCGGGACTTTTTGGCCTTTGCCGTGACTTTGCTGATTGCCGTGGGCTATGGCCTGGGTTGTTTTGAAATGTGGCAATTTCGTCGCGCCAGCCATTCCTTGTTTACGGCTTTGCAGCCAGGACAATTGCGGGATGTGAATAACCAGGATAGTGGCTTGTCTGGCTGGGTAAATCGATTGCATGACAGTCTGCGAAATTCTGTACGCTTGCGGATAGAAGGTGAGCGTGTAGCTTTGCCGGGGCCAGTGTATACACCTTATCTGGTGGGGTTGTTGGTGATGCTGGGTTTGCTGGGTACCTTTATGGGCATGGTGGTTACCTTAAATGGTGCCGTTTTGGCATTGGAAGGTACCACCGAATTGCAAGCCATGCGCGCCGGGTTGGCTACGCCAATCAAAGGATTGGGATTGGCTTTTGGTACTTCTGTGGCCGGGGTTGCGGCATCGGCCATGCTGGGCTTGATTTCCACTCTGTGTCGAAGGGAGCGGTTGCAGGCTTCTCAGTTATTGGATAGCGCAGTGGCGAATGAATTGCGCGAATTTTCGTTGCAACACAATCGCCAGCAAACGTTTAAGGCCATGCAAGAACAGGCGGACCTGTTGCCGAAGGTGGCAGAACGGTTGCAGTCAATGGCCGATAACATGGAGCGTATGACGGAAACCCTAACTAACACTCTGCTTGAAAGCCAAGCTGAGTTTCAAAAATCCAGTGGTGAAAATATTACGCGATTGACTGACTCGGTACAGCGTACCTTGCAGTCCACCCTGGAGGAAAGTGGTCGTGCCGCCGGCGAGGGTATCAAGCCCATGATGGAAGCCGCCATGAAAGGTTTGCTGGATCAAACCCACGAAACCCAGAAGAACTTGCATAAAGTGTCGGAAGGTCAATTGCAGTCGCTGTTGGATCAATTTGGCGCCACCTCCAAAAATGTATCGGACGCCTGGGCCGCGGCATTGGATACCCAGCAGAAACAGCAAACCGATACCTTGCATTCAGTGAACGAAGCGTTACAGGGATTCAATCAGCGCATTGACCAGGCAACCCGTTCAGTGTTGGACGGCTTCAGCGAAAGCGTGCAGAGCTGGTTGGAGCAACAGCAGCTGGCGGATCAGCAGCGCCAGCAGCTTTGGTCGGCTTCTTTGCAAAATGCATCCAGCCAAATGCTAGAACAACAAACCACGGCCATGGAAGGATTGCAATCCAGCGCCACACGCATTAGCCATGACGCAGAGAAGACCAGTGCCGGGTTGTTGGAGAATTGGCATCAAGTGCTGCAGCAATCCAGTGAGCTGGTGCAACAACGGATGCAATCAGAGCGGGATTGGTTGCAGGATCAGGGCCAGCGTATGACCGACCTGACCGGCACCATTCAATCGCAATTAACCGCATTGCGTAACGATGAAACCCAGCGCGGCGAAGCGGCGGTGGCCAAGCTCCAGCAGCTGGAAGCCACAGTGGCAGAACAGTTGGCGCAATTGGGTGCTGCTCTTGAGCAGCCCATGACTCGTCTAATCGAGACCGCCACCGAAGCACCGCAGGCGGCTGCGGATGTGATTGCCCAGCTCCGCGCAGAGATAACCCATAATGCGGAGCGAGATAATGAGTTGCTGGAAGAACGGCAACGAATTATGGCTGACCTCAATGGTTTGCTACAGGGGCTGCAGCAAGCGGCCACAGAACAACGCAGCGCCATTGAAAGTCTGGTATCCAATTCCTCACAACAACTGGTGGAGGTGGGTCAATTGTTTGGCCATTCCGTTGAGACGGAGTCAGACAAGCTGGCCAACGTGGCCAACAATATCGAAGCCAGCGCGGTGGAAGTGGCCAGCGTCAGTGATGCCTTTAGCCATGCCATGGAGCTGTTTGGAGAATCCAGCAAACAGTTGGTGGAAGGTCTTTCGCGGGTGGAGGAATCCCTGGAAAAGAACAGCACTCGCAGCGACGAGCAGCTGGCATACTATGTGGCTCAGGCGAGAGAGATTATCGATCTCAGTATGATGTCGCAAAAAGAAATCATCGAAGAGCTGCGGCACAGTGCGGAAAAGTCTGAAGCAGACACCTTGGAGTTGAAAGCTTTGGATGCACAAGATTCGAAACTGCAAGACGCTAAAAAACAGTCTGAATCTGAGTCGTCTGTAGAAACACCCGTTGCAGAGAAACCAACTAAAACCAAATCCGTTAAAAAGTCCTCACAAAAAGAGAAATCTTCCCAAGACAAGCAAGCTGGTTCAGAGCTTACGGAAGAAGCCAGTGTGCAAGCCGGTGAGGAAAGCTAATGGAAGAGTTGGATGGAACAGTGGCCACGGAGACCCCCATTTGGGCTATCTTTGGTGATTTGATGTCAGGCCTGGTGGGCGTATTTGTTCTGGTGCTGGTTTGGGTAATGGGGATTCAGTTGCAGCTCACCCAAAACCTGGAACAGGAAGTGGAAAAGCGTCAGGTGGAACAGCAGAAACGGGTCGCCCTGGAGCAGGCCCTGGCGGCGCCCCTGGCGTCTGGCCGGATCACTTTGGACCAGGGGCGTATCGGTATCAGCGGCAGCGTGTTGTTTGATTTAAACTCCCATGAACTGCAGCAAGAGGGCAGAGAGCTGTTGAGTTCGTTGGTGGCGCCATTGCAAGTGTATTTAGCAGAACACGACGAGTTACTGATGGTCAGTGGTTTTACCGATGACCTGCCTATTCAAAAAAATAACAACCACTATCGGGATAATTGGGAGCTGTCAGCCCAGCGAGCTTTAACGGTTACCCGGGCCCTGGTGGAAGAGGGTATGGCCCCGGCCACGGTATTTGCCGCCGCCTTTGGCGAGCAGCAACCGGTGGCGTCAAATGCAGAAAGTGAAGGGCGAGCCCGTAATCGTCGGGTGGAGATGGCCCCTGTGCCCAGAACCAGCGAGAAAGCGCCGAACCATGATTGATGGGCAGGCCGCACCGCCAAGTGTGGATGAATCTGAATCCTTGCGAGAGCAATTGCAGGAGACGCTGGCGCGGTTAGGTTCAGGCCAAACCAGTCAGATGGATTCCATACGCCTACGAAGGGTGGAGTCTTTATTGCAACGTTCTCGAAGTAAGAATCCCCAAGTGGAGCAGCAGTTATTGGGCCGGGCAAAACAGTTGTTGCACGATTTTGACTTCGACTCCACAGAGCAGGCTTCAGAAACTCATAATGCAAACCTGGATAAAGCAGGCCCCGATATAGCAGACTCACCCCTAGCGGATCTGTTAAATGTTCTCGCCCGCCGCAATGCACTAAAGTTCGCAGATATTGAACCGCAAACTTTTGAGGGTCAGCTGCGTAAACAGGAAGTGGACGCACTGCGGGAAGCGGATGATATTGTGGCGGTGGCGGAGTTGGATTCCCTGTCACCGGAAGGCGAGTTGCAACTGTTGCAGGAGATTCGCCAGGCCTGGGCTAAGCGCAGCACGGAAAAGGCAGTAGAAAAAGCGTTAAAAGAAGCGCCGGAAGATGCGGGCCCGCTTAACGCCCACGGTTTGGTGGTGCGTTCTTTGCTGGAGATGCAAGAACTGTCACCCGAATATTTGGGCCGTTTTGTCAATCAGATCGAGAGCCTGCTCTGGTTGGAGCAGGCCGGTAACCGTTTGCTGGAAAAAGCTAAACCCTCCCCAAAATCGGCCAACAAGCGACGACGTTAATTTGGATCAGGTCGATCCAAGTCTTCGCTGGCTTCCAGCCACATCACATTGATGATGCCAAAAGCACAGGCCAGTAATACCCCTAAAATCCAAGTGAAATACCACATCTGTTGTCTCCCGTAGCGATTAGTAAAGTGAATGGCTTTGCTCGCGAATCTGCTGTTCGTCCATGCGCCCCCACATTTTGTAGTAGCTCCATAGGGTGTAACCCAAAACCAGGGGCACAAACACAGCGGCCACCATCAGCATAATGTTTAATGTGAGTGCACTTGAAGTGGCATCCCATACCGTCAGGCTGTGGTTGGGTTCCAAGCTTGAAGGCATGATAAAAGGGAATAATGACACCGCCGCAGTGCAGATGATGCCAATGATAGATAAACTACTGGTTAAAAACCCCCAGCCTTCTTTTTGTCGAGCACAAAGGGTTGCGGTTAAGAATGGCATGACCAACCCCAGGGCAGGGAAGATTATTAACCCGGGCCAGCGGCCATAGTTGGCGAGCCAGGCCCCCGCTTCAATTTGTACGGTTTTAGCGGTGGGGTCGGCCACACCGTTTGTGTCGGCCAAATCCTGGATGGCGAGCCCATCCATTCCCGATGCAACCCAGACACCACAGATGCCAAATAACAGCGCCGTGATAACGGCGGCTTTCACCGTAGCGCGGTTGGCGCGAGTGCGTACAATGCCATCGGATTTTAATCCCAGCCAAACTGCGCCGTGCATTACCAGCATGCTGAGACTCAGTATGCCAGCCATTAAAGGAAATAACGTCAGTAAACCAAACAGGTTGCCTTGGTAACTGGATATCATTAAGTCATCAAACCGAAACGGCAAACCTAAAAATAAATTGCCGAATGCCACGCCAAATATAATGGGGGGAATAATTGAGCCCAGGAACAAGGCCCAATCCCAATTATTACGCCAGCGGGTAGAATCTTGTTTGGAGCGATAATCAAAACCCACCGGGCGCAAAAACAACGCCATTAGGGTAATGATCAGCGCACCGTACATGCCGGAAAAAGCGCTGGCGTAAACCAAGGGCCAGGCGGCAAATAAGGCACCGCCTGCAGTCACAAACCAAACCTGATTGCCTTCCCAGTGCGGGCCCACAGTATTGATGATGATTCGCCGTTGTTCATCGGTTTTTCCCAGGAAAGGCAGCAATGCACCTACACCCATATCAAAACCATCCGTAAGGGCAAAGCCAATCAGCAGCACACCCACCAATACCCACCATATCAATTTTAAGGTTTCATAATCTGCAATCATTGGGCTGCTCCCTGTGGCTGGTTGTGTTCAAAATGGTAGCGGCCGGTGGCCAAACTGCTGGGGCCCTTGCGCACAAAGTGAATCATTAAATACATCTCGACGATAAACAGCCCGGTGTAGAACAGCACGATGGCAATCAAACTGCTCCAAACATCGCCCGCAGCTAAATTAGAAGCAGAAAGTTGGGTGGGAAGTATTTCACCGATGGACCAGGGTTGGCGTCCGTATTCCGCCACAATCCAGCCACATTCCGCAGCAACCCAGGGTAATGGAATGGAATAAAATGCCATTCGCAGCAACCATCTTTTTTCTGCCACTTTGTGGCGAGTGGATTGATAGAATGACAGCACAAACACCAACAACATAAAGAAACCACAACCCACCATAATTCGGAACCCAAAAAACAGGGGCCAGACTTTTGGAATGGTGCGGTCAACCGCCGCCTGAATCTGTTGTTCAGTAGCATCCACCACATTGGGTGTGTCCTGCTTCAGTAACAGGCCGTAGCCCAAATCCGCTTTTACTTTTTCGAACTCCGCTTTGGTCTGTTCGGTTGCGCCTTCTTCACGCAGTTTTTGCAGCAGGCCATAGGCCACCATGCCATTGCGGATGCGAGTTTCGTTGTGGGCTTTCAGATCGGCTATTCCCAAAACCGGTTCATCTAAACTGCGGGTTGCCACAATGCCCAGTGCGTAAGGAATCTTGATGGCGTAGTGGGTTTTTTCTGCTTCGTCATCGGGCCAGCCAATCAAGGTGAAGGCGGCGGGTGGCGGATGGGTTTCCCATTCCGCTTCTATGGCCGCCAGTTTTACTTTTTGCACGTCACCCAACTCATAGCCTGATTCGTCCCCCAGAATAATCACTGAAAGGATGGATGCGGTACCAAAGCTGGCGGCAATGGCAAATGACCGGCGGGCAAAGGGAATGTCCCGGCCTTTGAGCAGATACCAGCTGGATATGCCCAGTACAAACATGGCACCGGTGACATAGCCAGACGCGACGGTGTGAACGAACTTCACCTGTGCCACCGGATTAAAAAATACCTCCGATAAAGAAGTCAGCTCCATGCGCATGGTTTCGTAGTTGAATTCCGCGCCCACGGGGTTTTGCATCCAGCCATTGGCAATCAATATCCATAGGGCCGACAAATTAGAACCCAGGGCCACCAACCAGGTTACCGCCAGGTGCTGACGTTGGCTGAGGCGGTTCCAGCCAAAAAAGAACAAGCCAATCAACGTGCTCTCCAAAAAGAAGGCCATCAAACCTTCAATGGCCAGGGGCACACCAAAAATGTCTCCCACGTAATGGGAGTAATAGGCCCAGTTGGTGCCGAACTGAAATTCCATGGTCAGCCCAGTGGTCACCCCCAGAGCGAAGTTAATACCAAATAATTTTCCCCAAAATCGTGTCATGTCCTTGTAGATTTGCTTTTGGGTGAGAACGTACACCGATTCCATAATGGCCAGGATAAAAGATAGGCCTAGGGTCAGGGGTACAAAGATAAAATGAAACAGCGCTGTGAGGGCGAACTGGAGGCGTGCCACTTCAACTGCAGAGGCATCAATCATGGGGGCTCCTTACCGATTGGATTTGCGCGGGTGCATCAGAATAAATATCAGCGGGTGGGTGTTGATCTTCCAGAGAAGGAAAGAACGCCACCCGTATGCCGATGATCAACATTAGTTTGATCAATAAAATCCAAGCGATATGAGTGCGTAATTTCCAAGCCGGTTTGGACATGCCTGCGTGCTCCTCTGACAGATATAACAATCCAGCTGTCTATTAGCATCAGCTATGCCACTCTGGGTAGATTCTTCTGGACTTTTCAACGTATTGTTTTTATTGGCTATTTTGTTTTTGTGTTGGTGGTGCAATTGTGCTTCATGCTTGTATGTGTCATATTTGACAGTCAAGTGCTGACATTAAAGGCGCAAATCCATGCTGCAAATGGACCCCACCGGTTTGGTGGCATTGTTTGAAAAGCCTGCCATTTTTATCAATAAGTCGTACCAAATTCTGGCCAGTAACTCCGCCTACGAAAAGCGCTATGGGGTACCGCAACCAGGTAGTCGCTGCTTCACTGTGTCCCATCATTACGACAGTCCGTGCCATAATCACGGCGAATCTTGCCCGTTACAAAAAGCACAAAAGATAGGCAAGTCCGCACGCTGTTTGCACATACATCAACAGAAAGATCATCGTCAATATTGTCAGGTGGAAGTGGTGCCTGTGCCCGCCTCTGACGGCAGCCAGTTGGGCTACATTGAGATCATTACGGAGTCGGAATCCGTTAGCCCTGTTGCCAGCAGTAAATCCCTTGTGGGTCAGTCTGTGCCATTCCAGCACATGATGGAGAGTGTTTACCGGGTGGCGCCCACTAATGTCAGCGTGCTGTTGGAAGGGGAGTCCGGTACCGGTAAAGAGCTGATTGCTAAAGCCATTCACGATGTGAGTGAGCGAAAAACCGGTAAGTTCGTGGTGCTGGAATGCAGCGGCATGAATGAAAATCTGTTTGAGAGCGAGCTGTTTGGTTATCGCAAGGGCGCGTTTACCGGCGCTCGCAGCGACCGGGAAGGGCTGGCGGCCAGCGCCAGCGGTGGTACCCTGTTTCTGGACGAGGTGGGTGATATCCCATTGAGCCTACAAGTGAAGCTGCTGCGCCTGTTGGAAACCGGGTCGTTCCGGCCCATTGGTGCCACTGAAATGCAACGTACGGATTTCCGTCTTATCTGCGCCAGCCACAAAAATCTTAAGGCCATGGTGGAACAGGGGACGTTTCGTGAAGATCTATACTATCGTTTGGCTACCTTTCCTATCCATCTGCCGCCCCTTAGGGAGCGCAAAGAAGATTTGCCCGCGCTGTGTGAGGCTCTGCTGGCCAAGCCTCCGGTGCCTTCCCATACCTATGTGAGCAACGCGGCCCTGCGTCAGCTTGCCCGCTACCGATTTCCTGGTAACATTCGTGAACTGCGTAATATTTTGATCCGCGCTTCTCTGCTGGCAGACGATCATGTGATACAAACCAAGCACTTACCCCCAGAAATAACGGATTTGATATCCGCCCACGACAAAAGTCATTTTGCGGAGCACATTCACTCCCTGGAAGAAATCGAATTGCAGTATCTGCAGCATGCCCAGGAAGTATTTGAGGGTAGCCCAGCGCAATTGGCTCAAAAGCTGGGGGTGAGTGAACGCACGCTATATCGTAAGTTAGCTAAATTAAGACAGATATCAAAGGAGTGAGGGGGTTACCATTCGCTGCCGGATGGTTTTTGGTTAATGTTGCTGTATTTTGACAGTATATGCCCTACCTTTAATTGGGTAGGTGTTGATGGGGTTGAATTCTGGCGTTTATGGAAAGTTCGGTTGCTCTCATCGTTGTGGGCCTCAATGTGGTCATATCGGCGGTGTTTTCGCTGTATTTATTTTTGATCTCCAGGCTGCAGACTAATAAAGAGCGCTATACAAGTGTTTATTTTTCCTTGGTGTTTTTCTGTATTGCCTTGGCTACGGTGGGGCTCATGGCCCGTGAGCAGATTGGTTTCTGGTTTTCACTGCTGCTCACCCATGTGATGTACCTTGGGGGTGCCTATTGTCTGTATCATGGCTTTCTCTGGCGCAAAGGGTTGCAAAAGCACTTGCACGGGAATCCCTGGTTTTGGCGCCATCTGGCTGTTTATTTGTTTCTTCAGGTTGCGCTGTTTGGTTACTGGTATGATTCCATCACTATGCGAAGTATTTTGGTGGTGCTGAATTTGGGTTTGGTCACTTGGTTTGTCACCCAAAATTTATCTATCAATAACGATGGCTTGTCCCTGGGGGAGAGCGTTACACGAGCTACCCAATATGCTGCCATACTGATGATGATGAGTGTGCCTTTTGTCAGTGGGTTTCTGTCACCCCAAGGTACCATTATTTACAGTTACGGCGTGGCTTCCACCCTGCTCATATTGGTGTTCTCCAGCTTAATATTCTTAATGATGCATGACTTGTCGGAGGATCATCGGCGTTCATCCATCACCGATACGTTGACTCAGCTTTTTAATCGACGATATTTCTTTCAGCGCCTGAGTGAAAGTTTCAGTGATGCCCAGCGGCATGGTCAGCCGCTGTCAATCATTATCTGTGATCTGGATCATTTCAAGCAGATCAATGATACCTATGGCCATGCCGCTGGTGACAGGGCGCTTCAGGTAGTGAGTGATGTGCTTAAACAACAAATAAGAAACTTTGATGTGGTGGCTCGATTTGGCGGCGAGGAGTTTATTTTTCTGCTGCCCCAAACCGACGGTGATGATGCCTGCCAGTTGGCGGAGCGTATGCGTGTAGCCACTGAAGGCAAGAAAGTGGTTGGCGATCGCCACAGTTTTAGCATTACCGCCAGTTTTGGCGTGGTGCAGTGTGATACCGGTGTTTCCATGGAAGAAAATGTCAGTGGCGCAGATCAAGCTTTGTATCGAGCCAAGTCCCTGGGGCGCAACCGGGTGGAGTGTTTCTGGTAAAGCTGGATTTTTGTTTTTATGGAAGTTAAGAAATATAAAGTTGAGAAAGTTTGGAGTTGGTCTTTGTATGCCCTTTGGGTGCTGGGCGCATTATTGCTTTGGCTGGGCGTTGACGTTGGTTCCAACCCTGTCTATTTGAAGTTAAGCCAATTTTATTTCTTTCTCTTTCCGGGGCTGGAGGTGTATGGGGAGATAAAGGCGTTCGATCAGTCGGTGACGGGGTTTTACTTGCTTCTTTTCATTTGGTTGCCTCTGCAAATGTACATCGGGCTGTTGTATTTTTGGGACCGTTCCAAATCCAGTGAATATAATAAAGATCCAAAAGAGATGGTGAAAGGTGCCTTTTCGGCCTTGGCAGTTCTCGCGCTTATAGGCTTTGGGTTAGGCGAGTTTGAAGGTAAGCCTATACTGTGCGATGCTCGGTGCTCTAACCTGACGTTGGTTTTTTTTGGGTTTCTGTTTATGGGCCTATGGACCGCCATTTATTTCATGCTATCTGCCGTTGTAGTTTCCTTAATAATTTTTTGTCAAAAATTAATGGGGAGATTTAAATAACCTCGTTTCCAGATAAAGAATAAACCACCTGCGGAGTAACTTGGCCGCAACCAAGTTGAGCGCCAGCAATACATTTGCTGGCGCTTGGTTGAGTTAGCTAGCTCGAACTAAATGTAGCCCAGTGGGCTGGATTTGGTGGTATATGGCGCCGGATATGGTAGCGAAATTAGGTTTTTCGGTGATGCTCAGTGGCAGGTTTAATTTGCTGGCGATGTCGCTGGCGGAAATGATGCCACGGATTTCATGGTGATCTCTGTCTGCAACCAAGCAGTGGTGATAACCGCTTTTTTCCAGGGCATCCATCACGTCCCCTATGGTGGCTGAAGTTAATTCATCGTAAGAGAATGCTTTTAGGCTTTCTTTGGAACGCATAAAGTCTGCAACCTTCAGTTCCGATCTTCGATAACCACTTGAAATACGTTTTATTACCTCTTGTGGATTTAGGTCATCCAGGCTGATTGCTCCAATAAAGTGGTGACTTGCATCCATAACCAGCCGTAAGCGGGCCCGTGTTTCCTTCATGGCGTATTCTGCTTCCAGTGCAGAAAGATCGGGTCGCACCGTTAAAGGCGCAGTTTTTCTGAAGTCTGTAAATACTTCGAGGGCACAGGAATCTGTGCCAATTTTATTTTCTGCAGTGGGATAGGCAAGCTCATCAGTGGTGTCGGTGGTGTACAGATTTAAATTTTTCATGTTGATACCCTCAATTTTTAGGCAAAAATTATCTAATGCATCCGATGTGTGTATCGGTGCTTAATTTCAAAAAAGTTTGCAGTATAGATGTTTAAAAAATCAAAGCGCCTGTGAGGGGGGTGCACGAATGGGTAGAGAATAGGCCAAAGAATGGTGCTTGTTTGATAGCAGCAAATAACATTCAGTGGCGACTTTATTGGTAGGGAGGGCGTGAGGTGCTTCGAATGAGAGTGGCGCGTCGCCACGTTCTTCATTCTGTAGATCCAGAAGCAAATCCAGGCCGGATTCCAGAGCAGCTTGTTCAGCTTGACCATTAAACGCAACTTGCGATCCGGCCACCCCGTAGAGGGAAGTCGAAACAAGCAAACAAGTTATGACGTTTAAAATGATCCGCATTTTTGCAGTGCTCTTGGTTTGTTGCGCGCATATCGCGCTGCTTTTAAAACATGCACTTTTGAATATACGCTTCTTTGTCAAGTAAGCAAGCGGGAAACCTTAAAATAAAATAAAAAAAAGATTGAGTGGGATCAATGAAACTAATCCAGAGTCACCGGGTCCACATCAACACTCCAGCGTATGCGATGGCTTGCGGTTGACTCCAGATGAATAACCAATTTTGAGAGCAGTTGTTGCAGCGCTCCCCGTTGGTCCCCCCGCAACATTAATTGAAAACGAAAACGCCTGGCCCGTTTCGGCATCAGCGCAGGAGCAGGGCCCCATAGGTCAACCGCTAAGGCTTGTGCCAGTTCCCGTAACCAAAGTTCTATTTGTTGCAGGAACTGTGATGCCTGTTGCGGGTCCGCGCTCTCGGCTCTTAATAAGGCCAAGTAGCCATAGGGTGGCATGCCCATTAGCTTGCGCTCTTCCGCCAGATTAGTGGCGAATGGGCCGTAACCCGATGTGAGCAGTGTCTGCAGCAACGGGTGAGTGGGTTGGTGGGTTTGCAGCATTACCAGTCCCTGTTGATCGCCCCTTCCGGATCTGCCCGCCACCTGCATGATCAGTTGTGCTGTGTGCTCTGTAGCCCTAAGGTCGGCAGCAAATAAACCCGCGTCTGTATCGCAAATGGCAACCAGAGTGACCTTGGGAAAGTGATGTCCCTTCGCCAGCATTTGCGTGCCCACCAAAATGCAGGGTTGCCCGCTGTTAATTTTTTTAAGGTGTTGCGCCATGGCTTGCTTGCGTTGGGTGGTGTCGCGGTCAATTCGAATCACCGGGAATTTGGGAAACAGACTGGAGAGGTTGTCTTCCAACCGTTCCGTGCCTTGGCCCACGGGGCGCAGGTCTGTACTTTTACAGTGGTCGCAATATTTTGGAATGGCCGATTGATAATTGCAGTGATGGCAGTGCAAGTGAGGTGGTTTGGCATGGCAGGTCATGCGGTGGTCGCAGTGGGGGCATTCTTTAAACCAGCCGCAATCGTGACACATTAATATGGGCGCAAAACCCCGGCGGTTTATAAAAACCAACACCTGTTGATCCGCCGCCAGGCGGGACTGCATTTCCCCGATAAGCTCTGGTGTCATTCCATGGGTTAGGGCTTTGTTGCGAAGATCCAACACGCGGAACTGAGGCGGGCTTGCATTGCCAGCCCTTTGATCCAGGGTTAAGTGCTCGTAGCGACCACTGCGCGCATTCTGCAGCGATTCCAGTGTGGGGGTGGCGCTGCCCAATACAATGGGAATGTTTTGCTGTTTGGCGCGAATGATACCCAGGTCCCGCGCATGGTAGCGAAAACCATCCTGCTGCTTGTAGGAAAGATCGTGTTCCTCATCCACAATGATTAGGCCCAGATTTTTGGAAGCAGAAAAAATGGCGGATCGAGTACCCAGCAGCACAGCAGCCTCGCCCTCGCGCATTTTACGCCAGCTTAACAAGCGCTCTTTCTCCGTAAGCCCCGAATGAAAGCTCACCACGGGCACGGCGAACCGATTTTGAAACCGGTGCAAGGTTTGTGGTGTAAGCCCTATCTCAGGTACCAGCACTAAAGCTTGCTTTCCTTGCTCAAGGCAGCGGGCTATGGCTTGGAGATAGACTTCGGTTTTACCACTGCCGGTTACACCTTCCAGCAGAAAGCAGCGAAATTCTTCACAGTGAATGATGGGTTGAAGTGCCCGTTCCTGTTCTTGGTTAAGGGTGAGAGGGCTTTCTGCCAACAGGGTGTCGTTTAGCCAAAGGTGGACAGGCTCGGTGTCCTCATGGGGTTGTACCAGGCCTTTTTTTTGGAGTGCATTGAGGGTGCTTGTTTGCACGTCAAAGCCTTTCAGCATGGGTTGGTGTAACCCCTGGGGATGCTCCCGCAATATCTCCAGGGCGGCAATCTGCCGCTTCGCCCGCTTTAACTGATCCAGCCCCAACAGGCGTCCTTTTTGGGTGAGTTGCCAGCGGATGGATGGCGTGTTCCAGGAAGGGTCTTGATTGCGAAGCAGGGTGGGCAGGGCGTGGCTCAGCACTTCACCCAAGGGGTGATGGTAATAGTTGGCTGCCCAGGTGCACAGTTGATATATCGGTGTTGATATGGCCTCCTCGTCGTCAAGCAAGGCGGAAATGGTTTTGAGTTTGCTATCACCGTACTCTGAATGGGGCTGAACCCCGGTGACGATGCCAATGAGTTGGCGTTTGCCGAAAGGGACTTTTACCCGACCCCCCGGCTTAAGCAGGTTTACCGCAGTGTCGGGCTTGGGCAGATAGTCAAATGTGCGCCGCAAAGGTACTGGCAAGGCCACCTGAATGACGGTTTTGGGAGCGGGCTCTGCCATAAAAACTCGAATTAATCCAACCGGTTATAGATTCTTTTGCTGGAACTTTACTGGTTTGCTTGCCAATTTGCCATACTTTGGTATCATTCGCGGCCCTGTATACGATACTCGTATTGCCAATTCTTAAGCATTCTGTGCGGTGCTCGGCAGGGACTGAGTGGCGGCACAACCAAGACGAAATAGAAAGGTAAGTAAAATGAAAGCAGATATCCATCCCGATTACGACGTAATAAAGGCCACCTGTACCTGTGGCAATGTCATCGAAACCCGTTCTACTTTTAAAGGTGAACTGCACTTGGACGTCTGTTCCGCGTGCCATCCCTTCTACACCGGGCAGCAAAAAGTAGTTGATACCGGCGGCCGTATCGATAAGTTTAAGAAGCGATTTGGCGGAGTTCGTCGCAGCAAATAGTTTTTTTATGTTCAGGATTCAGCGTTTTGCTATGAAGGCACCTCTTTTAGGTGCCTTTTTTATGATCAGTATGTGGTCAAATGTGGTCTGGCCACTTTGCCCGTTGGTTGATGATAAACCTCAATCGGTGGAAGTGACTAAGATCGTGGACGGAGACACCGTCGAGATTGCGGGTGGTCATAAAATTCGATTGATTGGCATAAACACGCCAGAAATGGCCAGTTACGGAAAGCCTACTCAGGCGCTGGCAGTGGAAGCCAAAAACCAGTTGCGTGAGCTGCTGAAAGAGCCACCGGTTTTTATGGTTTTGGGTGAAGAAGCAAAAGATCGGCATGGCCGGCTGCTCGCCCATCTCTACGATTCCAGCGAAGCCAGTGTAAGTGCTCAGCTTTTGCAGTCTGGAGTGGGATTTCAGGTGGCTATTCCCCCCAATTTGAAACACTTTGACTGCTTTTCCCGAGCTGAACAACATGCCAGGGAGCGAGGGCTTGGTGTTTGGGGGCACCCACAGTACCAGCCCATGGCCAGTGACTCAGCGGATCTTAAGGCTGGGTATGTGAGATTGAAGGGGCGAGTTGAAAAGGTGACCCTAACTAAGAAGGTGGTCTGGGTTGAGCTGGAAGGGGATGTGGTGCTGAAGCTGGAAAAGCGTTTTGCTCCCCATTTTAAGGGCCCCTTATTCGATCAGTTGAGTGGGTTTAGTCGACACGCCGGCAGGCAGGGGCCAGTTTTGGAAGTGAGCGGGTGGTTGAGTGACCGTTTAAAGTGGCAGGGATACATGGCCAAGAAGGTTAGGCAAGGCAAAAGAAAGCGATTTCAAATGAAGGTCTATCATGCGTCAAATTGGCGAGCTGTGTTGTAGCCCAGACCCTAATATTTACCCCATGCTGAATGAAACTTATACCAAAGCACACTAGTTCTATTCTCTTATTGTGAGGTGATGGTGATTTCGATATGCTACCCGACCCTCGTTAGACAAGCTGCTTAGCGAGGCCAGTTCTTCGCCCCGGGCGAAGCTCTGAAATGGGGAGATTTCAGTACCGCAAACCCATTATGGGAAGCCTTTTTTATGTCAGATTTAAAGAAAGATGCACTTGATTATCATTCCAAGCCTCGCCCAGGCAAAGTTAGCGTAGAACTAACAAAGCCCACTGAGACCGCGCGCGATTTGTCGCTGGCCTATAGTCCAGGCGTGGCAGAGCCCGTGCGAGAAATCGCAAAAGACCCTGAGGCGGCGTACAAATACACCAATAAAGGCAACCTGGTGGCTGTCATCAGCGACGGCAGCGCGATTTTGGGGCTGGGTAATCTGGGTGGTCTTGCCAGTAAACCGGTTATGGAAGGTAAAGGTGTTCTGTTCAAGCGTTTTGCTGGAATCGATGTATTTGACATTGAGGTGGACGCAGAGTCACCGGAAGCGTTTATCGATACGGTTAAGCGCATTTCCCCTACTTTTGGTGGCATCAATCTGGAAGATATCAAGGCCCCTGAATGTTTTGAGATCGAGCGCGTGTTGGTGGAGCAGTGTGATATCCCTCTGTTTCATGATGACCAGCATGGTACCGCCATCATTGCCGCGGCGGGTTTGTTTAATGCCCTGGAACTACAGAACAAATCTATAGAAGATGCTTCTATCGTTTGTATTGGTGCTGGCGCTGCTGGGGTGGCAACCCTGCGCTTGTTGATGGAAATGGGCGCCAAAAACGAAAACATCTATGTGTTGGATCGCAACGGTGTAATCCATTCTGAGCGCACGGACCTCAATCAATTTAAAGCCGCATTTGCCCACAAAACCGATAAGCGCACTCTAGAAGACGCGTTGGACGGTGCTGATGTGTTTATCGGGGTGTCCAGTTCTAATCTGCTAACTGCAGATATGTTAAAGCTCATGGCCCCAAATCCGGTGGTGTTTGCTCTGGCCAATCCTGACCCCGAGATTCTGCCAGAAGTAGCCCAGGAAATTCGAGGCGATGTTATTGTTGCCACCGGCCGAAGTGATTACCCCAATCAGGTGAATAATGTACTGGGTTTCCCCTATATTTTCCGTGGTGCGCTGGATGTGAGAGCCACCCGTATAAATGAAGCCATGAAAATCGCAGCGGTTGAAGCCATAAGAACATTGGCAAAAGAGCCGGTGCCCCAGGTGGTGAGGGATGCCTATGAGGGTGTGGAATTGAGCTTTGGCGCCGATTACATAATACCGAAACCCATGGACCCCCGATTGCTGGGTGTGGTGTCTGCGGCGGTAGCGCAAGCGGCGGTGGACAGTGGGGTGGCTACGCGACCCTACCCTGAGAACTATCCGTTGAAAACCGTAGATGATATCGTTTACTAAGTTATAAGTGTGTTTGCTAAGCCGGCTTGGAAACAAGCCGGTTTTTTTGTGTCTGATGTGGGCTATTGAGAGGTATTACAGTGACTGAAAAAGAAAGCGCAGCGGAAAAGCACAAACGAAAAAGCCAGCAACAGAAAGAAAAAGTCGATGCTGGTATTGCTCGGGCCAATGAAGAGCGAGGCGTATTCCTGCTTTTGACTGGGGACGGTAAAGGCAAGAGCAGTTCCGCCTTTGGCATGGTACTGCGAGCCCTGGGTTATGAACACAAGGTGGGCGTGGTTCAGTTTATAAAAGGGGCGCAGCAGTCCGGGGAAGAAATTTACTTGCGAACCCAATGTCCTCAAGTGGACCTGTATCAGATGGGGACAGGGTTTACCTGGAATACCCAGGACCGAGAGCTCGACATAGCGGCCGCTGAAAAAACCTGGGCCAAGGCGGCTCCCATGCTTCAGGACCCAAGTTACAATCTGGTGGTATTGGATGAGCTCACCTATATGCTGAGTTATAAATACCTTGATGAATCCATGGTGTTGGATGCCCTAAAAAACCGGCCACGGGAACAAAGTGTGGTGGTGACCGGTAGGGGGGGTGGCAGTGCTCTCCGTGACTTGGCAGATACGGTATCTGAGATAAAGAACATCAAGCACGCCTACGGGGCAGGCATAAAAGCCCGCCAGGGAGTAGATTACTAAAAAAGTTGTTCCGGCAGAGTGTCTTCCGTTAATTGTGGGTTTGGCGTTTCATCCATTACCTCAATGGCGGGGGCATTCTCTTGACGGAAGTATTCGAACACCGCGTTGGTCTGCCCCGGCTTGGCTCGTTCTCCAGATTCAGGGTCAATTTTAACCGTGACGATGCCATCAGGAATTCGCAGTGGTAACTGGGGCGAGTCTTTTAAGGCCACGGCCATATAGTCTATCCAGATGGGCAGGGCCGCGGTGCCACCGTACTCGCGCCTTCCCAGGTTGCGTGGTTGGTCAAAGCCCACCCACACTGTGGTGACCACATCGCGATTAAAACCAGCAAACCAGGCGTCCTTTTGATCGTTGGTGGTACCGGTTTTGCCCGCCAGGTCAGATCGGTTGAGGGATCGGGCTTTCACTCCGGTGCCGCGCTTAATCACATCCTGCATCATGCTGGTAAGCAGAAAGTTGATGCGTTCGTCCTGTACCCGTTCAGCATAGCGGGGAGGAGGTAATGCCTCCTCGGCTTGGTCCCCCTGTTTTGGGTCTGCTGCTTCAAGTTCCTTGCCCTGATTTTCCTGCTCTTGTTTCAACAGCTCCGCAAACGCCAATTGTTGAGCTTTCTTTTCCTGCTCGGCCAGTCGTTGGCAGTTGTCGTCACAAACACGAATGGGGTTGGCTGAAAATACTTCCTCACCATTTTCATCTTCGATGCGTTCAATATACCAAGGCTCTACCTTGTAGCCTCCATTGGCGAGGATGGCGTAGGCGGTGGTGAGCTGCTGTGGCGTCATTTCGGCAGCACCCAGTGCCAGTGAAAGGTTGGTGGGCAGCTTGTCGCCGTCAAAGCCAAATTTCTTCGCGTAGTTAATGGTTGGGCGAAAGCCCATGCGCTGCAATACTCGAATGGACACCAGGTTGCGAGAGCGATACAGCGCCTGGCGTAAACGGGTGGGACCATGGAAGCGGCCGCCAGAGTTTTCCGGTCGCCAGGTGGCTTCCAGTCTTGAATCTTCCAGCACCACCGGTGCGTCATTGATCACGGTGGCGGCGGTCATTCCTCTGGAAAGCGCGGTGCCATAAATGAAGGGCTTGAAGCTGGATCCCGTTTGTCTTTCTCCTTGGGTGGCGCGATTGAATTTGCTGCTGCGAAAATCAAATCCCCCCACCAGGGCCAGAATGGATCCATCTTGAGGTGAAAGGGAAATGAGGGCGCTTTGGGCGATGGGCTTTTGGGCCAGGCTCCAGCTGTCATCTTCTTCTTTCACCACCCGTATAATGTGTCCTGGTTCTAATACTTCAGATACTGATTTGGGTTCTGGCCCACGGTCCACATTGTCGATATAGCGGCGAGCCCACTTCATTGACTCCAATGTCAGTGACACGGTCTCGCCGGATTCTAGTAATACTTGGGCCTTTGTATCCTCCGTGGATAGCACCAACGCCGGTTGCAATGGGCCGATGGTGCGAAAGCGTTTTAGCTCTTCCACTAGCTGGGTTTCATCCAAGGCTTCTGGATCCAGTTCAATTTTTGCTTCTTCGCCTCGGTAGCCGTGGCGCTTGTCGTAGGCAATCAGGCCTTTTTGCAAGCTGGTATTAGCGGCGGTTTGATTTTCTGCCTTGAGGGTGGTGTAGACACGATAGCCTGCGGTATCCGCTGTTTCTCCAAACCGCTTCACCATATCTCGACGCACCATTTCCGCAAAATAAGGTGCATCCACCTCAACGGGAATGCCGTGGAGTTCGGCGGTGTTGGGCTCTGCAGTGGCTTCGTCCATGGTCTGCTGGTCGATGTAACCGAGATCTCTCATGCGAGACAGAATCCAGTTTCGACGCACCATAGATCGCTCGGGATTGGTGATTGGATTCATGGCCGAAGGTGCCTTGGGTAGTCCCGCAATGGTGGCCAGTTGGGCGATGGTTAATTCCTCCAGGGGTTTGCCGTAGTAAACCTGCGCCGCTGCTTTGATGCCGTAGGCTCGGTGACCCAAGGGAATCTTGTTGAGATACAGTTCCATAATTTGGGCTTTGGTGAGTTTTCTTTCCATATCCAGAGACAGCAAGATCTCATTGAACTTACGCAGAAAGGTACGCTCACGGCTAAGGAAATAATTCTTCGCCACCTGCATGGTGATGGTGCTGCCGCCGGTTTGAATTGAACCGGTGGAGACTAATTCAAGCACGGCTCGGCTCAAGCCTTTGATATCCACTCCGGGATGAGAGAAGAAACGGGCGTCTTCTGCAGCCAGAACAGCATGAATAAATTGTTTCGGGATCTCATTAAAGTGAATTGGTGAGCGTTTTTTCTCACCAAACTCGGCAATTAACTTCTCTTCACTGGAATAAATCCGTAAAGGGGTCTGTAATTGTATATCAAGGATCTGCTCAACTTGTGGCAGTTTGGGGCCAAGGTAGAGTAAGGCTCCCATGAAGATGGCAATTGCCACGCTCAAGCCCAGTAGGGTAAGCCACAGCGTTGCTCGCAATAGTGGTTGAAAGATTGACATGTTTTCGATGAAAGCTCAACTAAAATGGGTGGTAAGTGATGGTAGTAAATTACTCAGAGTGTGAATTATACGACGATAATACGGGCGTGATCTAATTGCGTGATCTAATATTGTGGTATTTAATGTAAATAGACAAATTGTTTTTGTAAGTGTGCATAACTGCACAAAATTCACAGATAAAGCAGAACGACAAAACAGGACAGGAAGATATGCTGCCCTTCCTCAGTAAGAAGGCTTCTACAGCCAAATTAGGAATTGATATCAGCTCCACCTCCGTCAAGCTGCTGGAGCTCAGCCGCAGTGGCAGTCGCTATAAAGTGGAAGCCTACGCGGTGGAACCGCTCCCCGCTAATGCCGTTGTTGAAAAGAACATCAATGATGTGGAAGGGGTGGGTGAAGCCATTGCCCGAGTGCTGGCCCGTTCCAAATCCGGAGTAAAAAATGCCGCCGTAGCGGTGGCTGGATCGTCGGTTATCACCAAGGTCATTGAGATGGATGGCACCTTGTCAGAAGACGAGATGGAAACCCAAATCAAAGTCGAGGCTGATCAATATATTCCTTACCCTCTGGATGAAGTGGCTATTGATTTTGAGGTGCAGGGCACCGTAGATGGCGCCGCTGATCATGTGGAAGTGCTGCTGGCCGCTTGCCGCAACGAGAACGTGGAATTGCGGGTGGACGTGTTGGACATCGCCGGTTTGGGAGCCAAAGTGGTGGATGTGGAAGCCTATGCTATGGAAAGGGCGTTCGGGTTGGTGGCGGATCAAATTGATGGCGGTGAAGAACAAACGGTGGCCATTGTGGACATTGGTTCAACTATGACCACCCTAAGCGTTCTACACGACGGCAAGACCATCTACACCCGGGAGCAATTATTTGGTGGCAAACAGCTCACTGAAGAAATTCAGCGCCGGTATGGTTTGTCATTTGAAGAAGCCGGTTTGGCGAAGAAGCAGGGTGGCTTGCCGGATGATTATGAAACTGAGGTGCTGGAGCCTTTTAAAGAAGCTGTGGTTCAACAGGTAACCCGCTCGTTGCAGTTTTTCTTCTCTTCCAGCCAATACAACGATGTGGACCACATCCTGTTGGCCGGTGGAACTGCTTCCATCGTCGGATTGGCAGAGCTGGTGCAAGACAAAGTAGGCACCACTGCCTCAATCGCTAATCCCTTTGTGGATATGGCGTTGTCGTCCAAAGTGAACGCCTCGCTGTTGAGCGCAGATGCTCCCTCTCTCATGATCGCCTGCGGGTTAGCATTGAGGAGCTTTGATTAATGACAAAAATTAATTTACTGCCCTGGCGTGAAGAACGGCGCCAGGAGCTAAAAAGGCAGTTCTTTATCATCCTGGCAGGGGTGGTGCTGATTGGCGCCGGTGCTGTGTACCTGGTTAATATGGCAGTGCAGGGGCAAATCGAATACCAGAATCAGCGTAATCAATTTGTCCAGAATGAAACTAAAAAGCTGGAACAGCAAATCAAAGAAATCAGCGAGCTAAAGAAAAAGCGTGAGTCTTTGGTGGATCGTATGAAAGTTATTCAGGATCTCCAGGGCAATCGGCCCGTTGTGGTGAAAGTGTTTGATGAAATCGTACGTACGGTTCCAGACGGAGTCTTTTATAAGCGAATCAAATCGTCCTCCGATAGTATCAGCGTCACTGGTTATGCCGAAAGTAACAACCGTGTATCTAACTTAATGCGAAATTTAGACAGTTCTGAGCTGTTTCAGGCGCCTAACCTGTCCAAGGTGCAGACCGCCACAGAGCAGGGCAGTAATGAGTTTGATCTTACGGTCAAGCGCCAAAAGCCCGCTGAATCTGAAAGTGAGGAGGGCTGATCGCTATGGACGTAAAAGAGTTTATCGATTCTCTCAATAACCTGGATCCGGAAAATATTGGTGGCTGGCCGTTACCAGTAAAAATACTGATTTGGGTAGTTGCCTGTGTGGCAGCCGGGTTTTTGGTTTTCCACCTCTTTCTTTCGGACTCGTTGTCGCAGTTGGATACCACCAAAAGCAAAGAGTCGGAGTTGATGAAAACCTATGAGAATAAAGCCTATCAAGCCGCAAATTTAGATGCTTATAAAGAGCAGATGAAAGAAATGGAGTCCACCTTCGGGGCGCTGTTGCGCCAATTGCCCAGTGATACAGAAGTGCCCGGTTTATTGGAGGACATCAGTCACACCGGTCTCACCGCAGGTTTGTCATTCAATAGCATTGAATTAGCTCCAGAAGAGTCCAAGGAATTTTATGTGGAGCTGCCCATCGATATTGAAGTGAAAGGAGGCTATCACTCTTTTGGTGCTTTCGTCAGCGGTGTAGCAGCGTTACCCCGTATCGTAACTCTGCACGACTTTTATATTGAACCCAGCTCGGATAGAAATCATGAACTCACCATGAAAGTCCGGGCGAAAACTTACCGCTATAAGGAAGACTAGCCATATGAAAAGCGTAAGTTTTGTATTCGCCTGTTTAATGGTAGCCTTGCTCCCCGGGTGCGGTGGTGACACCCAGTTCCAAGATATTAAGGCCAAAATGGCGGAAGTTAAAAATCGCCCCAAGGGTCGGATCGAACCGCCACCGGAGTTTAAGGTTTATAAAGCCTTTTCCTACAGCGCTGCTGCTCTGCGGAGTCCGTTTGAACGGCCTGTGGAAGTGGAGTTGGCGGCTGTGCCCCAGAAGCGCAGCAACGTAAAGCCCGACTTTAACCGTCCGAAAGAAGTGTTGGAGCAATACGGCATTGATTCTTTATCCATGGTGGGTACATTAATGCGCCCCGGCGGATCGCTGTATGCGTTGGTTCAGGATCCTGATTCGGGTTTGCATCGGGTAAAAGAAGGCAATTATGTAGGGCGAAATTTTGGTAAGGTGACCACCATCACGCCGAACAAATTGGATGTAATTGAAATTGTGTCAGACGGGCAAGACGGTTGGGTTGAACGTCCGCGCACATTGGTTTTGCGCGAAGAGTGAGCGTGGGAGACAATTCATGAAAATTCGTCAAATTAAACACACGATAACAAGCAAGCAGGTAGCTGCGATGAAAACCAAGTTATGTCTGGGCCTCATGGTTTCTCTTTTGGCGAGCCAGTCATGGGCGGCAAAATTAACCGGAGTGGAATCGGCAGCGTTGCCCGGCGATGCCGTGGAAATTAAACTACAGTTTGACAGCGCGCCACCCATGCCCACCGGCTACACTACGGATTCCCCCGCACGTATTGCTCTTGATCTAAATGGTGTCAGCAGTGCGTTGGCTGAAAAGTATCACACCTTAGGTAATGGTAATGTTCGCAGCCTGACTGTTATGGGGTCCGGGGAGCGCACCCGCTTAATCGTAAATCTCACCTCCTTGGTGGGTTATACCACCGACGTATCTGGAAACTATTTGCTGGTTCGAGTAGGGGATTCTGCTGCTAAAACCGTTGCTTCTGCCCCCAAGCCCGCCCCTGCGGCCAGTGGTGCAAGTGCAGCACCCGCTGCTGAAACCCAGCCTGCTCCCAAATCTGGCCTATCCGCCACTGAGGGTGGTGTTAGAGAAATCGACTTCCGTCGTGGTGAGCAAGGTGAAGGTCAGGTCATGATTACCCTCGCTAATCGTAATGCTCCGGTGGATTTGAGTGAAGAAGGTGGCAAGATCGTTGCCGAGTTTGTGGGTGTTAGTCTGCCAGAAGCACTTCACCGGCGTTTGGACGTGATGGACTTTGCCACACCCGTGAAAATGATTGATGCTTCCACCGTGTCTGGCAATGCCCGCATTGCGGTAACCCCAACCGGCGAATATGAGTACATGGCCTATCAGACCGATGAGACCTTCACCATTGCCGTGAAACCCATCACTGGGGCGGAGTTGGAACGCAAGCGCAAAGCCAAATTCCAGTATACGGGCGAAAAGTTATCCCTGAATTTCCAGGATATTGAGGTGCGCTCAGTGTTACAGCTGATCGCAGACTTTACAGAACTGAACCTGGTTGCCAGTGATACGGTGCGTGGGCGCATCACCTTACGTCTGCAAAATGTGCCATGGGATCAGGCTTTGGATCTGATTCTAAAGACCAAGGGTTTGGACAAGCGTAAAGTGGGCAACGTGATGTTGGTCGCCCCCGCCGACGAAATTGCCGCCCGCGAGAAGCTGGAGCTGGAATCTCAGAAACAGGTTAAAGAGTTGGCGCCACTGCGCACTGAATACCTCACCGTTAACTATGCCAAGGCAAAAGATGTGGCTGAGCTGGTGACTAATTCAGGCTTTATGAGCGATCGCGGCTCAATTACCGTGGATGAGCGTACCAACGTTATGTTGATTCAGGATACCACTGCCAACATCGACGAAGTGCGCTTTATGCTAGAGCAGCTGGATATCCCCGTGAAGCAGGTGATGATCGAAGCCCGTTTGGTTATTGCACGCTCCGATGCAGCAGAAGAGCTGGGTGTACGCTGGGGTGTTCAGCGTATCAACACCAAGAGCGATGGCACAGGCTTTTATGGTTTGTCTGGTAACGGTGCGGGCTTTGAGGAAAACGCAGAGTCTCTAAGTGAAGACGATCCCGCCTTTACGGTTGGAGATGCGTCTTTAGCGGTGGATCTGGGAGTGATCAGTGGTCAGGCAAGCCGTTTAGCCATGGGTATATTTGATGACAATGGCTTGATTGATTTGGAGCTGTCAGCGCTGGAGTCCGATGGCCGTGCGGATATCGTTTCCACGCCCAAGGTGCTTACCGCAGACCAGCAGACCGCTAAGATTCAATCGGGTACTGAGATTCCCTATCAAGAAGCGTCTTCAAGTGGTGCTACATCCACTTCGTTTAAAGAGGCCGTGCTCTCTCTCGAAGTGACACCACAGATTACCCCCGATGGGCGTATAATTATGGACCTGCAGGTGAATCAGGATTCGGTTTCCGAGATTACGGTAACCGGTGTGCCCGCAATCGACACCAATGAGATTCAAACCAGCGTGATTGTAGACAATGGTCAAACGGTGGTGTTGGGTGGTGTGTTCCGCTCAGAAGATGTGGAGGCCGTTATTAAAACCCCGTTCCTGGGTGATCTGCCAGTGCTGGGTCATCTGTTCAAGAAAACCGTTAATACCAGCGAAAAGACAGAGCTACTGGTGTTCATTACCCCACGCATCGTAACCGATGTGCTGGGCAACAATTAGTGCATGTCCAAACACGGTAATGTGATTCTGGTGGGGCCGATGGGTGCAGGTAAAAGCACCATCGGCCGCCAGGTTGCACAACAGCTTCACTACCATTTTGTTGATTCCGACCAGGAAATAGAGGCCCGTACCGGTGCGGATATTCCCTGGATTTTTGACGTGGAAGGGGAAGAAGGCTTCCGCCGACGGGAAGAAGCGGTGATAGATGAGCTTACTCAAAAAGATGGAATAGTGCTGGCCACCGGAGGCGGCGCTGTGATGCGTGAAGCCAACCGTCGGGTAATTGCTGCTCGGGGCATAGTGATCTATCTGAAAACTTCCATTGAGCAACAATTGCACCGCACTGAAAAAGACCGCAAGCGACCTCTACTGCAAAACGGTGAGCCCCGTAAGGTGCTTTCTGACCTGATTCAAATCCGAGAGCCCCTCTATTTGGAAGTGGCTGACCACGTGGTGGATACCGATGCCGCCAATGTGCGTGGTGTGGCTAACCGAATTTGTCAATTGGTTACCTCTGTCTGAGGCTTAACCCTTTTTTTTTACGCCAACTTGAACAATCGTGATGCCATTGTGCTTCCGGTGGTCATATCTTTGTTACAATAGCCCTCATTAGTTCGTAACAATGGTTACTTTTAGGAGCTGCAATGGAAACCCTGAGGGTGGATTTGGGTGAGCGTAGCTACCCTATTTATATTGGGGCTGGTTTGCTCCCCCAACTCGCTCAACTTTTGCCACCTTTGAAAGGCAAACAAGTGCTGGTGGTTACCAACACAACCATAGCACCCCTGTATCTGGATGTGGTGATGGCGGGCCTGCAAGGCTACCAGGTAAGCAGCGTGATCCTGCCCGATGGTGAGCAATTCAAAACCCTGGATACATTGAATCTGGTGTACACAGCCTTGCTGGAGAACCGGCATAGCCGCAACACTACCCTGGTTGCCCTGGGGGGTGGAGTGATAGGGGATATCACCGGTTTCGCTGCCGCTTCCTATCAGCGCGGTGTTGATTTTATTCAAATTCCCACCACCTTACTGTCCCAGGTGGATTCCTCCGTGGGAGGGAAAACCGGTGTTAATCATGTGTTGGGCAAAAACATGATTGGCGCTTTTCACCAGCCAAAAGCGGTGATTGCAGACACCGATACTCTTGGTACATTACCCGGGCGAGAGTTGTCTGCGGGGATCGCGGAAGTGATCAAGTACGGCTTCATTCGAGATCCACAGTTTTTAACATGGATTGAAGACAATATGGCGGCTCTGCTTGACTGTGGGACCGAAGCGTTAACCTATGCCATTAAACGCTCCTGTCAGGTGAAGGCGGAAGTGGTATCAGAAGACGAAAGAGAGGGTGGCGTGCGAGCCATTCTCAATTTTGGCCACACTTTTGGTCATGCAATAGAGGCCGCTCAGGGGTATGGCGCTTGGTTGCATGGTGAGGCAGTGGCCGCCGGCATGGTGATGGCGCTTCAGCTTTCCCATAAAGAAGGCTACATCAGCGCGGAAGAAGCAAAACGGGGTGAAGCAATCATCGCGGCGGGTAAGTTGCCCGTGCGCGGACCTGCGGACATGGCGGCGGATCTTTACCTGGAAAAAATGGCCGTAGATAAAAAGAACGTTGACGCTAACATTCGATTGGTATTGCTCAATCAAATAGGTAGTGCCATAGTCAGCGGTAAATTCAGTCAAGACCTTCTTCGAGCGACTTTGCATGAATGCACCAGCAGACACCAGTGAACCCCAAGTGGACCTAGAAGCTCTGGAGCCTTTCAATGATGAACGGGTGAATGGTTTGTTTTTCCCCGGCGGAGGGCGACAGGATTTACTTGACCAAGTGATTCATTTGTTACGCTACGGTCCTCCCCTGCTGTATCTGTACGGCGATCAAGGTGTAGGCAAGCATTTTTTCATCGACCATCTAATTGAGCAATTGGATGAAGATTTGTTCGATGTCGCCATGGTCAACGGCGAGACCATGAATATTGCCCATGGCGTGCTCCATGCCTGTACCAGGGCCTGGCATTCCCGTCAGCCTTTGGAGTTGAGTAACTTCCGAGAAAAAGTCGTGGCAGTGGCCAACGACGCCGATATGGAATCCAAAATTCTGGTTTGTATCATGCGTCACAGCCAGTTTTTGGATCAGCAAACCGTGGATATGGTGGCGGAACTGCTGGCATCCTGTGCAGGATTACCGGTAAAGTTTTTGTTGGTGGCCGATGTAAAAGAGCCGGACCAGGCCCCGCTATTAAAAAATCTGTTGGATCGGGTTCCGGAAAATTATTTGCTGGAAATGGAGCCTCTGGGTCAGCGTGCCACTTCTGAATATTTGCAATATCGATTGCGAACCGCTGGCATGGGGCAGGTGTTTTTCAACGAGTCTCAATTGGAACAAATATACAACCGCAGCATGGGAAACATAGACCTGATTAATCAGGTGGCCGCTTCTCAATTGCAGGATTGCTTACCCAAACCTGCGCCGAAGGCCGTTCCCCCTGTTGCCAAGGAAGCGGAGAAATTCCAGCTGCCTCACATGCATCTGGCGGCCTTGGGGGTGGTGGCGTTACTTTTACTGGTGGTATTTTTCGCGGGGTCCGGTGATGAATCGGAATCTGAAGTGGCAGGGCCGGTTCCCGAAATAAGCCTTGATGCAGAAAGTGGTGCAGGGAATGGGGCAGAGCAGCCTGAAGATTCCCCATTTATGCCTGTGGCCCAGCAACAAGCCATTCCTGAGGCTGATGTGTCAGAAAAGCGGGAACCGTCAAAGGCCACTTCCACCTCAGCGCCGGAGCCCGAACTGGTGCTGCAAAAGGTACAAGATGAAGAGCCGGTATTTTTAGATCAAGTGCAGCAGCAACCGGCTGCTGAGGCCGCAGAACCCGCTGACACACTAAAAGCAACGGCACCGAAAATCACACCCGTTGCCGAGCCTGCTCCTAAGCCTGCTCCTAAGCCTGTTGTTGAGCCCAAGCCCCCGGCCGTTGCTGAAGGGAGAGAGCGCACCGATTGGCTCAAAAGTTTGCCCCCTGAGAACTACACCGTTCAGCTTCTGGGGGCAAAGGAGCTGTCCACTGTGCGTCGATTTATGGGCATGTATCCCAGCTTGCAGGGGGTGGTGTTCTACAAAACCACACGTCAGGGTCAACCCTGGTATGTGATAGTGCAGGGCAATTACCCCAGCCATGAAGCGGCCAAGGCTGCAACCACCCAGTATCCCTCCCAGCTACGCAAGCAAGGCCCCTGGATACGAAAACTGGAGGCAATTCAAAAAGAATTGTAAAATCGGACAAATATTCACTAACACATTCATTTCTGGACTGTTTTTTGCTTTTATCTCTAAGCGAAGTGGTATATTTCCTAGTCTAAAGCCTGCCGACTAGACAGTTCAGTTTGTCCTATGGCGCCTTCGCGGGTAAAATGGCGGTCCATTTTTTTCAGGCTGTATAGTAGAGAGAGCCTGAATCACAAATAACTTATTGAATTCACTGGAAAAAGGGCGTTCGCTTGTGAAAAGTGTACAGCGTGGTGGGCTCTACCATCCGGATCAATTTAAAGACAACTGTGGCTTCGGTTTGATTGCCCACATGGAGGGCGAAGCCAGCCATGAGTTGCTGCAAACCGCTATAGAAGCACTCACCTGTATGACCCATCGTGGTGGCATTGCCGCCGATGGTAAGACCGGTGATGGTTGTGGTTTATTGATCAAAATGCCGGAAGAGTTCTTCCGACATGTGGCTAAACAAGAACTCAAAGCTGAGTTGTCCCCGCAGTTTGCGGTGGGCATGGTATTTTTGCCAGCCGATGAAGCGAAGGCTAAGCAAGCCCGCGCAACCTTGGAAGCTGAAATTACCAAACAGCAGTTAAACGTTGTTGGATGGCGCAAGGTGCCCATTGACAGCAGCGTGTGCGGTACCATTGCACTGGAGAGCTTGCCCAGTATCGAGCAGATATTTATTGATGACAGCGACGGTATTTCTGAGCTTGAGGTGAATCGCCGCCTGTTTTTTGCCCGTCGGCACGTTGAGCAGCTTCTGCAAGATGACCCCGATTTCTATGTGGCCAGCTTATCCGCTTCGGTGGTTTCCTATAAAGGCCTTGTGATGCCGGCGGATCTGCCCGCTTTCTACAAAGATCTGGCCAACAAGGAAATGGGTACAGCGATCTGCGTGTTTCACCAACGCTTTTCCACCAACACCCTTCCACGCTGGCCCTTAGCTCAGCCGTTCCGTTATCTGGCCCACAATGGTGAAATCAATACCATTATGGGTAACCGAAACTGGTCTGTGGCGCGAACGCCAAAATTTGCGTCTGACTTGCTGCCGGGTCTGGAAGATATCACTCCACTGGTCAATCGCAGTGGTTCCGACTCATCCAGTCTCGATAATATGCTCGAGCTGCTGTTATCCGGTGGTATGGACATTTACAGAGCTGTGCGCATGATGGTGCCCCCGGCCTGGCAGAATGTTGAAACCATGGATCCGGATCTGCGCGCTTTCTACGAATACAATTCCATGCATATGGAACCCTGGGATGGGCCTGCCGGCTTGGTTATGACCGATGGTCGTCACGCGGTTTGTATGCTGGATCGAAATGGTCTGCGGCCCGCCCGTTGGGTTATCACCAAGAACGGTTTTATCACACTGTCATCCGAGATTGGGGTTTATTCCTACCAAGCGGAAGATGTGGTGGCCAAAGGCCGCGTGGGGCCGGGTCATATTCTGGTCATCGACACTGAAAGCGGTGAAGTACTGCACACCCATGATGTGGACAACCGTCTCAAGGCACGGCAGCCCTACAAGAAATGGATGAAGGACAATGCCATCCGCATCCAGGATACCCTACAAGAAGAAACCCGTTCCATAGAACAGCTGGACCCCGATGCCATTAAGGTTTATCAGAAGCTGTTCCAGGTTTCCTTCGAGGAGCGGGATCAAGTGATTCGGCCCATGGCGGAAAACGCCCAGGAAGCGGTGGGTTCCATGGGTGATGATACCCCCATGGCGGTGCTCTCCACCCGTGCCCGTCCGCTTTATGATTATTTCCGACAGCAGTTTGCCCAGGTGACCAATCCACCCATTGACCCCCTAAGGGAATCGGTGGTGATGTCATTGGAAACCTGTGTGGGTGTGGAGCGCAATGTGTTCCAGGAGACACCACAGCATGCGGATCGAGCCATACTGACGTCACCGGTGTTGTCCCACAGCAAGTTCCAACAGTTGTTGAATATTCAGCGGGATGGATATGCCGTTGAGAGTATCTCCCTGAACTACGATAGCGCCATCAGCCTGCAGCAGGCGGTCCAAAACATTTGCACCAAAGCAGAGCAGGCCGCCGCGTCCGGTAAAGTTATTTTGGTGCTCAGCGACCGGGATATTGATCAAGCTAAGTTGCCTGTTCCGGCACTTATGGCCACCGGTGCCGTGCATCATCACTTAATGGCCAAGGGCCTGCGCTGTGACAGCAACATCGTAGTGGAAACCGCCAGTGCCAGAGACCCCCATCACTTTGCTTGCCTGGTGGGTTTTGGTGCCACTGCCGTATACCCCTATTTGGCCTTCGACGTGATCTGCGATCTGGTTCGAACCGGTGAAGTGCTCATGGACCCCATTGAGGCCCAGCGTAACTTCCGTAAAGCCATCAACAAGGGGTTGTTGAAGATCCTGTCTAAGATGGGTATTTCCACTATTGCTTCCTACCGTGGTGCGCAATTGTTCGAAGCGGTGGGTGTGGCCAGTGATGTGGTTGAGCTGTGTTTTGTGGGCGTGCAAAGCCGCTTGGAAGGCGCCAACTTCTCTCATTTTGAAACTGACGTTAAGGGGCTTGCTGCGGTTGCCTGGAAACCCCGCAAAGCTATTGATCAAGGTGGGTTGCTGAAATACGTCCACGGTGGCGAGTACCACGCCTTCAACCCCGATGTGGTGGGCGCTCTGCACCAGGCTGTGCAGTCTGGCAACTACGAAGATTACCGCCAGTATGCGGCCTTAACCCAGGATCGTCCTGTGGCGGCCATCCGGGATCTTTTGTCTTTACGAACGGATACCCAGCCCATTGAACTGGATGAGGTTGAAAGCCTGGAGTCCATTCTGCCACGGTTTGATTCCGCCGGTATGTCGCTGGGGGCGTTGAGCCCGGAAGCCCACGAAGCCATTGCCATGGCCATGAACCGTTTAGGTGGCCGCAGCAACTCTGGTGAAGGTGGTGAAGACCCCAAACGTTTTGGCACCGATCGCGTGTCCAAGATCAAACAGGTGGCGTCTGGTCGTTTTGGGGTGACACCCCACTACCTGGTGAATGCAGAAGTATTGCAGATCAAGGTGGCCCAGGGTGCAAAACCCGGTGAAGGTGGTCAGTTACCCGGTGGCAAAGTGAATGGTTTGATTGCCGAGCTGCGTTATTCCGTACCCGGCGTGACCCTGATCTCTCCACCGCCCCATCACGACATTTACTCGATCGAGGATTTGGCCCAACTTATTTTCGATTTAAAGCAGGTCAATCCCCAGGCGTTGGTATCGGTTAAATTGGTGTCAGAGCCGGGTGTGGGCACTATTGCTGCTGGTGTGGCAAAAGCCTACGCTGATCTGATCACTATTTCTGGTTACGACGGTGGTACTGCGGCCAGTCCGCTCACGTCCATTCGTTATGCGGGCTCACCCTGGGAGTTGGGTTTGAGTGAAGCCCACCAGTCCCTGCGTGGCAACGATCTGCGTGACAAGATCCGTTTGCAAACCGACGGTGGTTTAAAGAACGGCCTCGACGTAATTAAAGCGGCCATTCTGGGTGCTGAAAGCTTTGGCTTTGGCACTATTCCCATGATTGCATTGGGTTGTAAATACCTGCGCATTTGTCATTTGAACAATTGCGCCACTGGTGTGGCTACTCAGCAGGACAAACTGCGGGAAGACTACTTTATCGGTGCTCCAGAAATGGTGATGAACTTCTTCAAGTTCGTGGCTATGGAGACCCGCGAATGGATGGCGCGTTTGGGCGTAAGCAAGTTGGAAGACCTCGTGGGACGTACTGAGTTGCTGGAAGTTCTGGAAGGCGTGACCGACAAGCAAAAGAGTCTGGATCTGAGCCCCATCTTACTGAGCGAGAATGTACCTGCGGATAAGCCCCATACCTGTAATGTAAGTCAAAACACGCCTTTTGATAAAGGCGAGTTAGCGGAACGCATTGTGGCTAAGACCATTGCTGCCATCGAAGAGAAAGCGGGTGGGGATTTCCATTTTTCCATCACCAACTGTGACCGTTCCATCGGAGCCAGAGTGTCCGGTGAAATTGCCAAACGGCACGGCAACCGAGGCATGTCGGATCACCCCATTAATCTGCACTTCAGCGGTACTGCGGGGCAGAGCTTTGGGGTTTGGAATGCGGGTGGGCTGAACATGTACATTGAAGGCGACGCCAACGATTACGTGGGTAAAGGTATGACCGGCGGTAAGCTGGTGATCAAGCCGCCCAAAGGCAGCCCATTCGAAAGCCAAAAAACCGCGATTGTGGGCAACACCTGTCTTTATGGTGCCACCGGTGGTCGCCTGTTTGCCGCTGGCCAGGCCGGTGAGCGTTTTGGTGTGCGAAACTCCGGTGCCCATGCGGTGGTTGAGGGCGTGGGTGATCACGGTTGCGAATACATGACCGGTGGTATGGTCACTGTATTGGGCAACACGGGTTATAACTTTGGTGCGGGTATGACCGGTGGTTTTGCCTATGTACTGGATCAGGCTAATGAGTTCGTGGATCGCTATAACCATGAGCTGGTGGAAATCCATCGAATCAACACCGAAGACATGGAAGGCTACCGTCACCACTTGATGCAAGTGCTGTGTGAATATGTGGACGAAACCCAAAGTAAGTGGGGTCAGCAAATCGTTGATGACTTCGAAGACTTTGTTGGCAGTTTCTGGCTGGTGAAGCCAAAGGCCGCCAGCGTGCAAAGTTTGTTGAACAGCATCCGACATCGTCCCGAGTAGGCCCCAAGTAGGCCCCGAGTAGGAGGAAGGCGTTCGGGTTCAGTTGTACCCGAACGCACTATCGAAGTTTAGGCTTCGTATCCAATAAAGAGGTTTAAAATGGCAGAACGTTTAAATAATAACTTCCAGTTTCTGGATGTATCCCGAGTGGATCCGGATAAAAAGGATATCGGGGTGAGACGTTCTCAATATGTTGAGATCTACAATCCATTTAAGCCAGTGCAGGCGGTAAATCAATCACACCGTTGTCTGGCCTGCGGTAATCCCTATTGCGAATGGAAGTGCCCTGTACACAACTACATTCCCAACTGGTTGAAGCTGGTTTCGGAAGGTAATTTATTGGAAGCGGCTGAGCTAAGCCATCAAACCAACACCCTGCCCGAAGTGTGTGGGCGGGTTTGTCCACAAGACCGTTTGTGTGAAGGGGCCTGTACCCTCAATGACGGTTTTGGCGCGGTTACCATCGGTTCCATTGAAAAATACATTACCGATACCGCATTGGCCATGGGCTGGCGCCCGGACATGTCGAAAGTGGTGTGGACCGATAAGAAAGTGGCCATCATTGGAGCCGGTCCCGCGGGGTTAGGCTGTGCCGACATTCTGGTGCGCAATGGTGTTAAGCCTGTTGTTTTCGACCGCTATCCGGAAATCGGCGGTCTGCTTACCTTTGGTATCCCTGAATTTAAATTAGAAAAGCCGGTGATGAAATTACGCCGGGAAGTATTTGAAGGTATGGGTGTCGAGTTCCGTCTTAACACGGATGTGGGCAAAGATGTGACCTTGGCGGAGCTTGAAAAAGAATACGATGCCATCTTCATGGGCATGGGAACCTACACCTACATGAAGGGCGGTTTCCCCGGCGAAGAGCTGGAAGGCGTGTACGATGCTCTGCCTTATTTGGTGTCCAACGTGAACCGCAATTTAGGCTTTGAAAAATCACCCGCAGAGTTTGTTGATATGAAGGGCAAGCGTGTGGTGGTGTTAGGTGGTGGTGATACGGCCATGGATTGCAACCGAACCGCTGTTCGTCAGGGTGCCACAAAAGTCAGTTGTGCCTACCGCAGGGACGAGGCCAATATGCCCGGTTCCGTGCGGGAAGTGAAAAATGCCCGGGAAGAAGGGGTGGAATTCTTATTTAACCGCCAACCTATCGCCATCATCGGCGACAAAACCGTTGAGGGTGTTAAGGTCGTTGAAACCCGTCTGGGTGAGCCTGATGCCAATGGCCGTCGCAGCCCGGAACCCATTCCCGGTAGTGAACAGGTTCTGCCGGCAGATGCGGTCATTATTGCTTTCGGTTTCCGACCCAGCCCCGAACCCTGGATGGCAGAAGCCGGAATCGACACCGACCAAAGCGGTCGTGTGATTGCGCCGGAAAACGGTGAGTTTAAATTCCAAACCACCAACCCTAAAATCTTTGCCGGTGGTGATATGGTGCGGGGATCTGATTTGGTGGTGACCGCCATTTGGGAAGGGCGGGAAGCCGCAGAAGGCATCCTGGATTACCTGGACGTCTAAACGCAGAATAAAAAAATAAAGGCCAATCATGTCAGAGTTAAAGAACGATCGATTTCTTCGTGCGTTAATGAAACAACCGGTGGACGTAACCCCAGTTTGGATGATGCGTCAGGCCGGTCGTTATTTGCCAGAGTATCGTAAAACCCGTGCTCAAGCGGGAGATTTTCTTTCCCTCTGCAAGAACGCCGAGTTTGCTTGCGAAGTTACTCTACAGCCCCTTGAAAGATTCGAGTTGGATGCTGCCATACTGTTCTCTGATATCCTCACTATTCCCGATGCCATGGGATTGGGGTTGTATTTTGAGCCAGGCGAAGGTCCGCGCTTTAAAAAAGCCGTTAAGACCGAACAGGACGTGGCTGAATTGCCGGTACCCGATGCCGCCACAGATTTGGGCTACGTGATGAATGCCGTTCGTACCATCCGTTCCGCCTTAGGTGGGCGAGTGCCATTGATCGGCTTCTCTGGCAGCCCGTGGACCCTGGCAACCTACATGGTGGAAGGGGGATCTTCAAAAGATTTTCGTGGTATCAAGCGCATGATGTATTCCCAGCCGGAAGTGCTGCATACCCTGCTGGATAAATTGGCGCAAACCGTAGTGGATTATCTCAATCAACAGATCCTTGCGGGAGCCCAGGCGGTTCAGATTTTTGATACTTGGGGTGGTGTGCTCAGCACCCAGCACTACAAAGCCTTTTCTCTTGCCTACATGGAAAAGATCGTGGCAGGTTTGATTAAAGAGCATGAAGGTCGACCCGTGCCTTCTATTGTGTTCACCAAAAACGGTGGCCAATGGTTAGAAGCCATCGCCGCCAGTGGTTGCAATGCCACTGGCTTGGATTGGACCATAGAAATTGGTGACGCCCGCAGGCGCGTGGGTGACAAGGTCGCTCTGCAAGGTAATATGGACCCCTCCGTGCTCTACGCATCTGGCGACGATATTCAAACGGAAGTGAAGCGCATACTGGCCAGCTACGGTCAGGGTGAAGGTCACGTATTTAATCTGGGCCATGGTATCGCTTTGGATGCGGATCCGGATCACGCCAAGATCTTTATTGATGCGGTTCATGAGTTCAGTGGGCAGTATCATTCTGCTTGAATTCATCAAACAGTTTCATCATCACTTGCCACACAGACTTGAGAATTAATTTCGGGTTTTACTTGAAATAGCTCAAATCCCGACCAGAATAAAATATAGCTACTTACACAAAAGAGCTATCGACATTTTTATTTTGGAGTTTTCGATGACTGTTAAAACCGTCCTCAGTCCAATTCGTTTTGCCTCATTCGTACTTTCCGTGTTTATTCTATCTGGTTGTGCGAGCATCATAAGTAAATCGAGTTACCCAGTTACCATATCCAGCTCGCCTTCCCAGGCCTATTTCGTCGTCACCGACAAGACGGGCAAGGCCGTGCATTCGGGCCAAACACCGGCGACAGTGACCCTGAAAAGTGGAGCGGGGTATTTTTCTTCCGCGTCTTACACCGTCACCATGAAGAAAATTGGATTTGAAGATAAAGTTATCTCGATCGAAAGTTCAATGGACGGTTGGTATATTGCCAATATTTTATTCGGTGGTTTGATTGGCATGCTGGCGGTGGATCCGGCCACTGGAGCAATGTGGAAATTACCAGAAACCGCGGATGGTTCTCTCGATGAATCCAAATTAGCGGCCAAAGATAAAGAATTAAAACTGATGTATCTGGATGATGTCGATCCTGCCATCCGCAAAAAATTGATTCGAGTTCAGTAAAGTAAAAAAGCCGACTCCTGGGAGTCGGCTCTAATTGTTGATGCTGTTGGATGTCCCATAACTCTTACCTTGGGTTTCGCTTTCCAGTCTTTTTCTATCTCCCTGCTTCCACATTCTTTGTTTTCAGTCTATTCCTGTAAAAGAGCCAGCGATTGGCAACGGGTTACCCTTTCAAAGTGTAATATTGACTATAACGATTGTCATAGTATAGTGTCGGTATAACATTCGTTATAGCTAACGATAGGGAGACCGTCATGGGCACCGAAAAAACAGCCTGTATTCTTTGCTCACGAAATTGTGGCTTGCTTGTGGACATTGAAGAGGGCAAATTCACAAAAATTCGTGGCGACAAGGATCATCCTTTGTCCCAGGGTTATATTTGCCAAAAGGCGGCCCGTCTTAACTACTACCAGAATAATGATGACCGGATCGAGCATCCGCTAAAAAGACAAGCGGATGGCAGTTACGTTCCAGTGAGCTGGAATGAGGCTCTGGACGACATTGCAAAAAGACTGGTCACTATTCGAGACCAGCACGGGGGTGAAGCTTTTGCCACGGCGGGCGGCGGTGGACAGGGTAACCATCTTGGTGGTGCTTACCTTGGCCAGATGCGGGCGGCGATGAAGAGTTTTTATAATTACAATTCCCTAGGGCAGGAAAAAACCGGTGACTTTTGGGTGAATGGGCGCCTGTTTGGAAGCCAGGAATGCCACACTACTGAAGATATTGAGCACTCGGATTTCGTTATTTTCCTGGGGTGCAATCCGTTCCAATCCCACGGGATACCCAATGCCCGTGATACCCTCAAGGAAATCAAGAAAGACCCCAATCGAATTATGGTGGTGATTGATCCTCGACGCACAGAAACCACCCGAACCGCAGATGTGCATTTGCAACTGAAACCCGGTACCGACGTCTATCTGCTGAGTGCGATGTTAGCCATCATCGTGCGGGAAGATTTGCACGACGACGCGTTTCTAAAAGAGCATTGCACTGGGTTTGAAGAAATCAAATCCATGTTAATGAAGGTGCCAATAGAAGAATATATTGCTAGGGCAGATGTACCTTTTGAAGATGCGCAGAAGGTGGCGCGGGGGTTTGCAAAAGCCAGGTCCGTCTGCGTGCGTGCTGATCTGGGCATTCAGCATTCTAATCACTCAACGCTTAATAGTTATTTCGAAAAGTTGTTTTTTTTAATAACGGGACAATTTGGAAAACGAGGGGCTAATAATTTACACGACTCTCTTATCCCAATCCTCAGTGATACCGACGAACGAAATCCTAAATATAAGCGTTCTGTTTACCATAAGATGTTTGCGGTTTCCGGTATTCTTCCGCCCAATATTTTGCCGGATGAAATCCTTAAGGCCGGAGAGCGTCGAATTAGAGCTATGATCGTAGACAGTTGCAATCCAGCGCTAACCTGGCCTGATGCAACTGCCTATAAAAAAGCGTTTGAATCCCTCGAACTGCTGGTGGTGGTGGACGTGGCCATGACGGAAACGGCTCGTTTGGCCGATTATGTCTTACCGGCGGCATCCCAGTTTGAAAAATGGGAGTTTACCGGTTTTAACATGGAGTTCCCAAAGAATGGTTTTCATTTGCGCCACCCGTTGTTACCGAAAAAAGGCGACACGCTAATAGAAGCGGAAATCTATACGCGCCTGTTGGAAAAAATGGGAGAGCTTCCCAAGAAGTTCCCCGTATTGAGTCGTATCGCTAAATACGAGCCGCAAATAAGTGGGCATACTGGTTTTATTGCCGCGTTGGCCGCAGCCATAGTGACGAACAAAAAATGGCTACGATACGCGCCCTCAATCTTGTATCGCACCCTGGGTCCTACCCTGAAAGATGACGCAGCCGCAACCGCTTTGTTGCTGCCGTTGTCTATCAGTTTAGCTCAAAAGTACCCGGAGGCAGTGCGGCGGGCTGGCCATGAAGGCAACAGACTGACATTAGGCTCTAATCTATTCCATTCAATCTTAAACGCTCGATCGGGATTGATCTTTTCCCAACATAATTATGATGATGTATGGAAGCTGGTTAAGAATCCTCAACATAAAATTACCTTGGCCATCCCGGAACTGCTAAAGGCCATGGCAGAGCTGACCATAGACGATTTAACCAGTGAACAGTACCCCTTTATTCTTTCCGCGGGGGAGCGGCGAAGTTACAACGCCAATCAAATCTATCGCAACCCAGAATGGCGTAAGATTGATGCCAATGGTTACATGCGAATTCATCCTAAGGACGCCGAAAATTTAGGGCTGGTTCAAGGGGATAGTGTTAAGTGTCGGTCCCACACCGGTGCCATCGAAGTGGAAATCGAAATCGATGATTCCGTCAGAACCGGTTACCTTATGCTGCCCCATGGCTATGGTTCCGATTACAGGAATGGCCAGGTGAATGGCCCCAACATTAATCTTATTACAGGCTCGGCGCACTGCGACCCGATTCACCGAACACCTCGGCATAAAACCATTCCCGTAAGTTTGGAGAAAATCAGTGCTTAAGGGGTTGGAGCGTCTGTAAGACATTACCTACACAGCACAATATCCCCCTCATCAGATATATCTTGAAAAACAGCTGATCCTCTATAGAATGAGACAAAATATGCCTTGCTGTCTCAGGCGCATTAGGCGCCGTTAGGCTGTGTGTCACAAGAATAATAACAATAGGAATCGTAACTAAATGGATTTCAGCGCCAGTTACGACACAGGGACAGCTCATGAAGAACTCCCCAATGTGGTGGGTAATAACAGTCTGCTTCTCTCTAGTTTTTTCCGCAGTTTGCCCTGCGGCACTGGTTGAGAATCTCACCATAGGTAATGCCAAAGCCCTTGCCCTTGGTAACGCCGTAACAGCGGATCCTCCCGGGGTCGATGCCATTCATTACAACCCGGCGGGACTGGCACGTACTAAAGGCATTGAGCGGCAGTTGAATCTCACCGCGGCCAGTCTGCAATTTGAAATTGAGTTTGGCGATTATCACCCCATAGCTCGTCAGCAAATTGAAAGTTGGGGTTTAGGTGAGAAGGACCCAGTGGAGAATTCCGTCAGTTTTACCGACGAGGTGGTGCTGAAAGTTCCGTTTATGAGTGGGCGTCAGGACTGGCCATTGCCCGTGGTGTTCCTTCCCAGTGGTGGTTCGGCGTTTCGTTCGGAAACTGGGGGATACGCTTTGGGAACCGCTGCGTTTGTTCCCATGGCTGCGGGATATCGGCGGCAACCGGATGACCCCGGCCGGTTTATGGGGAATGAATTGGCGCTTACCCGCTTAACCTATTTTTCCCCCACCATAGGATTTAAGTTGAATGATCAATGGTCGTTTGGGGCTGGTATTCATTTTTCCTACCAAGGTCTTTCGGCTTTTACGGATCTTAGGGTGTCCAGCATTATTTTGGGTGTGATCAATACCGCACTTTCTCAGCTTGAAGAAGACAGTGACTGTTTGGGTGGCGCTTTTACCTTGTGCGGCCAATCCATCAATCCGTTTGAGCAGGCAGTCACATTGGAAGTGGATGTGGAAACGGGGCTTTCCGTCTCTGGTGTGTTTGGCGGGTTGTGGCAACCGGTACCCTGGTTTACTTGGGGATTTGTCTATCATACTGAAGCCATGAATCGTATGAGTGGAAGCTATCGCATGACCTATTCCGAGGACTGGCAGGGAATCTTTAAAACCCTTGATCAGGAACTGGGTGGATTGCATAGGTTACTGGGGTTGCCCGTTGGCTTAGCTGAAGAAATCGGATCAGCTAAGGTAGAACTCAAGACTCCGGCGCATTTTTCAACCGGAATCAGTGTGTTTTTATTTCCAAAATGGAAGTTGAATCTGGATGCCAAGTGGACCGATTGGTCGGTGTGGGAAGGGCTGGTTGTGGAATACGATAAACCCCAGGAATTTTTGGCAGTGGCAACGCTGCTGGCGCCGGATTATGCCACTGCAACCACTTTGACCATTCCCCGTAATTACACCAGTGTCTGGAATTTTGCTTTTGGTCTGGAACATCGGTACAGCGATAGTCTTACCCTTCGTGTTGGTTGGGAACCCAGAAAATCCTCTATTCCTAATCACAAGCAAGACGTGCTACTGCCTGTTGGCAATGGTGATCTCTACGCTGTTGGCATGGGGTTAGAATTGAGCGCCGATCAGCACATTGATATTGCCCTGGGTCTGCTTCAAACCCGTGCTGATGTCCCCGCAGGCAGCAGCACCAACTCCAACAGTATGGATGTCTACAACAACATTTTGTACAACCCCTATTCCGGATTAGATATTCGATCAAAAGTGGCAGCGTATCTTGTTGAGCTCAATTATCGTTATCAATTTTAGTGTTGGCATGGGAATTATCAGGCCCGATCATTTTCGTCATAAACAACGAATGTTTTTGTCATCGACTGATCATGCCTGTCTGCGGACAATAACCTCATAGCCTTTTAGTGAACCCTCAAGGGGCAAATATGGATCTATCAATTAAACCTGCCTATGTACAATTCCGCGAGGAAGTTCGCGACTTTTTGTCCCGATCTTTGACCGATGATTTGCGGGCGGCGGGTCGTCTCAGTACCAGTGTTTTCCATAACAAAGAGCGAGCCATGGCCTGGCAAAAAATACTGCACAAACAAGGCTGGGCAGCGCCTCATTGGCCTGAGGCCTATGGCGGTACCGGTTGGGATGTGGTGCAACGTTCAATATTTTCTGAAGAATGTCTACAGGCGGAGGCACCGCAATTGATTCCCATGGGCTTGCAGATGTGTGGCCCCTGTATTATTGGCTGCGGCACCCAGCAGCAGAAAGATTATTATCTTCCCCGCATTCTGTCTGGTGAAGATTTCTGGTGCCAGGGTTATTCTGAACCTAACGCAGGCTCTGATTTGGCGTCATTGCAAACCAGCGCCGTGTCCGACGGCGATGATTATATTGTAAATGGTACCAAGATCTGGACCACTTATGCCCACTTCGCCAACCGGATTTTCTGCCTGGTTCGTACCAACAGAGATTGTAAGCCCCAACAGGGTATCAGCTTTTTACTGATGGATATGGATGCCCCTGGTATTACCGTTGAACCCATTATTGGTCTTGACGGTGTGCGGGAACAGAACACGGTTTTTTTTGATAATGTTCGAGTCCCTAAATCCAATCGTGTTGGTGCTGAGAATGACGGTTGGACGGTTGCCAAATACCTGTTGATGTTTGAACGGGGTGGTCAGGAATACGCCCCAGGTTTGTACCACGCGCTCAAGCAGATTAAATCTATTGCTAAGCAGGAAGGTGATGGCCAGGGTGGTCATCTTATTAACAACTCGTTGTTCATGGCGCGGGTACATCAGGCGGAAATCGAAGTAGCGGCATTGGAATTTACCGAAAATCGCATCAAAGCCGCCTTGGGAAGTGGCCAGAGTCCAGGTGCTTTGGCATCCATGACCAAAATTATTGGCACAGAGCTGAGCCAAACCCTCACTGAACTGGCCATTGAAGCGGTGGGTGTTTCTGGACTTCCGCTGCAATTGGATGCTCTGGAACCAGGTTCCGATGTGGCTGCTATCGGGCCGGAATACGCGCTTACCGCCATGCCTCGTTATCTCAATACCCGGGCCACCAGTATTTACGGAGGTTCCAATGAAATCCAGCGGGGCATCATAGCAAAAACGGTGTTGGGGCTGTGAAACCTTTACTGCCATCGTTTGAATTTAAATGGGTGGTTACCAACCGGTTATAAGAGAATTACGCCATGAATTTTGATTTGTCCGAAGAACAAACCATGCTGGTGGACAGCATTAATAAATTTCTTCTAAACAATTACGATTTTGAAGCACGACGACAACTGGCATCCAGTAATCTGGGTTACAGCGCCGATAATTGGAAAACGTTTGCAGAGCTGGGTTGGCTTGGTGTGCCCATTGATGAACAATACGGTGGCTTTGGTGGTAGCGCCCTAGACGTCATGTTAATGATGGAAGCTTTTGGCCGTGCGTTGGTCCTAGAACCTTACCTAGCAACAGTGATGTTGGGTGGCCGGTTAATCGAGTTGCTTGGTTCTGAATCCCAAAAGCAATCGTTATTGCCCGCGCTGGTTCAGGGTCAACTGCAACTGGCGTTAGCCTATGATGAATACGGTGCCCGCGGGAATCCTGCCTGGGTGGCCACCCAGGCCGAAAAAAGCGCACGGGGTTTTCGGCTAAGTGGCGAGAAGGTAATGGTGCTGAATGGCCATGCTGCGGACCAGCTGCTGGTAACGGCGCGAACTTCCGGTAGCTTAGCGCAGTCAGAGGGTATCAGTGTATTCCTTGTGAACCCGAACCAGGCCGGGGTCGACGTTATTCCTTATATCACCACTGACGGCAGCCACGCCGCTAACATTCGATTTGATTCAGTTGATCTGGATAGGGATAGCCTGATGGGTGAAGTGGGGCAGAGTTATTCCAGTTTAACCACGGTGCTGGATCAGGCAACCCTGGGGTTGGGAGCTGAGGCGGTGGGTGCCATGGAGAAACTGTATAAAACCACGGTGGAGTATTGTAAAACCCGCAAACAATTTTCTGTGCCAATCGGCAGCTTCCAGGTATTGCAGCACCGCATGGTGGAGATGTTTATGCGTCACGAATTGACTCAGTCAACCATGTATATGGCCGGGCTACGGAATTTGGAGGGAGGAAATGTGGCAGCACGAGCCGTGTCCGCATTCAAGGTGCAAGTGGGCAATGCGGGCCGATATATTGGTCAGCAAGCAATTCAGTTACACGGCGGTATGGGTATGACCGATGAACTGGATGTGGGCTATTATTTTAAACGTCTCACCGCCATTGATGCGCTGATGGGGAATACCGATTACCACCTTACTCGGTTTGGTCGGCTGGACACCGCCAGCTAATTGACTTGTCTTGCGCGGCCTTCCCAATAGGGCTTACGCAATTCCCGTTTCAGTATTTTGCCGGAAGGGTTGCGGGGCAACACCTCTAAGAAATCAACTGATTTTGGCGCTTTATAGCCGGCAACCTTGAGTTTGGTTTGTGCTATGATTTCATCGCTGCTGATTTCGGTGCCGGGTTTCAGCACCACACAGGCTTTTACTGCTTCGCCCCATTTCTCGTCGGGTACACCAATCACTGCGGCATCGGCAATTTCATCCATATCAAACAGCACGCTTTCCACTTCTGCTGGATACACATTTTCGCCACCGGTGACGATCATATCTTTAATGCGATCCTGCACGTACAGATAACCGTCTTTATCCATATAACCCGCATCGCCTGTATGAATCCATCCGTCAACAAGTGTGGACCCGGTGGCCTCGTCTCGCTTCCAGTAGCCCAGCATATTGGATGGGGATTTAATGCAAATCTCGCCAATGACACCACTGGGCAAGAGGTGGCCTTCATGATCCTTCACTGCCAATTCTATTCCTAGGCGGGCTTTACCAGCCGAGCGTAAACGCGGGTTATCGCTAGGAATGTGGTCTTCAGCAGATAAATAACTGCCGTAGCCGATGGTTTCCGTCATCCCATAGAGTTGAACAAATCCACATTTAAATACGTCCATGGCTCGCTTTAGCAACGGTAGTGGTATGGGCGAGGCACCGTACAGCATATATTTTAGGCTTGAAAAATCGGTAGTACTGCAGGTTGGATCAGCCAAAATAAATTGCATCGCCGCTGGCACAATAAACAGCTTAGTGATGTGATAATCCCGTATGGCTTGTAGGCATCCACCTGGAGTGAACTCGCTGAGTACCACGTTTTTTGCCCCTGCATACATGCCAATCATGGCCCAACCTGTTCCACCGATGTGGAAATTCGGCATCGCATTGAGGCTGACGTCATGCTCGGACCACTGGGTCCACTCTTCTTCCTCAATGCCCGATTCGGCTGTAATCCTATTCAGATCGAAAAAGGCGCGGTGCTGTACTTGAACCCCTTTGGGGTGGCCTGTGGTGCCACTGGTGTACATTTGCACTGCCACATTACCAGGATCAACATCAATGTCAGGGTCGAGTTTGGCATGTGTGTTGCGCCAAGCCTTAAAGCCAGGGTAGTTTGAATCTTCTCCTGCCATGATAATAACTTTTGCTACCCAGGAAAGTTGATTCTTGATTGCTTCGAACAGCGGAACAAATTCCGCGTCCAAAAATAGAATAGGTGCTTCAGCATCGTTAAGAATGAACGCGACTTCCGGTGGCGCCAAGCGCCAGTTAATGCCCACCGTAACCATATCTGCTTTGCCACAGGCTATCAGCAGTTCGTAATACCAGTCGGAGTTTTTTGCCATCACCGCTACTCTGGATTGGCTGGGCAACTTTTCAGACAGCAGTCCGTTGGCAATTTGGCTAGTGTGCTGATGAAAAGTGCGATAATCAGTTATACGGTTTTCAAAAATAAAAGCAGTGGAATCAGGACGGTGATGGCCGTGGTAGCGGGCTACGTCGCCCAACGTTTGAATGTCTGGATAATAGGGCATAGCAATTTCCTCTAGAATTACGTAGTGATTAACGCAATGGCAAGCCTTTGTTTAATCGTCTCCGAAAATCCCACATCAGAGCCAGGCCTGGCAGTTGTCGTATAGTGCGTGGCAAGGGTTGGTTCAAAGCAGAAAGCAATTTGACTGTACGATTAAAACGTTTTTCTTCCTTTGCTTCCCAAGGGAGTCCAAATTGATCGCGAATTTTAGGGTGTAAAAATCCACAGGTCATGATTTTGGAAAAGCTTCCCAGGGGAACGCTCACGGCCGGTCCCATAAAGCTGAGATCCGCTAACTGCATCAACCACAATCTGACATCTTCGGGTAGCTCGATGGTGTCCAGTGTGTCATTCCAATATTGCCAAAAGTCATCGATGTTGTCTGGCCACATATCTGGGCGCACTTGTAAAGTGGTACCCAATGGCTTGGCGTATTCGTAGAAACGAGCTTGGTCTGTTTTGGACATGGGGCCGCGAAACTTTTCATAGACATCCAGGTGTCCCCACACAAGGCACGCTGCCACCCACAGTTGCAGATTGGGATCCAGCGCCCGATATTGTATGGGGGACTGTTCGGTAGAGGTGACCTGAGCGTGAGCCTGATTAATGGCGCGACGGTAGGCCAGTTTTTCTTCTGTACTGCCGTACATTGCCACAGAGATGTAGCTCAGTGTAGTGCGAGTGCGTTTAATTGGATGATGGAGAATAGAACCGGATTCCACTCGACTCTCCATAACACCGTGACCCACACCGGGGAAGGCAAGTTGCATAATGGTGTTGGCAGGGCCACTCAATAATCCAATGGCGTCGATACAGCCGGGTATGGCGTTATCCAATTCCTTGGGGGTTACCTGGTCCCATTGAGTTTGAATTGATTGTTTGCGTTCTTGGTCGATGCTTTGGGAGACAGAATCCATTGTTTCACTCGCTTTACGGACGGTGTAAGGTATCCTAAACCAAGTAATTATTCAGAAAAACTCGGATATCTTTGAAGCGTAATCCACCTTAGAAATGAGTAAGCAACTAATTGATTTGCAATATAAAAAAACACCAAAGCAAGCCCGATCGAAAGCCACGGTGGACGCCATAATCCAAGCAAGTGCTCAGATTTTGTTGGAGAAGGGTTATGCAGGGGTGAGTACTAATCTGGCAGCGGAACGTGCCGGGGTCAGCATTGGTTCTGTTTATGAATATTTCCCCGGTAAGGAAGCAATCGTGGCAGCGGTGGCTACCCAATTGGTGGAATCCATGCTGCAACAGATGCAGGCAGCGTTGCAGCGGACTGAAGAATTCGAGTTTGAACCTGCCATGCGCTATTGGATACAAAGCCTGTATGAAATTGCCCAGGTAGAACACCGGCTGCTTAGGGTGTTGTTGTTCCAAGTGCCTTTTATTCATCGTGTACCGGCGGTGGCAGGGTTGCAAAAAGAACTTTTCCGTTTGGCCTTGGTGGGGGCCAGTAAAACCGAAGAGCGTCATTTGATTCATTTAACCAGCGAGTCGCTTTACCTGATTACCACCATGACGGGTTCCACTTTGCTGCAGCTGGCCCTTATGCCTCCCGCGGGATTGGATATCGAGATCATAATTGACGAACTAACTCAGAAAATGATTGCGTGGCTGTATCAAGTTCAAGAAAAAGAGAGCGTTGGTTTAACCCAATAAGCTGAGTTTGTTGGTCATGTTGAATTGACTTATTGCTTGGTAAATTACTGAGGGAGGTCGCTGTACGTATCATTACCTCAGTGTTTCAGTAAGCATGAAGCGCAATTGTGTTGCCACTTGATCGAAGGGTACGATATCCTTGGTGGCTCGACACATGGCAAGAGCGCCTTCAGTGGATGCAATGATCATGGTGGCCAAACTTTTAGCCTGAGCTTCATCAACTCCTTCCTCAACCAGTGCGGTACCTAACAAGCCTCGCCAATGGTTAAAAACCGCAGCAGCCACTTGGTGTGCAGCGTCTATTTCTGCAGTGGTTGCTTCTTCCATCACCACAGCAATCACCGGACAACCGGCTTTGTATTCGGTTGATATGATCACATCTCGCCACAGTTGCAAAAAAGACTCCACACCGGAAAATACGCCCTTTGTCAGCTCTCGCGTTAGCATGGTTGAAACTTTGTCCCCAGCTAGTTGCACGGCTTCAGTTATCACTTGTTTCTTTCCCTCAGGGAAATAGTGATAAGTGGAACCTAGAGGCGCCTTGGCGGCTTTCGCTAAATCCCGAATACTGGTGGCATTCATGCCTCTACGACGCAGCATGTCTGCTGCGGTTGCCACCAACCTTAATCTAGCTTCAGGATTGGATCTCGCCATAAATCTACTCTCTACTTCAAAGTTGCTATGGCTCATTATAACTTGGATCTATTGGCTGTAGTGGCACCTGTTTGTTAGCTTGAGTCACAACCTAGTGTTGTTTTTATAACGTTCGTCATACATCAAAGTATGGAGTATAACAATTGTTATAGCAAGTGCTGAAGTGGCCTAGCGACCCACAGCTCTGGCCTGATAGCGGCCGGTTGTCACAGCGCAAACCTCACCGTTTTCGTCCTTAATTTCTTGCTCGAGGATGTAGGTGGACTTTCCCTTTTCTTCCACTTCTTGAGTGATGCGCGCTATTTCTTCTTCGCTGATGCGACATTCCACTGTAACTGCGGTTTTAGCAGGTTTAACAAACTTGATGTTCATTTCTGCAATAATGGGGTAGCACTTGGTGACGTCGAATGCGCTATAAAACAACGCGCCTCCGGGGAGTTCACCAATGGTAAACAAAGAACCCGCGTACATGATGCCAATGTGATTAATATTTTGCTCGAAGGGCAATTTCATTTTTACATAACCACGCTCAAGCTCAATTACTTCGGCGCCGCAAAACTTGGCTAATGGGATAGTGCCAGACGTCATTTTATTAACTTGGTCTAGATCCAGTGACATGTTTCAACCCCTGTAGTTTATTCTTGCTATTATTCAGCGTTGCAATTCACTGAATAATAGCAAGCCTTCGTCTATGAAACTATTATTCCATTACACTCCTGCTAAAACTGTATTGACCGATGTGCTCAATATGGTGATAGAAATTGTCATCTTGCAGGTGTGCAATCACTGGCTATTTCACTTTGTGTTATATGCGCTAATGTGAATCAAGGAGGTCGCGTCCTTTATGGTGTCGGGTATTGCCCACCACCAAGCAGGTCGATAGGTGTAGTTATCTCCCACTTTAGTAATTTGATTATTGGTGGTTGCGCTAATTGAACGTGCCAGAAATCCGTTTTCATATCCAAAGTAATCGGCTTCGCCAGTGGTAGGATTTAGGGCCAGCAACGTACTGCTATGCTCAATCAGGTTTGCGTCATTAAAACTACCCTCAGTTATTATTTCCCCTTCAACCTTTTGTGTGTTCAGCGCTAAGATCAGATCGTTGTTTTGAGCAATAGATAGGCCAACTACATTTTGCCATGTGGATAGAATAGTTGGGTATTCATCACTGTCTTGGTTTTCGATAATTAAGGGAATTGAGGATGCTTCATGGGTCCAGAGTGGTACACCATTTTTGTTGACAGCAAATACCAAACTATCGAGATTCACTACCGGATTAAACAAACTCATGTGATGGTAGCGAGAAGTTGCTGAGCTGGTTATATAAACGGAATCTTCCGCTACTAGAATTTTTGAACCTAAAAAATTGCTGCGAATAGAAAAGGGGGCATAGGAACTGCGATTTCCCTTTAAAAACTCCACATATTCTGCGTCGGTGCCTGTACCTAAAGTATCGGGTAGTAACGATGTCCAAATTAAGTCACCTTCAGAGTTGTACTTTTTGATGGATAACTGAGACAAACTGGTAAGACAACCAAAGCTAGTGCGAGCCTCAGTGACATAGAGCGCTTCGTTTTCGAAACCAAGCCCAAGCACGGTATGTGCTTCTGCAACGCCCGGTGTGCAGGCGGCATTGGCATTTGGGTCTGTTTGATCTGGAGTTGAAGGGAGCTGGTGGATTAAATTACCATTTGAGTCGTAAACCCAAACCTCATTCTGAGGAGATGCTATAGCAATTCGATTTTCTGAAATGCTAGATGGATGTATGTCCGCTGCAGATCTGTAGGGGAGACTGTAGCCAACTATATGACTGGTCTCATGCTCATGGCTCCAAAGAATCTCACCGGTGCTACTGGAAAGTGCCAGCGCTTCGACCGAGCCAGACTCAGACGAATTAATATGGCCTACGGCAAGCAATAAGGTATTTTCGCTATTGATACCGATTTCAATTGGGGTATCAAGGCTGGGGTTTTCAAATACCTGTTGCCAGATCAGGTCGCCATTTTCATTGATCTTATATACAGCCAGGTCATAGTCCTGTGGATTAGTTTCGTAGCTGATACCGGGGACCATTCCAGCAGCGAAGATATTGTTGTCGCTGGCTACGGCGATAGCGCTTATTTCTGCGCCACCGTTATAAAACTGATATTGCGCAGGGTCTCGACGCAATCCATTATCGTATTCGAACTGCCACAGTAACTCTCCCTGGGAGTTGTACTTTTGTAACAGAGCCTGGAAGTGGGTGCTTGTATTGCCACGATTATCAAGGCCAATTTCCACAGCACTGGCGCCACCCACCAGCAGATTCCCTTGATTATCGCTTGCACTGGTCACGCTGTAGTTACGGGAATCCTCTATGGGAGAGGCGTAATCAACTTTCCACGAGGTCTGGTAGCAGGCGAACAAGCTAATGCTGGCCATAATGGTCGTTATGGGTTTTAAAATCCGTCTATGGTTGCCTGTAGCTGCTTGAATCATGAGTAACTCCCTAATTGGTTCTTTACGTTGTCCATTCATTTCTTAGTTTTCTTATTGTGTGCATGCGCAATTGGCCTGACGAATTATATAGACAGTGACAAGAAAAAAATAAGATTAAAAGGAGATTTAAGCCATAAAAACTAACGGGTTAGGGAATCATGCCACCATGATTACAGCTTAGGGCTATAATGCGGCTTTGGTTTTGTCAGATCTAACATAGGATCATTGTGAAAAAGAGTAAAAAAGCGGGTAAATATGCCGCCAAGAAGGTGACTATAAGGCTCCCTGGACGCCCAGGGATTAAAACGTTGGCTGCGGCGGAGGCATTGGCCTTTAGTCAGCAGCTGGCGCAGAAAAATCAGTGGCCAGCGTTAATTTTTGTAGTTAAGCAACTTACTGAGCAGGTGCCAGGTTACGATCAACCTTGGTTATTGCTATTTCAAGGCCACCATCAAGCAGGTGATTATTCAGGTTTAATGGAAGCGGCCGACCATTGCCTTAAGCACAATCCGAGATTTATGCCTGCCATGGTATCCAAGGCAACAGCTCTGCGTATAAATCAGTTTCACACTGAGGCGCTTGCGTTAATTGAGAAAGCGTTGAAGTTAGAACCAGGCAACGCCCGATTGCTCAATCATCTGGGTATTGTGCAAAAAGAATTGGGTCAGCATGAACCTGCTCTGGCCAGTTTCAATCGTTGCATCAAGCTCGACCCGAACCACTGTGAGCCCTATTGGAATCGATCAGACTTATTAAATGAGCCTCAATCTGATGATATTGACGCCATGGAGTCCCGTTTACAAAAGCCTGGATTGAGCTCTCTTGATCAGGCCCGCTTGCATTATTCTTTGGCTCGGGCAAAGGAATTCTTGGGGGATACTGAAGCTCAGTTCGAGCACATTGAGACAGGTGCGAAGTTGAAGCGTGAATCATTGAATTATGATCATGATGCAGAACTGGCGCGAATAAACCACATTCCAGAGGTGTTTACCCCTGAGCTGTTACAGCAGCCTAGCGGTTATAGGGATGCTGGTTCTGTTCCAATATTTATCTGTGGGCTGCCGCGCAGTGGTACCACATTGGTGGAACAGATTCTTTCCAGTCATCCACAGGTTCAGGCCGGTGATGAATTGTATGATTTACCGTTGGCGGCAAGTCATGTGTTGCAACGGAAGGGTGGCAAGCTTGAATTTCCACAGTGGGGTGGAGAGCTGTCGGAACAGGAATGGAAGTCTTTGGGGGAACGCTACTATGGCACCACTCGAGCGCTTCAGGGGCAGCGCTTTTTTACCGATAAAAACTTGCAAAACTATCAAGCCATAGGCGTCATCAAAAAAGCGTTACCAGAAGCCAAAATTATTATTTGTCAGCGTCACCCCATGGATAATTTATGGAGTTGTTATCGTCAACTGTTCGCTGATGGTCTTATGTTTACTTATTCTCAAACAGAGCTTGCCGATATTTGGAATGCAGCTAGTCGTCTTCAGAATTATTGGCAAGCTCAATTGGGCGAGCAGTTATTCGTGCTTGAGCACGAACAGCTTTTGCAAAACCAGGAGCAGACAACTCAGGCTTTACTTGAATATGTGGGCCTGGAATGGGATATCAGTTGTATGGAATTTCAAAGCAATCCCCGCCCGGTCCGCACAACCTCCGCTTTGCAGGTTCGCAAACCGTTGAATTCTGCTCGGCAGGGGCAGTGGAAAATCTTTGAGCGTCAGTTGCAGCCTATGAAAGAGAGATTAAATCTGTGAGGTTTTTATGATTCAGCTATTGTTAAACCCTAAGTGCGCGGTGACAGCATGGTATTATTTTTAATAAATGGTTGATTCTTCCGGAAGCGCAAACGCAACAATAGCATCACTTTTCCCCGATAGCATGGCGCCGTGGCCCCCGGCGGCAATCACCACAAACTGGCGTTTACTTTTTTCTGACCAATACACCGCCGGAGTGGCATGTCCACCCGCAGGTAGCGGTGCGCGCCACAGTTCTTCTCCGGTTTTGGTGTTATAGGCGCGAATGACACGTTCTTGGGTGGCTCCTATAAAAGTAATTCCCGATGCGGTGGAAGTGGATCCCCCTAAGTTAGGCACACCCATTGGAATGGGTAGGTGGCTACGTAGCAGTAAAGGCCCACTGTCTCGGGCTGTGCCGAAAGGTTTCTGCCATAGCAGCTTTCGTGTATTTAAATCCACTGCACTGACCAAGCCAAATGGCGGTTCCTGACAGGGCACCGCAAAAAAGGAGAGGAAAGGATTGGATGAAATCGCATAGGGCGTACCTGATTGCGGTGCGATAAGTGCCACGCCTTTGCCTCCACCACCATTTTCAACGGAAAAAGGTTTAATGCCTTTTTTGTCGGCAGTTTCCCTATCAATTAGCTGGTTGTACATCATTACGTGGGTGGAATTCACGAACATAAGTTGATTCACCGGGTCAACTGAAACGCTGCCCCAATTGATGCCGCCAAGATAGCCCGGCCAGGTGACAGTGGCTCTGTCTACGCCCACAGGCGTCATGGTGCCTTCAAATCGCGCTTTCAAAAACTTCACTCTGCAATGGGCCTGATCAACCGGCGTGAGTCCCCATAGATCCTTTTCACTGGGTTCAGGTCCTTCGAAGGATGGCATACCGGTAGAGAAGGGTTGCGTGGGTGAAGTCCAGTCGCCTTCGGCAGCACCTTGCGGAACCGGCAGTTCTTCCGCTTCAGCAATGGGGGTGCCGTTGGTTCGATCCAAAAAGAAAATTTCACCCCGTTTAGTGGGTTGCAGCAGGGCTTTAGTACCATCGGGTAGATCAATCAACACCGGTTGTGAGGCCACATCATAATCCCACAAATCGTGGTGGGTGGTTTGAAACGACCACTTCTCTTTTCCGGTGTCGGCCTGCAGTGCAACCACTGCGCTGGAATACTTTTCATCGTTTTCGGTGCGATAGCCCCCAAAATAATCCGGTGTGGCATTGCCGGTGGGCACGTACACCAAACCCAGTTCTTCATCGGCGCTCATTACACCCCAGCTGTTGGGCGTGCCTCGGGTGAAGGATTCGCCATGGGCAGGTAAGCCATGTTGGTTGGGTCGGCCAATATCGAAGGCCCAACTGAATTCACCGGATACGGCGTCAAAGGCTCGGATTACGCCGGAAGGTTCTCCGGTGCGTTGGTTATCCATGACCCAGCCTCCGATAACCAGGCGGCCCTTGGTTACGGTTGGGGGAGAGGTGACGTAGTAGTAGCCTTTATCCACTACCCCCATACCTTGCAGCAAACTGACTTCGCCATTTTCGCCAAAGTCCTTACAAGGTTCACCGGTTTCCGCATCCAGAGAGATCAGTCGTGCATCCAGGGTTGCCGTGTAAACCCGTTGCGAACACATGCCCGTTGCGTTAGGAACTCGGTAGTAGGAAACACCTCGACAGGTTCGAGTAAAAACTCCGGCAGCATCAATGTGGCTGCGATGACGCCAGAGTTCTTCACCGGTTTCCGCATCAAGTGAGATTACATCGTTGTACCCGGTACAAAGAAAAAGTCGATCACCCACTTTGAGTGGTGTGGCTTCAATGGTGAGGATGCCATCAAACATACTGGCTGGTTCGTAGCCGGATGTGCCCGCGTGATAGGTCCATACGGGTTTCAAGTTGCCAATGTTCTCCGGTGTGATTTGGGTCAGGGGTGAATAGCGTTGACCTGCAACCGTATTGCCATAGTGATGCCATTCCCCCGCTTCCGCTTGACTGGGGGAGGTGTAATCAATTGTGCCACTGACACGCTCAGGTAATTGATCCTGGTAGAAAGCAAAGCCCAAGCCCACTGCGGCAACTGAAATTAGACCACCCCAAAGTAGCCGTGAACCTGTAAATCCAGGCGCTAATCCCAAACACTGGCGATAGGGTGGTGCGAGCATCCACAGCCCGAATACCGTAAACAAAGCAAGGCGCGGAGCCAATGCCCAACCGTCCCCTTCGGATTCCCAAATGGCCCATAGCAATACCACCAGGTAGTGAAGGCCGTACACCCAGTAGGCTAAAAAAGAACGCCGCACAGTGAAAAGCGCCGTTAAAGCGAGCATGACACCGGAGAACAAATAGATTGTGGATCCGCCCAATAGGCACAACTCTAACCCAAACCAAAGTAGCGATAAACTCACTAAAGTGAGCAAGATGATAAAGGTTTTGTTTGCTGCATTAATCAACGGACCCGTCTCCTTAATTTCTTTTTTTTCTTATTCGCAGAGCCCCTAAGCTCGCTGGATTCTTTGGCGTAGCTGAGTTTCGGGCTTTTGTGCTACGTCTCGGAGCGTGTGGTCATCTTATTATTCTACTTGCATGAAAGTCAAATTAGTGCAACTATCAATCAACGCAAAAGGAAGGGTCGTTTACCTTTGGCTAAAGTGATGGCTGGCGAACCTTTCAAACAATGACAAAAAGAACCGCGAAATTAAGGAGTTACCCATATGGTGGGGGGAAGTAGAGCACCTAATGTAAACCAGATGCAAAGCCCGAGTTTGGTGGAAATAGCTTGGCAGGTGAGGCAGAAAGGGGTGCTGGGCTTTTTTCTTCATCAGTGGAAACAGCAAGGGGATTTGCCCCAGTTACGCATGGGGCGGCATCAGTTGTCGTTGATTGTTCACCCTGATCATGCCCGCAGGATTTTGCTCACAGAGCGCCAGCACTACGATAAGTTGGATGCCTGGGAAGTGTCCCGGCAGTTGACCTTGGGGGATGGTTTGATTGCGGCTAATGGCGCCCAATGGAAGCGACAGCGGCGTTTAATGGCCAGCTTTTTCACGCCTAAGAGTATTGAGGACTATTTCGAGCTGATGCTGGAAGCAGCTCAATCCGTGGCAGCAGGTTGGCAAAGTGCAGCGGAGTCTGGTGAAGAAGTGGACGTGCTGGATGATATGACCCGGGTCACCGCTTGGATTATTTTACGCTCCATGTTTGGCACCGAGATCAGCGAAGAACGGTTACACGATCTGGCGGATGACGTTGAAACCATGATTCTATTTGGTAGCCGAAGAGAGATGCTACCCATTAAAGCTCCCATGTGGGTGCCGTTGCCCAGTCACGTTCGGCAAAAAAATGCCAAAGCCCGAGTCCACGGATTTATTCGGGAGGTAATTGTACGTCGTCGAGGTCTACCAGAATCCAGTTGGCCTAATGACCTATTGAGTAAGCTGATGTCGGCCAAAGACGAAGAAACCGGTGAAACCATGGCCGACTTATTGGTGCGGGATGAATGTCTGGGGATTTTTATTGCTGGCCATGAAACCACCGCAAGAACCCTGGCATTTTTATGGTACTGTCTGGATCAAAACCCCCATGTAGCGGATCAATTGCACAAAGAATTGGATGGGGTATTGGAACCGGATCAGATGCCAACCATTGATCATCTTAAGCAGTTGCCTTACATGGTGCAGGTGATCAAGGAAGTGCTGCGTTTATATCCTCCTGCCCCCGCTTTCCCCCGTGACCCCATTACCACCCAGAATATGGATGGGGTTGAACTAACGCCCGGCACCTATGTCTTGATATTTCCTTATGCCACCCATCGTCATCCCAATTTTTGGGACGATCCGGATAAATTCGATCCCGATCGTTTTCTACCTGAGCGGGAAGATAAGATGCACCCATTTGCCTACTACCCCTTTGGTGGTGGCAATCGGATTTGTATGGGGAACAGTTTTGCCATGTTGGAAATGAGCATTCTTACCGCAGTGCTGGCGCGACGATTTGATGCCAAGCTAAAGCCGGGTCACGTGCCTCACGTGGACATGAATGGCACTTTGATGATTCACAACGGGTTGCCCATGACCATGAGTATCCGCAACCACAAAAAGCATTAGAGTCATTTATAAAAAATAATGAGTTATAAAAACAATAACGAGATTAAATTATGCGTGATTTCCTTATTCCAATAAAAAAATCCTTTTTATATTTTTGCAGCGCAATCTTCTGTATGGCATGCGGAGGTGAAGCCAGTAAAAGCTTAGACCCCTGGCCTGATTCAAACTGGACGCCATCTAAGAAAGAATATGGCATGGTGGTTGAAAAGCGAATCCCGGTCACGATGGATGACGGCGCCACCTTGTATGTGGATGTGGGTTATCCGGCGGACCCAAACACGGGAGAAAGAGCGGATGGTGATTTCCCGGTTTTGTTAACACAAAACCCTTATATGGTGCCCGGTACAAATAGTTCTGCCATTTCTCCCACTAAATATTTCGTGTCGCGGGGTTACATCTATGCCGTGGCACAAATACGGGGAACGGGCAGAACCACTGGTCCCGGGGGAGAACCGGTGGTGTTTGATATGTTCAATGAGCGAATGGCTCAAGATGGGGTTGAGCTTGTTCGCTGGGCTGCTGAGGAACTTGATCAGTCCAATGGTGATATTGGTTTGGATGGTTGTTCTTTTCTGGGAATTACGCAACTGTTTACCGCAGCGGCCATCGGCCCCAATTCTCCCATTAAAGCGATTCTACCCACCTGCGCAGGAACCGGCTACGAGTTGTATTTCCCTGGGGGCATTATGGGGGGCACCTTGCCCTTATCTGGATTGCGACCAGCCAACTTAATGATGGGCATGAGTAATTTCTCTGTTAATGCAGATCATCAAAGTGCGCTCACGAAAAAATATGAGCAAGGTGAAAGAGAAGCCTACAACGACGAATACTGGCAAACTCGTGACACCATTAATACGGGAGAGAAAATTGTAGCGAACGGTATCCCTGTACTTCTTTACACCGGCTGGCAGGCGGCGGAGATGGGGGACACCTACTCATTGTTCACGGTGATGCAAAATGCTTATGCCGGACGTGCTGCGCACCTGGGGATGAACCCTGGTCAACAGGGTACTGGCCGTTACCAAATGATTATGGGGCCGTGGGGCCACGGAATGGGAATAGAGGATCGAATTAAACTGCAATGGTTTGATCATTGGGTTAAGGGGCAGGATACAGGGTTAGATGAAATAAACACACCCGCACACCTTTGGGAATTAGAATCCGAGCGCTGGGTCCATGGGGAAAGAATACCGCTAACGGACCGCTACACCACGTTGTACAGTAACGCCAATGGCTCCCTTTCAACCGCAAAGCCGGAGCAAGCAACGCAGCCCTTACAATGGGTTCAGCCGGATCAACCCCAAGGCAAACTAATCTATACCAGCGCACCAGCGCAGCAAACCTGGTCTATTGCTGGCCCCATATCCGTCTCCATTTGGGCCAGTTCCTCCAATACCAATATGGCGTTGATCGCATCTTTATATGACGTTGCCCCTGATGGAACCCGTAAAGAAATCAGCCACGGATCCCTGATTGGCAGCCTCAGAGAAAATGACCCAAACAAGACCTGGTTAGACAGTGATGGCAAGTTGATATTACCTTCTCATCCGTATTTTACCGATGACTACTTAGTGCCTGGAGAAATTGAGCGTTTTGATATCCGCATCTTGCCCACCATGTGGTCTCTGGCGGAGGGGCATTCGCTGCAACTGGAAATCACCAGCCAGACCGAGAAAAAACGCTGTCAAATACTCAATGTGTTTGGCCCACCCATGCCCTGTCAGCCAAGTGAGCCGCAGGCGGATAGTTTAAAAGACGGTGAATATTCTGTTTTTAGCGGTGGCGAAACACCTACATTAGTCAATCTGCCTTTGCTGTAGACTGGTGTTAGGGAAATTGGAACAAACAAAGAAACAAGGACGTTTTCAAAATGCTTAATCTTATCAAGATCAGTCAGCATATACTGAAGCATTGGATTATCTACACAGGGCTGGTACTGCTAGTGACTTTTGCCGCTCTGGTTTCCATAGCCGGAGTCACCATAAATGACAGGCAGTACCTTCCCGGGCTTAAAATCAACAATGCGTTCCAGGATTGGTTCAGAAAAGATGACCCCGGCAGGGTAGTCTATAAAGAATTCCAAGATCTATTTGGCAGCGACGATAGCGTGGTGGTGGCCATTGATCATGGTGTGGTATTTACACAAGCCACCATTGATACGATCGAAATTTTGACCCGAGAGCTGGAACAGCTTGAAGGCGTTGAAAAGGTGACTTCCCTTTATAATGTTGATGAGATTCGAAGTGAAGATGACACGGTCATTGTGGGTAGCATGTTTGATCAGCAACCCAATTTGGATTTACAAGCAATACAAAGGCGCGCATTGGCAAACAAGTTGTATCGCGGCAATGTGGTTGATTCGAAAGGTACTGTCAGCGCAATTTGGATACGATCCATGGTGGATCCGGGCAGGGCTAACCACCAGCGTAAACTAACCGATGATGTATATGGGGTTTTGCAGCGTAATTTGGTAGAAGGCCAAGATTATTATGTTGCGGGTACGGCTGCGGTTATCGCAGCAGAAGATAAAGCCAGTACCGAGGAAGCACTACTGACCTATTTCTTGCTCAGTATTATATTGATTTTGGTTCTTTATGTTTGTTTTAAAAACCTTGTTTTGGTATTTGCACCACTTACAGTGGTGTCCCTGGCTGTTATCTGGGTGTTTGGCCTATATCCTTTATTGGGCGCTGAATTCAATTTGTTGTCCAGTGTTGTGGCCAGTATGGTGTTAATGATTGGTGTGGCCAATGCCATTCATTATGTTACTCGATATCAAGCCCAATACAGGCTTAATCATGATGCGCAGAAGGCTTCAATTCAAGCCTTCGCGTCTGTAGCAAAAGCCTGTTTTTTTGCCATCGTCACCACGGCTGTGGGCTTTTTCAGTATGGGAATATCCAAATTCCTTCCCATCAGTGAATTCGGGTTTTATTCCGGGATCGCATTGCTGCTGGCATTTGTGTTGCTCATGCTGATGCTGCCCATTGCAACCGCTAAATTGAATGCGCACTCCGCAATTAAGTCAACCGAGGAGAAACCCTCTGTTGCTCTGGACGTTCTGTTTATAAAGATTGCGCGTTTCAATAGAAAGCATCCATTTGCGGTGTTGCTCACTGCATTGGTGGCATTGGCCATCTCTGTTATTGGGATGGCAAAGATTGAAATTAACACCAACTTTACCGAGTTTTTCCTGGAGGATCATCACTACAGGCAGTCCGTTGGCTTTATTGACCAGAACCTTGAAGGTTCCCTTGGTATGGAAATATTGCTTGAAGGGGAGCCGGGTAGCTTAAAGTCTCCACAGCTACTTACGAAGATCGAAGCGCTGCAATCCAAGTTGGAAAGCTACAAAGAAGTCACAAAAACCCTTTCCCCCGTGGACTACTTGAAAGAGCTAAACAAAGCGCTAAACGAAAATGATCAGCGGTACTTTGTGGTGCCTAATTCTGAACAGGAAGTGGTTCAATTTGCGTTTCTGGGGGAAGAGGTTTTAACGGATTTTCTGGATACCCTAAATTACAGCTATGGCAGGGTCCATGTGAGATTATTGGATCTGGATTCCAGTGAAGTGCTTAGGGTCAGTAATTTAATCAAATCAGATATAGATGAAATTCTCAGCGATAGTCCTATTAACGTGTCCGTAACGGGCATTATGGAACTGTATTCAAAGTCGGCAGATTACATCGTTGAAAGCCAGGTTTATGGGCTGGCTTTGGCATTAATTTTGGTTTTCGGTTTGGTTGCGTTCTTTGTCCGGTCTGTTCCGTTGGCTTTACTTGTGATGCTTCCTAACGTTACGCCCATCATTCTAACGTTTGGGCTGATGGGGTGGTTTGGTATTCGACTGGACTTCGGCACCGTGGTGGTAGCCTCGGTTGCTTTGGGGCTGGCTGTAGACGATACCATACACTTTATTTCTGGGTTTAAGGATTACTTTGATCAGTATGAAGATTACGACATTGCCATAGAGAAGACGCTGTTGAAAGTGGGGCCCCCCATGTTGATTACCACACTGGTGTTGTTTTGTGGTTTCTCCGTAGTCATGATTTCCAGTTATCTACCGTTAATTTACTTTGGTATTTTGGCTGCACTCACGGTATCCAGCGCTTTGGTGGCAGATATGTTTGTTTTACCCTGTTTGTTGAAGCTGCTTAAACCTCTTAAGCCCAAAAGTAAATCCCATCAGCAGGCTTACGCAGTCACCCAGCTTCCCGATTAGCCTGTTTTGTTGTAGCCTTGGCTTTATTGTGGGTTTATTGGGTATGTTCGCTGGGGTTTGTCGGTGGTTGCAAAAAGTGGAAAACGAGAGCAGATAATCAAGGCCGCTACGGCAGTGTTTATTGAGAAGGGCTATGCCGGGGCCAGTCTGTCAGAAATAACGCTGCGTTTCGGTGGTTCGAAAAGCACGCTGTATAGCTATTTCAAGTCCAAAGAAGAGCTGTTTATGGCAGTGATGGAAGAGATGGCTTTGAATACCGCCAAGCCGCTGATCGAAGATCTGGGGCAAGGCCGCAATGTAAAAAAAGCCATGGAAACCTTTGTCTATGAGGTCATGAAACTACTTTGCACCACAGAGATGATCGAGTTTAGGCGAATGCTAATCAGTGAGGGGGGGCGCACTCAAATAGGCAAAAAAATGCACGAGCTGGAAGGCAGAAAATACATGGAAAAATTTGCCCAGTTTTATACTGACAACATGCGTGCAGGACGCTTTATCAAGGCAGACCCTTTGGAGGCTGCTACCCACATGTACTCCCTATGTTATGGTCCCCCGGTACAAATGGTGCTGGTGGGTGTAATTAAATCTGTTTCTGATGCTGAACTGAAAAAAGCCGCACAATCTGTAGCGAAATTCTTCTTGCGAGCCTACATGGTGGACTAGGTTTAATTGGCCAGTTAGTTCTCGCAACCTGACAGCAACAAAAATCTACTTGACACTTTTGCAGCCAAAATTACACAATAAAACGAACTGTACGGTACGGTTCTGAAAAGACAGTATTATAAATCTATAAAGGCCCAGTTTCAGATTTTAATAATCAGTAGCGGATAGTTCTTAGATGCAGTCGCTTTAGCAAACCCATTAATCGATTGATCAATTCAACTGTGGTTGTAGTTGTGGTTGTGGTTAAGGCCAAGGGTGCTACCCGGCTAATGGCTGCCAATAATAATCCCGTTCAAACTTTCAAGGATGAAGAGACAGCGGACAATGGTAAAACACGCAACTATTAGAATAACGGCTAAAAACCATGAAGAATGCGATCTCTATGCCCTTACCTGTGGGCAGTCCTCAGTGGCTTTTCTTTACTTTTGTTGGGGTATTTAATCTACTTGTATCTAACACGTTGCAAGCGGCGTTTACCGACGATCTTGCCATCGGAAATGCAAAAGCCTTGGGGTTGGCCAATGCGGTTACTGCTGATCCACCTGGTGTGGATTCCATTCATTTTAATCCGGCGGGTCTTACTCGATTGGATGGCAGACAAATGTTACTCAAGTTTGTGTCCGGGGATTTTACTGCCAATACCTACTTTGGCGAGTATGGAGAATATCAACAAAAAATATTGGACGACGCGGCACAAATCTTTCTTGATGAAAATGGTGATATTACCCAAGAAGGCATCGACTTTTTGTATGATGAGGCTTACGGCAAAACCAGTGTGACAGCGGGCCCAACGGTCATGACTCCGGGCAAGGGTATGGAAGATAAGTCCATGTCTTTTGGTATGACCGGTGGTGCTTCCTATCGTGCTCCAGGCAGCATCTATAGTTTTGCCACTAGCGTATACGCTCCCATGATGATGGGAGCCCATAAAGAGGATGATGACCCGGGCCGTTTTTTTCAACAGCGTAGCGCCTTCGCACTGCTTGCGTATTTTTCACCTTCTGTAGGCATAGAGCTATCCGATACTTTATCAATCGGTTTTTCCCTCAGTGTCAATTACGCCGGTATGGGCTTGGAGATGCCAGTTCGAGCCCCAAACGATGGTCTTTTCTTAATTCCTGGGCCTTATATCGGTGGTTTATTGTGTGATGAAAACGGTGATCCTGTTATATCTGAGTTGAATTTATGCGAGCCTATTGCGCCCTATAGTCAGATCACCACCCTTAAATTTGAAGCTGAACAAAATGATGCCCTTGGTTTTAATTTGGGTGTGCTCTGGAACCCTAAGCCATGGCTTACTTTGGGTTTATCTTATAATTCCAGCGTGACTGTAAAACTCAAAGGGACATTTGATTTCCCTGTGGAGCCGGAATTCGAGCAGTTTATGTTGACCTTTATGTCTGGCAGCGTCTGGGGTGGAGTTGTCGATCTTACGGATTCCCTTGGTTTTCGATTGCCCTCTAAAGAAGAGTTGGAGGCTCAAGGCGGTGGTAACATTCGTATCAGGTATGAGGTTCCCCAGCGACTTAATGCCGGTATCAGTGTTCAGGTCACCCCAAGCTGGAAGTATAACTTCGATATTAAATGGACCGATTGGTCCAAGTTCAGCAATATCGATGTGCAGTTTGATCGGGACGTTCCGCTGTTAGCGTTTGGTAATTTGGTGGATGTCACGGGTACTGGTGGTGCAAGGGGCATCAAACCCAATGCGGTAACTTATCGCCTGGGTCTAAAAGACGTTACCTATTGGTCCATGGGTACAGAATATCAATGGACAGACAATTTTAGTTTGCGTGCTGGGATTCAAGAGCGTCCTTCCGCCGTGGACCCTAGAACACCCAATGCGTCGATCACCATATCCGAAGGCTATCTTTACTCCTTGGGTGCCTCCTACACTACCGAAAGTAAAAGCACGATTGATTTTAGCGTAGGCTACATGAACAGTGATGCGTTTTATCCTGCCTGTTCTGCTGTAGGAAACGATTGCGATCCAGTGGATTTAACCTATGCCCCTTACCAAGGTGAAGATATATCAACTGAAGTGACATTTCTTTTATTTGAGCTTTCTTACAGCCGCTATTTTTAGAAGGTAACTCATCGGATTGAGCCATGATAAAGCGTTTAGTCTATGTGGTTAGTCTGGTTCTGTCCGCTACTGTCATGGCTTCGATTGATGGACACACCATTGACAACGGTAGAGTTGATATTCTCATGGGGGTGAATAACGTAGAAGATCTAGTGGCCATACCCCACAGCCCCTGGATTATTGGTAGTGGTGTGGGAAGCTGGCGGTTTCACGGTGGTGCTCTGCATCTTATCAATGAAGATCAGTTTACGGTTAGCACCGTGGACCTGAATGATTTTAACGGTGAAGATGCACAGGCACCCTATGATCAATGTGATTCTGCTCCTGATCCAAGCGCTTTTTCCGCCCATGGTCTGAGTCTCGTTCCCCATGGTGAAAATACCTATAAGCTGTATGTGGTGAATCACGGTGGTCGTGAGGCCATAGAAGTGTTTCACATTAGTTTAGCAACAGCTGAGCCCACTTTTTCATGGGTTGGTTGTGTTTACAGTCCTTCTATGACATTCCCCAATGCAGTGGCTGGACGCTCCGATGGCAGCATCGTGTTATCGGTCACCATGGACTTGAATGGCTATGTTCAACGGGTGTTCGATGGCGAATGTTGCGATAAAACCGGCGCCGTATTCTCTTGGAATAAGCAATCCGGTTGGGAATACCTAGAAGGCAGTGCTTTTGCACAAAATAATGGTATCGAATTATCTCAGGATGAGCAGTGGGCTTTTGTGGCGTCACTGCCCGATGCCAGTGTCACTCGTATTCCTTTAGATCCATCGTTGGGAGAAGCCACTCGAATTCCATTGGCGTTCTATCCCGACAATATACGCCGTAGTCCCGACGGTAAATTACTGGTGGCCGGAGTGGAAAATACCGGCTTGCTCAAAGTCAATTGGTGCGTGGGCATAAACTACCCTCACTGTGCCATTGATTATCGGGCAGATAAAATTGATCCAGAAACTTTGCAAGTGACACCGGTTTACTCTGGGCAGGGCAGTTATGACTTTGGTCTTGCAACTTCGGCATTAGAAACGGCAACAGGGCTTTGGTTTGGTTCAGTTAGAACAAAAACCGTGGTTAGAGTTCGTTATGACTAATCACCCATTGATAATTCTGATTCGTTTTATTTTACTGGTCTCAAGATCAGAGGCAGCCCGTCTTTCGGTTTCAAAATGGGCGCCCAAACTAAGTTGGCATTTTCTTCTGGCATGGGGTAGCCGTCTTTGAGTCTAAATTCGTAGGATTGGATAACATTAAACAAGACGCACTTGTAGAGCAATTGAGCGAAGTGCATTCCTATGCATTTATGAGCGCCACCACCAAACGGCATCCAAGTGTGGGGGTGACGCTTATGTTCTTCTCGGGGCGCTGAGAAGCGCATGGGTTCAAAACGTTCCGGATTGTCCCACCACTCCGGCATGCGCTGCATGTAAATCATCGGTACTGTTAGCACTGTGTTGGCGGGAACAGGATAACCGCCTAGCTCACATTCTTTCACGCTACGACGCAAGAAGCTGTTGGCCGGTGGAAACATCCGCAGTACTTCTTTGAATACATAGCCCAGCAACTCTAACTGCTCCAGTTGATCGAAACCGACAAATTCCGTTTGCAGAGACGTTGCCTCCTCGCGAATTTTATTTTGCCATTCTGGGTGAGCCGCCAGTAGATAGAAGGTATTGATGAGTGCGCTGGCCACTGTGTCGTGGGCGGCTAACATGAGGAAACGAAGGTGTTCAATAACTACTTGATCGGAAAACAATTCACCGTTTTCGTCTAACTCCTGGCAGAAATAGGTCATCATATCTTTCTCATTGCCTTGGCGTTTAGTGGGCATAAGTTGTTTGAGAAAAACATCTAATAAGTCTTTGGCCTTGAGGCCTTTGTGGTAGGAAAGACCAGGGATATTTAAGCGCAGGATAGCTGTTGTGGCTGCCAACAAATCGCCGAATGCGTGGGTTAGGGTTTCAATTTCACTGTCCAGTTTAACACCAATAAAAATTTGTGACGCGATATAGAGCGTGAGGTTCTTGATTGCAGGAAAGGTAACAAATTGATTCTCATCTCCCCACGGCTGCACAAAGCCCGGTAGGATCTCATTGATGATTTCCGTATACCCTTGCATTGCATCACTTTTAAATGCGGTTTGCATGATGCGTCGATGGAAACGGTGTTCATCAAAATCCCTAAGCAACAATGCACCATCAAACAAACCTTCTAATGAAAATTGATAACCCATATGGGTGGAGAAATTTTTAGCTTTGTCTACCGCTATTTCGCCAGCCAGATCCGGGCTTAATGCCACCAGACCATTTCTGGTGAACAGGGTTGCTCTGCTTAGATCGCCGTATTTTTGATGATGCTCGCGATAAAAATTGTAGGGGTCAAATAAGGTGCGGGATAGATTTCCGATGTAAGGGATGCCGAACTTCCCAGGGATATGATCCAGATGAGTGTTGTTTTTCTGGCTGTAGCTTGCCTTGGTTGATTGCATTACATCCATGGGATAAACCTTAATACTATGAGGTGGTTGGGGTGATAGTCATGTAGTTGGCAAATTAAGAGCGCTTGGTGGGTTGGGCTGGTGTTGGCTCCCAGTGTTTACCGAGCAACAAGCGTGACACGCTACCCTGTGCGCGAATGAGTGAAATCAGTAGATAGGGGAATGTGAATACAGCACCAAAAAATGCACCAATCGCACATAGTACGCTCACTGGTTTGGAGGGCTCTCGCCAATAGATCCATGCGGATACCAAAATAATGTGCATAACGAAATCCGTATTAAATTGGGCGCGCCAGGGGTGGGAGAAGTCAGCAATGAATACGTTTCCTGCGAACAGTCCTAGCTCAGTTATGGCATACGCTGAAACACCCATAAGTAACAGCCAAGAGAAAACAAGATATTTGCTCAAAATGGTTTTCATAGATTCCCCCAAGATTTGGCTTCAGATGCCCTGTGGGCGTACATTTCTGGTCGCCGCAGGTTTTTTTTGTTCTGTATCGTTGTGGTACTGGGGTATTAACATACCATAATTCTACTTGCGCGCAAGTAGAATTATGGTTGACTGGTTTGGGCTTATGCCTGGCTTCTGGGCGTTTTTTGCCAAATCCCCATAGCAAATTGTCGTTGAGACTAGTTGGGTTTGGTGTTGATAACTTAGGATTAATCCTTAGGAAAGTGGCGGTTTGGGCCAATACGGGAGCTATAGTACTCAAGCCTTAGAAGGCGAGTGAAGCGTTTGGAATCCGATAGTGGTTACTTATCCAATCCGTCGATTGATGAAGCTTAAACGCTCTTGTTTGGATGTTTTTTGGTTGTTTTGCACTGTGATACGCTGGTTTTTACGACCGATGATGCGTTTTTGCCAGATCCTTTCGGATCGCAGTGCGTTTCGGTTAGATGCCCGCCAAGCATCTTGCAGCAGAAACTTACCTGCAGCCACGGAATCCGGTGATCGAGATACGATTTCTTCAATAAGTTGGTCTGCCTTCAATTGCGGGTTGTCACTGATATGGGTAATTAGCCCCAGTTCCTTGGCCTGGTTTGGATCCATAATGCGACCAGTGAAGGTCAACTCTTTAGCTTGATCCAGAGGCATCAGCTCACGCATTAAGGCAATGCCACCCATGTCCGGTACCAGGCCCCATTTGGCCTCCATCATGGATAGCTTGGCATCGGGGTGGCAGATGCGAATATCCGCTCCCAGGCCCAGTTGCAATCCGGCACCAAAACAATTGCCGTGCATAAGGGCGATCACGGGAACGCCCACTTTGCGCCAGCCCATACTCCAATTTTGAAATTGGTTGGCAACGGGCCACCAAAGCTGGAGATAGCTGGTGAAGGCGCTGACAGGATTGGCCAGCACACTTTTGAAATCCAGGCCGGAGCAGAAAGAAGGGCCATCACCCTTTAGAATGACGGCTCTAATCCCCTTCATTTTTCGCACTTTCTTCTGTGCTTTTATCACCGCCCTTAGCATGTCCAGGTCCATGCCATTGTGCTTGTCGGCACGGTTGAGTGTGACGGTGGCAATAGCGCCTTGCTGTTCAATGATAACCCGCTGATTCATGGTGGCTCCTGCATCTTGATCGAAGTACAAAATACGCGGATTTTGTATCATTGTGAATGTCCTATTCGATGAATTTAGTGACCTGAATGAAGAGTTTATGTACCCAATATGACGTCAGGTTGCCCCTGAGTTATGTGGCCCAGTTAATGTCGTAGCTGGTGCTGCGCCCCCCACCTGATCGCTTAACAATGCAGTTCTTCTGTAGCAGTTCTTGCAGGTGACGGGTGGCGGTTGCTTTGGAAACCTTAGCCAGGTTCATGTATTTTGATGCGGTGATACCACCCTTGAAACCGTTTGGTCCCGCATCCATTAGCCGGTTAAAAACTTTTGTCTGCTGAGGCGTAAGTCCATCCTCGGCATAGGTTTGCCAAAAACGGGCTTTGGCCAATACCAATTCAATTAGATTAAGTGCCGCTTTCAGGGTTAAGGTTTTCACTTCAATGGCAGACGTTTCCACAATGTTTTGTAGAAGTGCATCAAGGTTGGACTCAGCGTTGCCTTTTTGCGGTATGGCGCCAGTCTTGCCCAGTAGGGTGCCCTGTAGCTTAGCGGCCTCCCGCAGTAATGGACCTACAGCTACTTCAGACCAGGTTAAGTTCTGCCAGCTATCTTGTTGCCAAATCCACTGTTTAGTGGTCATTTTAAGGAATCTCTATCATCGTTTCTGAATGGCCCCTAGCCAAATTTGGGGATGAGCCGAATAATTGGAATATTCGGCTCACATTATGAGCCAATTAGAGGCTTGGTTCGGCTCAGGTGAAAGGGCCTCATCGGTGGGATTAATTCAGCTGTACTGTTTCGCTTTATGCGCTCTGCGCAACAATTGTTGCGATATGCAACATTAAATGCCATAGTTTTATCAAATTAACCCAAATTAAGGTGGAGCAACCCATGCCGACATTTGCGTCCCCAGGTGAATATCCAACCGGAGATGAGGCGGATAAAGCTAAAAAAAGCAAAGAAAGTCATGCGCTTAGAATTGACTCTGAAATCTTTGGAGAAGCAAAGGCCGCGGCTGCTATGGCTCATCGAACGACTCCTAAGCAGCTGGAGTATTGGGCGAAAGTAGGCCAGCTATTGTGTGAGCAGGTGCCTGAATCTGACATCTTCAGCCTGTTGTCAGGTCAGAAATATATTGCCAATGTGTTGATCAAGGAGAATCAGGATGTTGCTGTAGATGAGATTTTAGGCCATTTGGAACAAGATCGCTTGGCTGGGACGCTTTCGGGTTCGGTCAGTAAGGCCGCCATTAAATATGATATGCCTGTAAAAAATGATTGTTTGATCCGGCGGGTTGATGAGAATGGCAAAGAATCCTTTGGGTTATTTGAAAACGGTCATTTCACAGAGAAAGAGCGTAAGCTGTAATGGCTAGACAAATCTGGCTGTTGGCGGGGGGTAACGGAGCCGGTAAATCGACCTTCTACCACACTCGCTTGGAGCCTAAAGGAATGGGTTTTGTGAATGCTGATCTGATAGCCAAGGAGCTTGATCCACTTGCTCCGGAGGCTATGAGCTACAAAGCGGCTGAAATCGCCATGAGTCGTTTTCATCAGTATATCCAGCATGGCTACTCTTTTTGTTACGAAACAGTATTCTCTCATCCTTCGAAATTAGAAATGATACGGGCAGCGCTCGATGAGGGTTACTCCATTGTCTTGGTCTATATCAGCTTGAGGGATCCAAAGCTGCATCTTGCAAGGGTGGATCAACGTACAAAGTCCGGTGGTCATAATGTCGATCAAACCAAAATCCTAGACAGGCTCCCGCGTTCGCAACGCTATGTTGGTCAGGCTGCTTCGCTGGCAACGGAAGTATTGGTATTTGATAACTCTGAGCTGGAAAATCCGTTTCAGTTGTTGGCTAGAAAAAAACAGGGGCAGCTTGAGTGCTATATCGATCCGATGCCCCAATGGCTGGTTGGCTTTTTTGGACTTTAGCGTTTCAGAATCTACCGGATAAATACTATATACGCTGAATAAGGCTAAGCTCTTCTTCCTCTTTCGGCGTTTGCACTTCAATGCCTTGCTCACGGCACTGAAAGGTCTCAATCACGTTATTGTCTTCAACGGATTCCAGGACCACATCAAACTTCCACAGTCGGCGCAGATGTTTTAATACTTCCTCGGTGGAATCCTGGTCCAGTGGTCTGCGATTATGGCGCACATGGCGCAGGGTAAGAGAGCGATCCCCGCGCACGTCCACATTGTAGACCTGGATGTTAGGCTCATTCATTGACAGGTTATATTGCTTGGACAAGGCTTCGCGAATGTAGCGGTAGCCAGGGTCATCGTGAATGGCGGTAACTTCAAGATTACGTTCTTTATCGTCATCCAGTATGGAAAACAATTTAAAATCTCGAATCACTTTGGGTGACAGAAACTGTTGTATGAAGCTTTCATCTTTGAAGTTCTGCATAGCGAACATCAGGGTTTCCAGCCAGGGGCTGCCTGCCATATCTGGAAACCATTTTTTATCTTCTGCCGTGGGGTTTTCACAGATACGGCGAATGTCCTGCATCATGTTGAAGCCCAGGGCATAGGGGTTGATGCCACTGTAAAACTTGCTGTCGAAGGAAGGTTGATACACCACAGAGGTATGGGACTGTAAAAACTCCATCATAAAGCCGTCTGTGACTTTACCTTCGTCATACAGGGTATTGAGCAGAGTGTAGTGCCAGAAAGTAGCCCAGCCTTCATTCATCACTTGGGTTTGGCGCTGCGGGTAAAAATACTGAGCGATCTTACGTACAATCCGCACCACTTCCCGTTGCCAGGGCTCCAACAGAGGGGCGTTCTTCTCAATGAAATAGAGCAGGTTTTCCTGGGGTTCTTCGGGAAAGCGTCGTTCCGCTTGCAGGTCTTCTTTCTCCCCTAACTGTGGAATGGTGCGCCACAATTCATTAACTTGTTTCTGCAGGTATTCTTCCCGCTCCTGCTGGCGTAACTTTTCTGCCTCAGCGGAAATGGGGTAGGGCCGTTTATAGCGATCCACGCCGTAATTCATCAGCGCGTGGCAAGAATCCAACACCGCTTCCACTTCTTCTACCCCATGGCGCTCTTCGCATTTCATGATGTAGTTCTTGGCGAACACCAGATAGTCAATGATGGAGGAAGCGTCGGTCCAGGTTTTGAACAGATAATTGCCTTTAAAGAAGGAGTTGTGACCGTAGCAGGCGTGGGCAATCACCAATGCCTGCATTGTCATGGTGTTTTCTTCCATCAGGTAGGCGATGCAGGGATCGGAGTTAATGACGATCTCGTAAGCCAAACCCATTTGACCGCGGCGGTAGTGCTGCTCATTGGACACGAACTGCTTGCCGTAAGACCAGTGATTGTAACCCACGGGCATGCCCACAGAGGAGTAGGCATCCAGCATTTGCTCAGCGGAAATGATTTCAATCTGATTGGGATAGGTATCCAGTTGGTAGCTTTCTGCTACACGGCCAATTTCTCGGTCGTAATCCTGGATTAGCTCAAAAGTCCAATCTGATTCGGTTGAAATGGGCTTGCGTTCTTCGCTCATAAGTTTTCAGCTTTCTACGCTTTTACGTTGAAACAACTCGCGGAATACGGGGTAAATGTCACCGGGGTCACTGATTTGTTGCATGGCAAAGTGCTCAACGGTGGCTTCAATGGTTTCGTATTCCCGCCACAAAGCTTGATGTCGGCGCGGATTAATTTCGATATAAGAATAATACTGCACCTGGGGCAGAATATTCTTCGTTAAGATTTCCCGACAGGTGGGAGAATCGTCATTCCAGTTATCACCATCGGACGCTTGGGCGCCATAGATATTCCATTCATCGGCGGGGTAGCGTTGCTCCATAATTTCTTGCATCATTTTTAAAGCGCTGGAAACAATGGTGCCACCGGTTTCACGGGAGTAAAAAAACTCTTCTTCATCCACTTCTTTGGCGCTGGTGTGGTGGCGAATGAATACCACCTCTATTTTTTCGTAATTCCGTTTCAGGAACATGTAAAGCAGGATGAAAAACCGTTTCGCCATGTCTTTCATGGCCTGGTTCATGGAGCCAGACACATCCATCAGACAAAACATGACCGCTTTGGAAGTGGGCTTGGGGTGTTTAAGATGCAGGTTGTAACGCAAATCAATGGTATCCACAAACGGGATCTTTTTGATCTTGCGGCGCAGTTTTTCGATCTCTTCTTCCAGGGCTTTTTCTTTTTGCTTGTCGCGAAGAATGGGGTCTTGCTCTTGCAACGCCTGTAACTGCTTTTCATATTCTTTCAGCCGGCGGCGGGAAGAAGCTCCTAAAGCAATACGTCGGCTGGTGGCCTGGCGCATGGACCGCACCACGTTGATCTTGGCGGGATTACCTTCGTTAACCACACCGGCACGAACGTATTTAAAGGATTCGATACCAGCGAGCTGGCGCTTCACCAGATTAGGCAGTTCCAAATCTTCAAACAAGAAATCCAGGAACTCATCCTGGCTAATCTGGAATACAAATTCGTCAATGCCTTCACCGCTGTCGCTGGCTTCGCCATCGCCGCTGCCACCACCTCCAGAGCCACCTTTGGGGCGCTGAATCTGATCGCCGCTCACAAACTCTTTGTTACCTGGGTGGATCTGTTCTCGCTTACCGCCTTTACCATGGTGGAAAAACGGCTCAGAGATATCGCGGCGGGGAATGGAAATGCTTTCCCCGCTTTCCAGGTCGGTGATGCTGCGCTTGGTCACCGCCTCGTCTACCGCTTTTTTAATATGCTTGCGGTAACGGCCCAGAAACCGTTGCCGGTTTACTGTGCTTTTGTTTTTTGCGTTTAGGCGGCGATCAACAATATACGACACAACAACACCTTATTGGGATTTGCGAACCCGTAGATACCATTCGGACAACAAGCGCACCTGCTTCTCGGTATAACCCCGTTCCACCATACGCTTAACAAAGTCTTCGTGTTTCTTCTGATCCCCTTGAGACGCCTTGGGATTGAAAGAGATAACCGGCAGCAAATCTTCTGTATTGGAGAACATTTTCTTCTCAATAACGGTGCGCAGCTTCTCGTAGCTGAGCCAGGAAGGATTTTTGCCTGCGTGATTGGCCCGTGCCCGTAGCACGAAGTTCACCACTTCATTACGGAAGTCTTTGGGATTGCTGATACCGGCTGGCTTTTCGATTTTTTCCAGCTCGTCATTGAGTGACTTTCTGTCGAAAATTTCGCCGGTGTCGGGATCCCGGTACTCCTGATCCTGAATCCAGAAGTCCGCATAGGTCACATAGCGATCAAAGATATTTTGTCCGTACTCAGAATAGGATTCCAGGTAAGCGGTTTGAATTTCTTTGCCAATAAACTCCACGTAACGTGGTGCCAAAAACTCTTTGATGTATCGTAGGTACCGTTCTCTGGTGTCTCCGGGGAACTGTTCCTGTTCAATGGAGCTTTCTAACACATGCAATAAATGAACCGGGTTGGCTGCAACTTCAGAATGATCGTAGTTGAATACCTTGGACAGGATCTTGAAGGCGAAACGGGTGGACAAGCCATCCATGCCTTCATCCACCCCGGCCGCATCGCGGTATTCCTGATAGGATTTGGCTTTGGGGTCGGTGTCTTTTAGGTTCTCGCCATCATAGATCCTCATTTTGGAATAGGTGGACGAGTTGTCGGGTTCTTTCAATCGGGAAAGCGTTGAGAACTGGGCCAGCATTCGCAATGTGTCCGGTGCACAATGAGCATTAGCCAGCGAGCTGTTCTGCAGCAGCTTCTCGTAGATTTTTATCTCTTCCATCACTCGCAAGCAATAAGGTACTTTCACGATGTAAATACGATCGATAAAGGCTTCATTGTTTTTGTTGTTGCGGAAGGCTTGCCATTCAGATTCGTTTGAGTGGGCTAATACGATACCGTCGAAGGGGATCGCGCCCATACCTTCGGTGCTGTTGTAGTTGCCTTCTTGGGTTGCCGTGAGGAGGGGGTGCAAAACTTTGATGGGCGCTTTGAACATTTCCACAAATTCCAACAAACCCTGGTTGGCTTTACAAAGACCGCCAGAGAATGAATAACAATCGGGATCGTCCTGAGCAAACTCTTCCAGCTTCCGGATATCAACTTTACCCACCAGGCTGGAAATGTCTTGGTTGTTTTCGTCGCCCGGTTCGGTTTTTGCCACGCCGGTCTGGTCCAAAATTGAGGGATACAGTTTAACGACTTTAAATTTGGAAATGTCTCCATTGAATTCGTGCAAACGTTTCACGGCCCAAGGTGACATTATGCCTTTTAAATATCGGCGCGGAATTCCGTACTCTTCTTCTAAAATGCCGCTGTCTTCTTCTGGAGCAAATAAATTGAGGGGTGACTCATTTACCGGCGAATCTTTTATAGCGTAAAAAGGAATTTTTTCGATAAGGTGTTTTAAGCGTTCAGCCAAGCTGGACTTACCGCCGCCCACCGGACCCAGTAAATACAAAATTTGTTTTTTCTCTTCCAAACCTTGGGCAGCGTGACGAAAGTAAGAAACGATCTGCTCAATGCATTCTTCCATGCCATAAAATTCACTAAAAGCTGGATAGCGACGAATGATTTTGTTTGAGAAGATTCTACTGAGTCGTGGATCTCGAGAAGTGTCGATAAGTTCAGGTTCACCGATGGCTTCCAGCATCCGTTCGGGAGCGCTGGCAAACGCAGATGGGTCTTTCTTACAAAGATCCAAATATTCTTGAAGCGTGTATTCTTCTTGCTGCGTTACTTCGTATCGGTTTTGGTAGTGGCTGAATATGCTCATGGTTCTACCTCAGTTCTAACCGCGTCTGGTCTAAAAGGAATTAGATTCAGTGAGTCGGTAAATGTTCAACAAAAAAATCCTGCCTAGATATTATCTTAGTATGAAAATGCAAAAACGCTTGAAAGAAAAGAACTTATTTTAATTTTCTATAATAATTTTATTTCTAATTGACCAAATAACTTCCAGTTTGATAGGGTGAGGGATCGGAGTTTTAATCGATATATAGAAAGGTTGTCGCTTAGAAA
>CAXHEX010000018.1:0-100608 GCA_964016105.1 uncultured Ketobacter sp.
AGCCTCAAGCGGTAGTTGTGTTCGAGGCTAAGAGAAAATCAACAACCTGCTAGGGCATTCCAACGGCGATGCGGTTCTTTATCTGATTACTCAGAAAATAAATACTCTTTGTGAAAGATTTCGAAATATAGTTGAAGTGGAACAGCACAATGATGGGGCTCATTACTTAACCGGGGTTGAGGGTATAACTTTTGCCTGTCTCGTTAAAGATGATGCCATAGAAGATGTTCAGTCCCATGTTCTGGGTTTATTGAAGAATTTGGAACAGCCTATTAAATATCAGGGCTTGTCTTTGGATGTGGATGCCAGCGCCAGCCTGGCAGTGTATCCAGAGCATGGTCATAACAGTGAAACGCTGATTCGCAACGCCCATATTGCGTTAGAAGCGGCTGCTACCAATAACGAGAAATTGGCTATCTATTCTCAAAGTATTGATCCATACAGCGAGCGTCGTATTTCGCTTGTGGGTGAGCTAAGAGAAGCCATCCAGAACGATGAACTGCAGTTGTACTTTCAGCCTCAGATATCTCTGCTGGATAATCAAGTGATTGGTGCTGAAGTGTTGGTGCGTTGGATTCATCCTGATTTTGGTTTTATACCTCCAGATGAATTTATACCCATCGCCGAAAAGACCGGTGTTATACATTCGCTCACTTATTGGGTGTGTAGGAAGGCGTTTGAGTATCAAGCCCAGTTGGAAGCCATGGGTGTGGGCCTGAAATTATCTATTAATATTTCTGCCCGAAATTTACAGGATGCCAACTTCAAGCATCAAATAGTCTCACTTGCCAAGGAGCAGGGCGTGTCCCTTTCAGAATTTGTTATGGAGCTCACGGAAACAGCAGTCATGACAGATCCTGATAATGCTTTAAAAATGATGAAGATGCTCCATGACGAAGGCATAACCCTGTCCATAGACGATTTTGGCACGGGCTATTCTTCTTTGTCTTATTTGAAAAAGCTACCGGTTAGCGAATTGAAAATAGACAAAAGCTTCGTCACAGAAATGGCTCAGAACAAAGAGGATCAGCTGCTTGTGCGTACGTCACTCAATATGGGGCGCAACTTCGCCATGAAGGTGGTGGCAGAAGGTATAGAGGATGAAGTTACCTTGGGACTGCTTCGGGAAATGGGTTGTGACGTAGCACAAGGGTATCATATCGCCCGACCAATGCCTGGGCAGGATTTTAATGCCTGGTTGGCTGACTATGTGGGATTTGGCGGTTACGGCCAACAAAATACGGGTTAGCCTTCCAGGTTGTTCAATAGATTTCATAATAGTTTATATTAACCAACCTGATAATAATTTATGATTTTACCTATGATTGTTCCTGGTATAACTTTTGTTCTATCTAGCCAGGAGGAAAAAATCATGAAGTCAACACTAGTTAATTTTCTCGCTAAATCAAAAACACATTTCATTGTCCAATCACTAATTGCGAATAGGCAATCAAAGCGTAATCTGGTCTGCAATTATAGCGACAACTATTACGGCGATCAGATTTGTCGATCTAGAGTTAGTGGGTAGTCAGTCAACAGCCTGGTTGCGTTATTGCAACCAGGCTTTCATTCCGTTGTGATTAAACCGGCTGCTCAGCAAGCTTCCATTGCTGAATCTGTACTTCCGCTTTCACCACTTCTAAGACCTCTATTATAACGTCCCGACCCGCATCGCTCATGACTTGCGAAGGCTCAAGAATGCGGTCGATTACGATGTCCGTGAGCTCCTTAACCAGTAGGTCAGTATCTTCGTGACCGATATCGTTGATAAGTTGGTCGATTACGTTGAAAACCAAGTCAGAGACAGTGGTTTCTATCACACTGGTGATGGCGTCACCCACCATGGGCATTTTTTCCAGCGCAGTCACCTTAGGATCCTGGCTCATGGATTCCGCAATGACCTGATCTATGTAACGCCTAATCACTTCTTTTCTTGGCTGATACACTGTGTCGGTAATATCATTTATCTTTTCATTTAGCCAATCTGAGATAGTGCTTTTTTGTGGTAGTAAAACCTGCTTAACTACTTTTGCCACCACCGGATTTCCGGATCGCACTTGATCCTGAACGCCATCTAATACGTTAGTTACCACTCGATCAGATATTTCCTCCACCAGTACGTTGACATACTTTTTAATGAACTTAACCGGATAGGTGTTGCTGAGATCAATCACTTGGTATTTTTGTAGCCGGTATAATATGGAAATGACCCGGAGTAGTCGCAGCCAGCGGAATGAGCCCACTGGAATACAACCCAGTACGTCATACCAGTGTACAAATGGATAGAAGAACCAGCGGTGATAGGTTTTTTGGTAAATAGCAAGCGCCCATCGTCCCAACAGTTCAATAATAAAAATAGAAACGAAAATCATGTCATAGCTAATAAAATCCGCATGAATGGTATTGCGATAAAATTCAGTAAATTGAGGCGATAACCAGCTCAAACCCTGCTGAAACCATTTACTGGAAAAGAACAAATCAAATAGGATCAGGCCCAGATTGAGTATGATAAGAATCACCATCACTATATCGATACTCATAGTGAGCACCTGGTGGCTCTTTCTAAGCTTACTTATATCAACAATTTCTGTCAGCCGTCTCATGGGAAATCCAAGTAATTAGAATAACAACAGGGGGATTATAGATGGGTAAGCAATCAAATATAAAGTTGTTGGAGCAAGGCCTCTGGCCTGATTTCACGGTTTGAGTATACTTAGCCTAGTGTAATCAAATCGGGACTTCCCTTTGAACGATAAACTCTCCTTACAGCCACCGAAACAAGTGATTTTTGATTGGCACGGTACCCTGGTGGATACCCAGGATGCCATGGTAGCCGCACTTGATGACATGCTGTTGCAATTGGAGGACTTGCATTTGGTGGACCGTTTAATGCCGGAACACCTATGCAAGTCGAAAGATGATGTAAAGCTGGTTCGATATATTCGTTTGTTTCGGCGCTTGCATCCCAAGATACTGGTGGAGCGCAGAGTAAGCAGAACTGAGATTTTCAACGCTATTTTTGGTGATGATGTGGATGCCAAAAACCGAGCCCACAGAGCTTACAATCGTTGTTATCGGAAATATTTTGGCAAGGTAAAGCCGTTTCAGGATGGGGTGAGAGAATATCTGGCGTGCTTGCAACGATTGGGTATTACTGTGGGTGTTGCTACCAATCGCAGCCGAGAGTTTTTTCAGCATGAATTGCGAACGGTTGATGATGGTTCATGGCCCAGGCTGATAGATTTGTCTACCTGTGCCGATGATGTGACCCAATACAAGCCGGATCCCCAGGTGATTCGCTACACCTTAGCCAAAATAGATACCTATCCCAGGCTAGATACCTGGTATGTTGGTGATAGTTATTTGGATGTTGTCACCGCCCGCGAAGCGGGAGTTGTGGCTGTTTTTTACAACGGCGGTTGTCGAACTGAGCAAGAATTGAAGCAATTGTTCGCCCAGGCTCCGGACTATCAACCCGACGCCATCATCAACAGTTTTGATGAGTTGATGGATTTGCTGCAGTCTGTGCAGGCCCAGCACCCGGATAGTTTTCTAAAGGTAGTAAGTAAGGCTCGCCCTCCCAAACAGCGGCTGCCGCAACCCCCGCCACAGCATCTGGAACCGGACTGGCATCCTTCCGTGGCCAAACTCACCCCTCCCAGCATTATTTTATTCGATTGGCATGCCACTTTAGTGGATACCCTGGATGCAATGTACCGCGCAGTGGATGATATGTTGCCGGAGCTGGAACAATACGGTTTGTTGCAGCGGATGGTGGATCCTGACTTCAGCAAATCTCCGGATGACGCGCGTTTGGTTTCCTATGTGAAAGAATACGCTCAGCTTCATCCCAAAATTAAAGCGGATAGAAAAATATCCCGTACAGATATTTTTGAGGTACTGTTTGGCGATGATCTGGAAGCCAAACAGATTGCCCACAAAATTTTTAATCAACATTACCGCAATCATTTCGGAACGGTGTTGCCATTTGAACCCAAGGTGCGAAGTGTTCTGTTGGGGCTGAGATCTCTTGGCCTGCAATTAGGTGTTATTACTAATCGTGACCGAGAGTTTTTTGAGCACGAGATTGTGGCGGTGGAAGACGGAACCTGGGCTAATTTGTTTGACACTATGGTGTGTGGCGACGACACCGTAAATCGCAAGCCTCAGCCTGATCAGTTAATAGAATCCGCGGCTCAGCTTGGACGCGAAGCAGCCATGGATATCTGGTACGTGGGAGACAGCACCACTGATATTGTGGCATCCAAATTGGGTGGTTTTACCGGGGTGTTTTTCAACGGTGCCCAATGGGACCAGAACTGGTTAACAACCATATTTCCCGGTAGCCCGCGCTATCCCCACAAACCCGATGTGGTGGTCAATGACTTTTCTGAGTTTTGGGCGTTAGTGTTGGCCTGTATCAATTATCGTGGTTAATTTAACGTTATGGTGAAATAGTTGTCCCAGCGCTCATCCAACTTTGCCATAGCGTGCCGTAGGGGGAGGGCGTTATACCGCTGGCTTCCTTGTGGCTCTTGTTGGACTATTCCCAGCTTGATCAGCTTGGCCATGGCATCGTCGATTTCAAAGTCCATGGTACATTGCCAATGTTGTTTCAACCATTCTTCTATTTTTGCATCCAATTGTGGTCGGTCCATGGGTTCGTTGCTACTAAGTAAAAAGAAGTAAGCCAAGATGGCTTCTTTGCACTCTTCTTCTTCCGCTTCATCTAGCAGCCGGTGAAACACTCCGGCATTATTGTCCAGGTTCTTAAAATACAGGTTTTGAGTGAGCTGCTGCATGAAGCTCAATTTACGATTCTTGATGTTACTGAATTGCTTCCAGGCATAGCCACCCAAGGCGCCCAAACCGGCGAACAATATAGTGAGATTAGCAGCATTCAGTTCCACTGGCTCTTTACTCAATCCAAGCCAAAAACCAAACAGAGAGGCCAGTAACAAGAGCGTGGCCCCCAATTTTGTACTGACTACAATGCCGCCGCTTACCAGAGCAGGAACACCAATCATGAGTTTGTCGATGGTGCGCATTCTCAAGGCAGTATTAGGAAACAACATCTCCAAATCGGCTTTAGGTACGTTTTGGAAAAGCTTTAACATGGTGGCGCCTGCTTTGCCTCGCTCTAATTCTCCTTTTTCCGGTTGATAGTCCTGTTTGTAACGTATGTAGACTACAACACGATCGTAGTTGGTGAATTCGATTTCTTGTTTGCGCAGGCCAAACCACTGCTTGATGGTTTGGCGTCGCTTGGACTCCCCCCGATAGAACAGCAGTATTTCAGAAAAGTCCTCGAAATCCACGTGCAGTCTCAATTTAAAAAGAGAGGAGCGTGACATGGCTTGATTGAGTTCCGCCATGGATATGGATTCGTAGTTTGCTTCGTTCAAGACTCGTTTCAGTTGCGGAACAAAATCTTCAGTGGAGGAATCCTGGTGGGGAAATACGGTGCGCGTGTCTATATCCGGGTCCATGCTTTGGTAAGCTGATTTCAGGCGCTCCAGGCTTTCCATGAACTCATAGTGAAATACATGACTGAGCATAGCGCAAAACTGTTGGAAGTCGTCTGCATTCACGTCTACTGATTTATGTTGTATGCACATTTTAACCAGATCACTTTTTCGGAATGGAATAAAACGATGCTGCAGTTCTGCCTGTTTCATTTTTCTGAGTCCTAATGTTGTTCTTGATACTGGGGCGAGGGGAAGTGTATCAAAGTTTATGGCGTAGATGAGGGGGCAGTGGAGGAATGGTGGAAATACTATTATGGGGTTGCTGTATACACTGGGGCGTCTAATGGAAAGAAAGCGGCTTGCTTTGTCGGATCAGCTTATCCAGAGTGGCTAGAGTAGGTAACATCAAAGCCCAAACGAACGCGATAATGGCCGCGGTCATCCAGGCCCCCTGTGGCAGTTGCAGTGCGCCCAACTTCCAACCGATCAGGTAGGAGTAGGTGCCGGCGGCGGATCCCAGAAGGGATCTGGCAGCCAGCGGCAGGTTGGCCAGGAATGCCATGCTGTGACCGAAGTTGAGAATAAATGCGAGCCAGAGTACGGCGAGCCATATAGGGGGTGAAGCAAATGCGAACAGTCCACATAGCCATAAAACGGAGTCTGTAGCTATTCCCAGGATCGCCAAGGGTAAAACACGCAAATCATTCTTTGTCGAAGGAGATAAGACAATTTGTGCTACCAGTAAGACGAGCGTCAACCAGATCCATTGATTTTGGCCAAGCACGCAAAGAAACCAGCAGGCATTAAAGTTCAGTGCTTGGATGATTTTCCAATGCTTCATGGACTTAACCACTCCGACAATCGTTTTTCGAGACTATCATGAAGGAGTGGTTAATCCGCTTTTGTATAGCAATTTTCTGGTTTTTATTAAGGCCGAATTGTTAGGGGCAGGGTGCTCCTTGATAACTTCCTTCAAAAACCTTTGGTGTCTGCTGCCAGGATAAATACTGCAAAAAACACCCGTATTGATGCTTGGGCGGATCCAGATCAAAGGCGACGTGGTGACCGTTATTGTCTGATCGCACGGTGTTTTCATATCGGACCACAGCGGCGGTACGGGTGCCTTGTCCAGGGACGTTAAGGTTGTTGCTTACCGGGTAAGGCCGTTGAGTTGCGCCGCCAATGCCCAGGTGGGGCATGAGTGTATTGTAATAATTATCTCCCACGTCCGGGCCTGCCAGGTCCAATCCCAATGCCATTAAGTGAGGCCATTGGGTGGGTTCTTCTCCACCGCGATCATTGATGCCGGATACGGCTAACACATGGGGAGCCGTTTTGCTGGGGTATCGATACACCTTATGCAAATAAGCCGCTGGATCGGCGGTGCCCACAAGCCATTCCATCAGCATTAAGAATGGGTGCATTTCATCAAGCTCTTCGATGGGTAACAAGCCACCCATGACTGTGGCTAGAGCGAATTTCATTTCCGGAAGATTGGTGAACAGTTTGATCCAGGTTCCTGCAACCCCTGTTAACACTGCCCCCTGATAAGGCTCAGGGTCGGCCACCATTTGTAAGCTGGCAGTCCAATTACCCAGGGATTGTCCCATTACAACTCTCAGATCGGAATCAAATTTATAGTGGTCTTCACCGTTAGCTACTGCTCCCTGGGGACATAAATCCCTGGGTATGCGAAGCTGATTCAGGATCCGTCGAAAATAAACCCGCTCCCAAACCATTTGGTAGTAGCTGTTATACATGGAAACCGGATTTTCCACATTGTATGGCACCATGCCAAAACCCAATATGGGGCCGGCATGGTCGGAGCCCAGGTGACCGGAAAAGCCTGAGCTGGACCAACCGCGCTCTGCTGCTATTTGAGCAGGTCCGTTCCCGGGAGTGTTGGAGCCTTGGGCGATGCGATTGAACACCTGCTCCGTACTGCCGCCAGCGCCGTGATGGTATTCCAGTAAAGGAAAGCCTTGGTTTGGCATGGTGGTGTCTTTGGGAATGGTAACGATAAACTCAGCGTTGCGGGTATATTGTTGAATGGGAACGCCGTTACTGTCCCAATCAATTCTCCCGTTTAGCAGGTAGGGTACCCAACCTTTTTGAAAGCCTGGAATTTTTATGTAACCCCGGATCGCACAATAGTCGGGGAAATCTTCAGCAAGTTCCAGGTTGGTGGGGGAGGACAGGGGCATATTTGATACCACCTCTGCGCCCCGTTCCATTGCCGCCGTTGGGTCACCGGTTTTCCAAACTGTGGCAGCAATAATTATATCCGGGTCGATATTTCCATTGGCCAGGAATTGTCTTAATGGACGGAATAGCTCGGTGGCCGCTGTGGCTTCCGAACCCGGTTCGGGAGATAACACACGGCTCAGGTGAACGTTTTGTTCTGCTTGGTAATTAAATCCAACAGGAACCTCATCGGTAACCACGGCCGCATACGTTGTGTTGGGTCGCAGGCTGATACCCAGGGTAGGCATAATCTGCAACAGGTTTTCAGGTCGGTAGCTGTCTGCATTTTTAGTTTGGGTTACGGATAGAGGGAAACGTCGTCCGTATTCTGAGGACTGAGGGTCAATGTCCACCACCTGTATGCTGGAGTTGGGATTGGTGTAGTCCCTGGGGTCCGTTGGCAATCTATTGATTGAAACCGGGTGGGTTAGAGGCAGATAAATCGGCGATATGGTGTGATAACCCCGGGTGGGGTTATATTTTTCGATACCGGATACATAGGTTTGCGTGACTAACTGAAATGGCCGGGGAAAGTCCGACAGATCAACTTTGCCGTCGGGCTGCTGTCGCAGACCGGTGGGAAAACCATTGTGGTAGAAATTACCATCGTCGAAGCTGTATAACGTTGGGCTTCTGAATTCGCCTTCGTAGGCGAACTCTGCTTTCATCTCAACGGTTTTTATTCCTTCGGCTCCACACCCAGCCAGAAATAAACCCAGAGCCCCAGTATACAAAGTGCGTAAAAATGAATTCCTCATAGTTAGCTTCCGTGTCTATTAAATTAATTTATTATTTTTGACAGAAGGATTTTAAAACTTCAGACACGAAAGCTAAGTGTGAATATTGTAACAAACCACTTGTATTAATAATGAGTTCAGTGTGCACCAGGGCTTAAATAGTTACACTTCATTGTGGCTGGATTCAGAATCGTATTCCACGGTTTCTATTTCTACATTGCCGGTTTCTGGCGTAGCGGGGTTCTCGTGAACCCCCTTAACGAAGCCAAAATTTACGGCAACCAGTGCCGTTAATATCAAGAAAATATACATGATCGTTTTTCCTTCCGTCAGGTTTTTGGTGGCCGCAAGAATACACCATCTCAGAACTCATTTCCTGGAGTTGGGACCTCGTCAAGGGCTTCGATTTCCACTTCTCCCACATTAGCCGGATTTTCATAAATTCCATTGGACATATTTTTGGCGAATCCAAAATTTAATGCCATCAATGTGCCAAAAATCAGTAAAACGTATTCCATAGTTGCCTCCTGAGCCAAAATTTTGGCTGCATAAATCCCTTTCAGGCGTGTCAGTTTCGCCCAAAATAATCGGTTGTATTTTCCCGTGTCTAACGGGTTGCTTGAGTAGCCAGTACTAGGCTAAGCTCCCACCCATTGCTTCAGAATTGGCAGGATTGACAAGATGGCAGGTAATAATGACAGCATGGAAACCCGGGTTGCCGTTGTGACTTTCCCCGTGGGGTTGCTTTCCAGTGTATTTTCAATGCAGGAAAGCCTGGTGGCGGCAAACTACTGCTCCTACCAGTTTGGCGCCCCCAGAGGCACCTTTAAGGTGGATTTGGTTGGGCAAAGCACCCAGGGGGTGCAGAGTTATTCGGGAGCACGGGTTCAATGTGTGGGGCCTCTGCCCGATCCCACTGAGGTGGATTTGGTTGTGGTGCCGGCGGGACCGCCTCCAGTGATTGACCAACCCAGCCTCCAGGCCTGGCTCACTGCCAATGAACAAACCCGTGATTGGCTGGTAGAAACCCACAAGGGGGGCGCTCAGATTGCCTCAACCTGTACCGGTAGCCTTCTGCTTGCCCACGCAGGGCTGTTGGACGGATTACCCGCCACCACCCATTGGGTGATAGAGCAGGTGGCCCAGCAGCAATTCCCCCAAGTGCTTTGGCGTGCCGACGAAACCATGATTGAACACGAAAATGTGATTACCGCTGGCGGAGGTTACATTTACCCGGCGTTGTTACTGCATTTGATTCGGCAGTACTTGGGTAACGAGGTGGCGGTGGAAACCTCGCGCATGTTGCTGATGGACGCCCATAATGAACGGCAAGCGGTCTATCGGCAGGGTGCCCTGGATGTGAAATACCCCAACCCCAGGATTGAGGCGTTGAAACACTTTGTGGCCAGCAATTTCCGCAAGGCCATGTCGTTGGCGGATATGGCGGCGGCGGTGAGTCTATCGGAAAGAACGTTGATAAGAACCTGTCAGAAAGAGCTGGGTATGACTCCCATGCAATTTGTGCAGCGGGTGCGGGTTGAATCTGTGATGAATGCCTTGCAGGTGACGGCAGAACCGGTAAATCAAATTGTTTGGGATACGGGCTACGAAGATGTGAGTTCGTTTCAGCGTCTATTCAAGCGTCATACGGGCCTCACCATGAGTGAATATCGACGTCGTTTTGGTGTAAAAATCTATAACCATGAAGAGCAGCTCAATGGCGCATTCCAAGCCTAGCGCTTCATCCCAACAGCAGGGCCAGCGGCTAAACAAGTACATCAGCGATTCCGGGTTTTGTTCCCGTCGTGATGCGGATAAGTTAATTGAACAAAAGAGAGTGACTATAAATGGCCAGTTGCCTCAGTTAGGCACCCGGGTGCTACCGGGTGATACTGTGGTGGTGGATGGCAAGCGCATTCGATCTGTTCCGCAAAACAAATCTGATCGAGTCTACATCGCCTACCATAAACCCGTTGGCATCACCTGTACCACAGAGCGCCAAGTGAAAGGTAATATTATCCAGGCCGTGGGTCACAAAAAACGCATATTTCCCATTGGCCGATTGGATAAAGATTCTGAAGGTCTAATTTTTCTTACCAGCGACGGTGACATCGTCAACAAAATTTTGCGGGCAGAGAATGCCCATGAAAAGGAGTATGTGGTAACCGTGGACAAACCCCTTAGTCGTCAATTTGCTCAACAAATGGCAAAAGGGGTACCTGTACTGGGCAAGATCACTAAACCTTGTGTGGTACGTGTCCAAAGCCGTTTCGTATTTCGAATTATTCTTACCCAGGGATTAAACCGTCAGATTCGACGCATGTGCGAGCACTTTGGTTATGAGGTGACTAAGTTAAAGCGTGTGCGGATTATGAGTGTGAGTTTAGCGGGACTTAAGCCGGGCCAGTGGCGAGATCTGTCTAAGCAAGAAATGGTAGAGATCAATAGAGCCGTGGCCGGGTCTAAAAAATAACGGTTATTTTATCTTGGTTGTTAAGTGAGCAAGTGCCAGTCAGGCTGGTGAATTCTGCGTCAATCAAACTTGAAGTTTTCTGATTCTGGGGCCTTACTTATTGGGCAATACTGGCTCGCCATGGGGCCTGTGAGCACAGCTATCGAGCATAAAGAACCACCTGCCCGAAGGCTTGCGTCCAACGAAACCCAGTGATTTGCCAGTGGTAAAAATAGCGGGAATTTGCATAGAACTTGCAGCACCGTTTTCAGTTTCTTTTTTCACTAGCCGATGGATATCCCTTACGTGACTCAACCTCCTCCGCCTTATACCGAGTACGATCGCACTGCCATGACCAAGGACGCTCTCAAGCGTGGTTTCCTGGACAACCTTTTTTTCTTACAGGGAAAGTTTCCTGCCCTGGCCACCAACATCGACTACTATCGTGCTTTGTCTCATACCGTTCGAGATCGAATGTTACACCGCTGGATAAGCACAGCGGCGGCCTACACCGAGCAGGGCTCACGGACCGTCTGTTACTTGTCAGCAGAGTTTTTGATGGGGCCGCATTTGGGGAATAATCTGATCAATCTAGGTATCTATGACACTGTGCGTGATATGGTGGATGAGCTGGGTTTAAGCTTTGAAGATCTGCTGGCCCAAGAACAGGAGCCTGGTTTGGGTAATGGCGGCCTGGGGCGGCTGGCGGCGTGTTTTATCGATTCGCTGGCTACCCTGGAAATGCCTGCGGTGGGTTATGGCATTCGCTATGAATTTGGTATTTTTGAACAGGCCATCGTAGACGGTTGGCAGGCAGAGAAAACCGATAAATGGTTGAAGTTCGGCAATCCCTGGGAGATTCCCCGTCCACAGTGGGTACAAGAGGTGAAATTCGGTGGCCACACCGAGAAGTACCAAGATGACTTGGGGCGACTTCGTACCCGCTGGATTCCCGCGAAAACCGTTAATGGTATACCTTTTGATACGCCTATTCTGGGTTACCGAAATAATACCGCTAACACCCTGCGGCTATGGAAATCAGAAGCTCCGGTCTCCTTTGATTTTGAAGTGTTTAATCGCGGTGATTATTATGGCGCCGTTGATCAAAAGGTAATCTCAGAAAATATCAGTAAGGTGTTGTACCCCAATGATGAGCAATTGAAAGGAAAAGAGCTGAGACTGGAGCAGCAGTACTTTTTTGTGGCCTGCTCATTGAAAGACATGATGCGAGTGTTGGCTCTGCAGAAAATCCCCTTGAGTCGCTTCCATGAAAAGTTTGCAGTTCAGCTTAATGATACCCATCCCGCCATAGGGGTGGCTGAATTGATGCGTCTGTTACTGGATGAGCATGCCATGGCATGGCAAGACGCGTGGGACATCACCCAGCGCACCTTTGCCTACACCAACCATACCTTGCTACCGGAAGCCCTGGAGCAATGGCCCCTTTCCCTTTTTGCCCGGGTTTTGCCGCGGCATCTGGAGATTATTTACGAAATCAATAGCCGTTTCCTGGATCAGGTTCGAATTAAGTTTTTAGGCGACGAAGCGCGGGTGTCGCGACTGTCCATTATAAACGAAGGCGGTGAACGCTATATTAGAATGGCCCATCTTGCCTGCGTGGGAAGTCACGCCATCAACGGTGTGGCGGAGCTGCACTCCGAGCTATTGAAAAAAGATGTGTTGAAAGATTTTTACGAGCTTTGGCCAGATAAATTCCGCAATAAAACCAATGGTGTCACGCCACGGCGCTGGATGGTGCTGTCTAATCCAAAATTGACCGAATTAATAACCGAAAGCATTGGCAGTGATTGGATTAAAGATCTGGATCAACTGAAAAAGCTTGAACCCATGGTGGAGGACAAAGGCTTTCGAAAAGCCTGGTGGGATATCAAGCATGCTAACAAGCAAGCGTTCGCTAAGTTCATAGCCAATACCACTGGCATATTGATTAATCCAGAGTCCATGTTCGATTTTCAGGTGAAGCGGATTCACGAATACAAGCGTCAACATTTGATGGTGTTGCATATTATTGCTTTGTATCGTCAGCTAAAAGACAACCCCAATATGGAAATTCCGCCCCGTACCTTTTTGTTTGGTGGTAAAGCCGCTCCCGGATATCATTTGGCTAAACGTATCATTAAGTTGATTACCTCTGTGGGTGACGTCATTAACAATGATCCGGATATTCGTGATCAGTTGAAGGTGGTATTTGTACCCAATTTCAATGTGACCAATGGCCAGAAGATCTATCCAGCAGCGGATCTTTCGGAGCAGATTTCTACTGCGGGCAAAGAAGCCTCGGGCACTGGTAATATGAAGTTCTCCATGAATGGTGCGCTCACCATAGGCACCTTGGATGGGGCAAACGTGGAAATCAGAGAAGAGGTGGGTGCCGATAATTTCTTCCTGTTTGGATTGACCACGGAAGAAGTTTACGAACTCAGAAACCACGGCTATGACCCCCACAGCTACTACTTAAATAACCCCCAACTGAAAGATGTCATCGACTTGATTCGCCACGGGTTCTTTTCCCACGGGGATGGAGAATTATTCAGTGTTATAACCGATGGCCTTATGCATCACGATCCCTATATGTTGTTGGCGGATTTTGATTCCTATGTGAAGTGCCAGAGTCGGGTATCGGACGCTTTCCGCGACCGGGACCAGTGGACTCGTATGTCCATCTTGAATGCCGCTCGCACCGGCAAGTTTTCTTCTGACCGATCCATACAGCAGTATTGTGATGATATCTGGCAAACCAAACCTGTTCCCATCAACTTAATGTCACAGAATGAGGTGAAAGAAGGCTTCTCTCAGTAACTTTTCTTTGAAATCAATGGGGTTTAGGCCCCATTGGTTCGTGCTAAACCTTTCACCCTGGTCTATACCTAATCTATAGCAAGCAGGTATGTGTGCAGGGTGATGGTATCCATGAATCCACGGAAAGATGACACTGAATTCAAATTAGCTCCCCCGAAAATCAATGATTTACGCCGTTCTAACCGGTTGAGAATTGCTTCTTTTGGCTTTGCCGGCTGTTTTTTTATTCTGTTTGGGGCGTTTAGCCTGACCGGATGGCTGGATAACACGGTGACCACATTATTTGCCTGTGTTGCCGGTGCATTAATCGCCTTTGCCGATGCCATGTACATTCGACAAATGGACCACACCATCGGTTTAATGTCCGATGCCTTGGAAGACACCAATCGGGACGTGAACGATGTTTCTCAGGAGTTTGTGTTGCCTGAGAGCTCACCTGTTAAGAAAATTAGCCAGGTCATAGCGGAACGTGACAATCGGGTGAGGGAAATGGTCTACCGAGTTCGCCATGGTATTTTGGGTGTGTCCTGCCATGCCGCCCGGTTAGCCAATTCTCTGGAAGACACCGCAAGACTGTCTGAGGTGCAGAGAAGCTTGGCAGAAAAGGTGTTTTCCGCCAGCGAAACCAACCGTGATGCAGTGACCTTGGCCCAGGAGCAGGCGTCTGATCTGGACCAGGTCACCACTCGCCAACGCACTGCGGCCACTGAGTCCCAAACGGAGCTGAACAATGTACTGACGCGGGTTAATGATGTTGAAGGCAAGTTGAAACAGTTTTATCAAACCGTGGAAAATCTGGCCCAGAATTCCCAGGAAATTGGCCAGGTGGTGAAATTAATCAGCGGAATCTCCGATCAAACCAACCTGTTGGCACTGAATGCCGCCATAGAAGCATCCAACGCTGGGGAAGCGGGTAAGGGTTTTGCCGTGGTGGCCACTGAGGTGCGAGAGCTGGCGGAGCAGGTTAAGAAGGCAACCCAGGGTATTAACTCCAGCATTGAACGTATGGTGGTTATGGTTGAAGACACCCGGGAGCAAACCACGGACATACACAGCCATGTGGATGCCACGGCCACCTCTGTGCGCCAGGCTGCAGAACGGTTTGAGAGTATGGTGCAGGAATATATGGAAATGGGAAAGCACATAAGCCAAACCAGCGAGGCTATCCATAGTTTGGGTGACACTAATAGCCATATTCACTCCCTGGTTTCCGAGATTCACGAGAGTTGTGGCCAAGTCTCCAACCGCATGCATGACGGCGAACAGTACCTAATAAAAGTATCCAAAGCCACTGAGCAAATCCAAGAATTTGCTTCTTCGTTTCAAGTGGGGTCGGATCACATGGAGCAGGTGGTCAATAAGCTCAATGAATACTGTCGAGACCTGGGTGGCATCGTTAGTAATGGCGTTCCCCTCAACTCCAGCGATAGTGATTATGACCAGGACCATGTGAAACTCAAAATTTCGGATGATGAGTTACAGTCCTTTGGCCGTTCGCTACAGGCCGATATAGGGGATCTCACCTACCTGGTAGTGGAAACCAGCATGGGTGACATGATTCATACCAATGGCGCTGTTCCCGATAATACACAAATCCGGCGGCGAGCCATGGAAGGCAAGAAGAAGATGATTTTGCAGACCTACACTCACCAAGACGAAATCTATCTGGATTTTGCTTTCCCGGTACATTACCAACGAAACTATTGGGGTTCCTTACGGGTAGGCTTTCGCGCAGACAAATTCATAGCAGCCTAGCGGGCTGTTAAAGGATGCTTACATGCTTTCTGATGACCAAACGAAAGAACTGGATCAACAAGCTAAAAGAGTTAAATCCATCTATGTGTTTCAGGCCCCGGTCAGAATTTGGCATTGGGTGACTGTATTCAGTATGTTGGTGATGATTGTAACCGGTATATTCATTGGTGGGCCATTTTTGGTGCAACCTGCAAAGGATGCCGATGTGTTTTTAATGGGATACGTGCGTTTTGCTCACTTTGCGGCCGCCTATATTTTTACCATTGGTTTAGTGGCTCGCGCCTATTGGGCCATTGTGGGTAATGAGCACTCACGTCAACTTTTTCTGCCACCCATTTTTAACTTTCAGTGGTGGAGCGAGGTGATGTTTGAGTTTCGCTGGTATTTCTTTTTGGAAGATCAACCTAAGAAATACGCTGGCCATAATCCGCTGGCGTTAGCGATGATGTTTTACTTTTTTGTGTTTGGTAGTCTGGTGATGATCGCTACAGGTTTCGCGTTATATAGTGAAGCTTTTGGCCCCGGTCATTGGAGCCATGCCACCTTTGGTTGGTTGATTCCCCTGTTCGGTGACAGTCAGACGGTACGCATGATTCACCGCTTAGTTATGTGGTTTCAAATAAGCTTTATCACCGTCCACATTTACGCCGCAGTGCGAGAAGATATCATGAGTCGACAGAGTATTATTTCTACCATGGTAAGTGGTCGACGTACTTTTAAAGACTAACAATCAACAACTTCTGAGTTCGTGATCCGGAGTTAATGATCAGTTATTCTTGTTTTTTGATTGTGCTCGCTTGAGGGCGCTTACTGCGGCATGGGCGGCAACGGCTGCTCCTATGGTGCCTGCAACACCCTTACCCAGTTTGTCCGCATTGACTTCCACTCCGAACTTGTGCACGTCGGTAATATGGTCGTAAAAAGAACCTTTATCCCAGAAACCATCTTCGGAGCAGCCAATGCAGGGGTGGCCCGCTTGAATGGGGAATGAAAGTCCGCCATTCCAACGAATGGTGGAACAGGCGTTGTAGCTGGTGGGGCCCTTGCAGCCCATTTTGTAGAGACAAAAGCCTTTGCGTGCACCTTCATCATCCCATTCTTCCACGAACTGGCCAGCATCAAAGTGGGGACGTCGATAGCATTTATCATGGATGCGCTGGCTGTAGAACATTTTTGGCCTGCCCTGTCGATCCAGTTCCGGCAGTCTCTCGAAGGTGACTATGTAGGCGATTACCGCTGTCATCACCTCAGCAATGGGAGGGCAGCCGGGTACTTTTATGATGGGTTTTGAGGGTATACCTGGCATCTTGTGAACCGGAACTGCCCGGGTTGGGTTTGGCCTTGCGGCTTGTACGCAACCCCAAGACGCACAAGAGCCCCATGAAATGATGGCTTTACAGTGCTCGGCCGCATGTAGCAGTTGGTCGCTGAAGGGTTTACCACCAATTATGCAGGACATGCCTTCTTGGTTTAAGGGTGGGTTGCCTTCCACCGCAAGAATATAGTTGCCATCGTATTTTTCAATGGTTTCCCCAATGATCGCTTCAGCCTGATGTCCCGCTGCCGCCATGATGGTGTCATCGTAGTCCAATGAAATCATGGACAGAATCACGTCCTTGGCCAAGGGGTGGGCGGAGCGGATAAAAGATTCTGAACAACAAGTGCATTCCAGCCCATGGAGCCAGAGCACCGGTAGACGAGGTTTGGTTTCCATGGCATGAACAATTTGTGGCACCACCGCCGGGCCCAGGCCCAGGGCTGAGGCAGTTAAACTGCAAAACTTCATAAAACTACGCCGGGTAATGCCTTGTCGACGCATCACCTCATAGAATGTTTCCACCTTCATAAGGAAAACCTTGGCTCGCTGGTTACTTAGGGGTCTTCTATAAGTGTAGATGGGTTTTTGGCAATGCTCAGATTGATTGTAAACCAGCACTGGAGCAGTTCAGTCGCGTGCTCAATTTGTCAAAAAACGCCTGATTTACCTCCAGCTCCTCAGGGGTGATGACTCCGGTTTTTTGGGGAGAGCCAGCAAGAAAAAGCTCAGCGAAGCAGGCCAGAGGTATTGACGTCAGTTCAGCCATAGTCAAATCCTTCTCTGGTTGAAATCCATAGGCAATTTGTTGGCTCTCACCATTTAGCTTCCCCTCAGCCCATGCAAAAAGCGCAGGCATACTTTTTGGCAAACTAGTTGTGTCATCGTCATTGAGTTGCACAAAAGGTAATACCAGCTTCGCCAGTGTTTTCATGAGCCTTGCTGCAGACAGGGTGTTCAGCGTGCGCAGTTTAATTAGTAAGGAAAGTGCTTTGAGCAATAGGATTTTGTTGCCCACATCCACCATCAGATTGGCGCATTCCTGTACATCCTGGTAGCGTCTGGGAAGGGTGATGGCTTCTGGATGTCCCACACTCCAGCCCTGGATTTTCCCTCCCCCGGGGTATTGAAACACGTAAGACTTTAAAGGTTGTGTTTGGTGCAGTTGGCCGTTTGACCAAACTTGAATTTTACCGGAGATTTGTTGCATCCAGTGGATAATCGCCGCAGGTACTTGCTGCGCCTGGGCAACGCTGCGTATTTCGTGGGCGGTAATGTCGCTATCACTATGTATTGACCAACCCGTGTAGAGTTTCCTCACCGAGTCCAGTTGGTCCGCTGCTTTACGGGCTAAAAGGTTAGTGATGCCCGGGCTAGCTCCTGCGCCCAAAAGCACGCTGACGCCTTCATCTTTAGCCCAATTATCCAGTTTAAGCAGTTCTTTGGTAGGCTCCCAATCATCACAAATATCAACATAGTTACAGCGGCTTTCAACGGCACATCGCACGATGGTTTCTGCCAATAGATAGTAAGGTCCCGTTGTGTTGATAACCAGTGACTTGCCTTCCATCTGCTCCATTAGGGCATGTTGGTCTTGTACGTCCAAAATAACTTTTTGCGCCTTCGCACTGTTGGACAGTGTGATATCTGGTACTGAATCCAGTCTTCTGTCGGCCATAGTAAGTTGAGAAATGGCACTGTTGTGAGCCAATATTTGAAGCGCTGGCTGGGCCATTTGTCCTGCAGCCCCCAGAAATAGAACGTTCATTTCATAGATCCTTATGTTTTTACAAGTAAATGTTAACAGTATTAAATATTTAACACAATAAATTTAATTGTGGCGTTTTGCTTAGTTTCTTGCTCGGTGTAATATGCAACGTGACTTTTTATACTGGCTTATACTGGCGGCGGTGATATTTTGGGTTTAAGAGAACGAAAGCGAGAACAGCTGATTCAGCGTATCGAATCGGTTACGCTCGACCTGATCCAAACGTCTGGTTTTGAGGCTCTCACCGTGGAGGCCATTCTTCAACAAGTCGAAGTGAGTCCCCCAACGTTCTATAAGCATTTCTCCTCTAAAGAAGACGTACTGCGACGAATCGCCGGGAATTACCTTAGAGAAGGATTGCAGCAGTTTGTTGAAAGGGCTCAAGAGCCTGCTTCCCTTAGGCAAGATCTTCAAGATTTTTTCCTTCAGTTTGCGTCATGGGTGCACAAGGATAAGCCGCTTTGGCGGGCAATTGTGCTGGCGGACGCCTTGAATCCTTTTCGTTGGCCGGAACAAAAACAACCGGAATCTGATGTCGTGTTGGCTTTGAATGCCAGAATACAACTGGCCCTTGCTCAGGAGGATCTTGTAGAAACATTTCCTCCTGCTTTTTCGGCTCATAGTTTGGTCTCCATACAAATTATGACGTTGCTGGAGTGGAGTGTGAGCGATCTGACTTTATCTGATTTAGAGCAGCGGCTTTTGCTTGGTGTGGACTTTGTCTTGGCTGCAATGGGTGTTTCGGAACAACAAGCATAGAGCAGCTTCAACAGGCGCAATTATTCGCTGCATAGTCTGCCAGAGAACTCATTTTTGTACCCCTCACATGATTCAACGCTACTATACTTAGACTCTGCTAGAGTGTTTAAATTCAGCTTGCCCCCTGAGTAGGGGGGTGTTGTAATTAGCGCAAATTCCACAATGAGGAAAGAGTTAATCGTTTATTCAGTGATAACATCAATCAAGAGCTGGTTGGTTATTTTTGGCTCTTTTATTTGTTTTTTTCCAGGCTCTTCTTCCCCTGCTTCTGCCACAACATGCCCCGATAACTCCAGCCTGCAACAGAAAGTAGAGGCTTTCGATCAATATTTCACTGAGTTGAATCATTGGCTATTGTCAGTTTACGATGTCAAGACCGGAGGGTTTTGGGAATCCATAGAAGAAAAAGAAAAGCTATTCGAATGGCCATTGTTTTGGGTTGAAAGACGGCCAAGGTTAGAGTCCACCGCGAGGGCAGTGAATATTATGTACGCCATGGATACGCTGCAAGGTTTATCGCCAGAAGTTCGTCAAAAAATAATAACGTATATTCAAGGATTTCAAAATAAAGAAGGGTGGTTCGATGACCCTTTGGAAAAGCGCAGCCGTAAATCCCGACTGGGTCGCGGTTTGGTGTATGGTGTTTCTTCCCTGAAAAAGCTTGGGGGTGAGCCTATCTATCCTGTCCCGACACAGAATGCCAATGATAATTCTGCTGATTTGTCCCACTTGCGAGATAGTAGCAGCCTACGTAGATGGTTTAAGGCAGTGACGCTGGAAAAACAAGCGTGGCAAGCGGGAAGTGTTATTCAGGATCAGTATGTGTTAATTGATGCTTTGCCCAGTGTGAAAAGGCAGGAATTATTCTCCGAATTATTTAGTTTGTTTGAAGCTAATCAATATCCCGATGGATATTGGTGGGAAGGAAAGCCCTATGATCGATTATCGGGCTCTTACAAAATTTCAACATACTATAAGAAGCTTCGTCGCCCCATGCCCAAAGCATCGCATATTTTTCACTCTACTCTAAGGGTGATGAAATCTCAGTCGGTGGATAATGCATCGGTCATCCGAAATGCTATCACTTTTCTGAATACGGTCTTGCCACAGCTTCAGGGAAAAATCACCTTTAGAGAAAAATGTGATGCAGTCGAACTTACCATTAAGAATAGTGTTTTTTTGAAAAGAACCGATGGTGGATTTGCCCAGCGCCCAAGCGACCCATGGAGTGCTACCGATGGCGTTAGTCATGCCATAAAAGCTCGGCGTCAATTGCGGCTTTTTGTGGGTTTGGATCCCAAGCCGCTTGCTGGTAGTATCAATCTCAATGAGTTATTGCAAAGCGCCCTGGATTCAGCCCGCTAGTTACTGACATGTTGTGATCCAGATTTGTTATCTGCCATCCCATAGAGGATATATTCCATGGCTGTTAATCCAATTCCCGAAGGCTACCATACCGTTACACCGTATTTGAGTATTTCTAATGCCTCCGAAGCCATCGAGTTTTATAAGCAAGCGTTTAATGCTGAAGAAATTTTTCGGTTGTCCATGCCTAACGGCGATGTGGGTCACGCTGAAATCAAAATAGGTCATTCTCACCTCATGTTGTCGGATACCTGTGACGAGGCTCCAATGCCTAGCCCCAATCAGTTGGGGGGAACAAGTGTAGGAATTTATTTGTATGTGGAGGATGTGGACGCCTTGTTTGCCCAGGCATTAAAGGCCGGTGCCACCGTAATTGAAGCGGTGGAAGATAAGTTCTATGGTGACCGAACCGGTTCACTTAAAGATCCCTACGGTCATGTTTGGTTTATTGGTACCCACAAAGAAGATTTAAGCCCCGATGAAATTGAGCAAAGGGCGGCTGAAATGTTCAGTGAATAATCTTGCGAGTTGTGAGCTTGCTCAAACTCCCGTTTTTCTTTTGCGAAGGGAATATTTAATCTGTTAATAGGTTCACTCTTTTATTTCGTTAATTATTAATACTTAGGCCCTGTCGCTTTGCGGCTAAAAAAATAAATACCAAGATTTTTTCCGTGGAGGGGTGACAATGGGGTTTAACCGTGTTTCAACCAAGGCAATGGGCTGTATTGGTTTATTTTTAGCAGGCTTGTGCAGCACCCACAGCCAAGCTCAATCCGTAGATATACGCAGTACCGTAGGCTTTGCCAATCAAGACACCAATACGGGGCAAGTTGCTCTCTACGAAGGCGGCCTGTATCTGCAAGGGAATCGATGGCAAGCCACTCAGGGCTACTATAACGTCACCGCGAATACGGTTCTCGAATTTGAATTTGCCACCAATAACATCGGCGAAATCCATGGAATTGGTCTGGATGATGACAACAGAGTAACTCAATCCCGTATTTTTTCCCTGGCAGGTACACAGAACTGGGGGCGAAAAGATGTGGTGAGTTACAAAGCGAACCTGGGACAAGTGCAAAAGTTCAGTATTCCCATTGGTAAGTACTATCAAGGCGAAAACATGCGTGTGATATTGGTTAACGACAAAGACGTCAATAATCCCACCAACACCAGCTGGTTTCGAAATGTAAAACTGATCACCCCAGATATCATTACCCCTGAGCCACCCAGTTGCACTATTTCCCCCATACAGCAACAGTTGCTTGATGCTCATAACCGGGCACGCGCAACTGGGCGATATTGTGGTGCTACTTTTATGGCTGCAGCCGCAGGTTTAAGTTGGAGTTGTAAACTGGGTGAAGCAGCTGCTAATCACAGCCAAGATATGGCAACCACTGATTATTTTAGCCATACCGGTTCGGATGGCTTATCTCCCTTTGATCGGATGGACGATGTGGAGTATGTGTACAGGGCTGCAGGAGAGAATATTGCCGCAGGATACGATTCGGTCGAGAGCGTGGTTACTGGTTGGTTACAAAGTCCGGGCCATTGTGAAAATATAATGAGTCCCAACTTCAAGGAGATGGGGGGCGCTTTGATTGAAAACAGCGCTGCTGCATACCGTTATTATTGGACTGTGGATTTTGGCACACCGAGATAAGCCAGCAAAGATACAGCCAGGGTCTGATTAAAATTACTGTTCCGTAATCGACTCTGGTCTGTGTTCTCTAAGCAGAGATTCATCAACCGCTACCCGCAGCCATTTCTAGTAAATGAACCTTTATTGACCACGCTGATGGCTTGGTTAGAAAGTGCACACTTTAACTGATAAAGGGCCGTTGCATTGGTTTGATTCTTGCTCCAGATCAGTCTAACAGCAGAAAATAGTGCTCAGACGGGAAATTTTGTTGCTTCTTCAACAAAGTGTGTGGCTGGACCGACATTGATGCCTCTATGGACTGCTATCAACTGAGTATCGTTTTCACAAGTGTACATAAACGTAGCAAAGAGAGGACATTTACCATGGCCGAATTTTATATCGAAAAAACAGCTAAAGACTCCGGTGAACATTTGATCCATTTTGCCAACTGTAGTGCATTGCCAGCGGAAACTGAGCTTGATTACTTGGGCTCTATCGCCAGTTACGATAGTGCGAAATCGGCTGGAAAGGCGCGTTTCCATGCGGTGAATGCCTGTACTACCTGTGCGAGCAAGTACGCTGACGCGTAACTAAACAATGCATCACTGCCATGACTGAAACGAGTGTTGTGTTAGAGAAGCAGTTTTCCGGTTTGTTGCGGGACTACGAGCGCCGTGTTAATCAGGATTTGGCACGGCATCAATTTGATGATCTGTTTGGCCGTAATGTGGTTGCAGTACAGCAAGATATGCTCAAAACACTGTCAACAGGTGACTTTGAAGGTATTGAGTCGCGCCAGCAAATTGTGAGTATCTTGCGTAACCTTTCTGCCACATTTGTAGCGGATGCGCTCAAGCACAACCGAAGTTCTTGTGCCATATCGAACTTCCCGGATCAGCATAATCCATCAAATGATTATGTTAACGCGGTGTGGTCCCAGTGTGAGGCGTTATTACAAGTCACGCTGGAACGTTTGTTATCGCCAAAGCATTAGTAAAGCATTAGTGTTGCTATGGTTTCGGGCGTGTTCCTGCTAGGGTGGTTATTGCTGGAAGTGGTAACCCCTAATATCGGAAACATAAGTTTGGCTCTTTGGTGGCTCACAGAGTTCTAGATAGCCACCATCGAGTCACCTTGATCTATTCCCCCAGGAACCCTCCCGTTTGATGTTGCCACAGCTTTGCATAAAGCCCCTGGTTGGCTAACAAAGCATGATGATTGCCTTGCTCCACTATCTTGCCCTGATCTAGCACGATTAGCCGGTCCATGGCAGCGATGGTGGAAAGTCGGTGGGCAATAGCGATCACGGTTTTGCCTTGCATAAGCTGATATAAGCTGTGTTGAATGGCTGCCTCCACTTCGGAATCCAGGGCCGAGGTGGCCTCGTCCAGTACCAGTATGGGGGCATCTTTTAATAACACCCGGGCAATGGCAATGCGTTGGCGCTGGCCGCCAGACAGTTTCACGCCCCGTTCACCCACCATGGCATCGTAGCCACGGTTGCCATGGGGATCGGTTAGGGTTTGAATAAAGTCATGGGCCTCGGCCTTTTTAGCAGCTGCGATCATTTCCGCTTCCGTTGCATCAGGGTTGCCATAGAGAATATTTTCACGTACGGAACGGTGCAATAGGGATGTATCCTGGGTGACTACCCCAATATTGGCACGCAGACTTTCCTGGCGAACTTCACGCACGTCCTGTTCATCGATAGTGATGCTGCCAGCCTCCACATCATGAAAGCGCAGTATTAGATTAATTAACGTAGACTTGCCCGCACCTGAGCGACCCACTAAACCCACCTTTTCTCCTGGTTGAATAGCCAGGGATAAATCGTCAATGACACCTTCCCCTTTGCCATAATGGAAACTGACATTTTGAAAATGGATGAGACCATGGGATACCTCCAGATTCTTGGCACCGGGCTTATCGATAATATCCAGGGGAGTAGATAGGGTGGTACTGCCATCGGCAACGGTTCCAAGGTTTTCAAATAGGGCACCCACTTCCCACATTATCCAATGGGACATACCGTGTAGACGTAGCGCCAAGCTCACGATAACCGCCATGGCGCCAATGGTGACGGCACTGGACAACCATAGTCCGATAGATGCGGCCGCGACAGAAAAGATCAGCAAATAATTCAATAGCGAAACACTGACGTTAAACTTGGTAGCCAAGCGCATCTGCCTGTACACCGTATCCAGAAAGCCCGCCATTCCTTCATGGGCATAGTCCGCTTCCCGCTGACTGTGGGCAAATAATTTTACCGTGGCAATGTTGGTGTAACTATCGACTATGCGACCAGTCATCACCGCTCTAGCTTCTGCCTGTTCGGTGGAAACCTGTTTTAGCCGCGGCACAAAATAATATTGGCAACCTATATACAGTAATAGCCAGATCACCATGGGAATGGCCAGACGCCAGTCGGTTTGAGTCAAGGCGTATAGCATGGACAGCAGGTAGGTGGTGATAAACACCATGACATCCAATAGCTTCATTACTGATTCCCGAATGGAAAGGGAGGTTTGTAGAACCTTGGTGGCTATACGGCCTGCAAAATCGTTTTGGTAAAAAGCCAAACTTTGGCGCAGCAAATAGCGATGAGCCAACCAGCGTATTTTCATGGGGTAATTACCCAGCAGGGTTTGGTGTACCACCGCGGAATGTAGAAATGTCACCAGGGGCATGACTACCAAAATAACTACGCTCATTAAAATAAGATGCCGACTTTCATCTTGTAAAAAAGTGGCGCGGTCCTGGGTGCTGAGCCAGTCAACCAGTTGGCCCAAAAAGCTGAAAAGTTGAACTTCAAGAAAAGCGTTTAGAGCGGTAAGGAATGACATGGCCAGTAGGGGCAATTGCAAACCCTTGCTGTAGTGAAGGATAAATGCGAATAGTCCCCTAGGGGGAGTAGTGGGCTCAGTGGTGGGGAAGGGCCGAATAATTCGCTCAAAAACCGACAGCATGGTGTTTCCTTGTTTGCAGGCATATTGGGTTGTCACAATGAATAGCCGATGATACAGGATAAAGGCGTGCTAGGTTGAGAGTTCTAGCAGGCTGTTGAAAAACTATCTGCGTTGCCACTACTTCGTTAAAAATCAACTCAAAATGCTCATTTACTATATGTAAACTGTGCTTTTTCGCTAATTTTTGCCCGGGCGGCGTTCCGCTTGTATTGGCTGCCTCGAAAACGTTTTTCAACAGCCTGCAAGCTTGCTACTTTTTTTGAGGTTTTTCCTGGTGCCATAATTCGTCATATTTGATCAGCGCTTTGCCTTAAGTATGCCCCCTAAAAGTCTTGCTTCTGGAGTTTACTTGAACTGTTTTCAAGTTGATCTCTGTGGGGGTATGGCGATGTCTAATAATCAATTTTGGGATGGTAGAAACTTCGGGGTATTGCTAATCATGCTGGTGGCCTATGTAATTGCCACTAGAGCGAATGCCGATATCCAGTGGGAGGAATCCTATTTGAGCTTGGATGAGGTGGGTACGGGCACTTTACTCAGTAAGAAGGGGCTCGGTCAGGAGCTTGGCCAAGGGCATGGCTATCAGGCCTTTGATAGAACCTCCGCCAAGTTTGATGTGGACATCAGTGGGTTAATGGCATCGGTGAGGTTGCAACAGACCTTTAGCAACACTTCATCTGATTGGACCGAGGCGATCTATGTTTTGCCTCTTATGGATAACAGTGCTGTCCATGCTATGCGGATCGTAGTGGGTGAAAGAGTCATTGAAGGCCAAATCAAAGAAAGGTCAGAAGCGAAACGCAGCTATATCCAAGCCAAAAAGCAGGGTAAGAAGACGGGCTTATTGGAGCAGAATAGGCCCAACTTATTTACTGCCAAAGTAGCGAATATTGCTCCCGGAGAATCTGTCTCCATAGAACTTAATCTGTTACAGCCTTTAAACTTTGACGCCTCTGGGTTTGAGTTGCGCTTACCCATGACACTGACCCCCCATTATATTCCCGGCAAAAACATTGCCCAGGAAACGAAAGTGTCTAACAGGGGCTGGGCCCAGGCCACAGATCAGGTTCCGGATGCTCCGTCAGTCACACCACCACAATATTCTACTGGACAACAGAATGTGGCGACAGCAAAGTTGGAGATAGGCCTTGATAGCGGGTTTGAAGTGGCGGAGTTTGTTGCACCCTACCATTCTGTGGAGGTTGCGAAGGAAGGCGATAATTACAAAATTTTTCCCAGCGGTAAAGAAGTTGCCATGGACCGTGATTTCGTTCTGCGCTGGAAACCTGTGGTCAGTCAATTTCCTATAGCTGCGTATTTCTCTGAAACCGTGAATGATAAGATCCACGGATTGATCATGGTGATGCCGCCCGCTGCCCAAAAGAAAAAAAGTATCCCCCCTCGGGAGTTGAGCTTGGTGATTGATACTTCCGGGTCCATGGCGGGCATGCCCATGGATCAGGCTAAACAAGCACTGCTTTATGCGATTACGCAATTGCGGCCGCAAGACAAGTTTAACATCACACAATTTGATTCGGCCTATGGATCGCTGTTTAGCCAGTCTCGATTTGCCACTGGGCAAAACCTGGATCTTGCCCGCGGTTTTATTTCTGGACTGCACGCGGATGGTGGAACAGAAATGTACGCTCCGCTTAAATGGGTCTTGAGTGACTCTACCAGGGTTGGGAAAAACGAAAAAAGTGAAGAAGCGGAAGAGGCATTCCACCACCAAGTGGTATTTATAACCGACGGTAGTGTGGGCAATGAAGATCGCTTGTTCAAGCTTATAGAAGACAATATTCACCAAAGTCGACTGTATACGGTGGGTATTGGATCAGCCCCCAATAGTTATTTTATGCGTAGGGCGGCTCAATTCGGCCGTGGTACATACACTTTTATAGGCAAGCCGGAAGAAGTTAAACAAAATATATCCCAATTGTTCTCAGATATTAAGAGCCCTGTGCTAACTCAGGTGGAACTTGAGTTTGATGGAGCAGATGTTGAGTTCTATCCAGAGCTTTTGCCGGATTTGTATTTGGGAAAACCTCTGCTGGTGAGTGCCCGCTTTGATAAGCAACCCCAATCCTATACGGTAACGGGGCAGCTATATGGTTCACCATGGTCGACAACGGTGGATGTGTCAGACGCTAATGGGCCCTATGGAAAAGAAGATTACGGAGTTGCTACGTTGTGGGCTCGAGATAAAGTCGCGTCCCTAAGAGATGACGCAATACGGAATGGAGTGCCTGCCTTAAATAAGCAGGCCATAATGGAGTTGGGTTTAAGCTATAACTTGGTGACGCCCTACACTAGCTTTGTAGCAGTGGATGTCACTCCGGCACGACCCCAATCGTTACCCCTATCTACCAATCCGGTTCCAAACCCAATGCCATTTGGCTCCACCCAGAATGCACCCAGTGTAGGTTACCCCAATACGGGCCTAGGTCTGAATTTGAGTTACCTTTTCGCATTGGTGTTTCTGCTGGCAGCGGTATTAGCCTGGGGAAAGCGAGGTTTCCTCCCTGATGGGGGGCTTGAATGAAACGCAAGCTGTCTGGAATGATCTTTCTTAGCCTTGCCATCTTCTTTTTGGGTAAGGCCGGTTATATGGATGCTAAAGCAGAATTGGCGCAGTACCTGCTAAAGCATGCTTGGCAAAAATCCTTAAAGGACGGCGTGCCCCACGCTCCGTGGCCCTGGGCAGATACAGTTGCGTTGGCTCAGCTGTCTTTTCCTGATCTGGACGAGCAGTTTGTTGTGTTGTCTGGTGCCAGTGGTCGTAATCTGGCGTTCGCTCCCGCCCACGTGAGTGGCAGTGTTTACCCGGGAGACATTGGCGTAAGCGTTATAGGTGGGCACCGCGATACCCATTTCTTAATTTTGCGAAAGCTGAATTTGGGTGATGAGATTCAACTGCAGACTGAGTTGGGTATTACTCAACACTTTGTGGTGAACGATATCTTAATTGCAGACGTGCGGGACTCGGAAATACGTTTGGATGCGGAAACGCCCACCCTGGCACTGGTGGCCTGTTATCCTTTTTCTGGCCTGCAGGCGGGAGGACCTCTTCGATACCTGGTTATGGCCAAAGGGCTATCATCCAAAGTTCCGTCTACGGTGCCATCCTATTTTTAGTTAATCAGCTTGCTTCATGGGAAAGCTCATGGTGAAGCAAGTGTGCCCAGGCTCGCTATGGCAAACTAAGGTTCCCCTTAATTTTTTAACGATATTAAAAACCACAGATAACCCCAGCCCCGTACCTTCACCTATTTTTTTGGTGGTAAAAAAAGGCTCAAATATTTTCTCATGTAATTCAGCTGGGATGCCCGGCCCATTGTCTTTAACTTCAATTAATACTGTGTCATTGGCTTGGCTGACATTAATTTCAATAATGGGATCATCGCAAGGGGGGTGAGTTAAAGCGTGAATCGCATTGTTAATGAGGTTAGTTAGTACTTGGCCAAGTAAGCCGCTATGGGTTTCAAATCCTTCACATGGTGCCAAATCCAAATTTAGAGTGACTTTTCCTTCTAAATCCACCCTCATTATTTTTAGGGTATCGTCGATAAGTGCTTGTAAATCACACGGGCCCACTTCAGCGGCTTGTTCATAGGTTAGGGATTTAAGATCACTAATGATGTTTTTTACCCGCTGTAATCCATCATAGGAATCCGATACAACAGACCGTATATCGTCCACGATGAACGCCATATCTGCCTTTTTTTCGTATTCGTTGATGCTGGCTTTGAGTAGCTGAGCTTCTTGATTTTGTTGTATGTCTATGTGGTTCAGTAATTCTTTTTGCATATTCTGCATTTTGATAATGCTTTCCAGATACTCATCTACCGATGAAAAGTTTGCGATAACAAAGGACAGCGGGTTATTAATCTCATGGGCAATCCCTGCAGCCATTCGCCCAACGCTGGCCATTTTTTCGCTATGGGCTAACTCTTCTTTGGTGCTTTTTAGTTCCACCAGGGCTTTCTTCAGTCGTTCATATTGGCTTTGCAAGCTGGTCTCTGCTTGTTTTCGTTCCAGCAGAATTTTAAGCTGCTCAGCCGCTTTGTTTATGATGGTGATTTGCTTTATGGATACTCTGTCCATTTCTTGGCGGGGAATAAAATAGAGCAGAAGAAAAATGACCTTATCGTAAACAACAATGGGAAAGGTGAGGTAGCTACCGATTTCATCCGCAAAACAACGGGTATATTGTGCTAGCACCGAGTTTTGTTGCAGCAAATTAATTTGGGGCTGTTTTTCCCTAAGACCGTGGGCCAGGTCAGAGGGTAACGCTTTGTTGGTTAGCAGTTTGTGCATTGTATCCAAATCGGCTTCACTAATACCTTTAGAATATTCAAGCTGCCAATGGTTTTCCCTTTCAGTACATATATGAAAATACTGTTTGGCATGACACATGGCGCCAAGACTGTTTGAGAAAGCCTGGAGTAATTCAGAAAGAGTTGCGTCAGATCGCGAAAACTGAGTGATGCACATGAGCATGTCAGTCTCGGCTTCGTGCTGGCATCGATTAGACTCTATATAACGAAAAGTTTCTAGCTCCCGATTTAATATTGAGCAATTTAGTTCTTTGTTGGAGGCGTCCGCCGTAAGGCAGGCATTAACTTGAAAGTTTTGCATCCAGGCAACTTTGTCTATTGATGTATCCTCTGACTGGATCAAAATTAGCCTGGTATCTTGATTGCTGAGGCCTTGGCGAACATAAGCAGCCACATCGCGACCAAGATTTTCATCCTCTGATCCGGAAATTCCAAACAGCAGTAGTGCAGGCTTTTGTTTGCGCAGTAGTTTTTTTAATCCCCGCAAACCATTCACAAAGACAGGCTCTTGCCACTCTTCCGATAACACAGGAGATATAAGATTTTCAGAGCCGATTCCGATAATGAGTTCGTTCATTATTTCACTACCTGTTATGTACTTTTTGGATACAAAAAAATCGAATTCGTTTCCGGTGAGATGCTAACCTTAGAGCATAGAAACAGAAGATGGGATTCTCAAGAAACTAAGACACTAATAAGAATAGGAACACGTTAACAGGAAGAGGTGACATAACAATGCCTACAGTCCGGCTGCTCTATTTTAGTAAAGCATCAAGGGACATGTCCTTGGCGGACTTGTCTAGTATTCTGGAAACTGCTCGACAAAATAATCAGGAACAAAACATTTGCGGTATGCTTTGTTATGAGCGACGCTACTTTCTCCAATGTTTGGAAGGCGAGCGATCCGCTGTTAACGAACTCTATCTCGATATTGCCGATGATCCTCGCCATGATGAAATCACAATAGTTTCCTATGAAGAAATCCCAGAAACAGAATTTTCCCAGTGGCAGATGGGTTATGCCGGTAGCTCAGCGGAATTTAATGAGCTGCTTTCTGAAATGGGCCAGCAGGCATTTTCACCAGATGACCTGAAGCCCGAGCTGGCTTTGGATTTTCTGCGTCACATGTCAGGGAAACAACAAGAAATCTAAGTCTATTGGTAGACATGACAGAACAAGTTTTTTTTATCCAAAAAGTCTACGCTTCTCGGTCAAGCTGCCATACGCAAGCAGAGTGTTTTTTTACGGAGGTTTTGGGCATTAAGGCCAATGAGCGTGGTCGGGATCGGTTATATAAGAACAGGATTATCAAGGTCCCAGTGAGGGTCAGTAGGCCTAACAACCCCGCGCTTCCATAAAAAAACAGGGATATAAAGCCTACTGAGCACACCATTGCCCATGTGCAAATCAGTGCCCCTGTGGGCGAGTACACGGATACGCCTTTTTCCAGCTTCATATTTTTCCCCCTCAAATCTCTGTGTCTCATACTTACTTAAGCAACAGAATATAGACGACAATGGGGAATAAAGATCACTTTCGCTATATTGTCTAGGAAAAACTTAACATAGACAAAATGTTGTCAAAACCCACTTTTTTAATCTTGGTATCCAAATGACCTTTTTCCTCGATTAATATTGCAAGTAATGTTCACAACGATGAGCGAGTGATTGATGAACCATGAAGATCATTCAAGAATTATTGAGATGGCATGGGAAGACCGAACACCGTTTGAGGCAATTCATGAGCTTTTTGGCTTATCTGAGAAAGACGTCATCCGCTTTATGCGTGGACACTTAAAACCTCGCAGCTTTCGGTTGTGGCGTAAACGCGTTTCTGGTCGTTCTACTAAACATTTGAAACTTCGACCTGCTTCTGTGAGCCGAGGGTATTGTCCCACCCAGTACAAACACCGATCAAGCTAAGGGCAAGAGGTTTAGATAGCATGACAACTTCAAAATTGGATTCGCTCTTTAGTGATTGGTTCCTGGAGGTCAACAAGGATTTGCAGCTGAAAGGCAGTTTTTGGACTCCTAGCTTCGTCACCGGCTACCAGGGCTGCCGCACGGTTGTCTTGAGGTCTATTATTGAATCCGATAACAGTTGTAAAAGGGCTCCAAGTTTTGTTATTCACACCGACGTGCGTTCTCAAAAGTGGCAGGATCTAATCTATAACCCCAATGGTGCGCTCCATTTTTATTGCTCACATAGGCGCTGGCAAGTTCGGGTGGACGGTACATCAGAGCTATTTGATCACCACCAGCCTGCGATTGATGAATGGAGCAAACTCTCCCATAAATCACGTAAGTTATACTGTCTTGATAGTCAGCCAGGCACCGTAGTGCGAGATCCAAAGCCAGCCTATGCTGGCAGTGACTGCGATGATGGATTCGAAAACTTTGGAGTGGTTGTTCTCACCGCTAAGTCTATGGAGTCCCTGCAATTAGAAGGGCCAGACAGATCCGAATATCATGTGCGCGCATTTAAAGACTTTACCACGGGTGAATCAAGCTATTTGGCTCCATAGATATGATCAAGATACCTCCCAAGCCGCTCTGCTGTGAACTATGTGAAAGGAAGATATCGCAACTTACCCGCCATCATCTTATTCCAAAGCGGTTACACCGAAAAAAACGATTTATGAAGATGTACTCCAAAGAGCACATGATTGTGAGCACATTGTGGGTATGCCGGCCATGTCACAATGCAATTCATAGATGGGCAACGGAGATGGAACTGGGGTTATATTACAACGAAAAAGATAAATTAATGCAGATACCTAAACTGGCCGATTTCGTCGCTTGGATAGCTGCCAAGGATCCAGGGTATTATCCTTCTTAGGGTATATCGTACCTTTCAGCCAAATATTATCCTATAAGACGAAGTAATATAGAGCGCCACTCAGGTTGCACTTCAAATAAAAAGCAGTCCTGCAATGCAGACATCAACTCATCAATATCCAGTTCTTTGCGAATGACCTCTTTGCCTTTTTCGCGGATGGAAAGGCGGTTATTTAGCAGGGTATAACGGGTGTCTTCTGTTGTTCTAGCTGCGATAAGATTGTTGCGAAATTTGGATTTTGGGTGGGTTGATGTATACCAGTTGGCAACTTCGATATCCACAGGCTGTTGAGGTTCTGGCCCTATGTGGTAAAGGGGCTGCCATTGTTGATCTATTTCCACTTGCAACAACCAGCCAATATCACATTCAGTTAGGCAAAAACTTTCGTGCTGGGTAGGTTGTTTAAGGTTTGTATTTATCTGCAATGGAGCGGTGGGCACCAATCCCCCAAAACCCACATCCACTAGCCAGGATGTGTCATCAATATTGACGCGCAGTACCATATGAGTTCTTGGCCCGGCGGGTGCGTCAACAGGGGCTTGCCACACCGCTCTCGCCATCAAGGGTTCCACTTCGAATCCCAGTTCTCCCATAACGGCCATCATGATGGAGTTGTGTTCGAAGCAATAGCCACCTCGTTGTTGTGTGAGCAGCTTGTTGCTGATTTTGTTCAGTTCCAAGGGGATATCTTTGCCCATCAGGACGTCGAGATTTTCAAAGGCAATATTGGCAACATGCAGGGTTTGTAATGTCCGCAGCGTTGTCAGATCAGCTCGAGGGGCATGGTTAAAGCCGATACGTTGTAGATAGGTTCTTAGGTTAAACATAAGATCAGTCCTGGTTTAAAATCACAATGGAAAATAGCAGCGCGATCACACCAAGGGCGCGCCTAATAGTAAAGGGTTTAACGGGCAAATCAAACCAGCCGAAGTGGCTGAAAAGTACAGCCATGAGTAATTGCCCGCAGAGGGCGTAACTCATCATGGGTCCGATTCCCATATGGGGAATCAAATAGTAAAACAGACCCACCCCCAATGCCGCTAGACTACCGCCGGTTACCCATAAATAGGTTGGTACTAAGTGAGCATTGCTCCAAGTGGGATTCTGTTGCGAGAAAAACACCGTTGTAACTAACATCGTGATGCAGCTGACGCCAAACGCAATGGCTGTGGCCCACATGGAGCTGTGTAACAGAACGCCAAGGCGGGCATTCATACTGGCCTGAGCGGCTACGGCTGCACCGGCCAATATGGCCAGTAGCGTGGATGCATTCATGGCCTTACCCAATTAACCAGTTCGTCCATGGACAAACGCACTTTGGGTTGACTGGCGTAGCCATCCTCTGGGTGACGTATACCCACGGTAGCTATAGCAATCGTGGTTAGGTTGGCCGTGGGCAGCTGGAGCAATTGGTCATATCGTTGCGAGTCGATTCCAGTCATGGGGCAGGCATCGATATTGAGAAGGGCTGCAGAGGTGAGGAAGTTGCCCAGTGCCAGGTAAGTCTGGTCGCGAATCCATTGTTGGCGCTGCTGAGCATCCACTTGATCCACAAGAGCCCGACGGTACTGTTGCTCAAGGTGTTGTTGGGTTGCTGCATTGAGTTTGCGACTGCTCGTGAGACGTGCCATATGATCGGTAACAAATTGGTGGTCGATGTCCTTGAACGCGGCAAAAACAATCAAGTTTGCGCAGTTCAACACTTTATCCTGTCCGTAAGAGTGCTGAACCAGCTGCTCTCTTAACGCTGTGTCCTCTACCACGATTAGTCGGTAAGGTTGCAGCCCGTAAGACGAAGGAGATAAGCGTGTTGCCTCCAGTAGAGTTTGAAGCTGGTGTTGGCTCACAGCATGGTTTGAAAAACGTTTTACGGCATATCGCCAGTTAAGAGCTTGTAATAATTGCATGACACTATCCTTATTGATTAATGGTGAAGATAGCGTAATTGGTAATTGGGGCGTGCGCATTTACATAGGTTGATTTCGGCGTTTTTTTCGAATCCGGCTCAGTTGGGTAGGCGTGATCCCTAGATGGGAGGCAATCAGGTATTGCGGTAGGCGTTTTGCCAGTTTCGGACGTTCGCTAACAAAGCGTTGGTACCGCATTTCGGCATCTTCCTGTACTAGAGCAATCTCTCGAGGCTCTTTAGATAGCAGCCAATTTTTTTCCAAATAGTGTATTTGAAATAAAGCCAGATCGTGATGTTGTTGGAGCAGCTGACGAAAGGGTTTGAATGCAATCTTTATAATCAATGAAGGTTCCAGCGCTTCCATGGTAAAGGCAGAATTGGTGTCCGTTAGTAGAGCGGCCATTGAGCCTGGAAACGTGCCCTCATCAAAAAATATTTTATTGTACTCATTGCCGTTATCATCGGTAGTGAAATGGCGAAGTAAACCGTTAACAACAAAGGCAAAACTGTCTGGAAGTGTACCAGCGGCATAAAGTACTTCACCTTTTTCAAGTTCGTATCCGCAGCAAATTGACTGAACATTAGACCAAGTGTTTGTAGCCAAAGGATAGTATGCTTCCATGGCTGATTTGAGAGATGACATTGCTTCGTGGTTGATAACTTTATCCATATGAGTTATTACTCATGAGTAAAATTAATGTAAGACGTATCATTGCCAGTTCGAGAGATCAAATTCATTGATAATCAGTGGAGGTCTTAAAATACGGTAGCACTTTAACTTGCTTTTTGCAGCAATAAAGCGGGGCGGGTCTTGGTGTTTTTGTCCTCGATTATGGTATTGTTTAGCGCCTGGAAAAAAGCAAAAAACCTAGGTAAGTGATAAAATGGATCGCAAGATAATAATTATTTGTCGGTATGGGTAGTTTGGGAGCGTATGGTAATTTCGAAACAGCAATTGCAGAATGAGTTTCCTGTGGTGTTAACGCAATCCCTTATCTGGGGTGATATGGATGCCTATGATCATATTAATAATACGGTGTACTTCCGCTACTTTGAGGATGCGCGTATCGCTTATTTTGAAAAAATTGGTGTAAATGACCTGAAGCGTGAAACCAATATCGGGCCGATTCTGGCATCAACCAGCTGCAACTTCAGGCTTCCCCTGCAATTTCCTGATCAGATTCATATTGTGGCCTCCGTTGAAGAGCTAAAAGAAAAACGATTTACCATGAAGTACAAGGTATTCAGCCAAAATCATGATGCTCTCGCCGCTGAGGGAGAAGGGCTGGTGGTATTTTACGATTACAATCAAAACAAAAGCTGCCCAATTCCTGAGGTTATCGTTGAGCGGATCAAATCCCTATAGTTATGGTTTCTCCCACTCCTCTGCATTTCTCCTCATTGTGTTTTGCTTGTGTCACTTCAGGGACCGGTACTAGTAAAATAGTACCGGTCAAGCATTTGCTGAATTCCGCGGTGGGTTAGATAAATATATCCGCGATATTCGCCGGTAGGTCTTCCAAAGCAGCCGGTGATGGTGGGCTGGTGGTCAGGTCCAGTACTTCAATTTCGCCTCCTGCCCGGCTGGCGCACACCAGATATTCCACGTTTTTGACGCTGATAGCGATTCGTAAACCGTCATCTGCTTCTTGCTCAACGCCAAAGCTATTTGCGAATCCCCTCAGTGTAAAGCGTACCACGTGGTCCAAATCCAAGGCGTCGAATGCCTGCGGGTAATCTTGCGCTTCCACCACACTACAGAATCCGGGGGAGCCTGTGACGTTCATCACCGGTTGATTGTATTCGTTAAGGAAAATGCCATCGAAATCACCACTGCCTGGCGTTCCGGGAGGACTGACATTGAATACGGGAAAGCCAGGTTCTGAACCGTCGTTATCACGGATCTCACCGATGGGGCCTAGTGCCAAAACGTCAATACCTTTGCCACCATCGAAGAAGTCATTGCCATCGCCTGGTGCCCACATGAATAGATCATGGCCGAACTGGCCATAGGCGCGATCGGTGCGCGGAAATGAATTGAAGTCTTCCGTACCGCCAATCATGATATCGTTACCCCAGCTACCAAAGAGATTGTCTGCTCCCAGGCCACCGATGAGCACATCATTAATATAGGTACCCTTCAAATTATCAAAAAATTGCAGGCTTTGGTCGCCACCACCATTGCTGCCTCGGTTTGCCGAGAACAGCTGTTGAATGATGGGGTCTGCACTTTCTGCACTGTTGAGGTCATTGCCAACAATGACATTCGGAAGTTTAGGACTAAAGTAGTCATAGTGATTCCAGGCTTGGGCAACGTTTGTCATGCTTGAGCACAGTAGAGCGGAAGTTAGTAAAGATAGTTTCAGTTTCATAGTTTATTCCTTTTAAGCAAATGAAAGATAAGTAAGTGGTCTGAATGCTTCGAAAATAGGGTGTTAATGGGAAGCTTCGTAAGGAGTTACGTTGAAACCGGGAGTTGAGTTGCAGTCAATAGGAAAAAAGTTTGAAAGCTACCAGTGGTTTTACCGAGTTTGGTTCTGGTAAGGAGACCCTACTGACATAACGTTGTCAGTAGGGTCTTTTTACACTGGCGTTGCTTTTTAGTCTTACTTATCAATGTGTACATTAAGGAGAATTCGATGATTGGCTATGTGACCTTAGGCACCAATAATTTACCTCGCGCTGTTGATTTTTATGATGCGTTATTTGGGTCTATAGATGTTGGTCGTTTTATGGAACAAGAAAATTACTTCGTCGCCTGGGCGCCCGCGCCCGATGCCCCATCTGTGGCGGTCACTCTTCCATTCAATAAGGAATCGGCCACGGTGGGCAACGGAGTCATGGTGGCGTTATTTATGGAATCGCCAGATAAAGTAGATGCCTTTTATGCCAAAGCGTTGGAACTCGGAGCCACTGACGAGGGTAAGCCCGGTTTTCGACCAGAAGATAATACCAAAGGCTTTTACGCTGCTTATTTTCGCGATTTGGATGGTAATAAGCTGAACGCTTTTTGTATGGTTGAATAGGATTGCGCGGGATTCCCGATGGTTGCCCGCTTTCTGAGGTGCAAATGCGCCATAATTGCGCCAAAAAGCCTGTCGGCGGTGGCGCAATTTTCTTTTTTGCGCCATAATTGCGCCATATGTCTCTATAAATGCGCCAAATCACTATGCCACCCACTATTGAGCTATTGAATAGCATTAATGCCGCCACCAATGGGGTGTCGATGGCAGAGCTTATGGCTATGCACCCTGACATGGCTAGGCGTTCAGCCCAGAGGCTGGTTGCCAAATGGGTGGAGGAGGGGCAAGTAATCGCGCGAGGGGATGGTAGAGGTCGACGTTATTATGGTGCTTCAGACTCCCAAAAAGCCGGTGTTCGAGAAAGTGAAGTTGACGCCTTTACAGGGTTTATTCCTGTGTCTGCAGATAGTCAGGATATATTAAGCTACATCAATAGGCCTATTGAAGCTCGTACACCTGTAGGTTACCAACTGGATTTTTTGGATTCCTATCAGCCAAATAAGACATGGTATTTGTCAGAACCGCTTCGACGGCAGTTGCATAAAATTGGAAAGACTTCCCATGGCCAGCAACCTGCTGGCACTTACTCTCGAGCTATTTTAAATAGACTTTTGATTGATCTGTCATGGGCATCAAGTCAATTGGAAGGTAATACCTATTCTCGTCTGGATACTCGCGAACTTATTGAGCATGGTCGATCGGCTGATGGTAAAGCCGCCTTTGAAACGCAAATGATATTGAACCATAAATCCGCCATAGAGCTGTTAGTTGAAAACGTTAATGCTGCTGAATTTAATTATTACACATTGATGAATATACACAGTGCTTTATCCGAAAACTTGCTGCCAAACCCGGCAGACGAGGGCAGGATTCGCCAGCACGCTGTTGATATTAGTAAAAGTGTCTACCGGCCCTTATCGGTACCCACGCAAATCGAAGAGACCTTGAGGCTCATGTTGGATAGGGCAAACCAAATTAATGATGCCTTTGAGCAGTCTTTTTTTGTGATGGTGCATCTACCTTATTTGCAGCCATTTGCTGATATGAATAAACGAACCTCCCGTTTGGCTGCAAATCTACCCCTGTTCCGCGCCAACCTATGCCCGTTGACGTTTCTCGATGTACCCGAGCAAGCCTATAGTCGAGCCACGCTCGGTATATATGAAATGGCTCGAGTTGAATTATTACGGGATCTTTATGTTTGGGCTTATGAGCGTTCTACTCAAGAGTATTTAGCTATTAAGCAGGATTTAGCAGAGCCAGATCCGTTGCGTCTAAAGTGGCGAGACTTTATAAAGCAAACGATTCGCTTGGTTGTGACTAGCCCTAAACAAGAACCTTATTCAATTATACAGGCAGCTGTTAAAGCGAAAATTTCGGATTCCGAGCAAAAGGATCTTCAGGCGTTAATTGTCGAAGAGCTCAGACGATTGCATGAAGGGGTGTTAGCTCGCTACGGTTTGCGTCCATCAGAATTTTCAGCATGGAAGGCCGAGCATAATTCCAGTAAAGGTTAAGTAGGTTTTAATGGCGTAGGTTAACCAGCTATATGATGATGTGATCTCTACACTGGGTTTTATTTCAAAAATAAAAGCCCCTGCGTTCCCTGCAGGGGCTTCGTTGTTGGTGGTGGGACGGGACGCCGGTTTGGTTCCCTCAATAGGAATTGAATTAGTCCCTCAATTGCTCTAGTAAGCTAATGCAGGTTTATGCTTACGCAGAAGCTTCGGTACCCTGTTTGTCAGTAGCTAGCAGAAACTCGGATGACAATTATTGCCCTCCTTTTTCTGCTCATGAAAAGTAACTAGGTGTTCTCAGACTTCGTTGCGTATTGTCCTTATCGTTTCGCTAAGTCATCGTTAATTTCAACGATTCTACGATCATAGAAAAAATGCGCGTTAGACTTGAAACTGCTCGGTAATTGGTCGTTATTGCATTTCCTAAACATGAGTTGCGACACTAGTTTCCATCCCATAGCATTCGTGTTGTAAAGCACGTCTCCACAGTGTTTACAGAAAATACGTTTCATCCTCTTAGTAGGGTGTTGGAATTCAACAGCATTACTTTGCCCATTGATGAAATCGAGCTGATGTTCTTCCCAAGCGAGTACTGAATGGTAGGGGACTTGTAAAAGCTCTCGGCAATCTTCACAGTGGCAGTAGGCGTGAACCTTGGGGTCTCCAATCATCCCAACTTCCACTGCTTTACAGTCGCAATGGATATTATAGGTGTCCGACATAAATAATTCTCCCGTATATACTGTTAATATGCTTAGCTGATTAGTGATGTTTATCCAAGAATGCTTCTACGTTAACTGAAAGAATACGTTTGAAAGTCAGATAAACATATACGAGCATACCGACCGTCATCCCAATAAGTGAATGTTCGATCTTGGGGAGGAAAGAGCTGGCAACTGTAATACTGACACACACAATTGTGTTCGTAACGATAGCCGAACGCCAAGGTGGAAAGGCATACCAGTAAGGGATTTGCTTCCCAAGATAGAATAAGCTCAGACCTGTAACCGCCAGTAGCCCGAAGGTTGGCCGATCCAGGTCACCCAAAATGGCATGGCGAATCATATTCGCCAAAACCAACAAGCCCATACAGATCAGTAGGTGAGTAAATATCAATACGTTGCCCGTAGTTAAACGTATAGCGCGTTCAAGGATTGGGAAGCTGTCAAAGTAGATCCACCAGATAGCTCCAATCAATAAGAAACCAGTCGCAGCGCAAACGATGTCCATGGTATTCCATCGTTCATGATCGAGCGATCCAACCATGGCGATAACCGACTCTCCTAAAATGATGATGGCAAGCAGCCCAATCCGTTCCACAAGGTGGGCTCTATCAATTGGACGTGAAATCAGTTTTTTACGCAAAGCTATTTGCCATCCTGCATCAATCACGATTCCAAGATAAAAAACAATGAACTTGAAAGAGCTGTCGATGAATGTGGCACTGATACTCATCAAAGCTCCGAAGCCAATTGCTATGCTAACATCTTTGGCAAATACAACGTCACCTTCTGAACTTCGATGAATATTCCAATAAAGGTAAGCCAATATCAAACGCACGACGCCATAAAGCAATGCGAAGTAAACGAAACCCTGACCAAGGCTATCTTCAACAAATGTTGACCAAACCACCATCAGACTCATAATAATTAAGCTAACAATCCGATGTTCCCGGTTGTCTTTGTCAAAACGGTTGGCATAAAGTGTGTGGGACATCCATATCCACCAAACAGGGATGAACACCAAAGGAAACCGGAGTAATTGCTCAAGACCAATATGCCCATTGTGCGTATGGGCTAGGTCATGTGTAACGACACCAATGACCGCTACAAAGACCAGATCAAAAAATAGCTCTAGCCACGTAGCATGCCGGCCTTCTGCCTTATATAGAGTGTTCATCACTTGCCTAATCCTTAACGTTGAGATGGATGTGTCCATGCATACTTTTGAAAGGCCGCATCCGGCTCGGTATGGGCCAGTGCATTAGTGAAGTTCGAAATAAGTTTTGAGGCGAGTCCAGTCAATACTTCTAAAGCCTGACGTTTGGTGTACCCTGCATTGAGGAAGGTTTGAAGCTTGTCGTCGCCTATGTGGCCACGGTTATCAAGCAGTGCCTTGGTAAAATCATGCAGTACTTGCAGCTTCGCATCAGGGATGGCAGTGCCTTCACGCAATGCTTCAATCACTTCATCTGGCATTTTTGCGGCATACATCATCCAGGTATGTCCAGGCACGCAGTAGTGGCAGTTGTTTTCAAAGTTGGCTGTCATAAAGACCACTTGCTGCTCAATCGGCGACAAGGTGGTTTGCTTCATAAACAGGTTGAACACCGTGTTATAGGCTTCATAGGTGGCGGGGGCTTCCGCAAATATTTTATGTAGGTTAGGCACCATGCCGAAGCCTTTTAAAGAGGCTTCCATTAATGGTTTGGATTCCTCCGGTGCATTATCAACATCATAATAGGTAAACATAAATATTCCTCTCAGAGACAACGTAACTATTTTTTCTCAACAATAATGGCGACGACTTCTGTTTCACCTGTATTGCTTACTTGATGCGCCCATGCTTCATGCCACATCACATGGCCATCAGGAACATTAGCAACAAAGGATTTTCCATTTGTATCGGTAATGGTTAGCTGGCCGCCTTTTTGAAAGTAGACCGTTTCGTTATGGTGCCGGTGAGCGCGATCAGCCTCTCCAGGCTTAAGCACCATTTTAAGAACCAGTACGTGCTCATTTTCCATAACAAGGTTGTAGTGCTCTGGCGAAGCAATATGCCCTAAAGAAAATTCCTCAGCACTTGAAATTGATGCGATAATAGCTAGCACCAATCCTAAAATGGCCTTCTTAAGCAGCAGATTCATAAATTTCACTCCTGACTGGATTAAAAATTCTCTTCAATGTGAGCAGAGAATCGTTTGAAGTCATTTTCAGCTTCTGCGTTTTTCATTACATCGAAACTGGCGAAGGTTGGTAACGCCTCCATACCAAAGAAGCGGAAGTTCACATGCATTGGGAAAAATAAGTCATCCACGCTTTTGCCTTGAAACAGGTATTCACTTTCATCATCAAACGCTTCTTTTGGGGCATTGAATGTCAAAGACAGCATGTATGTTTTTCCAGTGAGCGCACCGCCTGCGCCGTAGTTCTCCTTGGGCGCGTCTTCATGGCGACCATCACCATTGCACAATTGCCCCCCCATGCCTGCGGTATAGACTTCATCCATATATTTCTTAAACGTCCAAGGTACCCCCATCCAATTCACAGGCGTTTGAAGAATGATGGTGTCCGCCCACTGATGGTTTTCTAACTCAGTTTCTACATTCCATTCTTCATCGATATTAACGATCCGTGTTTGGTGACCTTTGGCCTGTAGTAGTTCAACTGCCATTTGAACCAAAGCGCCGTTTAGACGACCCTCTGAAAATGGATATTTGTGATGTGCGTTAATAATCAAGATATTGCTCATGTCTTGTTTCCTCGCTTTGAACAAACTTTTTAAAAAAGAAAAGTGGTTAATTAATTTCTATAGGTATATTGTTGTAACCAGTGATGGATAATCAATTAGTATACTTTTAGTAACCTGCCTAAAATGAGCGTAGATGCATGAAAAGCCGCGTTGAAACAGATAGTTACGGTCGGAAAAAAGTTTATGATGCTTGTATGGAGCCATGTGCGATTGAGAAGGGCATGCGCATCATCGGCGGGAAATGGACCGGCTCGATCATTTATCACCTCAAAGATGGGCCTGTACGGTTTAATGATCTGACCAGAATGTTAGGGGGGGCGAGCAAGAAAATGATTGACCAGCGCCTTAAAGAGCTTGAAGGGCGTGGCATGGTGATACGGACTGTAATTAGCGACCGTCCCGTAGCGGTGACTTATGAGCTGACTGAGTTCGGGCGTTCTGCTCTGGATATTCTTGATCAGTTAAGGGTATGGTCTGAATCGAATGAGCTGTGAGTTACAGGAAAGCCTCGGTGCTAATGAGCGCGGAACCATTCTGCAACGTGAAAGAGTGTCCGGTTGGGATTGATCAGTACAATTTCGGCTGTGCTTTGAACCCCATCAGTCTTAAGCACGCGCTGAGGTGGTTTTATCAGAGACTTAGCAGGAATACCTAAACTTTCATGCAGTTTCCAGATCATTTTTGTTAAAACGAGCGTTTCTGGTTGAGAATCTCATGGACTCGATTCAAACATAATGAAGAAACGATTTGATTGAATGTTGAGCACATAGGACGCAAAGGGAGCCGCTTTGCGTCGTCGGCTTATTTATTCTGAGGGGAAACTGTGACATTCGTGAATAGATTCTTCAGTAACGCATTTTCCCATACCCACTGGAATATCTTCTTCGAATGTACCATAGAACCCGGATCCTCCATGGAAAAGATATCCTTTGCCGTTAAGATGTCCATTTTTAAATTCGCCATGGGAGAGAGTGTCTTCAACCATGTGAATAGCTGTGCCCATGCCTTCCAGAGCCCCTTTTTTCCATACACCAGTGTAGAGCATTCGATTATTTAGATACCAAGTTCCTTGCCCGTGTGGTTTGCCATTTTTAACTTCTCCAATGTATATCCCCATGTGAGTTTGATGAATAACTGAGCCATTGATTGAGGGGTCAAGCTGGGTATTGAGTAACTGTGGTGTTGAAGTAGGCGGGGCATTAGCACAGCTATAGATAAGAGTCAGGCATAGAAAAAAAGGAATAAAGCTTTTCATATTATTTACCTTTGAGAGCGGAAGAGTTAGATGCGCTGTAAATTTAGCTCTACTCAGAACGCAGTTATAAACCGGTAGCCATTTGCAATTGGGTCTGAAAATATCACCACTGCGCGCAAGACTGTTTGGACAATAAAATTCAAGCTTATGGCTTCTCAAGATTCTGTCGTTATTAATCGCTCAGGCTTTATTGATAGTACTTCAACCTCAAATTTAGTACGTTGCGATTTAAGTGCTTCAGAATACTTACCGTTTCTCGGCGTTAGGCGGATGTAGTTGTTTAGGATCAGTCTTGCCCGTTGAGCCTTGTATGTTTTTAGATAGGGGGCAACTTTTTCCAGTAGCCATAAAGCTTGCCTGTTATAAACCGCATATGTGAAATTTGGGGCATGGTTCTGGGCTGCGTGGGCAGAATCGGCTACTGATAAGAACTTTGCTTCCATGCTGATTTTCCCTTAAAAAATAAAAGCCCCTGCGTTCCCTGCAGGGGCTTCGTTGTTGGTGGAGGCGGCGGGGCAGCTTATCTCTAGCTTTCGCTAAAGGCTGGACTATTCCTTCACCTGATTTGGTATAAATAACCAAATCAGGGGAGAGCGTGTTGTGAACTCCCTTTAAGTTTACCTATCGGGAATCCACCCTAGTACTCCGTGGGATAAAACCGTTAGGAGCCTATGAGTCTCTAGCCGGCTTACAGGTTTCCCTTTCACCGGACGGCGTTGGCATAGTGTATGGGCGTCTTGCCCTGGCACCTTAGCGTTCACCGTATGAGCTCTCTGTTTCCGATGGGGATCACTCCCCATGGCGACCATTTTGTTAATCGAACCCGCGTCCGCCAGTCCGCTGCCAAAGGATCTACATGCTTAGTCTAAGTCTATTAATCTCGCTCGTTACAACCCGACTAGACAGGGAGTAAAAAGCCAGCCTGTTAAGGTTTTAGTAGCGCCGCGCCAGGCGCGCTTTGCTACGATCTTGTGTGAAATTACCGCCAGGTCAGGCCCACAAGCAAACTATCGTGGCGGTCTAGCATTAAGCTGCTAGAGCGTAGTTGTCGTCGTTTGCGACTATATTTTGCAGCACTTGGAGTACGTGTGTTGCCACCCACACGACATGCACCAGAGGTTTTGTAACCGACGTCGAAGCCAATGTCGCCCCCGTAACGGATTATTGTAACACTAAATCCGATGCAAATATGACAGTTATTTTTCCCTTAAGTTCCCGGCTTTGTTCAAGGGTTTTGACTACATATTATGGGGCTCGGGTTATACTCCTGGCTGAATAGGTAGGCAGAGTCCCGTTGGGGGTAAAGTGTTTGAGTCAATTGACAATTATTGTGAGCGAGTGGGGAGCGGGTTGCTGGCGGAGCCCCTCAACGCCATTACCAATTTGGCGTTTATTATTGCTGCGCTGGTTGGTTGGCGCTTGGCCAGCCAGATGGGGTTACGTAACTTTCAAACCGCATTAATGACGTGTTTACTGTTTTGCATCGGTGTGGGTAGCACCTTATTCCACACCTTTGCCACTGGTTGGGCTGAGCTGGCGGACATTTTTCCGATCGTTATTTTTCAAGTTACCTACATGTGGTTCTATTGTCAGCATGTGGCCGGTATTCGAGGCGTTCAGGCCTTGGTTTGTCTGGCCTTATTCCTGGTGATTTTGGTGTTGGGTTTTGCTTTGCCCAGTTTGGGTTTGATTGATGATGTCTGGCTGGCCCAGTTGAATGGCTCGGCCATGTATTCCGGCGCTTGGCTTGGGGTTTTGGCTCTGGCTATTTTTCACTTCGTGAGTGATCAGCCCAAACGTTACACCTTGCTTTTGGCGGCAGCAGTTTTTAGCCTGTCTTTGGTGTTTAGAACCTTGGATATGGCTTTGTGCGAATACCTGCCCATAGGCACCCACTTTCTGTGGCATGGGTGTAATGCTCTTGTGCTTTACCTGTCATTGTCAGGTTATTTATATGCAGTAAAAGGAAAACGAACTTAATGATTACAACCTATCTATTAGGCAAAGGCATAAACCAAACCGGTGGACTGGAATTATTAGAACAATGGCGCAGTTCATCTCAGGGCGTTATGTGGTTGGATATTCAGCTTGACGGGCATAAAGAAGAAGAGGTTGTGCAGCTGCTTAAGCACTTGAATTGTCACCCGTTGGCCATTACCGATGTAATGAGAAAGCGGCATCCCCCAAAGCTTGAGATGTTCAGTGATCATATTTTTTTACTTTATCGAGGGGTTTCCAAAGTAGTTTCCAGTTTGGAATTCAAGCACCAGCAGGTAGGTTTTTTTATCGGAAGCAACTATTTGATTACGGTACACCCACAGCCGTCCCTTGGTATTGAAAAGGTGTTGGCCATGGGGGAAGCCGCGTTAGAGCGCTTCTGTCCGTTGGGTTTAGCGCTCAATATTGTGCATAGTTCAGCGGGGATTTACCTTGAGCAGGTGTTGTCCTTTGAAGGTGAGTTGGCGGATATGGAAGATCGGCTTTATTCGGATAAGAGTGAAGCGGTATTGGCGGATCTGGCCAGAAGTAAGGCCGATCTAATTAAACTAAAGAGAATGTTTAATTATCAATGCACGGTATTTCAGGATTTAAGACAGTTACCGCAAGATCAACTGCCTATCAATTGCCAAGGCTTGGAGCATCAGATTACTGATGTGGCGGAGCGATCCGAACGGCTCTATAGTCTTTGCCAGATGCATTACGATATTTGTGGTGACATGATGGAAGGGTATATATCCATTACGTCTCACCAAATGAATATCTCCATGCGAGTGCTAACGGTTGTGACTGTGGTGTTTGTTCCCCTCACTTTTCTGGCAGGGATATATGGTATGAACTTTCAGTTTATGCCAGAGCTGGCTTTTAAGTTTTCTTACCCCGCAGTAATCGCTTTAATGGTTGTGATTGCCTCGATCTTAATTGTGATGTTCAAACGTAAAAAGTGGTTTTAGCAAGGTTTGGGCAGGCAGCGTTAAACGGAAAGTAAAATCCAGGCGGGTAAGGCGCACAATCCTACAATTACCAGGGTGCCCCATCCAAAAGCCTGGGGACGCTTCACAAAGTTGGTGTAAGTGGCTCCCACCATCACAGGGCAAACCAATAAACAGCCCAAGCCCCCCAGTACAGGTAACCAAAAAGCAGCCAGCATCATAGGGGCTGCGATCAGCTCCATCACGCCCGCCAATACCCTTAGCCAGTGGGGGTACTGGAATTTATCAAACTCTTCAATCATGTGGGGGTGGCCGCTGGCTTTGAACCAGCCTGTTATGAGGAAGAAAAGCCCCAAAAGGCTGCTTAAAATTTGTGCAGAGATCAGCATGTGGCTCACGAATTTGCGTTTGTGTGTGGCTCACACAGTAGCGGCCCGGGGGATAAAGGTCAATATGTGTTGACTATTGATCTGGGTTCGGTTGGTTGCACATTGAAACACGAACACCCATCGACAATTGCTTTCTGGCGCAGTATGTTAAAGGTAATAAAAATTATAAAAACGGAATATAGAAATGACTACAAAAGTGATCCGTTCTGTATACCCAGTAACTGCAAACGCGGAAGAAGGCCAGCTTCAACAGGCTTTGAGAGGTGGGGCGCCCAATTCGGTGGATCCGAAACGGGGTTTATTTGGCCCAGGTTCCATGTTCTGGGAGGTGAATCGGCATACCCTGGTTAGCTTTTTAAGCGCCGTGCAGTCCTTGCAAATGCAGCTGTGCCACCCTGGGTTGGCATCCACTGTTTATGAATATTCAAAAACCATGGCTGACCCCTGTCGTCGGGCCCAAGCCACATACAATTATCTGTTGTCGGACAAGGCTCGTAGTGCATTGAGCAGTCAGGGGCAGATACAGGCATTGCTGTGGGCACAGATTAGCGCTATTTACTGCAAGGTTAAGCTGTATCAGCAGTTGATTAAGCCTTTAAGTGAACGAGAGAAAGATGAATTTTGCCAGGAATCTATTGTACATGGGGAGCAAGGTGGGTTGTCCCAGCAATTACTGCCCAGGAGCTGGCAAGAGGTGGAGGATTACGTGGATACCATGTCTGTCTCCAATTCCCTCGTGAAGAGTGAAGAAGGCCTGCAGGTTCGAATGTTTCTGGAGAAGACTCTCCCTTTGCCGGTGCGGGGATCGCTGTGGAATTTTATCTGCGCGCCCTTGCCGGAACGGATGCAGGCTTTGTTAGATCAGCCCATGGCTACGCCGCGTAATCTGGGCCGAGCCCGAAAGGTGGCGCGCAGGCTCAAGTGGTTGAATCGTTTGCTTCCGGATAAGCTGGCCAATGTGCCTGCCTACCAGCAAACGCTACAGCGTGATGCCATAAAGTTGCAGCCCCACTGGTTAACCAGCCGTATGAACCGGCTCTTTATTGGTGGAAATGTCTTGCCTAATTGAAGGTTCGACTGCCGTTCTTTTCGGGGTTAGCTGTTTTTCATAACCCGCTGTTTTTCTCTATTCCAATCGCGGTCTTTATCGCTGGCTCGTTTGTCATGGAGCTTCTTGCCTTTGGCCAGGGCGATTTCACATTTCACCACGCCGTTCTTCCAATAAAGGGCAGTGGGAACGCAGGTGAGATGTTGCTTGGAAATGGCTCCGAATATTTTCCCCAGCTCTCTGCGGTGCAGCAACAGCTTACGGGTTCGGGTTGGGTCCGGTACAAAATGTGAAGACACCGTGGGTAACGGGCTAATGTGGCATCCGAAAAGGAAAGCTTCACCATCTTTCATTAATACGTAGCTGTCAGTGAAGTTAACCTTTTTCTCTCTCAAGCTTTTTACTTCCCATCCTTGCAGAGACAGGCCTGCTTCGAACTTTTCTTCAAGAAAGTATTCGTGCTTGGCTTTTTTATTTAAAGCGATGGTGGAGCCGCCTTGGGATTTACTTTTGGACATGTCTTCTTCTATTCATCTGGCAACAAAGGGGTGCCAGGAGGCTTAACGGAGGCCAATTATAGGGCGAAGCAATACAAAAACCCAAGCGAATCCCAGTTTTATCCCCCTTGGTTTTGACAGGTTATGAAGTGCTGAGTGAAAATGAACACCATAACCAATGATTTAAATATCTGATTTTCATAAGGGCTCAATCATGGCAGAACAGCAATCCGTTCATGGTGTTTGGACTAAACGCTGGACATTTATTCTGGCGGCAACGGGCTCTGCAGTGGGTTTGGGGAACATTTGGAAATTCCCCTACATGGCGGGCGAGAATGGCGGCGGTGCGTTTGTGCTGATTTATTTGCTGTTTATTTTTGCCATTGGTATTCCTGTTATGCTGGGTGAGATTCTATTGGGCCGAAGGGGGCGGGCGAGCCCCATTAACAGCATGCATAAGTTGGCCAAGGAGGCCCAGGCCACGCCATTCTGGGGTGGGATCGGATGGTTGGGCGCCTTAGCGGGGCTGTTTATTTTATCGTTTTACAGTGTGGTGGCGGGCTGGGCTGTTTCCTACGCGTATTTAATGGGTAAGGGCACCTTTGATGGCCAGAGCGCGGAGGCCATTAGTGGGGCGTTTGGCGATCTGGTTTCCGACCCTAAAAGGCTGGTGGACTGGCACACATTGTTTATGGCCATGACCATTACCGTGGTGGCTCACGGCATTCATAAAGGTTTAGAAATGGCGGTGCAATGGCTGATGCCGTTGCTGTTTTTGATGTTGTTGCTCTTGTTTGGCTATGCTGCCACGCAAGAGGGCTTCGCAGACAGTCTGTCATTTATGTTCAAGGTGGACTTCAGCAAGTTGACCGAGGAATCCATCCTCAGTGCGTTGGGGCATTCTTTCTTCACATTGAGTTTGGGGATGGGGGCCATCATGGCCTACGGGGCGTATTTGTCCCGAGAGCACAATCTGGCCTCCACCGTGGTGACTATTGGCATTCTGGATACTTTGGTGGCCATTGTGGCAGGGATAGTGATTTTTACCATCGTGTTTGGCAATGGCCTTGAACCCGCCGCAGGCCCCTCGCTTATGTTTCAAACTTTGCCCATCGCTTTCAGTCAGATGCCCGGCGGAGTCATTTTAGGCACGGTTTTCTTTGTTTTGGTGGTGATTGCCGCCTGGAGCTCAGCCATTTCCCTTGCGGAACCGGGGGTGGCCTGGGCGGTGGAAAGCTTAGGCTTGTCCCGCTTGCAAGCGGCCTTGATCTTAGGCGTGGCGGCTTGGATATTGGGTGTAGCCTGTGCATTGTCTTTGAACATCTGGAGCGACGTCAGTCTGTTTGGTAATTCCATCTTCGACTTTTTTGATAAGCTGACCACCAACCTGATGCTGCCTTTGGGTGGTTTGTTGATCTGTGTATTTGTAGGGTGGGTAATGGACCGAGCCATAGTGCGAAATGAGGTGGATATCGAACACCCCACAATCTACAGAGCCTGGTATTATCTGGTTCGATTTATTTCACCTCTAGGCGTGGCTGCGGTGATGATTAGCAAACTGATGGAATGATGTGGTGAGTGAAACTTTGATTAACGTTGAAGTGGCCTACGCGCTACCGGAAAAACAAATGATCCTGCCTTTGACCGTAAAGCAGGGCACCACCTTGTTTGAAGCGGCGGTGATGTCAGGCATTGCAGAAAAATTTGAAGGTCTGGATCTTGAAGCCACACCCATGGGGGTGTTTGGTAAAGCTGAGCGAAAGCCGAAAGAACGGGTGCTGGAAGACGGTGATCGGGTGGAGTTATATCGCCCGTTAATAGCCGACCCCAAAGAGGTACGAAAGAAGCGGGCTGCACAGAAAGCCCAGCAAAAATAGCAGCCGGGTTCTTTATGAAAGGGCTTTGTTAGGCTGTGGGCGTTTCTTCCGCTTCGGCACTGTTTTCTGAATTGTCAGATGCTTCTTGTTCTTGTTCTGCTTGAGAAGAAGAGGCTTCAGTCTTTTTTGGGTTTTCTTCTGGCTGCTCTACGCCCAATTGTTGCAACAGGCTCTTTTTAAGGGCTTCCGGATCTTTGTATTGGGCCGTATCAATTTTTGCCAGCTTTTCATTTTCAAAATAAAGCACTAGGTGGTTGCGCAACGAAAACCCTTTGCCAGTCTCTAGTTGATACAAGTAATCCCACCGGTCCGGGTTAAAGGTGTCGGCGATCATGGGCGATCCCATCACAAACTCAACCTGGCGGGGCGTCATACCAATACGCAGTTTGTCTACCATCTCCTGGGTCAATATGTTGCCTTGGCCCACGTCGATTCGGTATACGCCGGGGAAACGTAGCGTGCTGCACCCGCTTACCAGCAGCACCAGAAGCAATGAAACGGCCAATAGTCCCAGATTCGTGGATCGTGAGTCAGTCAGAGAACGATGGGGCATTGGGTTTTTTGATAGGTGCTTGATTTGCATGTGTTGCCGGTGTCCTGGATTCTTTAGGGTTGAAAATGACCATAGCGGGAAGTCAATTTGACAGTATAAACGCTCCCGGGTTCCGGCTAAAGGCTTGTTTTTTGCGAGCCTTTTTTGTGTTCACTTAAGGGTGTAAACTACGCCCAATTAACTTCTGTCCATTTCCAATTACAGCGAACTCATTATTATGTCAGCAGAAAATCAGGAACTTAGAAAGGTTGGCCTCAAGGTCACTTTGCCCAGGGTGAAAATCTTGCAGATTCTTGAATCTTCAGACCAGCACCATATGAGCGCCGAGGATGTGTACAAGTCTCTGCTAGACGCAGGGGATGATGTGGGGTTGGCAACGGTGTATCGTGTGCTTACTCAGTTCGAAAGCGCCGGTTTGGTATCCAGGTTGAATTTTGATGATGGTCACGCCGTATTTGAGTTGGCGAAGGGCGACCACCACGACCATATGGTGTGTATGGAAACGGGCAAAGTGATTGAATTCATTGATGATGAGATTGAAGCCCTGCAGCACAAAATTGCTGAAAAGCATGGTTATGATCTAGTGGACCACAACCTGGTTTTGTACGTAAAACCCAAGAAAAACTAAAGGCTTTGGCTCTCATCGATCAGCTCCCTTGCGTGGGCCAGGGTCTGATCGGTAATGTTGAGCCCCCCCAGCATTCTGGCGATTTCCGCCACCTTTTCATCTAAAGAAAGCCGTGCAATTCCCGTGTGGGTTTGCTTTTTACTGGTCTGTTTGTTCACGTGTAGGTGGTTGTGGCCCTGGGCGGCCACCTGAGGAAGATGGGTTACGCAGATCACCTGGTTGCTGGTGCCCAGTTGTCTCAGTAATTGCCCCACCACTTGCGCCACGGCGCCGCCGATGCCCACATCCACTTCATCGAATATGAGGGTGGCAACATTAGATTTAGCCGCACAGGCCACCTGAATTGCCAGGCTGATGCGGGATAGTTCGCCCCCGGAGGCCACTTTGTTAAGAGGCTTCATGGGCTGCCCTGGGTTGGTTTTTACCACAAATTCGATGTGATCCAGGCCGTGCTGGCTGGCATGGTCTGGGTCCGTTTTGTCCAGCTTTGCTTGAAATTCAGCACCGGGCATGCCCAAAGGTTGGATCTTCTCGGTGATCAGCTTGTTCAGTTTCTTGGCGTGCTTGTTTCTGCTTTTTGACAGGGTTTCTGCCTGCGCCAGGAAAGCCTCTTTTGCGGCTTTGGCGCTGGCTTCCAATTGTGCCAGTTTTTCATCGCCGCCATCGATTTCTGATAATTCCTGTTGCAGTTGATCCAGCAGCTCGGCCAACTGGTGGCTGTCCACTCTGTGCTTGCGGGACAGCTGAAAATAGGCGGACAGTCGATTATCCACGTCCTGGTAGCGCTGGGGGTCAATGTCCAGATGGTCCAGGTAATGCTTGAGGCTAGAGCTGGCCTCTTCAAACTGAATGCAGGCGCTTTCGATCATGTCTCGGGTTTCCCCGATACCGTCGTCTTGCTGGGTCATTTGTTGCAACAATTGCAGCAAGGTTTGGCTTTGGTTGAGAAGCGTTTCATCCCCTTCGCTAAGGGCGTTTACCGCCTGCTGCCCCAGGTTCAATAACCCCTCTACGTTTGCCAGGCGTTTATGTTCCTGCTCCAGCTTTTCAATTTCCCCTGCTACCGGCTGCAGTTCCTCCAGTTCGCCCACCTGAAAGCGCAGCAGGTCGGCTCGGTCCTGCATTTCCTTGGCGTGGTTTTGAAAGTGTTCAAGCTGGTTTTGTTTTTCTTGCCAATCATGATATGCCTTGGCAACCGCGGCAGTCTGCTTGCCGTGGCCGGAGAACTCGTCCAGTAATTGACGGTGAGTCTCTTTTCTCAGCAGGGCCTGGTGTTCGTGCTGCCCATGGATGCTCACTAGAATTTCCGCCAGTTGTTTTAATTCCTGTAGTGGGGTGGGGCGGCCGTTGATATAGGCTTTGCTGCGGCCATCGCTGGTGATCACCCGGCGCAAAATGCATTCTTGTTCGCTGTCCAGTTCCCGGGATTGCAGCCAGCTGTGGGCAGCGGGGATGTTTGTCAGGTCGAAAGTGGCGTGGATCTCTGCTTTGCTGGCACCGTGGCGTACAGCCCCAGATTCCGCCCGGTTGCCCAGGGCTAGCCCCAGGGCATCGATCATAATGGATTTGCCGGCGCCAGTTTCCCCGGTGATCACGGTGAGTTTGTCAAAAATATCCAGATCCAGGTTTTCCACAATGGCAAAATTTTGAATATTGATATGTGTGAGCATGGCGAAATTGCGCTTCAATCCAGGGTGGCCGTTACGTTGGCCACCATGTTAGTGAAAAAGGAGCCTTGTCGCCATCGGGAATGCCAAGCTAGAATCAAAATCCGTAAAAATTGAGTAGGGTGGATCAGGCAGGTACATGAGGCCGAAAGTCGATAGGGCACAAGAGGTGCTAAAGGCACTGGTGGAACGGTACATATTGGAAGGCGAACCCGTGGGCTCCAAGGTTATTGCCGAGTCCATGGTGCACTCCGCCAGCCCTGCCACCATTCGCAACGTCATGGCAGAGTTGGAAGAGCGTGGGCTAATTTGTTCCCCCCATACCTCCGCCGGGCGGGTGCCCACGGCCATGGGCTATCGCTTGTTTGTGGACACCATGCTGACGGTGGCGGCTCCCGGAGTGGAAAATATAGATCAAGTGAAAAGTCGCCTGCTGCCGGACAAAACCCCCCTTGAGTTAGTGGAAGAGGCGTCCGCATTACTTTCTGACCTGACATCCATGGCCAGCATCGTGATGGTGCCCCAGCAGGGCGATAATGCCAGCCTGCGGCAGGTGGAGTTTCTACCCCTGGAAGGCTGCCGTGTGTTGGTGATTTTGGTGCTCAACGATCGTGAAGTACAGAATCGCATTATCACCACGGATCGTAGGTATAATGAAGTAGAACTGCAGCAGGCGGCTAACTACCTCAACCAGCATTTTATTGGCAGTAACCTCAGCTCCATTCGGGAGCGCTTACTCGCGGCCATGAAAACCGACAAAACCCATATGGACTCCCTGATGCAAACGGTGATTGAGGTGGCCACCCATAGTTTTGATCCCTCTCCTGAAGCGGACTGCGTGGTATCCGGCCAGGGCAACCTGTTGGGTATGGTGGATGAACAAGGGGTAGATCGACTCAAAGGTCTGTTTGACGCGTTCCAGCGCAAACGGGATCTGTTAGGCATCATGGACAGCTGCATCAAGGCCGATGGAGTACAAATATTCATTGGCCAGGAATCCGGTTACAAAATGCTCGACGAATGCAGTCTGGTGACCTCCACTTATGGCGCCAAAGATGATGTCTTGGGGGTGTTGGCGGTGATTGGTCCCACTCGCATGCCCTATCAGCAGGTAGTCCCCATGGTGGATTTAACTGCGAAAATTCTCAGTGCGGCCTTGAAGCCGATCAATTAGCCCCCATATAGTGAAAAATTTTGCAGCTGAACCACATGCTGGTTTTTGCGCTTTTTGAATAACTCATTGATTTTGGTGGAGAAAATCTATGGCGAGCGATGAAGCTACGCGCCCGGATTCGGAGCAGGATATAAATCAGCCGGACCAGCAGGGGGAGCCGGTAGAGCAAGAAAGTACCGTGGAGGAGGCTTCTAGCGAATCTGAAGCGGCCAGTGGTGAATTAACCCTGGAGGCGGCTCTTGCCGAGATTGTTGAGCTGAACGGAAAGTTGGCAGAGCAGTCGGATTCGGTTCTACGGGCCCAGGCAGAAGTGCAAAACATGCGCAGGCGCGCCGAGCGTGATGTGGAAAACGCCCATAAATTTGCTTTGGATAAGTTTTCTTCCGATTTATTGCCTGTAATAGATAGCTTGGAGAGAGCCACAGAGGCAGCTGACAACCTGGACTCAGAGGCCGTAAAGGCCATGAAAGATGGGGTTGAACTCACTTTGAAAATGTTTGTGGAAGCCCTCAAAAAGCATGGCGTGGAGCAGGTTGATCCCATGGGCCAGCCGTTTGATCCTGAGTTTCACCAGGCCATGTCCATGGTGCCAAACCCAGATATGGAGCCCAATTCGGTTATGGCAGTTATGCAAAAAGGGTATTTACTTAAAGGGCGGCTCGTGCGTCCTGCCATGGTGGTGGTGTCAAAAGCGGCATCGTAAACCCACAAAATACACTTGAATTTGTTGGCAACAGCCCCATTTAGGTAAACAAGCCAGGGGCTTAGGCCTCGAAACCAACTAAACAGACACTTTTAATCACCGCATTGTGCTTCAAGCCATGCGGAGCCAAGATAAGCGGAGAGTAGAAAATGGGTAAGATTATTGGCATAGATTTGGGTACCACCAACTCTTGCGTAGCAGTAATGGAAGGCGACAAGCCCAAAGTAATCGAGAACAGCGAGGGTGATCGCACTACCCCTTCTATCATCGCCTATACCGAAGAAGGCGAGATTCTAGTGGGGCAGTCGGCCAAGCGACAGGCGGTGACTAACCCACATAACACCATGTTCGCTGTTAAGCGTTTGATCGGTCGTAAGTTCACTGATAACGAAGTGCAGAAAGACCTCAAGCGCGCTCCTTTCAAGATCATTAAGTCCGATAACGGTGACGCCTGGGTAGAAGCTCAAGGCAAAAAGATGGCACCGCCTCAAGTGTCCGCGGAAATTCTGAAGAAAATGAAGAAAACCGCTGAGGATTATCTGGGTGAAGAAGTATCAGAAGCGGTTATTACGGTTCCCGCTTACTTCAACGACAGTCAACGTCAGGCCACTAAAGATGCCGGCCGTATTGCTGGTCTGGACGTTAAGCGAATCATCAACGAACCTACTGCTGCGGCCCTGGCCTACGGTATGGACAAAAAGCGTGGCGACTCTGTGGTAGCGGTATACGACCTGGGTGGTGGTACTTTCGATATTTCCATCATTGAGATCGCTGAGCTGGATGGCGAGCACCAATTTGAAGTATTGGCCACCAACGGTGACACTCACTTGGGTGGTGAAGACTTCGATCTGCGCTTGATTGAGTACCTGGCGGACGAGTTCAAGAAGGATTCCGGTATTGATCTGCACAACGACCCCTTGGCTCTGCAGCGTCTTAAAGAGTCTGCTGAGAAAGCCAAGATTGAGTTGTCTTCCAGTCAGCAGACTGAAGTGAACTTGCCCTATATCACCGCCGATGCCACGGGCCCCAAGCACTTGAACATCAAGCTGACCCGCGCCAAGTTGGAATCGCTGGTAGAGCAGATGGTTGAGGATTCCTTGAAGCCCTGTGAGATGGCATTAAAGGATGCTGGCCTGAAGGCGTCTGACATTAACGAAGTGATTTTGGTGGGTGGTCAAACCCGTATGCCTCTGGTGCAGGAAAAGGTGAAATCCTTCTTCGGCAAAGAGCCCCGTAAGGATGTGAACCCAGACGAAGCGGTTGCAGTGGGTGCCTCTATCCAGGCTGCGGTATTGGCGGGAGACGTGAAAGACGTTCTGCTGCTAGACGTAACACCTCTCACCTTGGGTATTGAAACCATGGGTGGTGTGATGACACCGCTAATCGAGAAGAACACCACGATTCCCACTAAGAAATCCCAGGTTTTCTCTACCGCTGATGACAACCAGACTGCGGTAACCGTGCATGTGTGTCAGGGTGAGCGTAAGCAAGCGTCTTCAAACAAATCCCTTGGCCGTTTCGATTTGAGTGACATACCTCCTGCGCCACGGGGCATGCCTCAGATTGAAGTGACCTTCGATATCGATGCCAACGGTATCCTTAACGTAAGTGCGAAGGACAAGGCAACGGGTAAAGAGCAGTCCATCGTGATCAAGGCGTCTTCTGGTTTGAGTGACGACGAGATCGAGAAAATGGTAGCGGATGCGGAGTCTCATGCGGAAGACGATCGCAAGTTTGAAGAACTGGTGACCGCTCGCAACCAGGCCGATGGCATGATTCACGCCACTAAGAAAACCCTTGAAGAAGCGGCGGACAAAGTGGGTGAAGAAGAGAAGACCAAGATTGAGTCTGCTATCAGTGCTTTGGAAGAAGCGCTTAAGTCCGACGACAAAGATGAGATCGAAGCCAAGACCAAAGATCTCACTGAAGCTTCGGCGGATTTGGCTCAGCGCTTGTACTCAGAGCAGCAGGACCAGCCTGGCCCTGACGTAACCGACGCCGCTGGTCAAGCGGGTGGTGACAGCTCCAGCAGTGGTGCCGCTGATGAGTCAGTGGTTGACGCTGAGTTTGAAGAAGTGGATGACAACAAAAAGTAAGTTGTTATCGGTAGTAAGCAAAGCGTAATGAGGTAGCGTCCTCATTGGCAAGGCAGTCGCGGAGCAAGTCTCCGCGTTGCCGCATCAAGAGCCAGGCCATCAGTGGCCTTCGTCGCACAACAATAGAATTGGTTTAAACCTATGTCGAAAAGAGATTACTACGAAGTGCTCGGGGTTTCGAAGGATTCCTCCGCTCAGGAGATCAAAAAAGCCTATCGAAAACTGGCCATGAAGTACCACCCCGACCGTAACCCGGACGACAAAGAGGCCGAGGCCAAATTTAAAGAGGCCAGTGAAGCCTACGAAGTATTGTCCGATGAGCAGAAGAAAGAAGCCTACGATCATTATGGTCATGCCGGAGTAGACCCCAATATGGGAGGTGGCGGCTTCCATGCCGGAGCCGGTGGAGCCAGCTTCAGCGATATCTTTGGTGATGTGTTTGGCGATATCTTTGGTGCCGGTGGCCGTCCCGGTGGTGGTGGCCGTAACAATCGCGGATCGGATTTGCGTTATACCCTTGAGCTGGACCTTGAAGAAGCAGTGAAGGGTACCAACGTGGAAATTCGCGTTCCCACCATGGTGAACTGCGAAGTTTGTGACGGCAGTGGCGCTAAAAAAGGTACCAGCCCCGTTACCTGCAGCACCTGTGGTGGTGCCGGTCAGGTGCGTATGCAGCAGGGCTTTTTCTCGGTTCAGCAAACCTGTCCTGCTTGTCGGGGTCAGGGTAAAATTATTAAAGACCCCTGTCCTGCTTGTCATGGTCAGGGTCGTAAGGAAAAACGCAAAACGCTTTCGGTTAAGATTCCCCCCGGCGTGGACACCGGTGATCGTATTCGTTTGGCCGGTGAGGGTGAAGCTGGAGTGGCCGGTGGGCCTGCCGGAGACCTCTATGTGCAGGTGGCGGTGAGAGATCACGCCATTTTCCGACGGGAAGGCAAAGACTTATTCACGGAAGTGCCCATCAGTTTTGCTGATGCTGCATTGGGCGGTGAGCTGGAGGTGCCTACCTTAGATGGTCGAGTGAAACTGAAAATTCCTGCAGAGACTCAAACCGGTAAGTTGTTTCGATTGCGCGGCAAGGGCGTGACCCCAGTCCGCGGTGGTAACCCTGGTGATCTGTTGTGCCGGGTGACATTGGAGACACCTGTAAATCTGTCAAAGGAACAAAAAGATTTATTGCGCCAGTTTCAGGAAGGCCTGGAAAAAGAAGGCCATCGCCAATCTCCCAAAAAGAGTGGCTGGTTTGATGGCGTAAAATCGTTCTTCGACGACATGTTGTAATAACCCTAAATAATCTACCCATAGTTTAAGGAATATCCAGTGAGTGACTCCGAAGTAAAAGTGGCCGTAATTGGTGCTGCGGGCCGCATGGGGCGGGCTTTAATTGAGGCTGTGACCGAAGGTGAGGGTGTGACTCTTGCTGCCGCCATCGATCGGCCCGGCAATTCACTCATTGGTACAGATGCTGGTGAATTGGCCGGTGTGGGTAAATTGGGTGTGACCGTGGTGGATAGCCTGCATGCGGTAAAAGACGATTTTGAAGTCTTGATCGACTTTACTGCGCCCGCAGCCACCGTGGCTAATGCGGCGTTTTGTGCCCAGCATGGTAAGAAAATGGCCATTGGCACCACTGGTCTTAACGAGGAAGAAAAAGCCGCTTTGGCAGAGAGTGCCGAAAAAACGGCCATCATGTTTGCCCCTAACATGAGTATGGGGGTGAATCTTTGCTTTAAGCTTTTGCAAATTGCCGCCCAAGTGTTGGGTGACGAGGTGGACATCGAAGTGGTGGAAGCCCACCACCGGCATAAAGTGGATTCCCCTTCTGGTACCGCGTTAAGAATGGGTGAAGTGGTGGCTGACACCCTGGGGCGAGACTTGAAACAAGTGGCGGTCTATGGCCGGGAAGGTCAGGATGGCCCACGGAAGCGTGACACCATCGGTTTTGCCACAGTCCGTGCTGGCGATATTGTAGGTGAACATACGGTCATGTTCGCGGCAGATGGTGAAAGAGTGGAAATCACCCACAAAGCCACCAGTCGTATGAATTTTGCCCGTGGTGCTGTGCGCGCCTGTCGCTGGCTCAGTCAGAAATCCATAGGCTTCTACGATATGCAGGATGTACTGGGCCTAAAATAAATTAGACCTTAGAACCCCAATTCCGATAGAATAGCCCCGATCAGCGCCTTGCTCGGGGCAGATCCTCGACATCTTAAACATTCACCTAACCTCAGTTGTCCGGCTTATCAGTCATCTGCATAAAGCCCGGCATTGTGCGGCCCGGAACTTTCATTACGAAGTGGGGCATGTTTAAGTAGGTGGGCGCTTAGCTGATCAAAAACTCATTTACAACCCAGAGATGGAGGTTGGCTTGAACAAACCAGCCATTTTAGCCCTAGAAGACGGCACCCTTTTCCGGGGTGTTTCCATCGGTGCCGACGGCCAGTCCGTAGGCGAAGTGGTTTTCAATACCGCCATGACCGGTTATCAGGAAATTCTCACCGATCCCTCATACGCTCGCCAAATGGTGACCCTCACTTATCCTCATATTGGAAATACCGGAGTCAATGAGGAAGATGAAGAATCGCGGCAAATTTGGGCCGCGGGATTAATCATCCGCAACCTTCCCATGATCGCCAGCAGTTGGCGCAGCGAAAAGCCCCTGGATCAGTATCTAAGCGAGCGTGGCGTGTTGGCTATTGCGGATATCGATACCCGAAAGCTGACCCGAATTCTGCGGGAAAAAGGCGCTTTAAGTGGCTGTATCATGGCGGGAGATGATCTGGATGCCGATGCCGCCCTGGCCCAAGCCAAGAACTTTGCGGGCCTGAAGGGTATGGATTTAGCCAAAGAAGTGACGGTAGATGAGCCTTACTCTTGGCAAGAAGGTACTTGGGAGTTGGGCGAAGGCCATATGAAAGCGCCGGCTCAGTTGCCCTACAAAGTGGTAGCCTACGACTTTGGCGTGAAGCGCAATATATTGCGCATGTTGGTGGATCGCGGTTGCGACCTCACTGTGGTGCCCGCTCAAACCCCTGCCAGTGATGTTTTGGCCATGAGCCCGGACGGCATCTTTTTGTCCAATGGTCCTGGTGATCCAGAACCCTGCGATTATGCCATCACGGCGATTAAAGCCATTTTGGAAACGGACACTCCGGTGTTTGGAATTTGTCTTGGCCATCAACTGCTGGCATTGGCCAGTGGTGCGCAAACGGTAAAGATGAAATTTGGGCATCACGGCGCCAACCATCCAGTTCAGAATCTGGACGATAAAACCGTGTTGATTACCAGCCAGAACCATGGCTTTGCCGCTGATGAGGAAACGCTGCCGGACAATTTGCGAGCCACCCATCGATCGTTGTTTGATGGTTCTTTGCAAGGCATCCATCGCACCGACCGGCCCGCTTTTAGTTTTCAAGGCCATCCGGAAGCGAGCCCAGGGCCCCACGATGCAGCGCCATTGTTCGACCACTTTATCGAACTGATGGCAGAGCGAGCTGGAAACAGCAAATAAGATTTTTTCAAACGGTAGGATGCAATGCCAAAACGTACTGATATTAAAAGCGTTCTGATTCTGGGAGCAGGCCCCATTGTGATTGGACAAGCCTGTGAGTTCGATTACTCCGGCGCACAGGCCTGTAAAGCCCTGCGGGAAGAAGGGTTTCGGGTGATACTGGTGAATTCCAATCCCGCCACCATCATGACCGATCCCGCCATGGCCGATGCCACCTACATCGAGCCCGTTGAGTGGAAAACCGTTGCCAAAGTCATTGAAAAAGAGCGTCCCGATGCGGTGTTACCCACCATGGGCGGCCAAACCGCGCTGAACTGCGCCCTGGATTTGGCCAAGCACGGGGTGTTGGATAAGTTCGGCGTAGAGCTGATTGGTGCAACCCAGGATGCCATCGACAAAGCTGAAGACCGAGAGCGGTTTGATAAAGCCATGAAAGCCATTGGCTTGGACACACCGCGGGCGTCCATTGCCCATAGTATGGAAGAAGCGTTACAGGTATTGGATAACTTTGGCTTCCCTTGCATCATCCGGCCTTCCTTCACCATGGGTGGCTCCGGTGGCGGTATCGCGTATAACCGGGAAGAGTTCGTTGAGATATGTGAGCGTGGCTTGGATCTTTCCCCCACCTCTGAGCTGCTGATCGATGAATCGTTGATTGGCTGGAAAGAATATGAAATGGAAGTGGTGCGGGATAAAAACGACAACTGCATCATTGTCTGCTCCATTGAAAACTTTGACCCCATGGGGGTGCATACCGGGGACTCCATCACCGTGGCACCGGCGCAAACCCTAACGGATAAGGAATACCAGATTCTGCGTGACGCCTCCTTGGCGGTATTGCGAGAAATCGGTGTGGAAACCGGTGGCTCCAACGTGCAGTTTGGCATGTGTCCGGAAACAGGGCGTTTGGTGGTAATTGAGATGAACCCGCGGGTATCGCGTTCGTCAGCGTTGGCGTCAAAAGCCACCGGTTTCCCCATTGCTAAAGTGGCGGCAAAACTGGCGGTGGGATACACCTTGGATGAATTGCAAAACGATATTACTGGCGGCAACACGCCGGCTTCGTTCGAGCCATCCATCGATTATGTGGTAACCAAGATTCCCCGTTTCAATTTCGAAAAATTCGCCCAGGCGGATCCCGTGCTCACCACCCAAATGAAGTCGGTGGGTGAAGTGATGGCCATAGGCAGAACCTTCCAGGAGTCCATGCAAAAAGCCCTACGTGGCTTGGAAGTGGGGGTGGACGGTTTTGATCCCTTTATCGACTTGCAAGGGGATGATGCCAGCAGCCAACTGCGCAATATGATGGTGACCCCGGGCCCGGATCGAATCTGGGTTTTGGCGGATGCGTTCCGCTTTGGTATGAGCGTAGAAGATGTGTTTGATGCCACCGCCATTGACCCCTGGTATCTGGTACAAATTGAAGACATCGTAAATGAAGAAAAGCAGCTGCAAACCTCCACCATTGGTGAGTTGAATGCAGATCGCTTGCGCGGCCTGAAGCGCAAAGGGTTTTCTGATGCACGCTTGGCTAATTTACTCAGTGTGTCTGAAAATCAACTGCGTAAGCACCGCCTGGAACTGGGTGTTAAACCCGTTTACAAGCGCGTTGATACCTGTGCAGCGGAGTTTGCCACCAGTACTGCCTATATGTATTCCACCTATGAGGACGAGTGCGAAGCGCAACCCAGTGACAAAGATAAAATTATGGTGTTGGGCGGCGGGCCGAACAGAATCGGCCAGGGCATCGAATTCGATTACTGCTGTGTTCATGCGGCCTTGGCAATGCGTGACGATGGTTACGAAACCATTATGGTGAACTGTAATCCGGAAACCGTTTCTACGGATTACGACACCTCTGACCGTTTGTACTTTGAGCCAGTAACCTTTGAAGATGTTCTGGCCATTGTGGACCTGGAAAAGCCCAAGGGCGTGATTGTCCAGTTCGGTGGCCAAACTCCACTGAAGTTGGCGCGGGATCTTGAAGCGGCAGGCGTTCCTATCATTGGCACCTCGCCCGACGCCATCGATCGAGCGGAAGACCGTGAACGCTTCCAGCAAATGATTGAGCGTTTGGGACTGTTGCAGCCCCCTAATCGTACTGCCCGTAGCACAGAAGAAGCGGTTCGATACGCCGAGACCATAGGCTATCCCTTAGTAGTGCGTCCTTCCTATGTGTTGGGTGGTCGCGCCATGGAAATCGTTTATAAAGAATCAGAGCTGCGTCGCTACATGACCGAAGCGGTCCAGGTTTCCAACGATGCCCCGGTGTTGTTGGATCGATTCCTGGATGATGCCATCGAAGTGGATATGGATGCCGTCAGTGACGGTAAGCAAGTGGTGATCGGCGGTTTGATGCAGCATATCGAACAAGCAGGTGTGCACTCCGGTGACTCTGCCTGCTCATTGCCTCCCTATAGTTTAAGCCAGTTTTTGCAGGATGAAATGCGCGAGCAGTCCCGCAAAATGGCCATAGAGCTTGGGGTGGTGGGATTAATGAATGTGCAGTTTGCAGTGAAAGGCGAAGATGTTTACATTTTGGAAGTGAACCCCAGAGCTTCCCGTACCGTGCCTTTCGTTTCTAAATGTATCGGCGTGTCCTTGGCGAAAGTGGCGGCTCGTTGCATGGCTGGTCAGAGTCTACAGGATCAAGGTTTTGTGGAAGAGATTGTGCCCAAGCATTATTTTGTTAAAGAAGCGGTATTCCCTTTTGCCAAGTTCCAAGGAGTTGACCCCATTCTTGGGCCGGAAATGAAATCCACCGGTGAAGTAATGGGAGTAGGCGATCGCTTTGGCGAAGCATTTGGTAAAGCGGCGTTAGGCGCAGGGGAAACCATACCCAGCAGCGGCACGGTATTTATGAGCGTGCGGGAAGGTGATAAACCGGCCGCTTTGATTATGGCAAAGCAGCTGGATAGCCTGGGCTTTAAGTTGATTGCCACCAGTGGAACAGCAAAGGTGTTGAAAGCTGGGGGCTTAACGGTTGCTACCATTAATAAAGTAAAAGAAGGGCGCCCCCATATCGTGGACGCAGTGAAAAACGGTGAAGTGGATTTGATCATTAACACCACTGCGGGTACTCAAGCGGTAGCGGATTCCTATCAAATCCGTCGCGAAGCCTTGCAGAACAAGATTTGCTACACCACCACGATTGCGGGTGCCGAGGCCATCTGTGCCTTTTTGCAAACGGAAGTCGAGACCAAAGTTAGACGGCTTCAAGATTTACACGCGGAGTTACAATAATGAATCGATTTCCCATGACCGTTCAAGGTGCAGATAAATTACGTGAAGAACTGGATCATTTGAAAAGGGTGGATCGTCCTCGCATTGTGGCGGCCATTGCAGAAGCTCGAGAGCATGGCGACCTAAAGGAAAATGCGGAATACCATGCGGCGCGGGAAGAGCAAGGCTTCACTGAAGGCCGCATTATGGAGATCGAAGGTAAACTGGGTAATGCTCAGATTATCGATATCACAAAAATCAATCACACCGGTAAAGTGATTTTTGGTGTGACCGTGGATCTTTACGATATTAATAAAGACGAAGAGCGCAGTTACCAGATTGTGGGGGATGATGAGGCAGACATAAAACAAAACAAATTGTCTGTAAATTCTCCCATTGCCCGTGGTCTGATTGGTAAATTTGAAGGCGATGAGGTTTCCGTTGATACTCCTGGGGGAACTGTTGAGTATGAGATTGTAAAAGTCAAACACATATAGGTTGGTTCCCTGATTGAAGGGAGCATTCGTAATAAAAAAGCGCTACTCATAGGTAGCGCTTTTTTATTGGGTAGGGGTTGCGTACTACATGTATTTTTTACTGAATTTTGAGTGTCTTTTTTCCCGTCGCTCCTGCATGGACTCAAATTCTTCCAGTTGCTCTTCGGATAAGATGGATTTGATCTGAGTTTGTGTGTCTGCCCTTAACGCTTCCATTTGCTCGCGTAGAGCTTCTCGTTTGGGTTGGTTGGCTTCAAAAATTCCTTCCAATTGAGTTTGTTGCTCTTCAGTCAGTTCCAATTTGCTCACCAGATGTTGTTTCATTCTGCCACCGGGCTTACCGTCTTTGGGACAAGCCATAGCGGGGACAGCGACTAATGTACCTATGGTGGCAGCGGTAATAAGTAATTTTTTCATTTTTGAATCTCCTTGTTGGGGTCAGATAGATAATGAACCCGCAATGTGCATCCAATATGGATGAAATGTGCAAAAAATAAGGAAATGTAGGTCGCGGCGCTAAGTTGTTGTTCTCTATTTGTTGTTTTCAAAAGCTGTTGTCTTCAAACTTATAACCTGCACCATAAACTGAATGGATCAGGTCGTGGCCCGTACTGGCGAGTTTCTTGCGCAGTTTAGTGACATGGGAGTCGATGGTGCGATCGTTAACCACCCGTTGGTCGTGATAAATCTGGGTCATTAACTGGTCTCGATTAAAGATCCGCCCCGGTGAAGATGACAGGGTCTGTAACAGGCGAAATTCAACCAGGGTAAGGGGAAGCTCGGTATCGTCCACTTTCACACAAAGACGGTTCTCATCCAGTTGTAAATAGCTGCTTGAAAACGTTTGTTGCGGACTGGTCTGGCATCGTCTTAAAACGGTTTTGATTCTTGCCACCACTTCCCGGGGACTATAGGGTTTGCAGATGTAGTCGTCTGCCCCCAGCTCCAGTCCCAGCAGGCGATCAATTTCTTCCACTTTGGCGGTGGTGATTATGATGGGGATTTGACTATCTTTACGCAGTGTTTTGCAGATTTCCAAGCCGTCTACGTTGGGCAGCATCAGGTCCAGCAAAATTAAATCCGGTTTAAATTGCGCCACAGCATCCAATACTTCTGCGCCGTCGCCTATCTGACAGGTTTCAAACTGATTGTGATGCAAATAGTCCACTAGAAGTTGAGCCAAATCTTGCTCGTCTTCAACCACCATAATTTTAGTCACTTGCAGAATGCTCCGATGGTTGTTGTAACGGCAGGCGAACGCTCACCTTGAGCCCACCCAATGGGCTGGATTCAAACTCCAGGCTACCGTTGTGTGCCAATACGATATTATGACAGAGACTCAGCCCTAGACCGGCTCCTCCAAGGCTGCGATTTCTGGAGGCGTCGCCACGGTACAGTCTTTCAATTAAATGGGTTTGTTGATCCGCTGGCACGCCTGGGGAGCTGTCTTCTATTTCAAAAATAAAATCTTTTTTCTGTATGAATGTTTGGACTTTGCAGGTTCCGGGAGCATCGGTGTACTGCAAACTGTTTTGCAATAGATTGGCAAACAATTGAGTGAGTCGTTGTTTATCCGCAAATAAGGTGTCCTCTGGTTGTAGCCGGTTATCTACGGTAACTTGAATTCCTTTACGTTTAAATTGTTCTTCATAGGGTTGGGTTGCAGCATCCACTACTTGGTGAATCGGTATGGGCTGTTTGTGGTATTGCAGGGCGCCGATGTCAGACAGGGACAGGGTGTACAGATCATCTATTAATTTGCTCAGGCGTTCAACTTGCTGCTTTAACCGCTGGTGGGTGGTGGCGTTGTATTGGTGTACCCCATCTTCGATGGACTCCAACTGTGCCCGCAATGTGCTCAATGGCGTGCGTAATTCGTGAGACACGTCTGCCACTAGTTTGCGTCGCGATTGTTCGCTTTGATCCAGGCATTGGGCCAAATGATTTAAGTGGTTGCCCAAGTCAGTGAGCTCATCATTACTTTTTATGGCTACCTTGGCCTGGTAGTTGCCCTGGCTTAGCCCTCGTACGTAGTTAGTAAGCTGGTTCAGCCGGCGCAGTAGCAGGCTGGCCAGGGGCCAGGCGAATAGCAAAGAAAATACAAGGCAGGTGAGAACAATGTAAATCAGCCCTCGCCCCTGTTGTTTTTGAAAACGCTCTTCTTCGTGATTGAGGCGCTTTTTTCTTGGCTTTAATCCTATGTAGCCAATGGTGTTCTCACCCTGTTTTAGGGCCATCTCCCTATTTTTGTGGCTTGGTTTATAACGGCCGGCTATGGGTTTGCGATTTTTATCCAATAGATAAACTCTGGATGCCCCATCCCGGTGATGAGGGGGTGGCCGTTTGCTGAATTGTATTGAATCGGCGTCATTGCTTTGGGTCAGTAGTTGCCGCAGTCGCCTGGGGTGTTGTTCGAATTCAAGCCAAGTGCCTTTTTCCTCATAGTAGGCTTCCGCCACCGGGGCAATATTTTGTAATAGCTGTTGTTGCTTCTCGGAGATGAAGCGGTCCAGTCCCTGCTGAAAGTTCGCTCTCATCAGTATCGCCATGGCAAAGGTTAGTACCAGGCTGTAAACGAAAAACGTAATAACCAATTTGTTGCGTATGGACATGGGTGGATTCCAAAAGATTTCACACAGTATATCCAAACAATGTGCAAAAACTTTGGAAATGACAGACCTGGTGAGGCCTGCCTGCTGTTATTGGTTTTGGTAGCGGACCAGATTAGACAGTTTGGGATTTTGTTTCTTGGCGGGACGATAGATCACAGCGATTTTTCCAATAAGCTGAACCAAATCTGCTTTGGCTTCACTGCACAGGGCAGAAACCAGGGTTTTCAGGTCTTCACGATCCATGGCGCTTACCTTCACTTTAATCAGCTCGTGATCTTCCAGAGCCCGATTGAGTTCGGTCAGTACACCTTCGCTGAGGCCGTTCTCGGATAGCATTACAACCGGTTTTAAGTGGTGGGCAAGCTTGCGGAAGTGCTTTTTTTGATCTTGGGTTAGGGCCATATCTGTATTCCTGCTCGCGTTTCAGTCTGTGGCGAGTTGTAAAAGGGCGCGTATTGTAGAGCAGCTGCAGATAAGTGTATACAGATTTGGTAAAGGACTCGCGGTAGTTCTGGGCTTAAGGCAGAATAGTGTCTCATACATACAGACGGGTTCAGTGGCAGGTGCATTTTGTCCAGGTCTAAATCCAGCGGCAGCTGGCTGCGTGAGCACTTTGACGATGCTTACGTTAAAAAAGCAAAAGAGCAGGGGTGGCGTTCCCGTGCTGCTTATAAGTTATTGGAAATTCAAGAAAAAGACCGTTTGATCCGGCCAGGAATGACGGTGCTTGATTTAGGTGCCGCCCCCGGTGGCTGGTCCCAGGTGGCCGCCTCTTTGGCGGGGGACAATGGTTTGGTGATTGCGTCGGATATTCTCGAAATGGATCCCATTGCGGGGGTAGAGTTTTTACAGGGGGATTTCCGTGAGGATCAGGTCTATGAACAACTGCTTGAAATTATTAACAATCGCCCCGTAGGCCTTGTAATTTCCGATATGGCCCCCAATATGAGTGGAATGAACGCCGTGGATCAGCCCCGCGCCATGTATCTGGCGGAGCTGGCTCTGGATATGGCGGAACAGGTTTTGGATAGAAACGGCAACTTTCTGGTCAAAGTGTTTCAGGGCGAGGGCTTTGATCAATACCGCCAAAGGCTACAGCAAAATTTCGGCAAATTGATCACCCGGAAGCCCGATGCCTCACGGGCGCGCTCCAAAGAAGTGTATCTTCTTGCGAAAGGTTTTCATGGATCGTGACAGGATTCCGGCGAAATGTGGTGTATAGCGCTATTGTGTAGTAATGTAGAGCGAAGCGTCTTTGTTTAACAGTATTGTCATCTGCTGACCCAGGTGCGCAAATTGAGAGGGTAAACCCTTGAACGATATGGCAAAAAACCTCATTTTATGGGTTGTTATAGCGATAGTGCTACTGTCGGTTTTCAATAACTTCAGTTCCCAGTCGGGTTCGCAGCCCATACCGTATTCGCAGTTTATTGAATTTGTGGAATCCGGTCAGATTGACGAGGTGGAAGTGGACGGCTCCGTTATCAGCGGTAAAACCGTTGCAAACGAGAAGTTCGAGACAGTTCTGCCCCCCATCGCCGACATCGATCTGATGCCCACTTTGCTTAAAAATAATGTGGCCATCATCGGCCGGGCACCAGAAAAGCAGAGCTTGTGGGCGCAGCTGCTAGTGGCTTGTTTCCCCATTCTATTGATCGTTGCCATTTTCATGTTCTTTATGCGCCAGATGCAGGGCGGTGGCGGCGGTCGTGGTGGCCCCATGACCTTTGGCAAGAGTCGGGCACGCTTGTTGAGCGAAGATCAGATAAAAACCACATTTGCTGACGTTGCTGGCTGTGATGAAGCTAAAGACGAAGTGCAGGAGTTGGTGGAGTTCCTACGTGATCCCGGTAAATTCCAGCGATTGGGCGGCAAGATTCCCCGCGGCGTATTAATGGTGGGGCCTCCAGGTACCGGTAAAACGTTATTGGCTAAAGCCATTGCCGGTGAAGCCAAGGTGCCTTTCTTTACGATATCGGGTTCTGATTTTGTTGAGATGTTCGTAGGTGTGGGTGCTTCCCGTGTGCGAGACATGTTTGAGCAAGCCAAGAAGCAAGCACCCTGTATTGTATTTATTGATGAGATCGACGCTGTTGGTCGTTCCCGTGGTGCCGGCCTGGGTGGTGGTCACGATGAGCGTGAGCAAACCTTGAACCAGTTGTTGGTGGAAATGGACGGATTCGAGGCCAACGACGGCGTAATCGTGATTGCGGCCACCAACCGTCCCGACGTGCTGGATTCCGCTTTGTTGCGCCCCGGCCGATTCGACCGTCAGGTGGTGGTATCCGCTCCGGACATTCGTGGTCGCGAGCAGATCTTGAAAGTGCATATGCGTAAGGTGCCTTTGGGTGATGATGTGGATGCAAAAACCATTGCCCGTGGCACGCCCGGTTTCTCCGGTGCGGATTTGGCTAACTTAGTGAACGAAGCTTCTCTATTTGCGGCTCGCGCCAGTAAGCGTGTGGTGGACATGGAAGAGTTTGAAAAAGCCAAAGATAAAATTCTGATGGGTGCCGAGCGTAAGAGCATGGTGATGTCAGAGAAAGAGAAACTGAATACCGCTTATCATGAGGCGGGCCACGCTATTGTGGGCCGTTTGGTGCCGGAACATGACCCTGTCTATAAGGTGAGCGTTATACCCCGTGGACGGGCTTTGGGTGTCACCATGTATCTTCCGGAAGAAGATAAGTACAGCCAGAGCAAGCGCGCTTTGGAGAGCATGGTGTGTTCATTGTTCGGTGGCCGCATAGCAGAAGAGATCACCCTGGGCAAAGATGGCGTTACCACAGGCGCTTCCAACGATATTCATCGGGCCACAGAAATTGCCCGTAACATGGTAACCAAGTGGGGCTTGTCCGAGCGCTTGGGTCCGTTGAGCTACGAAGAAGATGAGGGCGAGGTTTTTCTTGGCCGTCAGTACAACCAGCGCCGTCATGTTTCTGAGCAAACAGCAAAAGAAATAGACAGTGAAGCTCGCAAAATTATCGACGAGTGTTACGGTCGTGCCCAAACCATTCTGGAAGAAAACATGGACAAATTGCATGCGATGGCCCAAGCCTTGATGCAATACGAAACCATCGACTCAGACCAGATTGATGACATCATGGAAGGGCGAACCGTACGCCCACCCAAAGATTGGAATGACTCCAACGATGGGCCAAGTGGCGGTAGTCCTGCTGCTGATGTGACTCCAACAAAAGACGACGGTGCCAAGGGTTCGATTGGTGGCCCTGCCAACACCCACTAAGATTTCAATTGAATGCCCAAGCTTCAATTGAAGTGCGGTGACCGCCTGCTTGATCTAAGTCGCCCCCAGATAATGGGGGTGCTCAATGTGACCCCCGATTCGTTTTCCGACGGGGGTCAATTCGTTTCTGCCCAATCCGCTTTGAACCACGCCGAAAAAATGGTGGCCGAAGGTGCTGCTATCATTGATGTGGGTGGCGAGTCCACTCGTCCAGGTGCTGATCCCGTATCCGTGGAGCAGGAGCTGGAGAGGGTGGTGCCAGTGGTGGAAGCCCTGGCTGGGCGGGTTGATGCTGTGATATCCGTTGACACATCCACTCCCCAGGTGATGGCGCAGTCTGCGGCGGCTGGGGCTGGCCTGATCAATGATGTGCGGGCGCTGAAACGCCCGGGTGCCATGGAAGCGGCTTTACTCACCCAGTTACCCGTTTGTTTAATGCACATGCAGGGCCAGCCGCAATCCATGCAGGACAACCCGTCCTATAGTAGTGTCGTGGATGAGGTTTTTGGCTTTTTTGAAGCAAGAGTGGCAGAATGCGCAGCCGCTGGATTCCCCCGGGAGCGCCTGTTATTGGACCCTGGCTTTGGATTTGGCAAGACACTGGATCACAACCTCGGTTTGCTAAAGCACCTTTCCCGATTTAAACAACTGGATTTACCCATCCTTGTGGGCATGTCGCGCAAATCCATGATCGGAAACATCCTCCATAAGCCGGTGGAAAAGCGATTGTACGGCAGTGTGGCTGCGGCATTGATCGCCGCCGGCAACGGAGCAAATATTATTCGGGTGCATGATGTTGAAGCCACTGTCGATGCGCTAAAGGTGCAGCAAGCCGTGTATGAAACTCCCTAGTAAGGAAAGAGAATGACGAAACGCTATTTTGGAACTGATGGTATTCGTGGCAGCGTGGGACAAGGCGCTATCACACCCGAGTTTATGCTCAAGTTAGGCTGGGCAGCGGGTAAGGTGTTCGCAAAGGGTGAAGGCCGCCAGAAAATCTTAATTGGCAAAGACACTCGCATATCCGGTTATATGTTTGAGTCCGCGTTGGAGGCAGGGTTGTCTGCGGCGGGTGTGGATGTGATGCTGCTGGGCCCCATGCCCACACCGGCTATAGCGTATCTTACCCGTACCTTTCGGGCCGCAGCCGGTATTGTGATCAGCGCTTCCCATAACCCTTATTTTGACAATGGCATCAAATTTTTCTGCACAGAAGGTATGAAGCTGCCCGACGAGGTTGAGTTGGCCATTGAAGAGCAAATGGACTCGGTGATGGATACCGTGCCTTCGGATCTCATTGGTAAAACGCGAAAGTTGGAAGATGCGCGAGGCCGATACATTGAGTTTTGTAAGGGCACCTTTCCCCGTAATTTGTCTCTCCACGGTCTGCGAATCGTGGTGGATTGCGGTAACGGCGCAACCTATGCCATCGGCCCCGCTGTATTTGAAGAGCTTGGTGCTGAAGTAGTCCCCATTGGCGTATCTCCGGATGGTCTTAATATTAACCTCAACTGCGGCTCCACCCATCCCGAAAATCTACAGAGCAAAGTTCGGGAATTGCGGGCGGATCTGGGTATAGGGTTCGATGGCGACGGTGATCGCGTGGTAATGGTGGATGGTGAAGGCGAGCTGGTGGATGGTGACGAGCTGCTTTACATAATTGCCCGAGGTCGCCATCTGGCGGACCGTCTCCATGGCGGCGTTGTGGGCACCCTGATGAGTAACTACGGCCTTGAGTTGGCCCTGAAGGAGATGGGGGTGGAGTTTGTGCGTGCCAAGGTGGGTGACCGCTATGTAATGGAGCAGTTGTCTCTATACGATTGGAAGTTGGGTGGAGAATCCTCCGGTCACATCGTGTGTTTAGACAAAACCAGCACCGGTGATGGCATAGTCTCAGCGCTCCAGGTGCTCAGTGCCATGGTTTCCCAGGGCAAGAGCCTGCACCAGGTTAAGCAGGGGATGACCAAGCTGCCCCAAACCATGATTAACGTGCGTCTTCCCGAGAAAAGGGAAGTGGTGAGTATTCCCCAAGTGCAGGATGCCGTAAAAACCGTTGAAGAGGTGTTGCAGGGGCGTGGCCGGGTGCTGTTGCGACCTTCTGGCACAGAACCCCTGATTAGGGTAATGGTGGAAGGGGATGATGCCAAAGAAGTGGCTGAGCTATGCCAGCAGATTGCTGATGTGGTGGAGCAGGCCATTCAAGCCTGATCTTGTATGTTGACATCTTCTTCGATAACATTGCCGCCTCTCAGAATTAGAGGCTAATTTCCCATGCGCACACCTATCGTGGCCGGTAACTGGAAAATGAACGGAAGCCAGGCTTCAATTGAGCAATTGTTAGCTGGGTTAAAGGCAGGGCTTTCCCAGGGCAAAGCAGAAGTGCTGGTTTGTTCGCCTTACCCCTACCTGGCACAGGTAAGTGGCCTGCTTGAGGCAAGTTTCATTTCCTGGGGTGCCCAAAATGCCAGCCAGCATGAGTCCGGCGCCTATACCGGCGAAGTTTCCGTGGCCATGCTGAAAGAATTCGGTTGCAGCTACGTGATATTGGGGCACTCAGAAAGAAGAGCTTTGTACCTTGAAACCGATGAGCAAATTGCAGACAAGTTCTGTGCGGCTCAGGCGGGTGGGCTGACTCCCATACTGTGTGTGGGTGAAACCCTGGAGCAGCGGGAAGCCGGGCAAACTCTTGAGGTGGTGGCAAGCCAGTTGATGGCTGTTGTGGATAAGGCAGGAATACAAGCGTTTTCAAAGGCTGTAGTGGCCTACGAGCCTGTATGGGCCATCGGTACCGGGTTAACTGCCACGCCAGATCAGGCCCAGGAAGTTCATAAGGCCCTGCGAGAAAAATTGGCGGAAAAAGATGGCGCTATAGCCGACGCTATTTCCATTCTTTATGGGGGCAGCGTGAAGGCCGATAATGCAGCCACATTGTTCGCTTGCCCAGATATTGATGGTGGCTTAATAGGTGGCGCTTCACTGAAGCCAGAACAATTTATTGCGATCTGCCAAGCGGCAGGATGATTAGGAAACAAGCATGTTCGATACAGTAGAAACGGTTTTGTTGATTGCCCTGGTAGTCATCTCCCTGGCTCTGATTGGGTTGGTGTTAATCCAGCAGGGCAAAGGTGCCGATGCCGGTGCGTCTTTCGGTGGCGGTGGCTCCCAAACCGTATTTGGTGGTGCCGGGTCGGGTAACTTTCTTACCAAATCGTCCTGGACCTTGGCGGCGGCCTTTTTTGTGATTTGCGTGGCGTTGGCGTACATCGCCAGGGATAAGGCCAGTGGTGGTAGCGGTATTAATTTTGAAGAAACGCCTGTGGTGCAGGAAGAATTGGTTGCGCCAACAGATGTGCCTCAGCTCGAGGATGCAGCACCAGCACAATCCGACGTGCCGTCCGTAGAGGATGATGTGCCTGCTGTGGTGGAAGAAGCTGAACAGGCTGCGGAGGCCGCTTTGAATGAAGCGGAGCAGGCGGTGGAAGGAGAATCTTCAACGGAATCCGTGTCAGAGCAAGAAGACACCGGGAACAATTAAAATTTGCCTGAGGTGCCAGAAGTCAAAAATAAGCTGGATCACCTCGGGAATATTGGGTAAATTACCCGTCCCCTGCCGAAGTGGTGAAATTGGTAGACACGCTATCTTGAGGGGGTAGTGGCCTAACGGTCGTGCCGGTTCAAGTCCGGCCTTCGGCACCAAATTTCAAAACAGTTCCTATATAAAGCTGCGCTATCACCCTTGGGTGCTGGCAGCCTCCCAGCCGATTATGGCTGTTTTTCTATCAGGCCCCCACATATAGCCGCCGATCTTGCCGCTGTTCTGTATGACTCGATGACAGGGAATCAGGAAGGCCACGGGGTTGTTGCCGATGGCGGTGCCCACTGCTCTGGAAGCCCTGGGGTTGTCAATGTTTTCGGCGATCTGCCCATAACTGGACAGCGCTCCCTTGGGTATTTTCAGTAAGCTCTCCCACACTTTCAGTTGAAATGGGCTGCCTTTAAGGTGCAGTTTTACCTGCTTGGGGTTGTCCCATGGGCTTTGGAAAATAGACAGGGCGGCTTGCTGGGCCGGGTCGTTGTTTTCGCGGCAAGTTGCCTTGGGAAAGCGCTGCTTAAGCTTGTAAAGTCCGTCGGTTTTGCTTGTTTCGAAGTGCATGTGGCAGATGCCTTTGCCGGTTGAAGCCACGATCAGCTGGCCAAACGGGCTCTCCGCAAAGCTGTAGTTGATCAGCAAATTCGCACCTCCGTTTTTATACTCTCCAGGGGTCATGCCCTCTATGTTTACAAATAAATCATGTAGGCGGCCGGTGCCGGAAAGTCCTGTGGCGTGAGCGGCTTCGGCTAATGTCATTTGGCTTTTAAGTAGGCCCTTGGCGTGGTTCAGGCTGATGTATTGCATGAACTTCTTGGGGCTGACGCCAGCCCATCGGCTAAACATTTTTTGGAAATGGTGGGGGCTGAGGTGGGTTGCCTCGGCGATTTCATCCAGAGACGGTTGGGATGCGAAGTTGCTGTTAATGAATTGTATGGCTTTTTCCACACGCTGGTAATCGCTGATTTTCCGGGTGGCCATGGCTAATACCTGTTTTGAAAGTGTGATTGCCGGGTTGTGGATAGGTTAAGGCCCAGGGCGGATGGGGTCGACCCGAATCTTGCGCAATGGCGGTGGCCATGGAGGCGCTTTGCTGTTGTGAGGCAGTCATTGAATTGCGGGTAAATCCGTGCCCAATTAAATTTCCTAAAAAATCCATCACTTAGCAGAATAATATTTCAATTGTACGGTTGACAACCATGGGTAAGCTCTCTAATATACGCCTCCTGTCGATGCGGGGTGGAGCAGCCTGGTAGCTCGTCGGGCTCATAACCCGAAGGTCGTTGGTTCAAATCCAGCCCCCGCTACCAATTCTATCTATGTGGGCGAAAGCCCCATTGATAGCCTTATTCTCATTCGATGCGTTCAAGCATAGTTTGTCCAAGATTTTCATATCTTTCGTCTCCAAAGACATATTCAAGATTCCAGCTAAATCACCGTACAGATCAACACGTAGGCCTTTCTCGCCTTCTTCTGGCGTTAGCACCACTTTTTCGATAAGCCCTCTCAAATGCTGTGATGCTTCGGCGCGAGCGCCATCCGCATTCAATGATGCCTTTAAGTCTTTAATGGCTTGGTGGTAACGTGAGGCCATGGCCGGATGAATCAGAGGTTTGAGTGCAGGTTGCACAGTCAGAGCTTGTTCTGCTTTCTCAATGCGCTCTGAAACGCTTTCCAGATCGTCTTTCACCATACTGGCGGGGATACCGTCTTTGATGGCCTGTATTAGGCGCTCGCGCTCTTTGAGAAGGCTGTCACGTTGAGATTCTAGTGACTTGCGCTGAGCATTGGCCTGCGCATGCAAGGTGCTCAAATGCTTGGTGTATTCCTTACAGAACACGTTGACCAGCTCTTCACGCATGAGATGGCCTTGTAAACCATCCAAAACATAGCCCTCAAGCGCTTCTCGTTTGATGGTGCGGCGATTGTTGCAGACGCTATCCCCTTTGTTCTTGGCAGCAGAACAGCCATATTGGGTAGAGTTGATCTTGGAATACCCGCCACCGCAAACGCCACACTTGGTCAGCCCTGATAGCAGATATTGGGGGCGGTTCGTTTGCCAAAGCGCGGAAGATTTACGATCCAGTGTTTTCTGGCGCGCCTTAACCGCTTCCCATAGCTCAGAATTAACGATGCGTTGCTCTGGCACATCCTGAACAATCCATTCAGACGGATCATTCAGGCGTGTTACACGCTTTCCTGTGGCAGGGTCTTTGATAAAACGCTGTCTGTTCCAAATCAGGCGACCGATATACAGTTCGTTATTCAGAATGCCAGTACCGCGCTTGCGGTTGCCGTTAATAGTGGATTGTCCCCAGCTTTTACCAGATGGGCAAGGTATGCCTTCCTCGTTGAGCTGAGCGGCAATAGCTTTGGGCGATTTGTTCTCAATGCCATATTCTCGGAAGATGCGGCGGACGATATCGGCCTGCACTTCATTAATCTCACGATCCCCTTTGATGGCTTCGCCATTGGCGTCGAACTGCTTCACCACCTGATAGCCATAAGCTAGACCGCCACCTGATTTGCCTTTTTCTACTCGGCCACGAAGCCCACGGCGGGTCTTATCGGCCAAGTCTTTGAGGAACATGGCGTTCATAGTGCCTTTCAGGCCTATGTGAAGCGTGGATATTTCGCCTTCTGAAAGGGTGATGATTTTAACGCCAGCAAACTCCATGCGTTTAAAAATGCCTGCGATATCTTCCTGATCACGAGAGAGGCGATCCAAGGCTTCTGCAATGAGTATGTCAAACTCGCCATTCATTGCGGCGCTGAGTAGAGATTGAATGCCAGGGCGCATGAGTGATGCTCCCGAAATTCCTGCATCCGTATAACAATTGCCAAGCTCCCAGCCTTCAGCGCTTGCTTTGTCACTGCACAGGCGAATTTGATCTTCAATAGATGCGTCACTTTGAAGGTCAGAGCTATATCGGGCATATATGCAAGCACGTTGCGTCATATTCCTATCCACCATCTTCTATATCGGGATTGCTAAGCGCGCTGCGGTAAAATTCGTAATCTTCTTCGGCGGCGCGTCTTGCGAGAAACTTCACGAGAGCGATTATCGCTTCATCGTCAGAACCCCGATTATGACTCGCTTTCAGCGGAGTCTTCAAACAAATCTGAGTCTCATTTGACTCATTTTTATTCTGTTTTATGAGGGGGTTATCCATATATCCCCCCATAAAAAAGCAGTGAAAGCGAATAACTGCTCTCACTGCCGTATTCTTTGCGCCAGCCGCGTATATCTGAGAGATGGCACGTTCTGGGTGCGGAACATGCACATACACCCACCTGACCACAAAAAAAGAGAGTTGCATGGAACGCTCTGGCGTCCCGACAATCTCTCATACTTACAATGATACGCCTGAAATTGTTAATAAATCGTAAACAGGCACCCTGTAAACCGCATGTTTCCGCCGTTTTTCTACTTTCTGCTTTTATGGGCAATAAATTAATCATATTCATTACCCCGCCTTTGATGATTTTTTAAGAAGGTAAAAGCAAGCTATGATCGATGCGATCCACCATTCGATATGCTCAATTGAGAACTGATTTAACACACCAGCTAAAGCGAAAAGAAATAGCGCCTGCGAAGCAAGTTTCAATAAAACCGTATTTATTTGCTTATGCGCTTGTGTTGAGAGGCCGCGACTAAGAATTGGCGGTGTTTGTTTCGCTTGCAGCATGCGTCCCCAGATGAAAATGCGATACCACGACTTTGCCGCCAAGACTAATAACAGCCATGGAGTTGCCCAATGAAAAACAAAACTAAATGGCGCGTAATCATAAGGGGGAATTTTTCCGTCAAGACCAACCCATACGCTCCATGCACATACGCCCATGACAATAATTAAAATCCATGCTCTAACTATCATGGGCTCACCCTCCATCAAATATCGAAGAGAGAGGCGCTGCAATGTTGAGCCCCTGTTTGGTGAAATTAACAGGTCTGCTTATTGGATCATCAGCAAAGTTTGGATGAATGTCATAAATGGGTGAACCATTTTTATTTCTATATCTCTGATCCAAAAAGTAAGCAGTCTTGAAGCAGGCGATTGGATTGGCGTGAGACAAGATAAGAATCTGAGCAACTGGGCTCATCGTCATGACTTCGTCAGGAGTAATAAGCGAGCGAGATGTGAGCGCATCATCTCGGCTTAAAAAACTGGGATCACTAAACAGGCGAGCCCGCATCTCAGCGCTGTACTCGCTCAACGATTCAATCGTTGTTATGCCGCACAGCCTTGATGTGTATTCAGAGGTCATCAAATCACGGGTGCCGAAGATCTGAACAACGCCGCTATTGGCGATGAAAGTTTGCCACCTCTCGCCATAAAGCGAGACGAGCTGATTTAAGTCCTGCACGATCATATGGAGCTGCATGCCATATCCGGCCATTAACCCAAAAGCAGTTTCAATGACCTCCATGCGCCCTAAGGCAGCGGCTTCTTCCATAAGGAAGTAGACGGGCGGGTTGGGTTTGGTCTTAAAGCGGGTTACTGAAGTAATGGCAGAACTCAGCAACATGCGCAAAAAACGGTTATAAGTGAATAATCGCCCCGCAGGCAAAACGACAAAAATATCTGTTTTGCCATTTTCCAGCTCTTCAAAGGTGAAATCTGATTCCGATAAGGTGCGCTGTATTTTCGGGCTTTCTAAAAAATGCGTATTTTGTTGCGCCGTTGATAAGATGCTGGAAAATTCTTTGGGCGCTTTATTCAAAATGCGCGCAGCGGCAGCGCGAACATATTCGTTGGAGCTTTGCATCATGCCGGGCTTTATTAACACGGCATTGCCTTCTTCGTCTTCAGCATACTCGCCTCCAACAATTTTTTTAAAGTCATCAGAAGATAGGCTTAACAATCTTCTCACTTGCGGAATGTCGCGTGAGCGCTTGACAGTCGGCATTAGCACCAGAGGCGTGGCGGCAACATAGAGAATTAGCCCCATAACGAGCGCGCGAGCTTCATCCGTCCAAAATGGGTCTTTGCCACCTCGATCAGTGACAAGACTATCTGCAATATTCATGGCATCCTCAACAAAGTCATCATTGTCAGGATCAAGCCAGTCCATAATGTTAAACCTTGATTGTGGCATGCCGAGCTTTGAGCAAGCTAAATCCCATGGATCGATAATGATGACTTTATGGCCAAGTACATCCCGCCGATATCGCGCAGCAATTAAAGATAGCTCACCATCTTTCACATCAAGCGCAACCAGCGAACCACGATGCTCCAAGCATCGCGGCATACTCGCGGTTAGAAGTTTTCCGCTTCGTGTAGGTGCTACAGTTAGCAGGTGCTTTTGTGTGTTTGTGGTAATGCAATAAGCACGGCCTTTGTTCGCTTCGGCCATGCCGTAGCCAAGGAATATGCGCCCACCTTCGCCATAGCCTTTTTGGTGAAGGTGGTTTTTCGTTGCCCATTTACTTGAGCCATGCAAATCGGGGTCGCGGCTATATATCCGCGACGGATGCTGCGTGCCTTGGCTACGGAGTTGCATGCGCACCTCCAGAGCAAGGCTTAACGCTCAAAACTTTCTGACTTTTATAAGCAAGACCGATGGCACTAAAGTAATGTGATAGCGACTGCTTTACATTGCCGCCTTGAGAAATGAAGTGGTCGGTAATGCCTTCAAGGTCATCTTTATGGTTTCCGCCAATGAAATACACAAAGGTCAGAATGCCATTTTTATTGGCGAGTAATTCAGCTTTTACTTTTGCATCATTCACGGTGTAACCGTCAGTGATGACAATGGCCGCCTTCTGATACCCATTGAAGTAACTACCCGATAGGTCTGAATAGGCACTGCTCAGTGCCTTAAAAATATCTGTGCCACCACTGGCTTCTATATTTTCAAAGCCAAATCCGCCGCCATTGCATTGCTGGTAGTTTTTATGACCGTAAGTAAGGTCGGAGTTAAAGCTACCAACGGCGCATAGAGCATGTGTCGGCAATGAATTAAGAAAATTGTTTGCCGTGCTTTTTACCGCATCAATGTTGCCAGCCATAGAGCCTGAACGATCTAGCAGTAAAGCAATACCAATGTTAGGTGGTGCTTGCTGAACGGTTTTGTAGTCAAAGCACAGCTTTTCACCACTCATAGAATAAACCGCGACGCTATCGGGAGGCGGTGAAACAAACTGACCACTGGCATCTCGAAAGCTGGCAACGATATTGAGCTGCGAAGGGTTTCCCGATGTTTGAATAATCTCGGAGGTTCCACCGCTAAAAGCTACAATAATATTGTTTGACTGATCGATATCGAACCCCGATACGATCTTAATACCATTGGCATCGACCATTCCGAACTTGGATATTGTTCTTATGAGAATGTCCGAGGCGTCAAGCGAAGGGTCAGTTTTTAACTTCAAAGAAATGGATTTCTCAAAATCATATTTTGAGCGAATAACAATAATCGGCGCTGAATACTCACTTTTTGATTTAACAGTGATAACAGGCTCGTTTGCAATTAGGTTGGTGTTGCAGAAGGCCGATAGGCCAACTGCAACTGCGAGGTTTTTAATGAGAGTTTTCATCGGTATCCCTCCACCTAAAGCAACGTATTCAGTCGGGACTTCGTTTGCGCTTCACCAAGCAGCTCAAAATCAATGTCGCCATTGCGCGCACGTTTCAAAATCCCGAGTGAGCCAAGATAGGCTTGCAGCACCTTGTCTTGATCGGGGTGAACGCGCATGATTTTGAGAGTGGTGAGCTTGCTGGCGAGATTTGCCAGCGCTAACTCGCTTGGCACTTCTTGAGGCACTTCAACGTCAATCGGATCATTACCATTCTGGAACGGCACATGAACCGTTGAGCCAATCCAGTACAATCGGATGGAGTCAGGCTGAGTCAGATTCACGGTTGTTTCAATCTGATCAAACGCCATAACCAAATCTGAAAAAGTCGGTTTGAATATAATCAGATTCATAACATCTTCCGCCTGTGAGAGAAGCTGCCCAGCCGTTCCCGACCACGCAATACGGTTAGGCAGTGCGCTCAGAATAATGTGAATCTGAACATCACTCGTGGCTTTCCTTCGGGAGAGCGAGGTTAATTGCTGAAGTAAGTAAAGCGCGGTATTCAGCGCTTCCACCTGATCTTCGCTGGCAATGGTTCCGCCATTCTCGATGAGCACAAAAATATCTTCATGAGTTTTAGTTTTGGGAGCCTGCGCTTGTTCGCCGCAAGCGGTAATGCAAAGAGTAAGGATAAGAGCGGTTAAATATTTCATGACTATTTCTCCTCTGACTTAAGGCTTTGGAAGGCGCGTGTCGTGAATAAAGCTAGGATGATGTTGATGACGGCAATCACGGCGCTCACGCCAATCGCCAGCCCTTTGTTTTGTGCAAGGAAGGCCATCACGCCGCTTTCTTGCTGCACCACAAATCCGCCTTGAGTGCTTTCCCTTGCAACGAGGGTGTATAAATTCACGACCTCTAGGCCAATGACCATGATTAAGACCAAGCCAGCGATGCTTGCTAAAATCTGATTTTGCGGGTGAGAAAACCATTCTTGAGGATCATCCAAGATATTTTGACGATGCACTTCCGCCCAGATGAAGAGCGGCGTTGCCACCGAAAACGTGGCCAGCAATATCGAAATGATGTGAGAGGCATTGGCATCGGGATCGAGCATGCCAAACATGCCGCCGAGTACAGGAAGCTCTGAAAGGTACGTTTCGTTCATCAAGCCTATCGTTTCGGTGTAGACCGCATAGAACATAACGAACATGGCGGCTTCAAGTGAGACGGCAAAGAGTACTTTGATCACTCCTGAAGGGCTGACGGCTTTCACACTGTCAAACGGGGATGGTTTGTCGAAGTTCATTAGTGCACCTCCGAATTTTTATGGCTAAGCGCGTTCACACAGCCAAAAGAGTGGCAATAGGCACATTCGCACCTTGCCCACATCTCACAGCGCAGTAGATCGTCTTGGCTAGGGGGTACAGATAAATCGGATTGGACGGGGTGATCCGCCTCAATTGTGATCTCAATGGATATTTGGATATCATCAGACATGTAAAGCCTCCAGCCCCTTTAAGAAGGGGTAATCAATGAACATGGGTTCTAAGAGGCTTTGCGCAAAGCTTGTGAAAACCTTATGTGATCCAGTTAGTGTGAGCAAAAGGAGGACGAAAGAATAATAACTACGGTGAAGTTCGTAACCCGTTGAATAATATGGAATTATTATCCGTATAATGGAAATTCAAAAGCTGGGAGTGCGAGGCGTATAAATGGCAAATACCAAAAAACGTTCGGCAAAATCTGAGTTCTGGGAAGCTCATGTTCTTTCTTGGAAGCGTGGCAAGCTAACTCAATCTGAATACTGTATACAAAACAAGTTATCAGAATCTTCTTTCTCCAAATGGAAAGCCAAACTACTCCCTAACCTGCGTGGCGCAAGGAAAACTCGTAAGCCTAAAAATAAATACTACAAGCATTCCAAACTATCAAATGCCCAAGTCGAGACACTTTTCGCTGCCTTTTTGTGTGATATACCTGTAAAAGATATTGCGAAGAAATTAGCCATCAGTGAAGCCTCCGCCTATAAGTACTACGATTTAATACGGCTTGATCTTATCGATGGAGCTTTGAATTATCCGCAATTGTTCTTTGGGGCTGGAATGCTTTTAACTTTGGGTGCTCCTCCCGATGTAGACAAGCTAGCCAAAAGATTTAAGCATACAAACCCAAGCATTAAAGGTAGAGAAAATCTAATTTATCACGCCATTGGTAATGTGCTTATTTGCCACTCGCTTCGAAAATGGTCAATTGCAGAGACCTATTACTTTTGGTTTCAAGGTTTAAGAATGTACTTTCTCAAGCACTATGCTGAGAAGCATGGCTTGGTTGAGGAAGACTGGAACTTTGAACTCGCCATTCAAATGCAAAATGAAGTCTCGATCATGAAGCTGACCGTGACGGCATGGTTAGACTGGATAAGAGGCGGAGATAAAGCAGCACAATTTTCAAGTGATGTGTGGGAAGCCATCAGAGATCAGCATGATTATCACACGGATGCTCAATATTGGTTTTCGACCATGCTTGAGAACTTAAAGTGGGTGGTGGAGCGAAAGCAGAGCTCAAAGAGAAACACCTATTGGGATTTTTTCAAGCCCAACAAGGCTGATTTTCTTGAGGTAGATGAGCGCATTCACAAATATCTACAAAACAAAGAAAATACTACCTGAGCCTATATATCAAGATCAGGTAAATCATTAAACCAGCTTGGTGGTACGTCATCACTGGTCGGTGTATCGTTATCAAACAACGCTTTCCGAATGTCTTTTTCTGGTGTGTCTGTTTGAGAAAGTTGGTCTTTCAAAACCTTATCAAAAGGCTCCTGAGGGGGTGCTATATCATCAGAGGTGTTTATTTGCTCTTCTAATTCATCAGCAGTAACATTTTGAAATGTCATGCCCACTTCTGGGGTGTTGTTTTTATTGTCGGTCATCCATAGCCTGCCTTCCTAAACTATGGATATCAGAAAAACTTTAAAATTTTCAATAAAAATCGTGATTAGACGTTGAAAGCGATTTTCCTAAGCCATTCATGCTTTTTCTCAAGCATATGGCCACGGCCATATTTCGGCCCCGATTTCTTGTGCCCCATAAGTTCGTCGATGACTTCCTCTGGCGCGCCTGCGTCGCGGAGGCGGTCTTTAAAGGTATGGCGCAACGAATAGAGGGAGTGATTTGGTGTTGGCTTTAAATCGTTTTCACGCAGATATTTATTGATGGTCGTGGATGCTGTATCGGCGGTGCGATAATGGTTGAAGCCACTCGATAGTTTCTGGAAGGCATGAAGCGCTGCGCCTACGAGCGGAATTTTGCGCTCAGAGGTAAGCGTTTTGAGCGCTTTGTTTTCGCGCGCGCGAATCCAGATATAGGGAACAGGCTCATCGAGAACGATATCTTCTTCTGTCAGACCGATCAGCTCAGATTCTCGCGCGCCAGTGTCGGCCATAGCAAATACTAAAAGCCTCGCTTCATCATTCAATCCATTCAGACCGTGCTTGGAAAGTAAGACATCTTGAACATAGCTAGCCTCAAAAGGCGGCCTTGATTGCTCCAGTTCCTTAAGGCGTATTTTTGAAAACAGCACATCAAAGTCGGTCGCCACCTCATATTGAAGCCCGACCACCTGAAGTATGTCTTTCACATACATCATGTTCTTGTTGGCGGTCGCGGCCACGACTTCGCCTTTTTCAATGCGATCCATCCACCATTGCCGGAACTGTAAAATATCAGATCGGGCAATGGCTTTAAGGGGCTTATCACCGATAGCGCTGATAAAGTAATTGATGGCAGCAAGGCGCGGGTTTTTCCATTTGCGGATTTGATGCTCGGACTTATTGGTGAGCCTGTCACGGCAAAGCGGCCAGTATTTATCCGCGCAAGTGCTTAAAGGAAGCTCTGGCACTTCTGTGCCGCCAAGCACAGAAGAGACCGTTTCAGGTTGTTCTATGGCCTTGTTTGCCGTCTTCAGGCGCTCGACTATTTCTTCTAACGGCTCTTTGGCAATTTCAACGGCATTCTTATAGGCAAAGCCATGGGCTTTTGCGAGCTTGATAGCAGTGCGATATTCAGCTTCAGGATCAGCTTTTCCATTACCTTTAATCAGGCTGCGCCAATAATCTTCGATATAGTCGTTATAGATGGCAGCTTTTCGGATGGCTTCTTTTTCATCTTTGGTGCCCAAAGATATTTTGATGATGGCGCGCTTATCGTAGTCGGACACGCATTCAGGAACGCGCCTGCGATAATAAAAATTCTTCCCTCTGCAAAATACATAGTTCGCCATCCACGTGTCCCAATTTGTAGCCCACTTTGTGTACCATTTTTAGGTAAAGCAAAAATGTGCCTTGGTCAATTGAAAAGTAAATTTCAATCAATACAACATGTTAGCGGGAAAATAGTTAAGATTATGTAAATGAAAATGGTGGAGGGGGCAGGATTCGATTTGAAAAATTTCATCTCTAATTATTATGCTATTTCAGTGCTTTAGATATTTATTAGAAATTACTACTATAAAAATTTGTGTCCCATTATGTGCACCATTTTGTGTCCCAGTTTTTAGTGGTCTGTAGGTTCGAATCCCGTGTGCTTTTCTGCAATTTTTATAGCACGGTTTAGGGTTTTAACTTTATCTTTTCTGTTCTGGTATTCTTTTTCAAGGCGCTCGAATATCGGCAGGTATTTATCGCCATATCGTGCCACAATTTTTGCAGCTTGATGATACGCACTTTTAATTTGCGCCAAGCTTAATTGATCACTCATGCAGCCCCCTCTGATGATAAAGGTGTGGGCACTTGATCCATTCATGTAAATCTTTCAGATAAAACGCCTCTCGAATACGCTTACCTGTTGAGGACAATGTTCTGGGTTTGGGAAATGTGCCGCAATCAATGCGCCTTAGTATTTCGTGCTTGGGGATGCCGCATAAACGAGCGGCAAGCTTGAGCGGGATAAGCGCATTACTCTGGATCATAAGCGCCGCTGTTACCTGCGCTTCAAAATCCGCCTTGATGCTTTTGCCGTTTAATAGCTCATCCATGGGGCTTTCCTTTTATAGGAAGCGGTAACAGCAAATGCTGTATCGCTTCCTTGCACCCATGTTTGAAAATTAGCTACGCGCCTGTTGTAATAGGTAATCGCTTTCTCAGAATTAAGCCACGTATCTATTAATATCATACGTGTTGTATCTTAATTATTCGTTAACTTACTTTGTGGCCTCGATCTTAAAGTCGTCCTGAAGCATAGCCCAATGCGCTCTAAGGCCTTCTTTGTGCGATTCGTCCATCGGTAACGCTTTCAGAGCCTCTGGCCATAACTCACTCGCCTTGCTCATTGTATCGTCTAAGTGTGGCTTTATTGCCCTCCACGGAATACCCGACTTATCTGCCCACGACTGAAAATGTGCCATGGTGACGGTATACCATTCTTTGGTTTTACCGAGGTTGAGCGCGTATTGGGTTTCATTTTCGATATATACATTGGTTGTGACGATATCGTAGGCAGGAGACAGCCGTGGCGTGATCTTATCGGGATATAGAAAGCTCCAGTTCTTGAGATGGGCATCCCCATTCGCCAAGAGAATGTTCACCAGCAATCGCCTTGCGAACTGTTGAGCGTCGGCAAGGCCGTCGCCAGAAAAATCATAAATGACTTTACCGATATTCTCGTAATTAGCAGACGTGTATTTTTCGTGCGGGTACTTCACCAGAATTTGCGCGAAGTCTTCCATGTGAATACGCATGTCGCCGTCACGATCAAATCGCTTGATGGCAAAGGCCTGCTTTTCATCGGGCAAGTTAATTTGTGGCAGGTTATCGAGCTTATCCAGCTCAACAAGTTTGATCTCAGGAATATCAACGCCAACGAGCCCCGCCAGCGACATGGCGGTATATTCGTTCAGTGGCACAAACTTGTGCTTGGTTGAGGGCGTTTTGATAATCCAATCACCCAGCACGTTACCCTTCGATAAGTTATAGCGCCCATCCTTCTCCTTCATGGAAAACTTCATTTGTACGCCAGCCAATGAAAACTTGTTTTCTTGGGTGACTTTATCGAACTTAACGGCCTTAGCTTTTCCGTGCGTACTCAGGACATAATCAGGAACATCTTCAGGCTCCATGGGCGTGGCTTCGATTGCCCCCGGCAAATCTTCGCCAAGATACGAGAGAATGTGAAATTCATTATCTACATGCACTTTCAGGCCTTGTGCGATCAGCTCACGTAATGATCCCTCTGGCAGCAAATTTGAAAGCACAGGATGCAAACGTTGATTTCGCGCCCATGGCGCAGCCATGAGCTTGTTCGCATTCGGAAACGTGGGATGAGTAATCAGACTGAATGTCGGGCGATCAGGATCGTTTTTAAATGAGTCTGCAATGCTCAAGACATTGCGGCCATTCTTAAAGCCTGCGAGGTAGCCGATCAGCACGCCATGAATTGAGAGCTGTAGAACATTTACCTCATCATTGCTGTCTGTGCTCATTCATTCTCTCCCAGCAAACCCTGCCATGGATCATCGGCCAGTGGGTTACTTTGTTCTTTTCCCGTCTTGCTTGGCTTGGCTGGTGCCCCAGTTGATGGCAGGTTATCGTCGGCAAGTACCGCCAGCACAGCATTCAATTTTTCTTGTGGTATTAGTAGCAATTCACTTTTAAGTCCTTTGGCAACAAGCTCAAGAGTATCGAGGCGCGGGTTGCCTTTGGATTCCAGTCGCTGATATTGCTGGCGCGATATACCAATGCGCAGCATCATATCGTGCTGCTTGAGTTCCAATGCGATACGGCGTTTTTTGATCTGTTCGAGTAGTGAATTCATGATGAAACATATATGTTGCTATTTACCATTAAGAAACATATTAGTTTCTTTTTTTGGGTTTGGCAACATATAAGTTGCTTTCTTGGGGTTGAAGCATTTCAGGTGCAAAAAGAAGCATATATGTTGCTTTTATCGAGGTGCTTCTATGTGCTGTTATTCGCTTATTGTGTTGTGCCAAAATTCGCTTATTGTGCTCATTTTGAGGCAAGCCAAATCTCAAAGCCCTAAAAGCCCCCAGCCAGTTTTCTCAATTTGCAGAGCAAGTAGCGCAAGGCGCTACGGAAAACTGACTGGCCGCCAAGCCCACCCTATATGACCTGATGGCAATGCCATCGATCATCCGACTGCCTTGATGATGATTCAACATCGCGCTTGATAAAGATATCGGCAGTCGGTAAACAGGTAGTGGGCGCGGAGCATTAGAAAGTAAACTTCTGCCCTTGGGGCAGGCCTTAGCACCACCGTCATCGTGAAAATGAGACAAGAGTAAGTGGGAATAAATTGCTGCAATGCTGCATAGTTCCGCTATTGGCGCGGCTTTACGATGACCGCAAGATGTGTGCGTGTAGTACAAAATCGAAGATTTTTCCCTCCCCGCACCTATCTTGAGAAGGACGTTGCCCCGTCCGTTCTATCCTCAGGCGGCACTCTAAGCATCGAATTATCATTCTCTGGCAAGAGCTTATCAGGTGCGCAATCCATAGCGATTGGTATGCTGCACCAGCAAACGATTGGCCGTTCGATCACCACTTATGGGAGCCTCCGAGCTACCCCTAAGAACCCCATGGGCAGGGCGAGATTTTGCTCTCCCCTTGCATCCCCATCAACCAGAAAGGAGAAGTTGGCTCTCCCTTCATGGACTTCCCATCAATCAAAGGGGCATGTCATAGCCCCTCATGAACTCCCTCGACCAACCCTGCGCGGATTGGATGCCGTAAGCGTTTCGACGCTTAACCTCGACCACTGTTTCGCCAGTGGAGGACGACCAAGAAAACGTTCTTGGATGCGCATTATGATTCTGTAGTAGTCGGCAATACGGCGATTTGAATATTGGGAAAGCTCTTCTTTAATGTTTCGATAGTGTCAAATGTTCTAACTCCCCACTGGTTCGTAAGAACATAGGTCTTTCCATTTGATCGAAATGGTTCACCCTCACTGGTAAAGAAGCGTTTCGCACGAATTACTTTGCCACCAGAATGTCCATCCATAATGGCCTTATAGACCTCTTGATCGCCTAGCTCACCATCAAGAACCTCGAATATGCTCCATGAAATTGCGTTATTTATCTCCTCAGGACTAACGCCGCTTCGGATGATTTCTGCGACAATATTGAACATCATCCAGCGCTTACTAAGGCCAGTAAATTTGGCACTTCCAATCGAAACATCATATTTGGTGAAATCTCTGGAGCTATTTCTTGCCTCACGTTCTTTTTGTTTTTTCTCACGTATTCTGACCTGATAATCGGCTACTTCAGGAATGGGAATGACGGTCTGGACGTCCAGTAATATCTCTCCACTGCTGTTGTAGGGGTGCATCCGAACACAGCGTATATCAAGCCCAAAATCATTAAGCCACATCACCGATGTTGTCAGCTCTTTGGAGAATTCAGCAGAAGCCAGAATAATCTTCACCTCTTGCGCAAACTGCTCTTCATCAGGCTCATTCCATTCGAGGAATTCAAGCAGGTTTTCAGTCGCATCAGCCTCAATATTATTGTCAGTCAGATAACGCTCATAGATCGCGACCAACTTGGTAAAAGTGAGCGTAGAAATCATGGAAGCATAGCGAATGGCTTGCAATTCCATATGGCCGCCATCTTCTGTGCGTTTAAGCTCAATCACAACAAGGTTTGCATCTTTATCTATGCCCAATAAATCAATTCTGCGCCTACTATCTTCCCATTCGCCGAACTCTTCAGCCACCACCAAAGTATCTGGAGCGATAACGTCTATTTGGGTCTTCAGCATTGTTTGCAGATTCTCGCGCTCACGAAGGCCTTGCTGGCTAAAGGTTGTTCGCTCAATTGGAATGATTTTGTCGTCAAAAACTTTGTATATGGGCATAAATTGAGTCCTTCGAGTCTTTCTAAGATTCACCAGTAACTAACCTAATGTAGAAACATGAACAATCATAGGTGTTTTTGGTTGTTCCTTCCTCTATTTTCCCATATTCTCCCCTATAGTTATGAGGGCAGAAAGTGCTATGGCTGATCAAATATTGACCTTAAAAGAGGTGGCGGCGTACCTAAAGCTCGCTGAAAAAACAGCGTACAAACTAGCCGCTGAAGGTAAGTTACCCGGTTTCAAGGTCGGGGGAAGTTGGCGTTTTAAGACTGAAGATATAGACCACTGGATAGAAGAACAAAAGAAGAGAGCAGAGTAGATGACCAATAACGAAGAACAACAGTTTTTAGCAGAACTTGATAAGAAGCTCTGGAATGCCGCTGACAAGCTACGCTCTACCCTTGATGCATCACAGTACAAGCACACTGTGCTTGGGCTTGTTTTCTTAAAGTATGTTTCAGACGCATTCAAAATTCGACAGGATGAACTTACGGAACAGTTTAAGAATCCTGACCACGATTATTATTTAGACCCAGAAGATTTTGGTGGCGAAGACTCGGAAGAATATGTCGAAGAGCTAAAAGTTGAGCTTGAGCAGCGAGATTATTACGCTGAAGTAAACGTGTTCTGGGTGCCAGCCGCAGCGCGGTGGCAATTCTTACAAGACAACAATAAAACCGTTATTGGTGGCGCGGAGCTAAAGTTACCTGATGGCAGTACCAAAAAATTCAGCTCTGTTGGGCATCTAATCGATAACGCCCTAGAGCAAATAGAAGCGGATAACCAAAAGCTCAAAGGCGTACTGAATAAGCTCTACACCCGCTTGCAAATCGATCAAGCGAAGCTGGGCGAACTTATCGATCTAATCGCAACGATCCCATTTAATCATGCCAGTCTGAATTCCAAAGACATTCTAGGCCATGTTTATGAATATATGCTCGGCCAGTTCGCCTTGGCAGAAGGTAAAAAAGGTGGACAGTATTACACACCTAAATCTATCGTTAGCTTGATCGTGCAAATGCTTGAACCCTTCAAAGGGCGGGTATATGACCCAGCCATGGGTTCAGGTGGTTTCTTTGTGCAGTCGGAGCACTTCATCAATGCTCATAAAGGAAAGATTGGTGATGTTTCTATTTATGGGCAGGAATACAACCACACGACATGGCAGTTAGCCGCCATGAATATGGCTATCCGTGGAATTGATTTTAACTTCGGTAAAGAACCTGCCAACACTTACACCAACGATCAGCACCCAGACTTGCGAGCTGACTACGTGATGGCCAATCCACCTTTCAATATGAAAGAGTGGGATACAGGCGTTAGCGAAAACGACCCTCGCTGGAAATACGGAACACCACCATCTGGAAACGCCAACTTCGCATGGCTCCAACATATGCTCTATCACCTCGCGCCTAATGGCTCGATGGGATTGCTGCTTTCGAATGGTTCGATGAGTTCTAACACGAATAATGAAGGTGCAATCCGTAAGAAGCTGGTTGAAGAGGATTTAGTCGAATGTATGGTTGCGCTACCGGGTCAGCTTTTCACCAATACTCAAATTCCCGCTTGTATCTGGTTTCTTACCAAAAATAAAAGTGCTCGAATTGCCGCAAGCGGCAGGCAGCTGCGTGATCGCAACGGCGAAGTTCTGTTTATAGATGCCCGAAATTTAGGATATATGAAAGATCGAGTATTACGTGACTTTACCGCAGAAGATTTGAATGCAGTGACTAATGCCTTTCATCATTGGCAGATGGGAGAGGGCTATGAAGATGTTGCTGGCTTTGTTAAATCGGTAAAGCTTGCAGATATTCAAAAACACGAACATGTTCTTACACCCGGTCGCTACGTGGGTGCTGCTGATGTAGAGGAAGATGATGAAGTTTTTTCAGATAAAATGGAGAGGTTGACGGCGCAACTAAAAGTGCAGTTTGAAGAGACAGATCGTTTAGAAGAAGAGCTGAAAATAAACTTGGCGGGGCTTGGTTATGAGTTCTGATTGGTCTTTAGTTAAAATCGATGATCTGAAAGCTGATGAAAAAGGAGCTATAGCTATTGGCCCCTTTGGCTCTCGTATGAAAAGTGATTGCTATGTCGAATCTGGGATTCCGGTAATAAGAGGGACTAACATCACTGGTGGTGCAAATTTCGAGGGTGACTTTGTTTATATCACTGAAGAAAAAGCTGATACATTAGGTTCAAGCAATGTTTATCAATACGACTTGGTTTTTCCTCATCGAGGAGCAATTGGAGAGGTAGGTATAGTCCTAAAGGATGAGCGATATGTTCTTTCGTCTAGTTTAATGAAGTTGACCTGTAATAGAGAAAAAGTAAATCCTAAGTTTCTGTATTACTTTTTCAAAAGTCGAATTGGTAGACATGAGCTACTAAAAAATGCCTCGCAAGTAGGTACGCCGGGAATTGGCCAGCCACTATCATCACTAAAAAGTATTGAGTTGAAATTGCCCTCGAAAAAGGAGCAAGATGAAATCGATAAAATTTTAACTTCAATAGAAGAAAAAATTGAACTAAACCGTGAAACAAACCAAACGTTAGAAAATATAGCTCAAGCAATTTTCAAAAGCTGGTTCGTTGATTTTGATCCTGCCCGTGCCAAAATTGCGGGTAAGGAGAATGGCCAAGACCCAGAGCTTTCCGCTATGGCAGCAATCGCGGGAAAAACGATTGAAGAATTGGCCGCTCTAAGCGATGAGCAGAGCGAAAAACTCAAACAAACTGCCGCACTTTTTCCTGATAGTCTTATCGATTCCGAACTCGGTCAAATACCAGAAGGGTGGGAAGCTAGAAATTTTGGTGATGTATCGAGTTGTTTTGACTCAAAACGAATTCCACTATCTAAAAAACAGCGGCAAGAGAAAAAGCCCGGACATATTCCATACTATGGCGCGACGTCTGTGATGGATTACGTGAATGAGTGGATATTTGATGATATTTACTTGCTATTAGGTGAAGATGGCTCGGTCGTAAAAGAAAATGGAACACCGTTTGTTCAATATATATGGGGAAAGTCATGGGTTAATAACCATGCTCATGTTTTACAAGGTAAAAACGGGGTTTCGACTGAGCAGTTGATGATATTCATTCAAAGTCAAAATATCGCTTCGTATGTCACAGGTGCAGTTCAATTAAAATTGAATCAAAAGAATATGAATAGCATTCCCTTTCTAGATGCTGGAGAGGAGTTGAACAAAAGATTCCACGAGTTGATTACTCCGTTATATCAAATTCTCAGAGCGAAATCTGAAGAAAATAAGACTCTTGAGGAATTGAGAGAATCGTTACTACCTAAACTCCTTTCGGGAACAATAGCGGGGGTTGGTGTTGATGGCTGATCAATTGCTGCCAAAAACCTGGGGGCTTGTGGAGCGCACGGCAGATCGTTATCGCCTAAAAACAACAGTAATAGCTACAGAATCGGCTTTTCTTGAGAAAGAGACAGGATTAGTTATTGGCCACTGTAAGGCAATCATAGAAAGTTTGTGTAAGTCAATTTTAGACGAACGCGGCAAAGAATATGATAGTAACTCTAGTGTTGGAAAGTTAGCTAAGCAAGCCGTCACTGCATTGGAAGTTGGCAAAGGTGCAGAAAATGAAAAGAAAGCAAGGGAAGCATTCAAGAGGTTAGTAACAGGATTTGCAAACAATTTGGAGACTGCTGTGCAGGGCATTGGCGAGTTACGGAATGATTTCTGCCCTCTAGCACATGGAAAATCAAATTCTCATGTTCCTCTTGATTTACATTATGCTGAATTTCTCGCTAAACAGGCGGACTCTTTGGTTGGGTTTATTTATGAGCTTAAAGAAAGCTATCTTCTTTTAGAGCCAGAAAATCCAATTGTCGCGGATGTGGAATTCGATGAATATCTAAATGATGAGTTTGATGCAGTCGAAATATACGAGGATACATACCTGCCATCGGAAATTCTATTCAGCGTAAAGCCCGAGAAGTACAAGGAAGCGTTAGACGAGTACAACGAAAATAAAGAAGTGAGTTGATTATGATTACAGAAGAGCTTTTGGAAACAACTTGCTTGGCTTGGTTTGAACAGATTGGGTATAAATATCTCAATGGTTACGATATAGCGCCAGATAGTGCTAGTCCTGAACGGAGCGACTATCGTCAGATCATACTGAGTGCTAGGTTGCTCGAAAGCCTTGTACGAATTAACCCACATATTCCAGTTTCAACGCTTGAGCAAGTAGCACTCCAGGTTGCTAAGCCAGAAACTCCTATATTGATTAAAAACAATAAAGCCTTCCACCAGATGTTGTTAGAAGGTGTGAAAGTTGAATACAAAGGCGATAACGGTGAAGAAAAGCATGACTATGCTCGCCTCGTTGATTTTGACAACGTGGATAACAACCAGTTTTTGGTGGTAAACCAGTTTACTCTCATCGGCAGCAAAGGTAATCGCCGACCAGATGTTATTGTATTTATTAATGGCCTACCGTTGGCAGTCTTAGAACTAAAAAATCCAGCAGATAGTAAGGCCGACATTTGGTCGGCTTACCAGCAAATCCAAACCTATAAAGAAGAAATTCCGGATCTATTTGCTTTTAATGAAGCGCTTGTTATTAGTGATGGCCTAAATGCCCGCGTTGGTTCTTTGACAGCAAATAAAGAGCGCTTCATGGCTTGGCGCACAGTCAGTAATGAACATGATAGGCCTCTATTTGAATATGCTTTAGAAACCTTGGTCAGAGGCTTTTTCAAACCAGACCTTTTTTTGGATTATATCCGCCACTTCATATTATTTGAGCAGGCTGGTGACGTTACCATCAAGAAAATTGCGGGCTATCACCAGTTTCATGCCGTGCGTGAAGCGGTAAGAGCTACTGTGATTGCCTCTCAAACTAAGGATGGAATTGCCGAACCACGGGCTAACTATGCGAATAAAGTGGTTCCCGGCTCTGGTAAGGCTGGAGTTGTGTGGCACACGCAGGGTTCTGGTAAATCTATCTCTATGGTGTGCTATGCGGGTAAATTGCTCGCTCAACCTGAAATGAACAACCCGACAATCGTGGTAGTCACTGACCGTAACGATCTTGATGGTCAGCTCTATGACACCTTCGGCATGGCGGCTGAAACACTCAAACAAACACCAGTTCAAGCTGAAGACCGTGACGATTTGCGAGACATTCTCTCTTCTCGACAATCTGGAGGGATTATCTTCACAACTGTTCAGAAGTTCGCTTTGTTGGGGGATGAAACGTCTCATCCAGTTTTAAGCGAGCGTAAGAATATCGTTGTGGTGAGTGATGAAGCCCACCGAAGTCAGTATGGAGATAAAGCCAAATTTAATGCCAAAACGGGTAAGTACACGTTTGGCTACTCAAAACATATGAGAGATGCGTTGCCCGCAGCCTCTTTTATTGGCTTTACGGGAACACCGATAGACTCTGCTGATAAAGATACCAGAGCCGTTTTTGGTGATTACGTCTCTATTTATGATATTCAGGATGCCGTTGATGATGGCGCTACGGTGCCTATTTATTACGAATCCAGATTGGCAAAGTTGAATATCAACGAAGCAGAAATGGAAGCCCTCAATGATGAAGTCGATGAAGTCATTGAAGATGAGGAAGACGTTGCAGCAAGGGAAAGTACAAAATCTAAATGGGCTGCCTTAGAGAAATTAGTTGGTAGCGAACCTCGTATTGCCTTAGTCGGAAATGACCTGGTTGAGCATTTCGAAAATCGTATTGCAACCATGCCCGGTAAGGCTATGGCAGTTTGCATGAGTAGAGAAATCTGTGTTGATTTATACGATGCGATAGTAGCCATTAGACCAGAATGGCATGACCCAGATCCAATGAAGGGCGCTATTAAGATCGTGATGACAGGGGCAGCTTCAGATAAAGAAAAGCTGCAACCGCATATCTACAATAAAGAAACTAAAAAGCTGTTTGAAAAACGCTTTAAGGATGTAAACGATCCTCTGCAAATCGTGATAGTGCGAGATATGTGGCTAACGGGTTTTGATGCGCCTAATTGTCATACTATGTATATCGACAAGCCGATGAAAGGCCACAACCTTATGCAGGCGATTGCGCGTGTTAATCGAGTATTTAAAGACAAGCCCGGTGGGCTGGTTGTCGATTACATTGGTATCGCAAACGAATTAAAGCAGGCACTAAAAACCTACACTGGTTCAAACGGAAAAGGTAAGCCAACACACGATACCCATGAAGCCTACGCTATCTTGCTTGAAAAAATGGATGTTGTTAGAAGCATGTTCCATGGCTTCGACTACAGCGGTTATGAAGACAATGCATTGCAGCTTTTGCCCGGTGCAATGAACCATATTCTGGGGCTAAAGGGCAAAAACGACGAATTAGATGGGAAAAAGCGCTTCCTAGATGTGATGGCTGCAATCAGCAAGGCTTACACACTTTGCGGAACCATGGACGAGGTAGAACCGTACAAGAAGGAAATTGCATTCCTTGGTGCTGTTAAGAATGCCATTAGCAAGTTCACCACTATTGATAAGCGCCGCTCTGACGAAGAGAAAAACTCAGCTCTGAAGCAGATAATTGATAATGCTGTTATTGCCGATGGTGTTGATGACATCTTTAATTTAGTCGGACTGGATAAACCAAATATTGGCCTGCTGTCTCCAGAATTTATGGAAGACGTAGCCAATATGAAGGAGAAAAATCTAGCTGTGGATTTATTGGAGCGCCTATTGCGTGACGAAGTAAAAGCTCGGATGAAAACAGATGTGGTTTCTGAAAAGAAATATTCCGAGCGAATACAGGAGACATTGCGCAAGTATCACAACAGAGCCATTGAAACCGCTCAGGTAATCGAAGAGCTAATAAAGATGGCCAAAGAAATGGCCGAAGATGAAGAGCTTGCCGCAAATTCTGGTTTAAATAGCGATGAGATTGCTTTTTACAGAGCACTCATTCAAAACGAATCTGCTGTTAGAGAGCTTGGCGATAATAATCTTCGTGAACTGGCAAAACACGTAACCAACCAATTGAGAAAAAGTACGACCGTTGACTGGCAGGTGCGGGATAGCGTTAGAGCTAAACTTCGCAACTTAGTGCGTCGAGCACTTAGAAAGTGGAAGTACCCGCCGGACAAAGCTGACGAAGCGATTGAGTTGTGTTTAAAGCAGGCGGAAGCATTGAGTGAGCATTGGAGTGCTGGTGTATAAAAGGTTTTACTCGATAGTTAAAGTGTGAATGTTTCATTAACGGTCGGGTAACGTGTATCTGAAAAGGGCGCATTCACATGATTAATATAAAGGACAAACAATGGTAGATACGTTAAGCCTCAATCTTGAGAACTGCTATGGAATTGGCAAGCTTGAAGCCGACCTTACGTTTAAGCATAAAGGATATGCGATATATGCCCCAAACGGCGTTATGAAAACATCGTTTGCTAAGACAATGATGGATTTATCCAAGGGCAAAGAGCCTAGCGATTTGGCTTTCCCTGAACGAAATAGCATTTTTGAAGTAACCCTTAATGGAGTGCCTCTCAAAAAAGAAGAAATATTTGTCGTAGAGTCATATGATGAAAACTACTCATCTAGCCAAGTTTCAACACTCTTAGCCAATGCAGAATTACGGGAAAGATATGAGGGTATTCATAAAGAAATTGGAGCTGCTAAAAAAGATTTGGACAAGAAACTACGCTCAATATCTGGCTACGGAGAAAAGTCGAGAGAGAATATTGAAGAAATTATTGAGGGTATTTTTAGTGATTCATATTATGAAGCCTTATGCCATTTAGAGGAAGAGTTAACTGGTGTCGAAGATGCTGCTTTTGGGGATGCAAATTATAAGATAATTTATGACCCTAAAGTTGTTAAGCTTCTAATTGATGGGGAGGTTGGAGAATCCGTTGAGGAGTTTGCTCGAAAATATGACGAAATTACTGATAGCTCTCCTATTCTGAGGAAAGAGTTTCAATATCATAATGTGAATCAGGTTCAGAAGCAGCTAGATGCCAATAATTTTTTTAATGCAGGCCATAGCATTAATTTGATTGATAAAGCAAGTGACGAAAAAACTGAATATACTACGAGTGAGTCATTTTTAGAAAAGATCGAAGCGGAAAAGAAGCGTGTACTCAACGATGAAGTATTAAGAGAAAAATTTGATAAATTTAACTCTAAACTTAAGAACAAAGAGCTTGAAGCATTTCGTGATTATATAACTGATAATCAACACTTACTTGCAGAGCTTCGTGACTTGGACGCATTTAAGCGTAAGCTCTGGCTGCAATATATCCATAGAGCGAGAGAAGAATACAGCCTACTCATAGAAAAATATAAATCGGGGCAAGAAGAGCTTGCCGCCATAGTTTCGGAAGCAAAGAGCAATCCTGATGACTGGGACGTTGTAATTAAAGAGTTTAATCGTCGCTTTATACATCTTCCATTCCAATTGTCTGTAGGAAATAAATCGGACGTAATTCTGAAAGGAACAGCTCCGTCAGTGGTATTTAATTTTCTTGATGGTGAGGATAAACGAACTTACACCGAAACACAGAAAAACGATCTTTTGCGTGTGCTCAGTACAGGTGAGGCGCGAGCACTATACCTCCTTAATATTATGTTCGAGGTTCATACAAAATGGAAGCTTCGTAAAAACACGCTATTTGTCTTTGATGATGTGGCTGACTCATTTGATTACAAGAATAAGTTTGCCATTATCGATTATCTCGAGGATTTAGTGAAAGTTGAAGATATAGACTTCTTATCGATCATTCTCACACATAATTTTGATTTCCTGAGGACTATTGAAAGTAGAAAAATATGTCCTGCTCATCAATGTCGAATGGCATTTAAACGTGATGGAAAAATCACGTTAAGTGAATTTAAGCAATCGGATATACAAAATCCGTTTCATAAGTGGCAAAGTAGGCTATCTGAAGAAGTTATACAGGTCGCGTACATCCCGTTTTTGCGGAATGTCATCGAGTATACACAAGGCAATAAAAATCCTGATGGAAGCGATAATTCGGATTATCTGAAGCTTACTCATATGCTCCACTATAAAGATGATACTGAACAGCTTAAGATCGACGAATACAAGCAGGTATTCGAACGTACTTTCCCGAACCTTACGTTTCCAGCGGTTAATCTAAGCCAAGGTATTCTTGATCATATATTCAATGTGGCTGATCAGTGTTTAGATGCAGAGGATGGAATAAATCTTGAGCATAAAATTGTGCTTTCGATGGCAGTTCGCATCTGGACAGAAAAATACATCATCGAAAAAATTCGGAGTAGTGACTCAAGCTTTGATTCTTCACGTAAGCAAACGGGACAGTTAGTCCAAGAATTTAAAGATAGATTTAACAATCAAACTGAAGAAATTTCTCTTATGAAGAGGATCAATCTGATAACGCCTTCAAATATTCATATTAACTCTTTTATGTATGAGCCTATATTAGATATGGGTTTTGGGGAATTGAGAACTTTGTATCAGGATGTTAAATCTAAGCTCGTTTGATTTTCTAATGTTCGCTAATTGCTTGAAGCATCAAGGGCATGGAGCCCTTGATGCAAGTTCGTTCTCGATATTTTCAAGTGAAGCCAAAGCATTTACACGCTCCAGTGTTTGCGGCTTATTTTTCGCCAGCTCGTTAAAAACCTTTCTATGCAGCCCATAAAGCTCGTTCGTGTTTTTGGCTACCAGTTCAAATCTTGTAATCAATCTCATTGTTACCTCCTGTTTTTGGAGGCCGTGACTGTCACGGCCTTTGTATGGCCGCGTGTTTGTGCAAAGTGACTGATCTGCACCTTAGGTCGCAATAATGTGAAGAAGCTTTACGCTTGCTGATCCGTTGTCACTTTCGCTAGTGGTAATGCTAAAAGGCAGTGCTGGTTAAGGGCTCAATCAGGTGGTGCTGATTGATTAAAAATTGCTGGTAGTGCTAAAGCACGACCGCTTTGAAAGGCGTTGAAAGATTTCGCTGCGCTAGTCTGAAAGTTCAATAAGGTGTGAACACTGATCGTGTTCGCCTGATTCAATAATTACGTGCCCCTTTTGGGTAAACGTCAAAATATCACACAACTTGTCTCCATCAAGACATCCCCCATCCTTCCGCGCCCGAAAAGACTGGGCTTGTGCAGGGCGGGCGGTTCCCCCTGTCTGGATTGCGCCAAAACATGTGATCTTACGCTCGCTTCTCTCGCTCCTTTGTCTGGGGTTTTCAACCCCAAAAGGGGATGTTTTTTTAAGATTAAGGAGAAAAGCAATGAGTGAAGAAATCAGAATTTATGTGGCATGTTTGGCAGCGTATAACAGCGGCTATTTGCACGGTGTTTGGATTGATGCAACGGCAGACATTGACGACATTCAAGACCAAATAAACAGCATGTTGGAATCCAGCCCCGTAGAGGATGCAGAAGAATACGCCATTCACGACTTTGAAGGTTACGGCAGTTATCGCCTGTCAGAGTATGAAGGCATAGAAAGCGCCCACGAAGTAGCCTGTTTTATCGAAGAGCATGGCGAGATAGCTGCCGAGCTGATTAGCCATTTTTCAACGCTCGAAGAAGCACAAAAAGCCATGGAGGAAGATTATCAAGGGGAGTATGCAAGCCTCTCGGACTACGCGCAGGAAATCACGGAAGAAACAAGCGAAGTACCCAGCCATTTAGAATTTTATATCGACTATGACCGCATGGGGCGCGACATGGAAATGAGCGGCGATATTTTCACAATCGAGACGGGTTATCAGGAAGTGCATGTTTTCTGGAACAGATAGGGGGTAGCCATGGAAGGCAAAGAAATACTTGTTTTGGAGTGGCGGAACTATGATATTCAGATTGCTTTTACAAAAAGCTATTCGAGGGCATTTGAGGAGGTTTACGGCTATCCGATGTCTCATGTTGAGATTAGAACGGTTGAGCCAGATTTAGCGCCATTGCCCGTTAGTGATACAGGTTATCGCTCTATTTTTATAACCTTGCCAGAAATCGAAAATCTGGGCGGTGTTAAGACCATGATTAAAGATTATCTTGATGAGGCCGCGCGCAAGAAATCATGGAAAGAACAGGAAGAAAAAGCGCGGCAATATGATCTGTTTTAGCTGGCTTCTTTAAATAAGCGCCTCATCCAGTGGTAAAAAATCGGGATGAGGCCAATTATAATTTTCACCTGAGCTAATGGCGCGCTTATAGCGCTGAGCTATTTCACTAGAGCAGCATTCCATCGCATAGCAATATGCAGAAACGGCGCTGTAAAATTCTGAGGTTTGTGGCTCGTGGTTGTGCTGGTTGCTTAAAGTGTATTAGTTCAGATCTGATCTGACACTTCCTCTTGAAATAGAGAGGGTTACCGG
>CAXHEX010000019.1:0-99208 GCA_964016105.1 uncultured Ketobacter sp.
CCCCGTATTATATCTAGCCCGGTATTTTCGGGCGACAAAATCAACAGCCTGCTAGGGTTTTATTGATTTCATGAAAATTGTTAAGGCTAATTAAAACCAGAACCAACTTTTCATTGTCACTATTTTTAATATTGGATTCGATCAGGGTTCTTAAAAAAGTGCGATTGGGCAAACCCGTCACACCGCTGTGGAGCGCGCTATGAATCAACTGGTTTTCGGTAGCCTTGAGCTGTAGATCCGCTTTATGTTGCGCTTCCAGCGCCAACATTTTTTGTCTGCGTTCGGTATTTATTCGATCTGCAAGACCAAGAGACAACAACAGCGTTTCCAATGCGGCCCCCACCAACACCGCATTGCTGGTAATACTGTTGGAGGGAAGTATGGCCAACATGCTCAGGGTATATAGTAATATGCCCACAAAAAGCGTGGCCCAGCCCAACAGAAAAAAGCCCGCTGATCTGGAACCGCTGCGATAACACTTCACCGCCATGATGGGGGCCACAGTGCTCAATAGAGCAATGTAAACGGTAATAACTTCACTTAAGAAATAATCTGTTAGCAACCTGACTGTTATCAGCACTCCCCCCACGGCCACTAAAGCACTTATCCAGCGGTCATATCTAACGCTGTACTGCTTGACTCCGATGAAATGGCGGACAAACAACAACCCGGTTATGGCTGCCAACGAGGATGGAATTTGCAATGCGTATTCGTTGATAAACGGATGTTGACTCCAAAATAGCAGGAAGCCATAACCCGTGGTGGTAAGAAATGCAGTGGAGGCAAACGCGATATAGAGAATATAGTAGAAATAAGCGCGACTCCCCACGGAAACAAACAAATAGGTATTGTAAATAATCATGGCGAAAAGGATGCCGAAGAACATACCAAAAACATAATTGCTTTTTATGGCATCCGTTAGAAATGCATTGGGGCGATATATTTTCAAGGGCAATTGAATACTGCCATTTTTTCGCATTACGTTGACATAGATGTGATATTCTCGGCCGGGCTTGAGGTATATGGGTTGTACAAATACCCTGTTCTGCACTTCCCGTTGCCCCATTTCCATTGCGTAGCCCAAACTATAACTTTGCTCCACTTGGCTACCCTCCACCACAAAAACCTCTACTCGTTTTAATAGTGGATAACCAATTTCAAGCAACCATTTGTTTTTTGTTCCAATATTCTTGGATTGGTCTTTGATGGCAAACCGAGCCCATATGGAACTGGCCGAGTGTCCCATGTTGATGGTGTCAGAAGTAACTTCAGAAAAAGCCTCAGCCTTCAATGTTGTAATTTTGTTAATTGATAGGGAATCACCTGGATCTTCCAGTAATTCCAGATAGCTTGCTTCCACCACCCTAGCCGTGAAGTCATCATTCAGGAGCATGGGCGCCGCTGCCAATACCCCCTCGCTTACCAAACTCGTCAGTATGGCGAGCAGGATGATCACACGTCTAACAGACTGATTTATCATTAATAAATTGACCTTGGTTACTTCACTGAATTGACACAAACACTGCAACTCAGCACACAGATACCCGACCACCTTAACTTGTATTGAACACAGTTAAGGAACCCGAATTATTAGTATAGTTCAGTTGATAAAGCAGACTAGAAATTCAACAGATTCACTCAAACAAAGTCACCTTAGTGACTTTGTTTTGGTGCTAGGTTTTGGCGCTAGGCTTTGGTGCTACTGTTGTCTTTTCTGACGAATGGCGAAGCTGCCGCTGGCTTTGAATAACATCTTGTCCTGCTGGGAAATGACAACTTCGATATGGGCAGTGGTTTTGGTGCGGGCATTAAGTGTGGCAATGGCACTTAGCTCACCCTCAGAAACGGGCAGATAAAAGGCCGAATTTAATGTGATAGTGGCATAAAATGAATCCTGGGCAATATGCGCAAGCAATGCCCCGCAGGCGTGATCTGCCAGACTGAGACAAACACCCCCATGGCCACTACCAAACTTGTTCAGGTGATGGGGCATGACATGCATTTTAGAATAGGAGCGCTGATCGTCGACGCTTACAACTTGAATACCAAACCATTCAGCGAAGGGGCTTTGAGGTTTCAACATAAATAAATGGTCCATTTACAACAAATACTAGGCCTTGCGGGGACGAATGAGCACGGACTGACTGCAAAACCCCACTGCTCCATCTTTATCAAAAATCTGACCAACAGCGGTACCCGCACCCAAGTCATCAAAGGTTGCATGGGTCTGAATTCCTATCCATTCCCCTTGGGCGGGGCGCTGTAAATTCAGGGTTGTATCAGGGTTAATACCGTAAAAAGGCTGGCTATCAAACGCCTCACCTGTCAATAATCGTTGTGCCATTGCCGGTACAGAGTAGGTCCAGTCCGCCGCTAACGCCACCCTCAGCAATGGGGTTACCTCAAAATCTGGCAACAAAGGTTGTTTCAGCCGAATCCAGATCAAAGCGGGCTTGGTGTCCACATCAAGCTGAATATCCAACGCGTGGTGAAAACCGGGCCGACGGGCAGACACTTCAAAATAATCTGCGGGCAAAGGTCCAGGCAAAGTAAACGTCGGCCCTTGGTATTTAAGACGATCAATCACCGGCACTTCGCTAGTTCGAAAGCAAAGAGCACTGGCCCGCACATATTCTTCTCCTTTGCAGCAGATAGAAATATCCACGACTGTCATATATCGACCGGATTTCCGAACTTCAGTATTAAGCTCGATGGCATCAATGGGAGCCGCTTTCATCATATCCACGGTGAGACGAACTACCTGCATTGGCTGCTGAAATTCCAGCCTTTCCACTGCCAGCGCAGCCATCAACAACATGGCGCTACCATGGGCCGTGCCTGGGTACCAGGGACCTTGCGCTAAGGTTGTAGGTAGGAGTAAATCACCCTGTTGTTGAAATACCGGCTGTTGATCATCGATATGTATGCTAGTCACTGACGCTATCTCGCTCTCATAATCCAGGAACAGGATAGTAGTGCCTGAAGTACCGATCAAGCTATGACCAAAAATGACAAATGTTTGACGGCTCGAGTATTACCCGGGTTAAAAGCCCCGGCTCCGTCAAGCTAATCGATGGATTGGCCTTCCACTAACACCCCTTCGAATACCAGTTCTGTATAACCAACGACCCCCACTACACGACCAGAATCAATTACTGGCGCTCTGGAAAGGCCAAATTGATCAAACAAGCGCGCACAGTAACGCACGTCCATATCCGGTGGTACGCTTATCAATGGCTTAGTCATTATTTCATATAAGTTAACTCTCTCTGGTGAACGATCTTTTGCCAGCACCTTTTTGGCAATATCAGAAAGAAGCACCACACCGTATTCGTCATCATCACTGCGCTTTTTTATAATCACCAAGTTGGCCCGGGCCGGCTTCATTTTCACCAAAGCTTCTCTCACCGTCATCAAGCCTTCCATCTCAATGAAATTCTCGTTCATAACATCGCGGGTCCTGACAATTACCCGATTAGATTGGCTCATATTTCTTCCTCAACTTTGGTGGCTAACGTTTCTATTTGATGAGAAACCCCAATGGCATCTTCCACATCTATTTGCACTGCGATACCTGTGCCTGGACTGGTATCAAACTCTCCTACTTTGCCGATGGTTTCTAATATATGGCGGCTTAAATGCTCTTCCACCAACAACAACAGCACATCGCGCTGGGTCTCCAGGGATAATCCAAGAAAAGTCTTACTCTTCTTTATCCCCTCGCCACGGGCGTTATTTATGATGGTGGCCCCTGTGGCTCCCGCCTCCCTGGCAGCCTTCATAACAGTATCGGTTTTGTCATCTTCAACAAACACCAGAAGCAATTTGAAATGCATAAATATGTCCTCTATTTATTGTGCTTTCGCGCGCTTCGCCACAAAGTCAGAAATTTGGGCGTAGGCCATTACCGACATCATGGGAAACAAACTGGCAAACGCTATCAACCCAAAGCCATCTATAAGAGTACTGCGCCCAGGCACGGTATCTGCCAAACCCAGCCCCAGGGCAGCAACCAGGGGTACGGTGACCGTGGAAGTGGTTACACCACCAGAATCATAGGCCAACGGAACGATTAATTTGGGGGCAAAACAGGTTTGAATCACCACCACGATATAACCGGCGATAATAAAGTAATGAATGGGCAAACCGGTGACGATGCGAAAGGTTCCCAGTGCGATTCCCACCGCCACACCAATGGCCACGGATATTCTTAACCCCCAAACCCCTATTGAACCACCGGAAACTTCATTGGCCTTTATGGCCACGGCAATCAATGATGGCTCTGCTATGGTGGTGCTAAAACCAATGGCAAAAGCAAAAATATACACCCAGTAGTAATCAAACCATTGTAAGGCTTCCGCTCCCATGCCTTTAGCCTGGGCAATAAATTCAGGATCGGTCAGCTGTTGAGCCATTAATTTACCAAGGGGGAACAGGGCTCGCTCCAGGCCCAGCAAAAACAATGACAGCCCCAGCAACACATAAGCAAACCCAATCAACACCTTTTTTAAATTAGGAATGGATTTACGAATTACCAGTAATTGGAAACCAAACAGAATCGCCACTATGGGAATGACATCCACCACGGTACTGAGCGTTACTTGCCAAAAATCCCCTAGCAGTTCAAGCATTGCGGTTTTCCCTATACAAACATGCCATAAGCCATCACGAATATCATGGGAGTGAGAGAAGCGAAGGCAATTAAGCCAAAGCCGTCCGTCATGGGGTTACGCCCCTTGATGGAGGACGCTAACCCCACTCCCAGTGCGGTCACCAGCGGTACTGTGATGGTTGAAGTGGTTACACCTCCGGAGTCATAGGCGATACCGATGATTTCCTTGGGGGCAAACATGGTCATCACCACCACCAGTACATAACCACCGATAATCATCAACTGAATAGACCAGCCCAACAATATACGTAACACACCCAAGACAATGGCCAAGCCCACTGAGAACGCAACGGTGTAGCGTAAGCCTGTTGCATAGTCCTTTTGAGCGCTGGAGTCTGCTTCAATCATGCCGCCTTCAGCCGCCACATTGGCCGCTTCCGCGGCCACCGCGATTAATGCCGGTTCGGCGATGGTGGTGCCAAACCCCAGGGCAAAAGCAAATGCGATCAACCAGGCGACGCTGCCCTTTCGAGCCAGAGCATGCGCCATGGACTCGCCGATGGGAAACAAGCCCATTTCCAACCCAAAAATAAAGAAAGTCAGACCCAGAAGCACACAGAATACACCGACAACAAGCTCAACCAAGTTCGGAATAGGCTGCTGCAGTACGGCAAATTGAAAAAAACCGATGACCAGTATGATGGGCGCTAGATCACGTAAACTACCCAACATGGATTGAAGAATGGCAAAAAAGCCTTTAGACAAACCGAGAGTCTCCCTTTCTATCCTAAATGCTATTTCACCCGGGTTAACTTACTTTTATCAACGTGATCAAACTCTCGACCGTATATTTGCAACAACGTGCGCTCCTCATAGGACATCTCATCTCCGTCCAGCACGTAGGTCTGGGTAAACGCTTTGGTTTCAGCGTTGTCTCGCATAAAAGCAGATTGGGCAATCCCCAATGCTTTATCAGATTCCGCCACATCCACTTTAATGGTAATTTTTTTACCTTCTTCGGCGATTACTTTACCTTCAGCCACCACCCCCACACCCCTGGGAATCACGTAGGAGTTGGTTATGGCACCGGTGGCAGCGTCCCAACTTAAATAACCCACCTGATCATGAAACTGTTCATCGTTGGATTTTCGATAAACTTTTTGGTGATAACGAAGAAACGTCAGATTTTGAGTCTCCGCATTGTCCACGTCTCCGGCTGGCTCAAAAACAATGGTTTCGTAGTAAGGATTTCGCTCTGTATCATCGGGCTCCGGAGCCACATCAATGCCCCGATCCCCTTTCCACTCACCAACCAACCCAAGTAACGGCCCGTAGTTAATCTCTTTCTGCTCGCTCATTTCACCCTCTCTACTCGACTACATTATTCAACTTTATTAGTGTGATAAAAAATTTCATTGACTCTGGACAGCATGTAACAGAAAAAGCACAGATGCTTGTCACAAACCCGTCATTATGAAGCCAATGTTAAATAGCATACAAAATTTTTAACCCAGGCAAGGGAAAATTCCCATACAAATCGAAATGTTACCCACTACAAGGGGGCGGCCCAATAATTGCTGGGCATGAAAGTGTAACCAACCCAACAACAAACCATAATGTGGAGCGGAATCGAAAATGTCTGTAGAAAAAATAGCTGGCTTTTCGGCTTTGGCAAAATCAGACCCCGAAGTGGGTGAAAAACTCAAAGCCTGCCAAAAAATGAAAGAAATGTTCTCCCTGGCGCGGGAGAATGGATTTGAGTTTGACGAAGATTCACTCTATCCGCCCAATGAACCCCAATTCACCGAAGACCAGCTGTCAGAGCGCTTGATAAAAGCCCTATTGCGGGTGTGAATCGGCTAGTAAGAAAAAAGCCAGGACGGATTAATACCTCCGCCCTGGCTTTTTTGTAACGATTCAAAGTAACTATTCAAAGCAACTGTTCAAAGTAACTATTTCGATACAGCTACTCAGACCAACTACTCAGTGCAATTATTCAGAGTGCTACGATGGTTCACGGTTAGGGCTATGGAAGTGCCCAGCGTACTAGTGTCCTGTCGGGTTAATTCGCATAATATCAGCGTGTCCTATAAGGCTTATAGCAAGGCGCGGCTCGCAGTTAATGGCCGTAGCCCTTATCAAGAGGCGCAACGCAGCTAGAAGCCTTATAGGCCGCGCCCTACGGGAGACTACCTGAGGCGCTACTGCGGCGTTGCGCTGCTTGGAAATAGAACCACTATTCCCTGCGCAGTGCGCCTTGCAGTATCACCTCAGGTAGTCTCTGATATGATGCGAATTAACCCGACAGGACACTAGCTACTTGAATACTAAAGTACGGAAGTGAAGCCTTCAAATTTGGGCGGGCCTAGATAGACATCCTTACTACCGCCTGCATTGGCATGGGCTTTTCTGAAGGCTTCCGATTTTGTCCAATCCACGAAAGCCTGCTCGGACTCCCACACGGAATGACTGGCAAATAACGTACACTGGTCGTCTGTGGCACCTTGCATTAAGTTGAATTGTTTGAAACCCGGAACTTCTTGCAAGTAAGTGTCGCGGTTTTTCCAAATGTCGATAAATTCCTGCTCTTTGCCCAATGCAATTCGAAATCGGTTCATGGCAACGTACATAATTATATAATCCAAGCTGTGGTGGTGGAGGGTTTAACCTACTTGTACCAAGGGGAGTAGTCAACGAGTCTTATACTAACGCTACCTATCCACGTTAATCGCTCTCACCCCATAGATACTCATCAATTTCTTTCATCAGAAAGGCGTTGTTTCGCAGGTCTCTTGCAATCTCTACCGCTTCTTCTCTGTCATAACCCTGCAGAGTAAAGCTGGTGTAGCCGGCGGGATCATCCTCGTAGAACAGATTCACTTTTAACAGCCAGGTTTGATCCTGGGTCTGATCTTCCGTTAACACCACTGCCGCTTTTAAGTTACCTTCCAATTTAGTGATAAAGTGAAAATTATCCATCTGCCCACAACCTTCAGAAAAACCCGACAAAAACCAAGTGTATTGCAGCACCTGTGCCAACTGTAAGAACCGTTTTATCACGGGTTGTAGCAAATCCAACAAGGGCACAACGCCATTGTGCAATCAGACACCAAAACCACCCCAAGCAAACAACAAAATAGCAATAATTATCAATAGGTTAACAATATATAACCCATGGAATAAATCCTGCTGCTAACCACAGACTCACGCTTAAAAGGACACCACGCCATGAATGCCGCCACCGCTACCTGTGTTGCCGACTTAGAATACACACCCAACACGGAAGGAAAGATAAGCCTTCTTGTGGCCTACGCCAGCGTCGATGGCGAAATCGTGGACCAGCATTTTGGCTCCGCCCAAGGCTTCTTTGTCTACTCAGTTGACGCTGATGGTGCCGAACTTGTGGCCAATAAACCGTTCCCGAAAGAACTCAAAGACGGCAACGAAGATAAGCTGAAACCCAAATTAAAGTGGCTTGTGGGGTGCGACATGGTGTACTGCGGCTCCATAGGCGGCTCCGCCACCAAACAGCTTGTGAGTATTGGCGTCCATCCGGTGGTGGTAAAGGAGGGGCCGGACATTGAAGAATTGATTGAAGAGCTGCAACAAGAACTCAACGGCACACCAAGCGCCATGTTAAATCGGGTATTGCAGAAAAAAGCGCCGAAAGAAGAAAGCCGATTTGACGATATGGATGATGAAGGCTGGGACGAGGACTGATTACCCATGAAACTGCAGATAGAAAAACCCTATGCTTTGGAACTGGCCGAACAATTTTCTGAGCTCAACAGCCTGCTTGATCAGCTCAAGTTTGGCAGCCGCATTGAAGTGCCTTTCTATGATTTGTCCCATCAGCAGCTGGAGTATCTTGGAAATCTGTACAGCCACGCCGGATCTGCCATGGAGGGCCGTGCCGCACAAATTCGAACCCTGACCAACGCGTTACAATACCCAGGGCACCGCTACGGCGAAGGCGACCTGGAGAATCTGGTTCCCGATGTGGTGGAGTTTCTGATTCAAGACGGTATCCGCGGCTGGCTGTTCCAAGTGAATAATTCTGGCAAACCCATCGCCTTTCTGGTGTCCCGTATTGACTTTACGCCACCGGGAGAAGAAGAAACCGGCCGCATCCTGATCGAACTCAAAGCCAACGCCATGGCGAAAATCAATACCAGCACGCTTATGATCACAGAGCGTGATATTGGCAATAAAAATGTAGCTGAAATCTTTGCCGCCAAGGGCTTTTTGAAAGAAACCCAGGCTTTGATAGACAGCTACGATGAATCCACCGGTCGCTATTTCCAATGGCGATCGGACTACGGTCGACAATTTTCCGGCAAAGGCACCGGCATTTACGCGGAAGACCCCACTGCCTCTCACCGCAACACCGATTGGTCCCGTAAGAGTCGGGTTGTTCTCTCTTCCAGTGGTGGCACGGCCCGCCTGGTGAACGATGAAGAAATCCTCAAGGAGCGCGCCCTTTGTTTGGATTCTGGGGGCGAAGTGCTCACCAAATATCTACGCAAAGCAGGCCGCAGCACCAATTACGATGACAAGGTAGAATCCCGTGCCGAACAAGTAAAAGAGCAAATTCCCCAGGGCATGTTTACGGAGCTCCCGGTTCAAGGTTACATCCTAATGTTCCACCTGGACCTGCATCATCATCTGTGGGTCCATGTGGATGACATGAAACCCTACGTTTATCAACCGGAACTAAAAGACAAACTCATACTGCCTCCGGAACAAACGGATCTCATCGACATTCTCACCGCAGAAATGGATGTATTGATGGATGACATTGTGGAGGGTAAGTCAGGTGGCACCACTGTGCTTTGCGCAGGGCCTGCAGGTGTGGGTAAAACCCTTACCGCAGAAGTCTATTCCGAAATCATAAAACGCCCCCTCTACCGCGTGCACTCAGGGCAACTTGGACTCAACGTGGCAGAAATGGAGGCCGCGCTAAAAGAAACGTTAACACGGGCCCAACGCTGGGGAGCCGTGATGCTTATCGATGAAGCCGACGTTTACATTAAGCGTAGAGACGATAATATCGCCGCCAATGCGGTGGTTGGGGTTTTTCTGCGGGTGCTGGAGTATTTTAATGGCTTATTGTTCCTTACCACTAACAGAGTCAACGATATTGACGAAGCCATCATCTCACGCTGTATCGCGCTCATTAAATACCACCCACCCAGTCGCGAAGACAGGCTGCGCATATGGAAGGTCATGACTTCACAGTTTGGTTTGGAAACCAACGAGAATTTGATTTCCCAGCTAGCGGATATTTTCTCCGATGCCAGTGGCAGAGATATCAAAGGTCTCGCCAAGCTAGTGGCTAAATATTGTCACCACAAATCCGTCTCCCCCAGTCTGGAAGTGTTCCAACGCTGCAGTTTGTTCCGGGGCATGGATCAAACCCAACCTACTGTGTCTTAGAGCCATGCAATGCAGTCAGAATCAGGATCGCGTGAATAGTTGGGTAAAGGAAAATCCTTTTACACCTTCCGATGTGGATTGCGCCACGGCGGTGATGCTTAAAATTCTCGACGGCAAGTGCAAGATGAAGCCAACGGAAAAAATCGTAATGACCCATCTGTACGAAGCAGTAAAGCAACAAGCAGGGCTCAAACTGGGGCAGGATATCCACCAATTGATTACCGCCAATAAAAACCACAGAAATGAAGAGATGATCGAGCATATCTATGAGAAACGGGTTTTGGCGGAGACCATGATATCTCGCCCAATAATGAAAAAATTTAAAGCAGGCATCCGCCAAAACGGTTTATTCCAGGTAGTTGAAGATATTGAGGCTGTAATGGGGGCTACAACCATTGATTAAATTCTATATGACACCGGGCTCCTGCAGCACCGGCATTCATTTTCTGCTTGAGCATCTGGAATTGGTATTCCAAGTCTATCTGGTTAATTTGATGGAAGGTGATCAAAACAAGCCAGATTATTTGGCTCTAAATCCCAAAGGCACCATCCCCACCCTGGTGACAAAAGAAAGCTTAGTATTGACGGATTTTTTATCCATAGCATGGTGGCTGGGGAAAACTCACCCCAAGTCAGGGCTGCTGCCTCAGGACCTGGATAGCGAACTGAAGGTGCTTTCCGCACTCAATTATACCGTCAACACCATTCATGGACAGGGCTTTACTCGAATTTTCACCGGTGACAAGTATTCCAGCAATGCCGATGAACTTGAGAAAATAGAACAGCAAGGTAAGAAAATAGTCAGCCAAGGCTTTGAAATAATAGGCCAACAACTCCACGAAAATGGTTATTTATTAGAGCAACTCAGCATCGCCGATGCAGCGTTATTTTATGTTGAGTTTTGGGCCGACAAAATAGAGTTGGCCTTACCTGAACCCTGTCAAAGACACTATTCAAAAATGCTGGAAAACACAGCTCTTAGGCGAGTGCTCAGCGAAGAAGGTTATCGACTGTAACCGATATCAGCCGACCGTTAATTGGTTGCGACCAGCGGCTTTCGATTTGTAGAGGGCTTCATCTGCCCGTCGTATGAGTTGGTCCTTGTTATCCGTGTCCACCTCCAACATCGCCAGCCCCAAACTGATGGTGACCGCCAGTGAATTACCTTCATGTTCAATGCAAAGACTCTCTATTGCCTTGCGTACCCTTTCAGCAGCAAGACGAGAGGACTCTAGATTAGATGACGGTAGAATCACTGCAATTTCTTCACCGCCGTAGCGAGCCACCACGTCACTGCCACGGCAAGTCTCTTTGATTAATCTCGCCACCTCTGCCAATACCAGATCACCCAACTGATGCCCCCAGCTATCATTAAATTGCTTAAAGTGATCTATATCGATCAACAGCAGCCCCAAATCCCGCTGATAACGACGGGCAGAAGCAAATTCTTGTTTAAGCATGTTCTGAAAATATTCGTGATTGTATAGACCAGTGAGACCATCAAATGCAGCTTTTCGGGACAGCTCCAGCGTCCCCGCTGCGGCCATGCCAATAATTTCCAGGGTTTCGAAACGCTCTTGGGTAAAACTGCCAGTGGCTAAATTATTCTCCAGATAGATTAAGCCAATAAGTTGCACATTTTTATCGCCACCACTGAGGATAGGCAAACACATCACCGATCTAACCAGATGCTTTTGAATATAGCTATCCACTTCCAAACCAACCAGTTCCTCGTTGGGCTGCTGTGCGTCATGGACCACCATACTGGTATGGGAACGAGAAACAAAATTAATCAATGAAATGGGCAGGTTCGCCTGTTCAACCGGGAGCGACTGCAAAATTCCAGAAACCCCTCGCTCAACGCTAAATTCACCTTCAACACAGAGACAACCATCCTCGTTTCGCAACACAATCACACCCACTTGAGCGCCAGCAAATTCCACAGCGGTTGCAAGAATAGCTTGAATCATGCGGCTATGGACCTTTTCATCAACGATTGACTTCAACGCTTTGGTCAAAGCGGTCACATCAAAGCTGGCAATAGTGCTGGTATTGGTGGCCACCGTGGACAATGCATTTTTGCGGATGACTTTATTGAGCTGTGGGTAGCTCTGCTGCAAACGTGCCACTTTCTCTGTGGCTCCCCACAACTGATATAAGTCTCGAGCTTTCGCTAAATAGGGCTCCGCCAGGGTCATTCTGCCCGCTTGCCAGTGCATCTGGCCACAGAGTTCCGCAGCCAGAGCCTGCTCCTGCACAAAACCCTGGGCTTGGGCCTGGGTCATTGATGCCTCATACATCTAACTGGCTTTGAGGTCCTGACCTTTCGATCGATAGGTTTCCGCTAATACTAAAAGATACTTGTTGTGAAAGTTTTCAGGGCAGTGATTGGCCCAAACCTCTAGCTTTTTTAGGTTCCGCGCCACTTCCCGTATCATGGCCCGACCATTGGAAATAGCCGGCTGTCGCAGCAACCTAAGCTTCAGTAAAGCCATTATCATGCTGGCACGCCCGGCAAAGAAAAAGCCTTCCATGGAATCGCGATAGAAACTCAATTGGTTTGCATGGTGTTCAGCAATTTCGTCATTGCCAAAAAGATAGGCTACCCAACAGCCCATCAGGTTATCCAATGCCAACAACGCGAGATCTCCCGCTTCCTGGTGCACTGAATATTTCTGATTAACATCAAAATAACGCCCAACCAACTTGTCGGCACTTGCAGCATTGCCCGTGAGATTGTCATGAAACTGCAACCATAGATCCATGTAGTCCAGGGTCATACCCTGCTTTAGTGATTTGACTTCTTCACGAAACTGCAGACATTCTTGCCCCCACTGCTTCAGACTCTGACCCGCATCCAAGGCATTCATCTGCCTAACCACAATGGAAAGAGCACCATACTCAAAATCACCGTGTTCCAATCCCAAACGGTAGGCTTCATACAATGGATCCAGGGTATTAATGACAGGCTCTTTCCAATGCCGAATAAGCGCATTGTGGACATGAATACTACGATTGGCCACAGCCTTAGCCTGAAACTTCTTCACAAGATTCAAAGATAACTGGCCATACTCGAGCCCCCTTTCGGGCTGCTTAAATTGGGTGGCTGCGATCATGCCATAAGCAGCCCAGGTACTGAAAACACTGGGGCAATGCCCATACTCCAGCTGCACCTTAGCAGACTTGAATATCATTAATGGCAACAAATCAGGCTCCACAAATAACGCAGCGCTGGCAACGCGCACGCCAATATCATTGGCCAACTGATGCTGCAGGTCAGTCATTTCAGGCAGAGCTTCTATTTTCTCAATGCTCCATCCCCGCATTAACCTGGCAGTAGCGAGGGCAGCCATGATGACATGATACTTCTTACTTCGTTTGGGATAGGCATGCCCCAATTTTTTCAATATGGATTTAGCTTCAATTATTGACTCCCGTAACCGCCCCTGGGCTACCAGGGCAGTAACCTGGATGAGTCTCAGCCGGCCTTCATCCAACAGGTTAGAGGCCCCACGTAAGCCATCAACCAAGAGCCGATCCATAGTTTCGTAGTCCTGATTTAAGCTATTTGATTCCACTGCTTCAAGATACAGGTCAATGGTAAGATTGTAATCCTGTTGCCAGGATGATTCTTTCAGCAATGCCAAGGCCTGGGCTGTATAGGTCACTGCCGCAGAATACGCGCTGGCACTTTTTGCTCTTTTTCCAGCATCTAGATTCAATTGACATAAATATCGCCGTTCATTTTCGTCAATCAGCAAATCCACCCCTATGTTCAGGTGATTAACGATTTCGAAAACACGTTCCTTCTGTTGCTGTAGCGACAAAGACTGTAGTAACAATCGGCCGATGCCCATGTGTGTCTTGCGCCGATCCGATTGGTCTAGTAGTTGGTACGCAGCCTGCTGAATGCGATCGTGGGCAAAGGCGAAGTCCACATCTAATTCTGCGCCAGGACTTTGCTCCAGCTCAGCCAGACGATAGTCATTGCCTAACGGTGCAATAATCCCGCTTTCCATGGCAGGGCGCAACAATCTTGCCACAATGCCTCCGCTGTTTATGGAGACAATAGCCAATACTCGCAAAGAAAATCGGTTACCGATGCAAGCAGCCATTTTTAATAGCTCAAGGGTGTCTTGCCCCAGCAGCGCGAGCTTTTCGGTCATTAACTCCACTACGTTATCGGTCATGTTTTGAGATTGAATTTGCTCCATATCCCAAATCCATTTCCCCTCACTGAGAGAAAAGCTGATTAGCCCTTCTGAGTGGAGCAAGCGCAAAAACTCTTCGGCAAAAAAGGGATTCCCTTCAGTCTTACTTAACACCAGACGCGCCAGCGGCATTGTTTCTTTACTGGGAGCACTTAATGTATCTGAAATTAACTGGGTTAAATTGTCCAAATCGAGGGGTCGCAATAAAATATCTTGTATCTCGACACCCCTGTTTCGTAGTTCTTTTACCATCACCATAAGCCCATGGGATGGACTAACCTCATTATCTCGATAAGAACCTATTATCAATAAATGAGCAGAGCCTGAATCCAAGGCAGAAAGAGTTTCTATAATTTTCAGGCTAGCCACGTCAGCCCACTGCAAGTCGTCAAGACATAGAACCAGCGGGTGACTGGGCTGCGCAAAGCCTTGTATAAAGCGTTTAAATACCCGTTGAAAACGCTGTTCAGCTTCCACTTGAGCTAGCTTTGGAACTGGGGGTTGAACGCCAACAATTAATTCCAGCTCTGGAATCAGATCCACCATCAGCTGCCCGTTGCTACCTAATGAATCCTGAATTGCGCTCTTCCAAATCACAAGCTCTTGCTCAGGCTCTGCCAACAATTGACGAACCATGTTCTGCAAAGCATCCACCAAAGCACTGTAGGGTATATCGCGTTTGAGCTGATCAAACTTTCCAGATATAAAATGGCCGCGACGCTCTGTAATCGGTTTATAAACCTCTTTTATTAAGCATGTTTTCCCGATACCGGAATATCCAGATATAAAAACCAGTGCATTAAAGCCCTGCGCGGCCCGATCGAAACTCTGGAGTAATTGTTTAACTTCATTGCTACGGCCATACAATCTCTGGGGAACCTGAAATCGAGTTGGCACATCATCAAGCGCCAAGGCAAAAGCTTCAATCTGATTTTCTTCAGCAACAAGATCTAAGCATCGTTGCAGATCCCGTTGAATTCCCAACGCACTTTGGTAACGGTCTTCAGCCGTCTTCGCCAACAATTTCATAATGACGTTGGAGACTGCCACAGGAACGCTGGGATTAACTTCATTAACACTGGGAGGCTGCTTTGCAATATGGCAATGAAACCATTCAATTGCTGTATTCACATCATATAAATATTGACCGGTCAAAAGCTCATACAGTGCGGCCCCCATAGAGTAGTAATCGCTACGGTAATCTATGGAACGATTCATCCGGCCAGTTTGTTCCGGGGATATATAGGGAAGGCTGGCCTCCACCACGTCTAACTGGGCGATGGCTGCCTGTTCCCGGGTGAGGCTGGATGATATACCAAAATCAATAATCTTTAGAATCTTCGTGTCTGGGTTGTAGACCAGATTACCCAAAGAAATATCTTTGTGTATTATATTCTTCGAATGGATCTCACTTAGTCCCTGGGCGATCTGAACGCCCAGGGACAGTACTTCTTCAAGACCAAAGTTGCGTTTTTTGTTTAATCTGTAGAGAGATTCTCCCCCAAAATCTTCTAGCACCAGAACCGGTAAATTCTGGTACATTTCCATACCGTGAATAGAAATAATATTGCTGGAGTCGAATCGTTTAGCAATCTCAAACTCATGCTTTAGACTGGCACTGAGTTCCAGGGCAGGCAGTTCAGAAGCCAAACACTTTAATACTACAGCTGCACCATCCTCGATTCGACGGGCACGGTATATAAGCGTTGGATCACCTTCGAAAATAACTTCTTCAATGTCATAGCCTGGTAGAATACTGCCAGCCAAATACTGTTGAGCGCTCAAACTCATGCACAATTCCGCAACGGGTGAGTTTTTATATACTGAAGGTAGTTCCGTTACATACCAAGCCCGCAACCCTAACCGAACGGACCGGTTTTCTCCATCCACTAACTATAGATCAGTTTGCTTTGGCCGGAGTTTGAATGGGTAGCAAAAGGCCAAGCCCATCATATTCTTGTGTAATAAAAACACTCAGTTCTATTACTCGCCAAAACTTAGCAATTTAGTTAGATTAGCAAGAAGTTTCATGACAAAATCTCCACTTATATCCCTTTGATATGCCGCAGGAGCTTCCACCTCATCTTATGTCAAAACCAGAAAATAAAGCTGAACAAGCGAAGAAGAATTTAGACGACATCGTAATCGGCGGCGAAACCATTAAACCGGGTCAATCAAAACGCATTGAAATACCCGTCGCCAAGCTCTATACGGATACCAATATCAGCATTCCCGTTCAGGTAATTCGCGCCAAAAAAGAGGGGCCCTGCGTGTTTGTTTCCGCAGCGGTACACGGTGATGAACTGAACGGCGTAGAAATCGTGCGCCGCCTAATCCAACTCAAATCCCTGAAGGTGACAGCAGGAACCCTTATCCTGGTGCCCATGGTCAATGTTTATGGAGTGCTCAACCAGAGCCGATATATGCCCGACCGACGTGATCTGAATCGCTGCTTTCCAGGCTCATCAAAAGGTTCCCTGGCGGGTCGGCTGGCGGATATTTTTCTCGAAGAAATTGCCAACCATTGCAGCTATGGCATCGACCTGCATACTGGCGCCATACATCGCTCCAATTTACCCCAGATTCGCGCCAATCTGGAAGACTCCCAAACCCTGGAACTGGCAGAAGCTTTTGGGGTTCCTGTGTTACTGAATGCCACCTTGAGGGATGGATCTCTGCGCTACTCCGCCACCGAGTCAGGAACTCGAATTTTACTGTACGAGGCAGGTCAGGCATTGCGTTTTGATGAGCTATCAATCCGGGCTGGAGTCAAAGGAGTTTTAAATATTCTTGGCCACTTGGGCCTGGTAAAGCGCAAACCCCGCCGACAAACTATAACCCCATTTGTGTGTAACCAAAGCAATTGGATTCGAGCAAACTGCAGCGGTATTGTCCACAATGTGAAGAACCTGGGAGATCAGGTTGAAAAAGGCGATTGCCTGGCAGAAATTGGTAGCCCTTTTGGCGATATTATTGATAAAGTCCGTGCTAATCGATCCGGTATCATCATTGGCAAACAGAATATCCCTTTAGTTCAGGAAGGCGATGCCATGTTTCATATTGCCTATTTTAGTGAACCTGACGCCGCAGACATTGTTGAAAATATAGAGGTCCTGCACGAAACACTGATTCCCGACCAGGACGACAGCGATAGAGATGACCATGAAAGATAAAATGATAATTGGCAGCATAGAATGCTGTGATTTGCCAGAACTGGGCATCTACGATATGCAAGTTCGGGTGGATACGGGCGCAAAAACGTCATCACTGCATGTGGACAACCTGCAACGCTTCAAGAAGGGAGGCAAACCCTGGTTGAAATTCGACATTCACCCTAACACCCATGCGGTAACTGAAGTAGTGGCATGCGAAGCGCCCCTACACGACATGCGAAACATAAAATCATCTAATGGAGTGTCAGAAGAACGCTACGTGATTAAAACCAATATATGCCTAGGCAGCGAAACCTGGCCTATCGAGATAACTTTAACCGATCGCTCTGATATGAGTTATCTCATGTTGTTCGGTAGAGAGGGCATGTCAAACAAAGTACTGGTTGACCCCTCTGAGCGCTTTATGGTTAACCCAAAAGCAGACTGACTCAGGTTAGATTTATTCAAAGCGCAACTGCAACAAAAGCTGGCGACCTTTCACCTGATCTCCTTGGGCTACCCCAACCCGCTCAACGGTGCCAGCTTCTGGAGCCTTCAATGGATGTTCCATCTTCATGGCTTCGAGCAACAAAAGCGTTTGCCCTTTTTCAACCCGGTCACCCACTGTTATATTCAGTGCCACAACCGCTCCGTCCATGGGAGCAAATAGGCTACCATCGGTGTCCCCGGCAGTGGGCCTGCAGCCAGAATCGCGTCTATGATGAAATGCCCAGGTTCGCGCTGCAACTTTCAGGTAAAGCAGCTGATCTTGAAAACAAAATGGGATAACACGACGCAGTGAATCCATCAGCACCACGATGCTGGATTGGCTTTGCTCCAACACGGAAATCCTGTGCACCTGATTCTCAACCAGAACCTCAAAAGATCTACAGGTAGTGGGACTTACCCCGGGTGTAGTTAACGATTTTATTTCAGCAGAAAATTCCCCATCCCCATAATCCAACCGGACCAGGCTTGCTAGAGTATTGTGCCAAGCCCCATCCTGAGGCTTGGCATGCATGCTACCAAGGGAGCTGGAGCCACGCAAATAGACCAACAATGCGGCCAGCGCGCAGGTGCAGGAATCGGCAGCCAGTGTTTTCAGACTAACATGATCGTCAAATTCCTGGTCAAGAAAATCGGTAGTGACGTTAGCCGCCACAAACTGTGGGTGACTCAACAAGCCCTCAAGAAATTCACCGTTATGGAGCACACCAAATAACTGGGTATTTTCAACCGCCCTCAACAGTCGTCGTCGAGCCTGCTCCCGGTTGTCTCCCACCGCGATCAACTTTGCCAACATAGGATCATAATAGGCACTAATATCCTGGCCCACATGAATACCGCTATCCACGCGAACACCTTCGCCCAGACCGGGCTGCCAATACAAAACTTTTCCCGTTTGAGGTAAGAATCCATTTGCTGGATCCTCGGCATAAAGGCGGACCTCAATGGCATGGCCGGACAACGTGACCTGGTCTTGACTCAGCGGTAACGGCTCTCCAGCAGCGACCATCAATTGCCAGGCCACCAAATCTTGTCCAGTCACCATTTCTGTTACCGGGTGCTCCACCTGTATGCGGGTATTCATCTCCAAAAAATAAAAATTTCCCGCTTCATCTAACAGAAACTCTACGGTGCCCGCGCCGCAGTATCCACAGGCTTTAGCCACCTCCACAGCCGCTTGCCCCATTGCCACGCGCAGTGTTTCCCCCACCGCTGGCGATGGAGATTCTTCTAAAACCTTTTGGTGACGTCGCTGAATGGAACAATCCCGCTCCCCCAGATACAACACATTGCCAAACTGGTCGGCAAAAATCTGAATTTCCACATGGCGGGCATTGAGTATGGCTTTCTCCAGAATCAATTCGCCGCTAGCAAAGGCAGATTCTGATTCTGAACGGGCACTTTGTAGCTGCTGCTTCAGATTCTGTGGCGATTCAAGTAGGCGCATTCCCCGCCCACCGCCGCCTGCAGCGGCTTTTATCATTAATGGAAAACCCACATCCGAAGCCTGTCGTTCCAACACGGCCAAATCTTGGTTAGCGCCATTGTAACCAGGAATGCAAGGCACACCTGCTTTTTCCAGTGCCAGTTTGGCCAAACGCTTATTGCCCATTAGCTCGATTGAACTGGGGGCAGGTCCGATAAAAACCAAGCCATTATCCTCACAGGCTTGGGCGAATGCCCCATTCTCTGACAAAAACCCATAGCCAGGATGCACAGCGTCAGCACCCGCCTTGCGAGCAGCTGCAATAATCTTTTCTGAGTTCAGATAGGAATCCGCCACCGGGCCAGAGCCGATACAAACAGCCATATCTGCCGCTTTCACATGCAGGGCCTGCTGGTCCGCTTCTGTATACATTGCCACAGTCTGATAACCCAGGGCATGGGCCGTATCCATTATGCGAACGGCAATTTCGCCTCGATTCGCCACCAGTATCGTTCTAAATGCCAAGGGAATACTCCCATTTACCAAGCCAAGGTGCGTACATAATAGCAACCAACACCTTAACCAAGCAAGCGCTTGGTTAAGGTAAAACACTTACCCGCCCACGCACCTTGGTCTCAACCTGTGGTACTGTGGTAATCTTGAGTTATTGACCCAACAGGACACCCGGGCATCCGTGAGTTTTTACTTTATTCAATTGATCTGGATTTAAACTCGTGACAACGACCTCTTCTTTAGAACAGGATCTCTCACAACTGGCCATCTGGGATCGCAGCCAGCTCCTATCGCGAGTGGGAAATCGACAAGACCGAATCGAACTCCTCATCGAAATGTATCTGGACGACGCCCACAACCAGTTAACCAAGCTGAAAAAGGCCATATTGGCTTTGGACTATCCCATTGTTGCTGCCACCAGCCATCGCATTAAAGGCAGCGCCGCCAACCTGGGTGCGGAAAAGGTAAGGGCTTTGTGTCATCACCTGGAGGAAGCCGCACAAAATGGTGATAGTGATAGCATTGAATTCTTCTGGCCCTTGTTCAAAACCGCTCACCAAGAGTTCGAACAGGAATTAAAAAGCGCAAAATAAATACCCCACCAACCTACTCAGCCATTTCAAACCCCAGGCTAAGCCTTTAATATCGTGGATAGTTCACGCAGCAATCTGCGAGAAGTTAGAGGAAGTGAATAATGTCGAATACATCAGAATGGTTACCTGAACACAACCTTACTGCCGATGGTGAAGAACGCCGGGTAGGGGTAGAGATAGAGTTGGCGGGACTGGAGCCAGAACAAATGGTGGAATCGGTCATATCCGTGTTTGGAGGTGAAGCCAAACGGGTTACCAGCTACGAATACAAAGTTGAAAATACCAAAGTTGGGGATTTCAACGTTGAATTGGATGCTTCTTACATGAAAGCGGTTGGCGCCCTGATGGAGCATGCGCCCAATATTGAAGACAGCAACTCAATCGAGGGCATGGCAAAAGAACTGTTAACAAAAGCGGCCGAGCAGTTTGTGCCCTGGGAGCTGGTGTCTCCCCCTGTACCGCTATCACACCTGGCTGAGCTGGAAGAGTTAATCAACATTATGCGAGGCAAAGGTGCCCTGGGAACTCGCAATAGTTTACGTTACGCCTTTGGTGTTCATCTCAATCCTGAGTTACCCTCCTTAGATATAGATACTCTGCTGAATTACTTTCGCGCTTATTTGTGCCTTTACGATTGGCTCGCAAACCACGAACAAATAGACCTTTCACGCAAGCTCAGTACTTATATAAGCCATTATAATAAAGACTACATCCAACAGGTAATCAACCCTGACTACCAACCGGATCAAGCCCAATTTATTGATGACTACATTACGGCTAATCCCAGCAGAAACCGCAGCATGGATTGGTTGCCACTATTTGCCTATCTTGATGAAGATCGAGTACGCCAGAAGCTGGACGATCCACGTATAAACAAGCGCCCAACACTGCACTATAGAATGCCCAACTGCGATATTGATAACCCCCAATGGAACTTGAATCACACTTGGTTTGCCTGGCTTCAGGTGGAAAAGCTGGCATTTCAACCGGCGTTGCTTGCGGACCTCTGTAAGCACTACCAGAAGTACCTGAACACCCTGCTGGCCACCTACGATAACCAGTGGCTGGAATACACAGAAGATTGGTTACAACGGGAAAACAGTTAATGCCAGAAGACACAATCCATCCCCTTGTGGCGGTAACAGGACCACATACTGCATTGCGCTGGGGCTGGTGGGCCTCTCGTTTTATGTTGCAGCTATGCGGGTTGCGTAGCGTTTACCTTACGGCAAATACGCCACTACCGGAACAGACCATTCATGGCATTGTCATCGGCGGTGGTAATGATATAGAGCCCCATCACTACGGAGGAATCGCGCACCCCACTAAACGCTACGACACGGAACGGGACCAATTTGAAATCGCCATGATAAAGCGCGCTTTGGATGAGAACATTCCCATACTGGGAATATGCCGTGGTGCGCAGTTAATAAACGTAGTCTCCAATGGCAGCCTGCACCAGGACATCCGCCCTCTGCGCCGTATCACCCCCAACATTCGTAGCATACGCCCCATCAAGTGGGTGGACCTGGCTGCCAACAGCCGTATTCGAGAACAGCTGGAAACAGATCAGATAAAAGTAAACAGCCTGCACGATCAAGCCATAGATCGGCTGGGCGATGGCCTCTCCATAGTGGGGCGAGATCGCGACGGGTTTGTGCAAGCAATTGAAAGCAACTACGGATTTCTGTTAGGAGTTCAATGGCACCCCGAGTACCTGCCCTACCGACGCCAGCACCGTAAACTGTTTCAATTGTTTGCCAATGCTGTACGCAAAACCCACCGTGATCTTGTACTGTCGGAATAAAACTCTGGCATGAGCTTCTTACTTTTGTTTATCAGTGCTTTCCTGGCGGCCACGCTACTGCCCTTTTATTCCGAAATCGTGTTAGTCACTTTACTTATCGAAGGTAAATCACCTCTGATGTTGTGGCTAGCGGCCACCAGCGGCAATACATTGGGTGCGGGTGTTAACTGGGTAATGGGGCGCTATCTTTTGCACTTTCAAGATCGATCCTGGTTTCCTTTCAAAGCCAATGCTCTGGATAAGTCCCAACGTTGGTTTCAGCGCTATGGCAGCTGGAGCTTACTGTTCGCCTGGTTGCCAGTGGGAGGCGACGCGCTTACCTTTATCGCCGGCATGATGCGAGTGCGGCTTTGGGTTCTGCTGTTGCTGGCAGGCATCGGCAAAGGTGCCCGTTACGCAGTGGTCATCTGGCTAACCGATGCCACACAAGCAGCTACTGGTGTCCTCTGATCCGTTGCTGCATCCTTCATTAAAATTTAATATTAATTTAACCTTTACTTCATAGCCGTATCTTATTCTTTTAAGAATGCCCGCAGCGACAGGTGTAATATGAAGATACTCTACGGCGTTCAAGGTACCGGTAACGGCCATATCTCTCGGGCCAGAATCATGGCTCACCACTTCAAACGGCACAATGCCCAGGTTACATTTCTATTTTCAGGTCGTTGTAAATCCAAACTCTTTGATATGGATATCTTCGGTGACTATCTCTACCGAAAAGGGCTCACTTTTACCACCAAATCAGGCGCAATCGATTATCTTGAAACCGCACGCAATAACCATTTTATTCAGTTTGCCAAAGACATCGCCAATCTGGACTTGAGCGAATATCACTTGGTGCTCAGTGATTTTGAGCCCATCACGGCGTGGGCGGCGAACATGCAGCAAAAGCCGCTGATCGCCACTGGCCATCAATATGCTTTTGGAGAGAACACCCCTGTCTGCGGCGAAAACTTTATTGCCAAAAATGTAATGAAAATGTTTGCACCGGCAAAAGTCAAAATTGGTCAACATTGGCATCCCTACCACAACCATATTTTGCCTCCTATCATTGACACCAGTTTGGCACCCCTTCCCTGTCATGGTGCTATTGTTGTGTATCTTCCGTTTGAAGATCAGAAACACATTACTCGCCTGCTACGAAATTTAAAGCAGTATCGATTTATTCAGTATTCATCGGATATTGAAGATGGTATTTACGAAAACGTCACTCTTCGAAAAGCCAATCATGATGGCTTCAAACGTGACTTATGTGGGGCCCGTGGCGTTATTTGTAATTCAGGCTTTGAACTCAATAGCGAATGCATCCATCTTGGCATTCCCGTGTTAACCCGCCCGGTAAGTGGCCAAATGGAACAGCTATCCAATGCCAAAGCACTCCAGCAACTGGGGTTTGCGGAAGTGATGGATCAGGTCAACAGCCGCAGTATCGGCAAATGGTTGCAACGAATCCAAACCAGCCAATCCGCCCAACCCAAAACCATGCCCGACGTGGCGGAGCAACTGGTGCAATGGATATTAGCGGGCCGCTGGAATCAGCCGCAGAAATTGAGCTATAAACTGTGGCAGGAATACAGTTTCTTGAATCAAACGCCCGTGCAATTCCCAGAGGATTCTGCCATGGGAACCAGTTTACTTCCTGAACTCAACTTGCCAGCATTGGTAGGAAAGGTGTTAAACACGTTAACACCCTTAGCCAAACAGCCCTCGTTATCTTCTAATGCTTGATCTTACGGGTGACTTCCAACTGCATCAAATACAGTGCGGGTAACACCAGTAACGTCAGCACTACCGCACTGAGCATCCCTCCCACCATGGGAGCGGCAATTCTACTCATCACTTCCGAGCCGGTGCCGCTGCCATACATCACCGGCACCAAACCCGCTATGGTGGCAATTGCCGTCATCATAACGGGTCGAACCCTCATGATGGCTCCCTCAGTCAGCGCTTGCTTAAGTTGAGTTGAATTCAAGCTCATAGAATCTGACTTTTCCAAAGTTTGAAAATAGGATTGCCTCAAATACTGCAGCATAATGACACCGGTTTCCACCGCTACCCCCGCCAAAGCAATAAAACCGACGATGGTTGCCACGGAGAAATTGTAGCCCTCCAAATACATCAGTAGAACACCGCCCACTATGGCAAGAGGTAACGTAGCCATTATTAAGACAACGGCAGAAACACTTCTAAAGTTAAGGTACAGCAGTACGATGATGATCATCAATGTAAGGGGAATCACATAGGTGAGTTTTTGCTTTGCCCTTTCCATATATTCATATTGTCCTGCCCAAGTGAGTGAATAGCCTGCGGGCAGCTCCAAGTCCTGTGCAACCTGCTGCTGCGCCCGCGCCACGTAGCCACCCACATCACCACTTTCGATGTCGATAAAGGTCCAGCCATTGAGACGCGCGTTTTCACTCTTGATGGCCGGTGGCCCTTGTTCCACCCGAATGTGGGCCACATCACCCAACGTCAGCCGTTGCCCGTTTTTGCTAACTATGGGCAACAAATTCAATTGTTCCGGGCTGTCTCGAAACCCTTGGGGATAACGAATATTGATGGGGTAGCGCTCCAACCCTTCCACTGAACGGGTTATATTCCTACCTCCCACGGCGGTGGCCACCACTTGCTGCACTTCCGCCACACTCAATCCGTAGCGGGCGGCGTTTTGTCGCTGGATGTCAACGCTGATGTAACGCCCACCTGCCACCCGTTCTGAGTAAACCGAAGCGGTACCTTCCACAGAAGCTAAAACGGTCTCCAGCTGCTGGCCTATTTGCTGAATCACCGACAGGTCAGGCCCAGCCACTTTGATGCCCACAGGGGTTTTCACTCCGGTGGCTAACATATCAATGCGTGTTTTTATGGGCATCACCCAGGCATTGGTCACGCCAGGAAGTTTCACCAATCTATCCAGCTCGGCTTTTAAACTTTCTGTGGTGATTCCAGGGCGCCACTGACTTTTAGGCTTGAGTTGAATGAAGGTTTCTATCATGGTTAGCGGGGCGGGATCGGTGGCCGTTTCTGCCCGCCCCACTTTGCCGAATACGGTTTCCACTTCGGGAACAGTGCGTATCAATTTATCAGTTTGTTGCAGCAGCTCACGGGCCTTCCCGATGGAAATCCCGGGATAGGTGGTGGGCATATACATCAAGTCGCCTTCGTCTAGCGGTGGCATAAATTCACTGCCCATGCGGCTGGCGGGATACAATCCCAGCACCGTGATTACCACAGCCAATAGCAAAGTGACTTTAGGAAAACGAAGTGTCATATTAAGCAAAGGCCGATACCCGGTCATCAATAAACGGTTCACGGGATTACGTTTCTCTGCGATAACGCGGCCGCGAATGAAATAGCCCATTAGTACTGGAACCAACGTGATGGCTAGAATGGCGGCGGCGGCCATGGCGTAGGTTTTGGTGAACGCTAACGGAGAAAACATACGGCCTTCTTGCGCTTCCAGAGTGAACACCGGAATAAAACTCACGGTAATAATCAGCAGACTAAAGAACAAAGCAGGCCCAACTTCCACTGCGGAATCCGCCACCACCTGCCAGCGATTTTCCTTTGAAAGAGGCGTTTTCTCCATGTGTTTATGCATGTTTTCTATGAGCACAATAGCCCCATCAATCATGGCGCCGATGGCGATGGCGATGCCGCCAAGAGACATGATATTGGCATTAACACCTTGCCAATGCATTATCACGAAGGCCGCCAAGACACCCACCGGCAAGCTGATGATAGCCACTAAGGCTGACCGCACATGCAATAAAAACAGCACGCATACTAGCGCCACCATGGCCAGCTCTTCCCCCAGCTTATACCAAAGATTTACCACCGCGCGTGTTATCAGGGCTGAACGATCATAGACGGGAATCACCTCCACCCCATCCGGTAAACTGGCCTTCAGCTGATTCAGCCTTTGTTTGATGCCCTCTATGGTGGTTTGTGCGTTTTCACCGTAGCGCATCACCACCACGCCACCCACAACTTCGCCTTCGCCATTTAACTCGGCTACACCCCGTCGCATCTGTGGTCCTTCCACAATCCGCGCCACATCTCTAAGCAACAAAGGCGTACCCAACTCACTCACTCCCAAAGGGATATGGCCCAGGTTGGCGGCGTTCTCGATATAGCCAGTGGCTCGCACCATGTACTCTGCTTCCGCCAGCTCCACCACCGAAGCGCCTATTTCCTGATTGCCCTGCTGTATGGCGGTTTCAATGTGACTTAACGGAATGTTGTAGGCTCTCAATTTGTCTGGATCTACCTCCACTTGATACTGCTTTACCATGCCGCCTACGGTGGCCACTTCCGACACCCCAGGTACGGTTTGCAGCTCGAATTTTAAAAACCAATCCTGAATAGATCGTAAATCACTGAGGTCATGCTGACCGCTGCGATCCACCAAGGCATAAAGGTAAACCCAACCCACGCCGCTGGCATCAGGACCCAATTGGGGTTTGGCTGTGGCGGGTAATTGGGCGGTGACCTGGCTTAGATATTCCAACACCCGGCTACGGGCCCAATACATGTCCGTATTCTCATCAAAAATCACGTACACATAAGAATCACCAAAAAAGGAAAAGCCGCGTACGGTCACGGCCCCTGGCACCGACAGCATGGCGGTGGTTAAAGGGTAGGTTACCTGGTCTTCCACAACCTGGGGTGCCTGCCCTGGATAGGTTGTTTTTATAATCACTTGAACATCAGACAAATCTGGAATAGCGTCCACGGGTGTTTGTTTCAATGAATACCCACCAACACCGACCAATAGCAGCGCCAATAACAAAACAAAAAATCGATTGGACACGGACCAGCGAATAATGGCTTCAATCACGGGCCATCTCCTTGTGTAGGTGTTCAAATCGCTGAATCACAAACTCCCTTTGGGGCGAAATGGAAAACACAAACCGAATCTGATCACCGACTTTTAAACCACTTATATCCAAACGATCTTGCACCACAAAATCCAAAGTGGCAGGACCACGATTCCATTTGGGAATGGCTTCGCGACTGATATTGAGCACGCCCGCCTCTGGGTCCACAGCATTAATCACACCGTCCACCTGGGCCTGGTTTTTATCATCTTCTGGACGCATACGTAAAAAATCCGATGTCTTACTGGATTCCGAATCCAGCAGGAACTGAGCAGAGAGCACCACCTTGTCACCCAAATTGAGGCCTTCGGTAATGGCCGCATGATCCCTATCGAAATCCACAACCTTTACTTCGATTGATTTGAATTTGCCGTCGCCCATGGCCAGTACAACGCGATCGCTGCTCCCCATTCTGATCAAGGCTTGCTTTGGAATAAGCAGCTCAGAGGACGTAGCTTCACCGGCAATGGAAACCTGCGTAAACATATTGGGTTTTAATCGATAATCCGGATTGGCCAAACGAATGCGAACCTTAAGGGCACGTAGTGCTTTATCGAGCACCGGGTAGATATAGTCCACGGTTCCACTCCAGCTCAGACCAGGCAAATAATCCTGGGTAATCTTAACCGGCGCCCCCACAACGATGGCGGATGCCTGACGCTCCAAGACCTCTGCTTCCACCCACACCTGAGCCAGGCTGGCTATGGCCATTACCGTGGTATCCGGGTGAACATAAAAACCTTCCCGCACATTGAGCTTATCCACCACGCCAGATTGAATGGAAAAATAGGTAATCAATTGCTCAACTCGGCGAGATGATCTTAACTTTTGTATGGTTTGACGGGGGAACTGCAAAGCACGCAACCGATTCTCTGCCGCATCGATAAGCCGCTTATTGCCGCGTTCCAGAGCCAGCACATATTCTTCTTGGGCATTAACCAAAGCCGGCGAATACAGGTCGTAAAGCGGTTTATTTTTTTCCACCCACTCCCCTTCTGCTTTTACATGGAGTCGCTCAATCCAGCCTTCCACTCGAGGGTGCACATGGATAAGCCCATCCTCGTTGTATTGGACGTAACCCACAGTGCGAATTCGCTTATCAAGCTGCCCCATCTTGGCTTGCACAGTTTTCACGCCCAAATTATTGACCACTTCTGGGGAGATGGTAATGGTGCCAGGCCCCAGATCATCATCGCCACCGGATTCTTTATAGACGGGAATCAAATCCATACCCATGGGAGATTTTCCCGGTTTATCCCTTTTATAATTCGGGTCCATAGGCGCTACCCAGTATAAGGGTTTTGACTCATCAGCCCCCTGAGAGCCCTCGGTACTATCGGATTTTGACTGAGACAATGCGTTCTGTAAGCTATAGCCAATAGCACCGCCCAGCAGCAGTAATACAACAGACAAAAAGAATTTAGCGGTGCCACTACCGCGGCTGTTTCCTCTAATGTACCCCCTACTACAACCTCTATTACAACCCCTATTATTCATTGCCTTGCACCTCTTCTGGATCGGCTAATAAAAAATAATTTAAGCGAACAAGTGCTTTTGATTTTTCAACCGTGATGGTCAGCGCTTCTATTTCCGCATTGACTTGAGCGATACGAGCCCGCATCACTTCGCTAAAATCCCCATCATCACTGTCGTAGGCGGTAAGCACTGCTTCCGCCTGCTGCTGAACCTGAGGTAATAGGGCCTGCTCATAAAGGTTTTGTCGTTGATTTAGATTCTCAATGGCTTCCAATTCCGTTTTATAGGCCGCAAACATTGACCTTAGGGCCTGCCACTTTTGTGTTCTCAGAGCCGATACTTTTTCCACCGCTGACAACACGGTTTTGTCTTGTTTTTGACGAGTAAAAATGGGCATATCTAAACTGACACCCAGACTAAAGAAGTCCGCTCTTGTGTTGTTTCCCGGGCCATCTTCACGATAACCGTAGCTGGCATTGATGCCCCACTGGGGCTTGTATTGTTCCAGGGCCAACTGCTTTTCATTTAAACCGGCGTCCACAAGTTGTTGCAGACTCTGAATTGCAGGGTGTTTGGAAAAGTACCCTAGAAGTTGCTGATCTGTTTTAGCCTCAAGCGCAGATTGTAGGGAAGCGATGTCTGATTCCAGATTTGGCAGAGAAGATGCCACCATCACTTCAGCAAAACCATACTCTTGCGAAGAGCCAGGTGAAGAACCAGGCAAAGCGCCCGGCAAATTGCCGCCCTCAAGCAGAGGCTGTAACCACTCCCGTAGACGCTGCCTACCCACATCCTGTTTCTGCTGTAAAACCTGCAGCCTATCCCGAAGGCGGGTCAGTTCCACCTGAGCCTGTAACACATCCTGCTGACGAGTTCGGCCCAAAGCAGCACCGTAATTTCTTTCGGCAATCTCGGCCATTTTCTCAAACAGGTCTCGGTTGGCGGAGATACGTTGAATACTGCCCTGAGCCAAGTAAATATCGAGCCATATCAAACTCACCAGACGTTGTACCTCAGCGAGCCGGTTTGCCCGCCGATAGGGCCATTGCTCACTCAAATCTTGCAGGTGCTGTTGCCGGATTTTCAATTGCTTACCCCGCGGCAATTGTTGGCTCACCCCCACATTGAATTGAGTCATGGGTTCTTGATCGAAGTTAAAACTGTCCGTGGGTAAATTTGCCATGGTCAGTGACAATTTTGGAGAGGACAGACTGGTGGCCGCATCCGCTTGCGCCGACAGGGCCGCTTGCTGATGATTCGCCTGCTGTATCCAGGGGTCATGTTTCTGTGCAATGGCAACCGCTTCCGCCATGCCCAAACGGGGTTGGGCCAGCAACCCTGGGCTGAAGCCAAAACACAAAAACCAAAGCTGGGTTAACAAAATCGTTCTGATGGTTGTTGGAGACATCTCAATTACGCCACTGTCAGTGAAAATCAGCTGCAGCCACTAACGGATTTCAGCGGCTACCCATTCAAAAGACGGATTTACCCTAAATCAGGCGTTTACCGGGGGCCGGTAGAGATGATCGTAAGGAGGAGGAACAACAGAGAAATGGTAAGGGGGGACATTACTGGGGGCGACGAAATCCGCAGCGCCATAAACCAAACTGCACAGCACCACATTGGCGAAGGAACACAGCCCGTCTGCGCAGGAGGTGCAGGGTTGTTGTGGATCACAGCAGGGCATTTTCTCCATTGATTCAGCGGAGACCTGTTCAGCGACAGAGACCTTTTCAACCACAGGCGTTGTCTGATGACACCCGCCCTGATGGGAGTCCTGCGGTTGCTCTTGGAAATCACCAGCAGGCTGCTGATACACAGCAGGATGGCCAGCCAACGCAGAAAAAGACACCGTCAACTGGGCCAGAACGGCCAGCAACATTAGGGTCTTTGATAGGGGCTTGCTGAAATGGATTAACGCCACCGCAGAGTCTGTCTCCATAAGTGTCAGGACTACAGATAAAACGGTAACTGAATTCCTGTGTTTGTGCCAGTCTATTTTGGCGGAGCAGTTTGCTTGGAACTGGGTGTGAGGAAACAAGAGTAAAGAAACAAGTCAGTGGGCATGCCCCATTAGAGACAACCCACTGATTTTGCTACTGCAATTTAGATTCAAACGGCGAGCTAGATTCTAACGGCCAACAATACCTCTGGAAATCACCTCTTTCATGATCTCAGAAGAGCCCGCGTAGATAGTTTGGATTCGGGCATCAACATAGAAACGGGAGATGGGGTATTCCACGGTGTAGCCGTAGCCACCAAACAACTGCAAACATTCGTTAACCGCGCGCAGCTGCATTTCCGTTGTGGCCAGCTTCAGTACAGCGGCATCTTCCACAGACATGGCGCCCTTCTTAAAGTTAGCAATGTTTTTCTCCAACAAGGCCTGGCTCAGCTCGATGTCGGTTTTTACATCCGCCAGTTTAAATCGAGTATTCTGGAATTTACTGATGGATTGACCAAAAGCCTGTCGCTCTTGCACGTAGGCCGACGCCAATTCCAGTGCACCCTGGGCTGAAGCCACCGCCTGGGCGGCACAACCCAATCGCTCTCGGGGTAACTCTTCCATCAGGTAAATGAAGCCTTTGCCTTCCTCACCCAACAACGCATCTGCAGGTACGCGCAAATCACTGAAAAACAACTCAGCAGTATCACTGGCGTGCTGGCCTATCTTTTCGATCTTCTTGCCGGTGGAATATCCAGGCAATGACGTATCCACCAAAAACAACGAGATGCCTTTGGCACCGGCTTTGGGATCGGTTTTGGCACACACGATTACCAAGTCCGCGTGTATGCCGTTGGTAATAAAGACTTTGGAGCCATTCAGCACATATTCATCGCCATCTTTTACTGCGGTGGTTCGCATACCTGCCAGGTCACTGCCTGCATTGGGTTCCGTCATAGCGATAGCGGACACCACTTCACCAGTGACCATTTTCGGCAGCCACTGCTCTTTCTGGGCTTCGGTACCAATGTTGTTGATGTAAGGCGCACAGATGTTGGCGTGGATGTTGTAACCGGTTCCCAAGCCACCGAACCCCATGCGAGACATCTCCCACAGAATCATGGGTGCTACTTCAAAATCGGTTCCCGCTGAACCATATTGCTCCGGCATGTCTGGGCAGAGCAGACCGGCCTGCCCCATTACGTTCCACATTTCACGGGGCATAAGGTGGTCTTTCTCCCATTGTTCATAATGGGGCTCCACTTCCTTCTCCAAAAATCGCAAAACCATGTCTCGAAACAGTTCTAACTCTTCGTTGTGTGCGTCCATCTTATAGCGCCTTTATGTGGGGGTTGCTGAGACTAGAAATTTTGGCTGAAACAAGCTGAATCCACAATGTTTCAACAAGTCAATTAATTAGCATTTTCGGACACATATACTGTAATATTAAGGGTTAATAGCAAAAATACAGCCTGAAGGCTGATTTTTATTACCAAAACCGGACACAGCCAGTGAAAACTCAACAAACCAACCATACGGTGTCGAGCCATTTTGCCCGGCGCTACCTCAGCCGTGCCCAGGCACTGGGTCTCGACCGTCAGGGGGTTTTGTCATACGCCGCACTGGCGGAATCTGCCCTGGACCAGCCCGACGGCAGGCTTGCCCCCTATCAGCTGGCCAGGCTATTGAATAGAATTATGGTGGACGCCGATGACGAGTTTATGGGGCTCACCGCCCAGCGCTGTCGGTTTGGGGTATTTAATCTGCTGGCGGAGCATTTGATTCACTGCAAGAATCTGGAACAGGCATTAAAGGAAACCCAGCGTTTCTACCAGCTGGTAACGGGGGAGGTGTTATTTAGGGTAGAAAAACGTAAGCAAACGGCCCTTATTCATATCAACCTTAATCAACCTGACTTGGATAGCCGCCACATACTTAGCGAGCTGCTTATCTTGGTATGGCATCGTTTTCCCAGTTGGCTGGTGGCAGAAGTGATCGCCATAGAAAGCGTTCACTTGACCATGGAAAAACCACGCTACCATGAAGAATACCGTCTATTGTTTCCCTGTGACTGCACCTTTGGTTCCAACTCCAATTATATGGTATGGCCGCTCACGGCTCTTGAACAACCCATACAACGCCGCCCTGAACAACTGCAGCGCTATCTGGATAAAGTCCCATTGGTCTGGTTTAGAAAGTTGCAGTTCGAAGATATCCAAACCGATCGCGTGCTGCTAATACTTAAGCAAAATGAAAATTTGCAGACCGTAACCCTGGAGCAGATCGCATCGCAGCTGCATATGACATCCCGCACGCTGCGCCGTAAATTAAATGCCGAAGGAAGTCAGTTCCAAAACCTGAAAGACAGTGTACGAAGGGAACGGGCAATCTATTTGCTAAGCCAACCGGAAATCACCATTAAAGAAGCGGCGCACCGAGTTGGGTACACCGAAACAGCGTCGTTTATCCGCGCGTTCAAGCAGTGGACCGGGGAATCACCCGGCCAATATCGTAAAGAGTTGATGACTAGAAAAATCCCCAGCCCATAGCCACAAGCGCTCACACCTATGTAAAAGTTACACCAAGGTCTACAAAATATTCACCAAGGCGCGAGCATGAAATCACCTGATCATGACTACCCAAATATCTCATCACCCCCGCTAAAGCCGGGGTTAGAAGGATTTTTACACTTGTATCCACTGTATCTCCTCTAGTGCTGTAGGGGTATAAAGTCTGTGGCACAGTGGTTGCACCCCAATGTAGGTAAATGTTTTACCTATCGGAGACAACAATGCTGCTTGCAACAGACCTCGACGGCACTTTCCTAGCGGGGAATGTGGATCAAAAAAGCAAACTCTACCAATTGATTGGAGCTCACCCCAATATCGATCTAGTATTTGTTACTGGCAGAGGACTGGAGTCCGTTCTGCCTATCCTTGCTGACCCCACCATCCCCCAACCAAGTTACATCATCTGTGACGTGGGAAGCACCATCGTAGATGGTAAGACATTGCAACCGGTGCATCCTATACAACGTAGAATCGAGTCCACTTGGCCCGGAACCCGGGCAGTTGAGGAAGCGCTGGCCGACTTGGAAAATCTTGTGCGACAAGAAGTCCCCCAAGAACGTCGCTGTTCCTATTTTTCTGATGACGCTAACATCGCAGAGGACGTTGAGGCACGTTTAACCAAGTTGGAGTGTGATGTTGTTTACTCCGCTGATCGTTATCTTGACGTGTTGCCGAAAGGCGCTAGCAAAGGTGCTACATTAGAGGCTCTGGCTGAGTTTCTTGGCATTTCCGCCAGTGAGATATTAGTTGCCGGCGACACCATGAACGATTTCTCTATGTTCGACCGCGAGTTCAAAGGTGTGTGCGTGGGCAAATCAGAAACTCACTTGTTAAATTTCACAGAACATTTCGCCAACGTATATCACGCTGAACAAGAAGGCTGTGGCGGTATACTGGAAGCCATAAGCTACTTTGCCTTTTTGGGGCCTTTGGGCATTGAATCTGAAATTCCAAATCAACAAACATTGGGCAAGTCTGATCTGGTTATCGTGTATCATCGCCTGCCCTATGAAGAATTCAGCAAAAATGGTGAAGTTGCACGACGTAAACCGAAGTCACCCAATGGGATCATTCCAACCCTGCTAAGCTTTTTCGCCGAAGGCCGTAAAGGTGCTTGGGTTGCATGGTCACAACATGATGATCAGGCTCAAAAATTCCAAGTCCACACTGACGTGGACAAGGAGAACTACGAAAATCTGATAGCAGCACGGGTCCCCTTAACCACCTCAGAGGTAGATGTTTTCTACCGAAAGTTCTCCAAGGAAGCGTTTTGGCCCACTTTACACACTTTCTGGGAAAGAGCCAGCTTCGAAGAGAAACATTGGCAAGTCTTTCTTGATGTGAACAAAAAGTTTGCTGAGAGGACCGCAGCAGAAGCGGCAGAAAATGGAACGGTTTGGATTCACGATTACAATCTTTGGATGGTTCCCGCGTACCTTAGGGAGCTGCGACCGGACGTGACCATTGCATTTTTTCATCATACCTACTTTCCATCTGCGGACGTTTTCAACGTGATACCTTGGCGTAGAGAAATCGTGGGGAGCCTATTGCAGTGTGACTACATCGGCTTTCACATCCCTCGTCAAACCGAAAACTTCGTGGATGTGGCCCGAGGCGTAACCCCCCTGGAAGTCACTGACCGGGTAGGTTGCGCTCCACGCTTCATGACATACGGTTGCGCTGTGGGATTAGAGGAAGTCACCACGGAGATCAAAGTAAATAACCGCTATATCGGTCTTGGCTCCCACCCGGTGGGGCTCGACATGAAGCGCATCGAGCGAGTGCTGGAGAGCGATGAAACTGACAGAAAAATTGCACAGCTACGGGAAGATCTCAACGGAATACGCTTGATTTTGTCAGTAGAACGCTTGGACTTCACAAAAGGCATCCTGGAAAAGCTGGAAGCATTTGAAAACCTGCTGGATCAGCACCCGGATCTTTTAGGAAAAGTGACGCTTCTTACAGTCTGCGTTCCAGCAGCAAGGGGCATGTCCATTTATGACAGTTTAAAAATACAAATCGAACAGACCGTAGGCCGCATCAATGGTAGTTTTGCATCCGTGGGTTGGACACCTGTGCACTTCTTTTTTCGAGCCTTTCCATTTGAGGACCTGGTAGCTTATTACTCACTTGCGGACATCATGTGGATCACACCGCTAAGGGACGGCCTAAACTTGGTGGCAAAAGAATACGTAGCCACCCAAGGTATGACCAACGGAAGCGGAGTTTTGGTGCTGTCAGAATTTACCGGGGCCGCAGCCGAATTAAAAGGTGCCTTATTAACCAACCCCCATGACCCGAGGGAATTGGTCAGTACCTGCCGTTTTGCGCTTTCGATGACAAAGGAAGAAGCTAAAACGCGGATGATCGAAGCCTACGAAACAGTAAGCCACTACGACATTGATTTCTGGGCTAAAGATTTCCTGGAATCCATATCCACCTACAATCGAGGACGTGGCAACGTGCTCTCAATAGACAATGCTAAGAAGACGCAATTGGCTTCGTAATATAAGGAGGATCGCGTGCTTAGGAATACCATACAACTTATTTGTTATCCCGATCGATTAGGTAACGACCTGGTTGACCTCTATCATGTGCTGGAAACGTATTTTTCCGATGCCGTTGGTGGAGTGCACTTACTACCGTTTTATCCATCTAACGCGGACGCGGGGTTTTCACCTCTAACCCATACCGAGGTGGATTCGGCCTACGGCAGCTGGGAAGACATAGAACAAATCTCACAAAAATACGACCTTTGTGCAGATTTGACCGTGAATCACATTTCCGATGAATCCGAAGAATTTAGAGACTTCATCGCAAATGGCCCTGATTCTCAATACGCAGACCTGTTTGTAAACGTGGACCGGATGGGGGAAATAACCCATGACGATATGGCTAAAATCCATATACGCAAAGAGAAGGAACCCTTCAGAGAGATTCAATTCAACAATGGCGACAAATGTAGGGTATGGTGCACTTTTACCGAAAATCAGATAGATCTAAATTATGAATCTGATATTACCTTCAGCTTATTAGAGCGTTATATAAAGGAGCTCACATCCCGAGGCGTTAAGCTATTGCGCTTGGATGCATTTGGCTATACCACCAAAAAAATTGGCACCAGCTGCTTCTTAGTGGAACCCGGCGTTTACGAAAACCTTGACCGCGTGAACGACATCGCGCGTAAGTACGGAGCTGAGTGTCTGCCGGAAGTTCACGACCATTCAAGTTACCAGTACGCCATATCCAGGCGCAACATGTATCCCTACGGGTTTGCCTTGCCGCCTCTGCTACTTTATTCACTTTTGGACGCCAACAGTACTTACCTAAAAAACTGGCTGAGAATGTGCCCCAGAAACATGGTGACTGTTTTGGACACACACGACGGGATCTGCATACCTGACGTTGAGGGAGTACTCCCCGATGACAAAATTCGTGTTCTAATAGACAACATCGACGCTCGAAGTGCAGACCCTATACTGCGACGATCTGCAGCGAACATCCACAGCGTAGGGGCAATCTATCAGCTGACCTGCACTTTTTATGATGCTCTCATGCGCAACGATGATGCTTACATAGCAGCGAGGGCTATCCAATTCTTTACGCCCGGTATCCCCCAAGTCTACTACGTCGGGCTACTGGCGGGCTGTAATGATGAAGAGCTGATGGAAAAAACAGGTGAGCTTCGAGACATCAACAGGCATTTCTATAGCTTTGACGAAATAGACGAAGCAGTGAAACAGCCAGCGGTTCAGAAACTACTTAAGCTCATGCGATTTCGCTGTAGTTATCCAGCATTTGACGGAGACTTTGAACTTAACTATTCAAACGACAGCAGTGTTAGCATGGCTTGGCGTAAACAGGATTATTACTGTCATTTGTTCGTGGATTTAAACTTTAACACCACTCGCATCACTTACATTGACGAAACCAGTCGAAAGGAGACAATACTTGACCTTGCCGAAAGCTAACAACAGCATCTGTATAGTTTTAGACTTGCTCAGACAAGCGGCAAAATAACGAGATATACTCTGAGTGCCCGTTGGGAAAAACGTAATTAATTCGTAACGGGTCCTCAGCATCAGTTACGCCCTCCAACGCTGACCATCTGCCCTGGCTGGAATTCAATAGCTCCGGATTAATGGAAGGCCTCACCAATTCGCCACCACTACTATCAACAAACACCACAAGATTTTGGTTTTGAAAATGTTCACCCAACCGCTGAATAAGATTGAGAAAGCCCCGATCACTACCACCACGGAGCATCTGCTTCGAAGAGTCTGATTCAGGCTGGGAAGTCACAGTATCACCCACACCCATAATCATGGGCATATGGGCTGGATCAAAGTGAGTCACCACCAGGTTCACAAGTGACTCAATATCCCGTGGAGCCTGGCGCACATTAAAATCCTGCCCAAGCGGGTAGCTGCCGGTTATTTCAAAATAATACTGATTAAGAATATACAATACGCCCACCTCTTTCATGGCGCCGGTCAACATAAACTGGAAGTCGGTGGTGCCCACGTCATCGCCTTGGGACCATTTCAGTCTTTCGCCCTTTTGATCACGACCCAAGTTGGGTGCATAGTGAATAAAGAACGAATCAGCCAGTTGTTTCTGCTCTGCTTGTTCCAGGTGATATTCCAGAATGTGCTTGATATCTTTCTGTAATCTCAGCAGCAGCTCCGGTGTCTGGGCAAACAGAGACCGAAACTCATTGATATTGATGGTGGGTGACACGGGGTTATCCAATACCGCCGCGGTTAACAGTCTATCTAGCTGATTAATTTCAAGATCATAAGGGGACGACCTTAATAGTGATGACAAACTCTTCTGGAATGCCGCGGGCAAACTGGCCAGGAAGGCGATTTCTTGCTCTGAAACGCCCGGATGGTGAACCCTAGCAAACTGATCTTGCCATTGCACGCCCCCGGCTCCCAACCCCGGGAGATAAAGGCCGTTTTGTTTTGCTAAATCACGACCCACTGCCCTATCCACCAACCCATTAACCCCCCTAAGACCAATGTGTTCGCCGTTGGTCAATACGTAAAATGAACCTGACAACTTCTGCGCGGCCTGTAAGTAGTTCGCCGACAACTCACGGGTAAGGGGGTCTCGTACTAACCCCATACAAACCCCGTCCAGATCCTGGATGATCAGGCGTCGAGGTTGGCGTAGCAGGCAATGAAGGAGGCGTTCATGATCTGTAGAAAGGTGGCTGGCTTGAGAATCCGATATGGGCAAAATTTTTCTCATTGGAATGGGCTGTATGAATACCCCTTATGATATTGAATATTGGAACCCTTTGTAAAACTGTTGTCTCCATTGCCCTAAAAAACACTTGAGCAATAAGGCAAACCATAATTGTGCGCAACTTGTCACAATCTAAATCCTGATCGAATATCCTTTGACAGATTCAGTTCCAATTTAGGTGGCCAAACCGGTCGCGGTCTGCGATAAAACACCCCCACATAAAGGCCACAGTCTTGCTGTAAAAAGTGCGCAGCCTGTTCCGGCTCAGTGTGAGTCTCCTCAAAATGTGCAACTATTGAAATATGAACTGGAGTATCGCCTACTTAGCACCAAGGATTTGAATCAAGCATTAGAACCAACCGCCATAGGGCCTATTTTAATTGGAACTCTATCTGCCGGGACCGGTAAAAAGCTGTTATGGGAACTGGGGGTTCTATTTGGCACAATTAATAAAACCCCTGATTCCACTGTAAAATTTAACCTTGAGTTTGAGTTCTAGTCGATCTTTAGTCTTCTATCTTGCCGGTTTCCATTCGCTTTTTATAGATCATCTGCAGTTCATAGAGATCCTGTTGCAACTCAAAGAACCCATGCCAATGGGCGTAGTCAGCTGCCCCCATCATGGCACCCTGGCGAGCACGACGACCCTGGTGATGCCACAAATAGTAGTAGGTAATCTGAAAGTCATCAGCCCAGGGGTTTTCTTTAAGTAGGCTCTTATCTTTCAATTCATTCAGCATTTGGGTAGCGGGTTTGTAATAAGCTTCATTATACAGTTTTACCGCCTTATCTCCCTGTGAGAAGAAACCGTCTGTATGACTAGGGCTATGACAACTCTTACACACTAATTTCATCTTTTCTCTTCCCGCTGGCCCATCGCCTAAAAGCGGGCTGAGCACATCAGTGGAGCCTCGAACCTTTGATTCTTTAGCCCACAAGTTCCAGTACAGTCGCTCACTAATGTTGTGTGTAACGTTCAATTCACCGATACCACTCATATGACAGGTTGCACAGGTGGGAGCGCGATAATCACCTGGCTCCCAGGCATCTGGAGCGGTATCCCAACGCCAATCATCGGAGTTGGTATTATAGATATGGCCGTGTTTGGAGTTGTTATAGATTTCAATATTCGGATGATCTGGTCCCAGATGACAGGAGGCACAGGCATTGGGTTTCCTGGCTTCGGCGATATCGAATTTGTGACGGCTATGACAAGCAGTGCAGTTCCCTGTGGCGCCATCCGGGTAAATGTTACCCATACCATTGTTGGGCCAGGTTTCTTTGGTAGGCTTATTATTTTCATCTAGTTTTATTTCAGTGCCATGACATTGCATGCACCCGGTTTCGTTGGGAGCACCTTGTAGTTCCGGATGGTTCTGGCCTTCATGAACCTGAGTGAGGGCATGTAGATTATCTTTGGGAATAATCTGATGATAAGACCGAAAATGCCCACTGGCATCAAATTGCTTTTTAGCATCCACATGGCAACGACCACAGACCTTAGGTGAAACCAATGCCGTTACATACACATCGGTTCCCACCAGAGTTTCATGTTGAGTGGCCATCGGGGAATCCTGAGTAACGCTGTGACAATCGATGCAGCTTACCCCAGCATGGGCATGGCGGCTCATTTTCCAATCCGCCACCTGACCTGGGCTTTCTTGCTGATGACAGGTGATACACTCTTGGCCTATTTCCGATAGGTCGCGAGTCATTTTCAGGGTTTTAACCTGAGCCAGGTCACCCGCCGAAAAAGCCACGGTCACCCAACTCAAGGTTATGAGTATTAACAGCTTTGGCAGCAGTTCAGTTTTCATTTTTTTTCTCCCAACCGTGGTCTATAAGGTGCGTTCCTAGATTTTTGTGGCCCACATGTTCATGACAACCCACGCAGGTAAGACCGGATTCTTCCTTATCGAAGTATTTTCGATGGGGCAAAAACGCCTTGGCATTCGCCTCGGACGTTTGTTGCAAATATTTATGGCAGTTTAGGCATCCGGAGTCGAATACATAACGAGAACGATTTTCCCGATTACCGTGCCAATCGATCTCCAACGGTTGTTTAATCAATTCCATGGTGGGGTCTACCACACCGTGGACACCTTTTACCCAAAGATACGCTAAGGAATTGGTATGGGAAATATGGCAATCACTGCAGCTGGCGCGCCAACCCACGGCATTATTACCGCCGTGAAGATCCTCACGATAAGAGGTGCCTATGGGCTTATGGGAGTGACAGCTGGTACAGAATTCATGATCGCCAGTGGCATGTATACCGGTATCAATTACTGCCCAGCTCAACACCGCGAACAGGCCAATCCCGGCTGCCGCCAATGCCCACTTTAGAATAACTAACCTGCTCACCATGGGTTTTCCTTGTTATTGGGGTGAACCAGTCAAGACGTAGTAATCAGTATAAAGTGAGGACAGCAAGGTTTATTGATTCAACTCAATATCAAGATAAGAGTGAAAATCAAAGGTGAACAAACAGGCTTCGAGTTTTCGGTATATAACAGCTAATCAGGGGAAAAATTGGTCTACTTCATAGTCTCAACCTAATGGGTCAATAACCACCTGTTTTACATTTCCAATTAGGTCTTTATGAAAGGGTTAAACGCAACCCTAGCCCGATTTTAACGGGTTCATTGGACCTTGTTATATTTTAAATCCCGCCCGAATGTCCTTTGACGGATTGAGGCCTGGTTTAGGCGGCCACACCGGTCGCGGTCTGCGATAAAACACCCCCACATTGAGGCCATGATCTTGCTGTAAAAAGTGGGCAGCCTGTTCCGGCTCAGTGTGAGTCTCTTCCCTTACCTGCACAATCTTTTTCCAATGGGCTTGTTCCGGACAAAATGTTACGCACTGACTGAGTACGTGAATAAAAGCAAAGCCGGGATGATGCATGGCATCATTGATCATGGCCGCGATTCGATTGGGGTCACCAGAGTGCCCACGGGCGATAAAACTGGCCCCGGCAGCTAGAGCCAAAGAGCAAGGTTGAATGGCGGGCACTTCGGGACCGTGGGGTGTTAACTTACTGTGATCCCAGGTGGCCGAAGTTGTGGGCGACGCCTGTCCTTTGGTCATACCGTACACTTGATTGTCCATAACGATGTAAACCATATCCACATTGCGTCGACAGGCGTGAAGAAAATGATTGCCACCAATGGAAAAGCCATCGCCATCACCACCCAGGGCAATCACATTGAGATCCGGCCGGGCCACTTTCAAGCCGGTTGCCACCGGTAATGCCCTACCGTGTACACCATGAAAGCCATAGCTATTAACGTAAGCCGGTAACCGCGACGAGCATCCAATACCAGAAACCAGAACACAGTTTTCTGGCGCCAACTCCTGGGCAGCAAAGGCTTTGGTAATGGCATTGAGCACACTGAAATGGCCACAGCCTGGGCACCAGATGGGCTTTACTGAAGATTTATATTGTTTAGGCTTCATGGCCAACCACCTCCATCACGCGCTGACAAATCTCCGCGGGCGTAATCAAGCTTGGCCCAGGACGGGCAAGGCTGAGTAATGGCCCAACATCCATGGCGAAAGACTGTAGGTAGTGCTTGAACTGCTGCTGATGACTTTGTTCCACCACTAATACTTTTTCGTAACGGCGCAAACGGGTTTGCAATGCATCGGTTTGCAACGGCATCAGTAAACGCAAGCCGATCACATCCACCTCTATACCCTGCTGGCGAAGCTGACTCTGAGCTTCACAGGCGGTTTTAAACAGGGAACCCCAACAAAGTAGAGCGAATGACGCCCCCTCTCCAATGTCACTGAAGCTGGCCCAGTCATGGCCATAATCCTTGGCCAATAATTTTCTTTGCCGCTTCTCAAGCTGTTGTTGATGGTCCTTGGCCCTAGGGGATGGCACGGCCTTTTCATTGTGCTCCAGACCATCGGCGGTATACATACCGCCCGCTTCCCCTGGCAGCACCATGGGTGACACCCCGGATTCCGTATCCAGATATCGATAATAAGGCTGTTCTTGGTCAGTCTTACTATCCAGATGGGCCTGCAGCAAATGGGCTTTATGTTGGGTTGGAGGCAAAGGCGGAAAAATCTGAGTGGACTGGCCCAAAAACTGATCCGACAGTACGATCACCAGAGTTTGCAATTCCGCTGCCAGTTGCACCGCCCAGGCCACCGTATTGCAACAATCCGGCACGGAAAGCGGACTTAACACCACGTGGGGTGCATCTCCATGGAGCCCATAAATCGCCAAATTTAAATCGGTTTGTTCGCTTTTGGTGGGTATTCCGGTGGATGGCCCCCCGCGCATCACGTCCAACACCACTAACGGAATTTCACTGGCTACCGCCAACCCCATGGACTCGGCCATCAAAGCCATGCCCGGGCCAGAAGTGGCGGTGAAGGCCGGCACACCACCGTAAGCTGCGCCAATGGCCATATTCACCGCCGCCAACTCATCCTCAGCCTGAACCAGATGACCACCTAAATCTTCTATATGCCCCGCCAACCATTCCAGCGCATCTGACGCAGGGGTGATCGGGTAGGCAGCCACAAATCGTACCCCGGCTTCCAGAGCACCCAAAGCGGCCATCTGATTGCCAGTGGCAAGCCATCGGTCTTGGTGATCAGAAACATCTGTTTCCTGCTGAAGTATTTGCAATGGTAAAGGTGTGTCCGAAAATGCCTGGGCTCCCAAATCAGCCACACGGAAAACAGTCTCCATTTCAGCCTCACTGAGATGCAGCCGTTTCACCATGGCCTGCTGAGGGATGTCCGCTTTACAGTTAAGCCATCGCGCCAGATACCCTAATGCAGCCACATTGGCATAACTGCTGTCCAGCGAACTGGCTGCCTCCAAAAATCCCACGCTGATAATGGGCTGATCACATTGAGGTGCCTCACCAGCCTGGCTGTCCTGTACGATAACGGTTTCGTTATCTATCACTATCTCGTCGCTGAATCGTTGGAAGTTATTCCAATCCAATACCAGCAGCAGATCTATCTGCGCATCAAAACTGGCTACTTCCTTGTAACCCAGACGCACAATAGACGCCGCTTCGCCGCCGCGAATTTGAGGACTGAATGTTTTCCGCATCATGCCATACAAACCCTGGACGGCAGCGATCTGCAGCAACATATCACCCAGAGCAACGACGCCGGTGCCACCAGACCCAACGATTGCAATTGTTATTGTTGTCACGACCCTTTGTTCTCCCACCTTTGTTTGCTTTATACGCTATCAGTTTTAAGCAAATCTTTACTGTCCCAGCTCAAACTTTGTAACCAGCTGTATATCAGCGCAAAGAATAAACTCGGCGTAATGGCTTCCTTTCGGTTATTCCCGGCCATAAATTGTAAGAATTCATAAATGCAGAGACTTAGGGTCAGCGTTTACTGGCAACCACCATCCCCCCACATTAATATAGGGTTTTGCTTCGAACTATCCATAGAGAACATAAGGAAACACTATGGTCATCAAACCTAGGGTTAAAGGCTTTATTTGCACCACCTCCCATCCACAAGGGTGCAAAGCCAACGTAGAAAAACAAATTGCCCATGTAAAATCTCAAACTGCCATCGAAAATGGCCCTAAACGGGTTTTGGTTATTGGCTCTTCCACCGGATATGGCCTCGCCAGTCGCATTACCGCAGCCTTTGGATGCGGCGCCGAGACCATTGGCGTGTTCTTCGAAAAAGCGGCTTCTGGCAAACGCACGGCATCGGCGGGCTGGTATAACGCAGCGGCATTTCAGCAAGCGGCAGACGCCGCAGGCCTGTACTCGAAAAACATTAATGGCGACGCCTTCTCCCACGAAATAAAAAATAAGACCATTGAGCTGATCCAACAGGATATGGGGCAAGTTGACCTGGTTGTTTACAGTCTGGCATCACCGCGACGCCAACACCCTGACACCGGGGTTTTGTATTCCTCCACATTAAAACCCATTGGCAAACCCGTATCTCAAACCGGTTTGGATACAGATAAACAAATCATAAAAGAATTTACTCTGGAAGCTGCCAGCCAGGAAGAAATCGACAATACCGTAGCGGTTATGGGCGGCGAAGATTGGGAAATGTGGATTAAAGCCCTAAGTGAAGCCGGTGTGCTGGCGGAGAACTGTAAAACCACCGCCTACACCTACATCGGCGAGTCCGTCACTCGAGATATCTACTGGGATGGCACCATTGGCGCGGCGAAGAAAGATTTGGACCGTGCGGGACAAGCCTTACGTGACAACGGTGTAGAAGCCAGCGTGTCTGTACTGAAAGCGGTAGTAACCCAGTCCAGCTCCGCCATTCCCGTAATGCCATTGTATCTGGCCCTCCTGTTCCGCGTCATGAAAGAAAAAGGCAGCCATGAAGGCTGTATTGAGCAAATCTATCGTTTATTTGACGAATGCCTCTACAGCGACAGCCCACGTAAAGACGAAGATCAACGTAATCGAGTGGACGAAAAAGAACTGCTACCTGAGGTACAAAATGAGGTTGAAGCACTCTGGCCCCAGGTCACCACGGAAAACCTGATGGAGATCAGCGATTTTGCCGGTTTCCGTAAGGAGTTCTTGCAACTGTTCGGGTTTGAAGTGGACTCGGTCAACTACGATGCTGACGTGGACGCCGAGGTCCCCATCAATAATTTAGTTGAGTAGCACCTAGTTGAGTAGCACCACTGTAACCCCAGGCCCGGACTAGACACCGGCAGCCCAGGTCTGGGGTTGATTTTTGCCCGCTGGCACCTTGCTGCCTTTGCCTTTACCGCCATCAATCAACAGCAGAAGCGGCACGAAAAATAGAAAGTTGACAGACAATGCAACCGCCACTGTTATGGCCGTAAGAGACCCCATACTGGCATTGGGGTAATAATGAGAAAATGCCATCATGCCAAAATTCGCTGAAATGACTAACGTAGTCGCCACCAATGCGATACCGACTGTTTTGAAGGCATAGCGAGTGGCTTCCACCGTATCGAGATTATTTTCTCGTTTTACTCTCAGGTACTTTGAGAGAAAATGCACGGTATTATCTATCACGATTCCCAACGTCATACAGGCCACGATGCTGGTGGAAATACCAATCTGACCATCAATCAACGCCCAGATTCCAAATGAAATTATGGCGGGGAACAAGTTGGGCAGCATGCTCAACAAGCCGTATCGAAATGATCTTAATGCAATAATCAACAGCAAAGAGACAACCACAATCGCCAGCGCTGTTCCCTGCAGCATGCCCTGAGCATTTTCCAGCGAGAGCTCACCCAACAATAGATTAAATCCAATACCGGAAGTATGCATATAAGCAGGTAAGTTTTGCCTTATCCAGCGGCTGGACTCTTGCTCAAAATCCATAATGTCATTAGACGTCACACCGCCTAAAACCACATTCACCCGCACTGCGGACTGATCCATATTGATTTGATTTTCCAGGCCCAAACCAAAAGGAAGAGACATTTGAAACATGAGCGAATACTGAGAGATCAATTCCCGTTGATGCGGAATCACATAAAATGCCGGATCGCCACCATTCATATCTCTATTTAAGCGTTTTATGGTATCGGAATAGGTTGATACGAACCGAACATGCTCATGTTGCCTGGCCCAATGGGCGAAACGATCAAGACCTTCCATGTATTCCGGATCCATAATCCCCGCCGGACCAGAGGCAGGAAACGCAAACTGAATTCGTTGGTTGCCTGTGATTTCCTGCACCATAAAATCCGTTGCCCGGCGCACTTCAAAGGTCTCATCGTAATACTCTTCCCAAATGTCATTGAACTCATTCTTTACGCTGAGCAACGCAATGCCACCGAACACCACACAGGATACAACCAGTACAGGAATTCGGTTGTCCACCACGAAGTCTGCGAAGGCGTCCATGATACGGTGATCATGATCACCGCCTCTGAATTTTTGCTGGGGCAATACCATAACCAACGCAGGCAACAGAATCATACTTAACAGCCAAGCCGCCATCACTCCGATGCTGACGGTATTAGCCATTTCTGCAAACGGAGGGGACTTGGAACTATTCAAAAATAAGAAACCCACGGCGGTGGTTAAACTGGTAAGAAAAACCGGCTGCATATTGATGCGAAGGCTTTCATACATGGCCTGTTTTTTAACGAGCCCACGGCGTATCATTTGTTGGTAACTGATCAACAAATGAATACTGTCCGCCACGGCCAGGGTAAGAATAATGGCGGGCGCTCCCGCCATCACAGGGGATAACTCAAACCCGAAAAACATAACCGTTCCAACGGCCACCAGAATGGAGCAAACCACCACCAACAGGGTTTGCAGAACCGACACAAAACTGCGCAACATGATAAAAAGGCAGACCATCACACCCAAGGTGCTGTAGATGGAGGTGGTGGTGAGTTCGGTCTCTGTGGCAGCAAGGGAGGCGCTACGTATGGCCACCATTCCCGCCAGCTGCAAGGTTACCCCATCGTATTTCTTTAACAGATCACTGCGGATCTCCTCAGCCGCATTGACAATCTGAGGAGAATCCTCACCACTGCGCTCATCTGTGAGCACCGACACGATTATTGCCGCAGCATGCCCCTTTTCTGACACCACATTGTTAACCAGGTTGGGTTCACTCAGGGCCGCATCTCGAATGGCCTTTAATTCGGAAGGCGACAGATCCACTGCTTCCGGCACCAGATCCACCACCGTAAGATCATCCCCTTCAACCAGGGTGTGCTGAAAATTAGTCAGCGAATCCACTCTTAGGGTGTGGGGTAAAGACCAAGCTCGCTCCGTCAGCTCCTGGATCAATCTCAGGTTCGACTCAGTAAAGATATTGCCGTTATCCGGTCGCACCAGAATAATCAAACTGTCATCCCGGCTGAATTCATTCTCAATAGAATCGAGCCGCTGCAATCCAATATTGTCTTCAGCAAAAAGCGCCCGGTGATCCACATTTATCTGTGCCCGTTGTAAACCAAGACTGGAGAGCCCCACCCAACCCAGGCATAGAAAAATGCATAGCCAGGGGTGATTTACGATAAAACCGATGAATCGATGCAAAAGGCCAGAGCGAGGGCCGCCATGGACATGAGTTGGATCTGATTGCATGAATTGCGCCTTTTCTATTTTACCAATTTATTAGTAGGCCAAGCCCGGACCACCAGGCAGCTCTTCCGCTATACAATCGTATAGTCCACTCATTAAGTCAAGTATATTATACTCCTCCGCTGCCAACGTTTATTTAGGTGTGAGCTTGAACCAAGAAGTGGGTATAGAAAGTCGAGAACAGATATTGCTGGCTGCTGCCAAACTATTCGCGCGCCAGGGGTATAACGGAACCTCCTTTGCTGCTGTGGCTAAGCTAGCTAATCACAGCAAGGCTCTGGTTCAGTACCATTTTCAAAACAAAGAACGCCTGTGGCAGGAAACCGTGAAATACACATGGCAACAACGGGATCATATTTTGCCGCACTACATGGAGGCCAATCACTTCACGGAGTACGATCAAAAGCAGCAGCGACATTACATGCGCTTACTGGCGAAAAACCTCGTTCAATTCACCATAGATAACCCTGAGTGGATACAAATTCTACACCAGGAAGCAGCAGCCCCAGGCCCCCGACTGGATTGGATAGTCAATGAGGTGGCCACCCCAGATATAAAGCAGGGACAAATTGTCATAGGTTATTTGCAATCCGTTGGGCAACTGCCCGACATGGATCCACTGATGTTATTCTGTATTTTTGCAACGGCACTAACCAGTTATGCGGATATCGCTACCCTTATGTCCAAATCTTTAGGTTTAGACCTACACAGTGATGAATTTGTGGAAAAATATACGGACAGTTTTGTTTCTCTTTTACAGGGAAACTTTGATCTTGTGAAGAAAGGGGATTTAGTGAAGAAAGGGGCTCTCGTGGAGAAAGGGCTTAGCCAGACAGAAGTAAAAAGATAACTGCCCCTCACCTTTGGTGAGGGGCACCCAGCGACAGCCTAAAACTCTTCCCAACTGTCAAAGTCATCATCATCCATCATAGCCGGACTACTGGCTTTGCTACCAACTCCAGCGGCCGAAGCGGAAGACCGAGCTATTGGGGCAGAGTGACTCATAACTGGAGCAACGTTGGCCTGCTCATCCACATGGAAGAAGCTCACCAGATCCATTAACCCTCGAGCTTGATCCGCAACCGCCTCACCGGCGGCACTGGCCTCTTCCACCAATGCGGCGTTTTGTTGGGTCATTTCATCCATCTGCGACACACTTTGATTGATTTGAACAATACTGGCGCTCTGTTCCTTGGCCGCTACGTTGATGTCTGCGATCATTTTTGACACCGCCTCGATGGCACCTACAATCTCTGTCAAGGTTTGACCGGAGTCATTCACCAGTTGAGTACCGGCTTCCACTTTACCCACAGAGTCGCGAATCAAATCTTTGATTTCTTTCGCGGCGGTGGCAGAGCGCTGCGCCAGATTGCGTACCTCACCAGCCACAACCGCAAATCCTCTGCCCTGCTCCCCTGCCCGGGCAGCTTCCACTGCGGCGTTAAGGGCCAGCAGGTTAGTCTGGAATGCAATTTCATCAATGACACCGATAATATCCGATATCTTCTTGCTGGAAGCATTAATCTCGGACATGGCTGTGACAGCTCGCTCAACCACTTTGCCACCATTTTCTGCCGCAAGTACCGCATCCGCTGACAACTGATTAGCCTGTTGCGCGTTTTCGCTGGTTTGCTTAACTGCCGAAGTCATCTGCTCCATACTGGATGCGGTTTCTTCCAGGGAAGCGGCCTGCTCTTCGGTACGCTGACTGAGATCGGAGTTCCCCGACGCAATTTCATCGGCACCACTGGATACGTTCTTCGACGCATCGGTGATTTGACCAATTACTTCCTGAAGTTTTTCTGCGGTGGAGTTGGTGTCATCCTTCAGCTGTTTAAACAGGCCTTGATGATCGCCTTCGATTCGCTGCCTTAAATCCCCGCTGGCCAAAGCGGATAACACTTCGGCTACGGAGCTTATGCCTTCATTGGTCACTTCCATTAATTGATTGAGGCCTTTTGCCAGAGTCTCAAAAAACCCTTGCTTACCGTTCAACGACAGAGATCGACTGAAATCTCCCACGGTGGCTGCAGCAACCAATTCCGCCACTTCGTCTTCCACCTGTACTTCCTGGGTGCGATCAGCCCATTCCACCACGGTACCTAAACGCTCGCCATCATCTGATGTGACCGGGCTGGCAATGAGCGAAAACACGCGACCACCCACATTGACTTTAGTACTGTAAGAAGAAGTTAATCCTGCCACCAGTGATCTTTGATGATTGGGGTTTTTATGGAAACTGTCCATGCTGCTGCCCATCAGATTGCTCGCGTTAAAATTGGGCAAATCTTTTTTCAAATCAGGCTCAACCGTTTGCATCATTTCCTTCAATGAAGAATTCATGTACACGATATTGTTATCGGTGTCGGCAATCATGGTATTGGTGCTGCTGTTGTCCAGGGCAATACGTACCTGACGGTTTTCGTCAGCGATGCGCTTGTTTTCTGCTTCCAGCGCTAATTTTTCAGTGATGTCGTCCCACTCCACAATAGTGCCGGAACGCTTACCCTGATCGTCAAACATGGGAGTTGCTATAAGATTAAAAGTCAGCTCACCCAATTCTATGGTGGCGCGATAAACGTCTCGCATCGCGCCCACCATATTACGCTGATGGGCCGGGTTCTTATGGAATATATCCATATTCTTACCAAGTAAATTCAGCGCAGAAAAGCTGGGCAATTCCCTGGCGATCTCAGTTTGCCTTTTCTCGAACATCCGGCTGACAGCCTTATTCATGTACACAATATTGAAATCATTATCCGCAATCATCACACTGGTATCACAGATTTCCAGGGCATCCGCAATACGCTTACTTTCTGCTGCAACCCGTCTTGCCTCTTCCGCAGCGCTTTCAATTTCTTCAGCGGCGGCCTTTTCTCTTTCCCGGTTTTCACGCAGGCTTGACTGCATATCACCGATTCCACGCATCAATGATGCTATCTCGTCCTGACCCTGGGTTTGGATCACGTTATCCAACTGGCCATGCTTGATCTTTTCCAATAAATTGTTGGAGCGAGAAAGATTGACCAATACATTTCGAATCACAAAAAAGGTTAAAAACAAAGCCAGCATATAAGCCACAACCAGCACCATGGTGACCTGATTGTTACGCGACTTCATACCGTCGATGCGCTGATTTAACAGCCCTTGAAGCAATGGTACCGTGCTCTCTGCAGCGTTATACCCTGCCTGCACCAACTGGGTACCAGATGCAAATAATTCGGTGGCACTCAGGTCAGAACGGCCGGTATCGATTACCTGCTGAACCTGACCCTCGAAAACCCGCTGGGCGTCCTTGAGGCTTTGATATTCTTTGTCCAGTGCGCCACTGACGTTGGCTTTCTCGGTGGCGAGAATGGCCTCGTTCATTTTATCCATGGCAATGGGCTTTAAAGAAAGTAACGCCGTAATATCCGCGTTGTTGGCGCGTCCAGATGCAATGGCACCGGAGACTTTACCTCGCAGTCGCGCGGAATATTCGATGGCTTTTGGCAGCGTAAAAGAAAGCAATTGCATTTGGTAAAAGCTTTCCACTTCTGGATCTAGTGTGAGGTTACTTTGATCGGAGAAGTATTCGATATAAGCCATAATATCGCCGATCAACTTGGTGTGCTCGGCAAAACCCTGCTGAGGAGGCAGAGACAGAATAGACTGACTCAAGCGGGTCCAATCGGCGTTAATGGCATTTAAGCGGTCACCGAAATCGATCACGTTTGCGTATTTTTGTTCAGTGGCCAGCAATTGTGCCATCGACTTGTTGAAGGCTTCCCGAGCCGTCAGCATTTTCAGCCGCGCCTCGCCATTGCCACGCACCACCTGAAAACTGTTGCCACGATGCAACTGGGCCTGTTTTATGATGGCAAATGCAGGCTTATACAACTCTGTACCATAAAGCTCTTTTTCAGAAAAAAAGACACTATCGCTCCATTCACTGAGCAACGTGTACGCAAACGCCCCCACCAATACGGAAAACACCAACACCACCGTGCCCATTTTGGCTTTGATGGATAAACTCGCTAGCACATTGCCCATTTTCTGCTCCCTTATACCTTCAACTTCTGCCCAGTTCTTAGTTAAAACACAACGGTCTGCTTTTAGGTATAGCATCGATTTTCAGAATGTGGATAAGCCAGTGCCAGATAACCTCAATTAGTATAAACAGCAGCCTATCGCTTAACCTCAGGGGCGGCACTGGGTGCTCCTGGTTTTATCATTTTTAGCTGGTATTATGACCCGCTTAGCCAATAAGGGGATCACCAAACCATGCATATTCGATTAGTCCTAGGACTTAGCCTTGCTGCTTTTTTAACCAGCGGTTGTCAAACTGCGTACTATGAGGCCTGGGAAACCGTTGGGGTTCATAAGCGCGATATTCTTATTGATCGGGTGGAAGATGTTCAGGATGCCCAGGGGGATGCCAAGAAGCAATTCAGCTCAGCGTTGGAACAGTATCAACAGCTGATCCATATTGAAGACCAAAATCTGTTGAAACGATACAAAGCCCTAAACAGCGAATTTGAGGATAGCGAAGAAGCTGCAAAAGCCGTGTCCAAGCGCATTGACGATGTGGAGGACGTATCGGAGGACTTATTCAAAGAGTGGCAGAAAGAATTGGATCTCTATACCAACGCCGAACTCAAGCAACAAAGTGCCAGTACCCTCTCCAGTACCAAAAAGAAATACAAGAAGTTAGTGGCGTCCATGCGTGCCGCAGAAGCGAAGATGGCCCCGGTGCTGAACGCTCTACGGGACCAAGTGCTGTTTCTCAAACATAACTTGAATGCCCGAGCCATCGATTCACTAAAAGGGGAGCTCAGTAGCATCGAAAGCAACGTAGCTACCCTGGTGAAAGAAATGGAAAAGTCCATTGCCGAATCCGAAGCCTTTATCAATGAGCTCAACAATAGCAATTAAGACCATAGCAATTAAGACCATTCTGCGAACCGCTGCTAGCGTGGAGTGAGAGCCTCAGACTCGAACTCCACGCCCGCCCAGCTGTGCTCCATAAACTGCCTGATATTGCCATGATCACTGGCATCCGGGTGTTCCAACACATCTATCCGATAATATTCACCAAAGCAATGGAGGGTTTGTAGTTGGGTTAAGCCCTGTAATTTGGCAAACGCAAAAATTTTGCATGAGCCTTCATTACTACCCGCCTCATTTTCCACATTACCATTACGAAACTTTGCTGGGGCGTATAGATACAAAGAATGGATTAATTCGATTACCTCGGCAAACTCCAGCGTCTCGGGCCTGTGGGCCACAATGGCCTTAAATTCCTGCAAATTCATTGGCAAAACCAACCTCATCTAATTTTTGGCGCGAATAATGCCATCATCCAGCAATTGTTGGAAGTGTTCCACAAAGGTCTGCTGCAATGGAATGTAATCAATATCCAAGCGCTGCCTGCTGCGCTCATTATCAAATTTAAGGTCATGCCCCGCATTTTGTTGAACAAATTTGGGTGTGGCGCTGGAATCGACGAAACGCCCCACCCACTTAACTAAAGCAGTGGGCAACTGAAAAAAAGGAAAACGGTATTTATTACCGAAGTGCTGCTTTAAGATTTTAGCGATCTCCAACATACTGGGTTCGCCATTAGAAATAATATGCCGCCCTTCCGCATCAGCGCGAAACGCCGCTTCAAGATGGGCTTGAGCCACATTACGCACATCCACCCAACCTAAGCGCATATCGGGAACCCCGGGCCACATTTTTCCATTTCCCAGCCGCCGTAGGGTATCGATACTGGTTGAGCGGGTCGCCTTGGTTAACGCCGGTCCAGCTACCATGCTGGGATTGATGGTCACCAAACGCCAGCGACTCTGTTGCTTCTGCATCTCCCATGCCTTTTTCTCTGCCAAAAGCTTGGAGTAAGAATAGGGTTGATGACTTTCACTGCTGGAAAAATTCCAGTCCTCTTCGTTGAAGACTCCCCGCGGGTTTTGCTTTAAATCTGCGCAGTCTCCATAGATAGCGGCCACGCTGCTGGTAAGCACAACCCGCTTCACCGAAGGCGTCCGATTTGCCGCCTCCAATACATTGCGGGTACCTTCCACGGCGGGCCGAATCAATGCCTCATGGGCATCGTTAAACCCCCGAATAACAAAGGGCGAAGCGGTATGAATAACCACTTCACAACCGTCCATAGCTTGATCGAAACTGCCTTCCTGTAACAGGTCTGCCGGAAATAGCTTCAATTCCCCCTGTTGAGCGTCTTTGGCGATCTGCAAAATAGGATCGACGGATTTTTGCTTGTTGGGGTCACGCACCGTGCCGTGAACGGTACAGCCTTGCTCCAACAAAAGTTTAATAATCCAGGTAGCAATATAACCGGACGCACCGGTGACCAATACGGGTTTTGATTTATCTATCAGCTGATCCATACCCCCTCCTGAGGAAGCTGTGATGCGGAGCCAAGACCTTAGGGTAACTGAAGCCTTTAGGCAAGCCGCTCTCGCTTAACTATGGTCAATCTTAGTTGACTATATTTTTAGCCTGGCCTATTATCCTGTTGACGTTAACAACGGGAACCATTCACGATGTTAGAGCTAATTAGGGACGTCTGTGGGCCCTACTACTTGCATATAAAATTTATCCATCTGATTGCAGTTATGGCGTGGTCCTGGAGCACGGCGGTTGCCTACACCTCATTTTTAAAACCCGCTTACATAAAATGGAAACGAAACCCTGACAACGATATTTGGAAAGAAAGAAGGAATTGGGCGTTTGAACAATTTGACCGCGGGGTGGTGATTGAGCATGTGGCGTTCCCACTGCTTTTGCTTAGTGGTGCCCTTCTCTACATCATAGGAAACTGGAACCTGGAGTTTAAATGGCTGGTGTTAAAGCTGTGCATTATCGCTGCGGTTTTTATTCCCATGGAATTATTTGACTATTATTTATCTCACATGGGTGGCAACAAATTTCATATCAAAAAAAGCGGCGATACTCAGCGCTATGAGCGTTTTATACAGCATCACTGGTTGTTTTTTAGAATTACCACCCCCTTAATTGGTATCTTTATGCCCTTGGTTATCTTCATTGCAGTAACCAAACCAACATGGCTCTAACATGGTTATTCCAATGGGCTTTCCAGAGCCTTGCGTAGAGCCTGGAAATTATCTTGTCCGATTTTATCCGCCAGCTTACTCTCCAAGGCCACCAACGCCTCTGCTGCTTGGCGGCCCTTCTCCAAGCCAAGGGGAGTCGGTTGAATTCGTTTTACCCGCTTGTCCTGCTTGTCAACCATCAAACAGAGGTACCCCCTGTCCACCAGCTCATTTACAGTCTTATTAACCGCCTGCTTACTCACACCTAGATGACGGGCTATATCCACAGCGGTATTTCGGCCTTCGGCAAGGTTCACAAAAATAGTGGACTGGGCCTTACTGAAAGCGTCTTCACCATTCACACTCAACATCAACTGCAGGTTTTCATCAAACCAATCATAGTAGTTTAACAACAGCTGCATTACACTTTTCTGCTCAAGATAATCCAGCAGGATTGATGTTGATGGCTTTTCCATAGGGGCCCTACCTCGATTGTTGTGCTCAAGTATACACATGCAAACACCAAGCTATAAACAGATTTTAGCCATGGCCGCACCCATCATTTTGGCCAACTGCAGCACCCCCATGCTGGGATTGGCAGACACAGCCATTATCGGCAATTTCGCCAGCACCCAGCACTTAGGGGCCATAGCGCTGGGCGCACTTATTCTCAGTTTCGTTTATTGGGGTTTTGGTTTTCTTCGCATGAGTACCACTGGCTTTGTGGCGCAAGCCATGGGCAAATCTGACCCTACCACTGCTGCACTGGTTTTGCTACGGGCTCTGCTGCTGGCACTGTTGATTGGATTGGGGTTGATCGCACTACAAAAACCAGTGATTCAACTCAGTCTGTGGCTACTGGGAGCCAGTGCAGAAGTAGAAACACTGGCCAACGACTATTTCGTGGTACGCATATGGGGTGCGCCCGCAACTCTGGCTACCTATGCACTCATGGGTTACCTCATTGGCAGTGGACAAAATCGAACGCTACTGGTAATACAACTGGTACTAAATGGCCTAAATATTGGTTTCGATTTCTTTTTTGCCGGTTACCTGGGTTGGGGGGCTGCGGGAATCGCTACTGGTACCCTATTAGCTGAATGGATTACGGTTATGGGGTCCGGTCTATTTATCTTGCGTCAGATCACCACTTCTATTGGCAACCAGAATGAAAAGCTCTCCTGGAAACGTATTTTGGATCTAAGCCAAATACTCATTACACTGCAAGAAAATTCCAACCTTCTAATTCGCACTTTGTTTCTTCTTTTGGGCTTTGCTTTGTTTACCAATCAGGGTGCCCGCTTTGGTGATTCCATACTTGCAGCCAATCACCTTTTGCTGCAACTTATTTCTTTTAGTGCCTTCTTTCTTGATGGCTATGCCCACGTTAGCGAGTTCTATATTGGCCGTGCCATAGGGTCCAGAAACTGGCCGCAGTTCAAAATACTTGTACAACGAACGACTTACCTGGCGGCGTTCACAGCCCTGATACTGGCAGCAACCATTGCAGCATTTAGGTTACCCATAGTGGAAATGCTGACGGATATTCCCCAAGTACGAGCCCACACATTAGAGTATATGCCCTATGCCTTGGCTTATATTGTGGTTTCATTTGCTGCCTTTCAGCTCGACGGAATCTACATTGGAGCCACCTATAGCTCAGCCCTGAGAAACGCATCGTTGATTGCCACCATCAGTTTCATTCTGGCTTCCTTGCCGTTAGTGGCTCTATGGCATAACCAAGGCCTTTGGTGCGCCTTTATTTTGTTCGTGATTTTCCGTGCTGTGGCACTTGGGTATTATTCCCCACAGCTGAAAAAACAAGTAGAGCGGGGCTCTCTACTATAACCCGCGGGACACAAAGCGCTAACTTACTCTCAGCCTTCCCACCAGCCATTCCTCAAATTGAGCAACTGGCATGGGTTTGGCGAAATAAAAGCCTTGAACACGATTACAACCCAAGCGTGAAACCGCACTTAAGGTACTAATATCTTCAACCCCCTCAGCCACGGTTTCCAACTGCAGTGCTTTGGCTAATTTCACTGTATTTTCAACAATTCGATAACCGCTACCCTGCGCGGTCATTTGCTTTACAAAACTACGATCAATCTTTAATTCGTGTATGGGTAAACGGCTCAAATATTCTAACGAAGAGTAACCTGTTCCATAGTCATCTAATGAAATTCGGCTACCGGTGGCGGCGAGCTGATTCAGGGTTTCGATTACCGTATCCAAATTCTTACTGGTAGAGGTTTCGGTCACTTCGAATACCACATCAGACAGATTAATCATATGCTTTTCCGCGGCACTAATAACATAGGGAACAAGCCTTGTCTCTACCAGATTTTGTATGGAAAGATTAATACTCATAGTGATAGCTATAGAGCGACAATTAAAACTCTTAAGCGCCTTAAACGATTGGTCTATAACATATTGAGTTATACCCGACATCAAACCCGCTTCTTCTGCCACTTCAATAAACTCCGTCGGGGACACCACTCCCAGTTCCTCACTGTTCCAGCGCAACAATGCCTCTGCCCCCACCAATGCGTGGGTACCGCACTCAAACTGGGGCTGCAAGTAAATCTCCAGCTCTTGCTGTTTTACTGCCTGGGATAACGCACCCACCAAAGCCAAACGTCTACGACCAAATGTATCCACCTCAGAACTGTATATATTAATCACTTCACCGGTTCTCAAACCAAAATCACGGGCTGCCGTTGCATGCTGTATCAGCAACTCGGCTCGATCTCCGTGCTTAGGATAAAAAGCAACTCCGCCACACACATCCAGATTGGTTGAAAACTCTCCCACTTGAATTGCTTTTTCATACATGCTTGTAAGGCTAAGAGCAAAATCATAGACGGAACGAAATTCCTCTCCGGTTTTACACAAAAACATCAGACTACCAAACTCCTCCACTGCCACATAGTCTCTACGGTCCGCATCTACCACTAAAGACTGAATGTCATTGGTCAGCGCCAACTGCAAACGTTCAATTACAGACTGAAAAAATTCAATCGCCAATCTTCGCCCCATGGCAGACGAAATTTGCTTTAGACGAGGAAAGCTAACCAATACCAAGGCAAAAGAATTTATACCAGCTGTATCATTAATCAAATCCGAGATTCGATTATTCAATAAAGATTCATTAGGCCGGCGAGTTACAGGATCATGCAACGCTTGTTGTAATGCATGATGCTGCACCTCAACTATGGTTCTTTGCGCCTGCTCTACCTTCTTCATGGCAACCAACTTCTGCCGCCGCTCTTCCTTTATGCGATGGGCAAGAGCAAAGGAAAACAGTAACGCCTCTAACACTGATCCGGCCTGAAAAGCGTGATTGGTTACCCGGGAAGAAGGCGCCAAACCAAACACATTTGCTATATATAAAATCGCTCCGATAGCAAATGAAGCGGTGGCGAACACAAAAAATCGTGCAATAACCTGCCCTCTCATCAGGGCCGTCACTCCCGCAAGAGTGACTAAAATCAAAGTCGCAGCGCCGATAAAGCCAGTGGCCTGGGCACCCGCTTCAGGCATGTACAATAAAAAAGCTGCAGCCAGCAAAACCAACACAGCCAATATTTGCATTAGGAGCCGAACGAATATATTAATATTCTTTGGCTTGAGAAAACTTAGGGAAAAGCACAGCAGCCAGAAAGATGCTGATGCGGTAGACAATGGCAGTGCAAAGATTGTAAACAGCTGTGAGTTCCAAATATAGCGCAGCCCAAATCCAGACACACACAACATCAAAAAACAGACGGAAACAAGAGTGAAAACATAATACAGGTAAGTCATATCACGCATGGATAGAAATAAAAACCCGTTATATAAAGACAGAGCCAGTAGCACCCCAAAGTACAACCCCCAAAGCAGCGTTTCAGTATTTTGCTGCGACAGGAGCGCTTTGCGCTCCCATATTTCAAGGGGTACTTGAAGCGAAGTATTTGATTCCACACGCAAATATAGTGTGGCGAACTTGGCACTCAATGACGGCAACAAAAAATTTATTTGGTGAGACTGAAGCGCTTCAGCATTGTTAAATGCCGAATCCAGATCTGACTTCCAAACCACCTGGTTAGTTTGCTCTTCAACCAGATAGGCTTCAGCCTTTTGCAACAGAGGATAGGGTATAACTAAATACCAGCGGGCACTGTTTAGCATACTGGCATCCACTTCAAATCGAATCCAAACCGGGTAGTCCACAAAACCGAAATTCAAAACCTTACCCGTTGTATTTTCAGTCCATTTTTTATTTTTCCAGATGCTTTCTATGGATTCTTTGGAATTAAAATCCTGGTAGTAACTAACCGATGCATTCTTATTGTAATAAGAATATATCCTTTTGTTATTATCCGTGATATCAGCCGCAAACGCTTCACAATAAAGCGCTGCGCATATTACCCACGAAAAAGACGTCCACTTTAACCACACCATGTCAATCTATTCGAATCCATTCAATAGCTTAAAGCTGATCTTTGACGAATCTCATTTCTGGACCAGACTTTACATATTCATTCAGTATAGACGGATCTATAAATGAACACATTACACGGTGAATATCGACGCCACTCTCGAACAGGAATTAAAACTTCAATATCCATGGCCATGGAAGAAAATGGATTAAATTCAAAAACCCAAGATATTTCAGAAAGCGGGTTATCCATTATAAAACCGCCGCAATTGGATATGGCTCTTGGCCAAACCGTAAAAGTCACATTCAGTCGAATGCCAAACTTTTCAGTACCGGCTAAAGTGGTACGAGTTTCAAGCGAGACCATCGGATTAGAGCTGGAGCACTTTCGTCTGAGTGAATCCGATATCAACGGTATAGTGAAGTCGGCTCCTTTTCATGAGCGAGTTAAAACCCAAACCAAAAGAGCTATCTGGAAGTTCCTGCGCCGCAGTGCCATGTTGCTGGCCAATACCCTTTTCAGAAAACCCCTAATCGCATTAATAAAACCCCAGTTTTTATTCGCGGTTTATGGTAACAAGAAAGACGTGGGCACCTACTACACCCCCTTTATGTCTAAATTCCTGCCACCCATTATGATCGCCAGCGTGATTAGTAACCAAGGTCATAAAGGGCTTATGGTGGCATCGAAACACTTGGAAAGTGAGCTGTCAGAAGACTCGGACAAGGTTCGTGACTACTTAGATCATTTACAGAAAGCCTTTCCGGCAGTAAGAAATGTGGCTTTAGTAGGACGACTCCCAAATTTTGCATTGAAAGCCGGAGTGGACATAGAACCACCCTATGTGGACGGCTCCATGGGAACACGTTATATGATTTGGGATGTGGGGAGACAAATGCGTAACCTGGCAAAGTATCAGAATGAAAACTGCATTTGCGTACTGGGAGGCGCAGGCCGCATTGGCAACCTGGTATGTGAAGACCTGGCTCGGGAGTATAGCAACGTCATCGCTTTCGATAGCCGCTATCTCACTGACGAGAAAGTCTATGCCCCCAATGGCACCATACTACGCACATCCAATAAAGATAAACTAAGGGACACCAAACTGTTCATTTGCCTCACCCATCACGGCGACGTCATCACCGATTTCATGAGCCATATATCAGCGGGGTCCCTTATTGCCGACGACACCCACCCCTGCATTAGCTTAGAAGTGAGGGAGCAGTTGGCCGCCATTCATGTCAAAACCAAAAAGATCGTTTTATACCACGAGAACTTCACCATGTGGCCTCGAATGCCCGCATGGAACAATCGCGCCATTCCTGGATGTTTAGTAGAAGCCTTGGTAATTCAACAAAGCCAGGGGGTTGACGTCCACGACTTCGACAGCTTTAAACAAACAGCACAGGCCATTGGTTTTGAAGGCAAACTTATCCTGCCACTACAGGAGTAAGCGTGGTTTTCTATTTTTCCACAAAGGCCCGTTCTATGACGTAATGCCCCGCGTTGCCATGGCGAGCCTCTTTAAAGCCTTTGTCATCAAGTATCTTAGTGACATCTTTCAACATGGAAGGGCTTCCACACAACATGAACCTGTCGTGCTCCAGATTAAATTGTGGCAGACCCACATTCTGCCACAGGCGGCCTTGAAGCATCTGATCCGTTATTCTCCCTTGGTTACGGAATGATTCCCGGGTTACTGTGGGGTAATAGATGAGCTTTTCACGAATCTGCTCACCAAAAAATTCGTTCTGAGGCAACTCTTCAGTAATGTGATGGTGATAAGCCAGATCTTTAACGTAGCGAACACCATGTACCAGCACAATCTTGTCATACTGCTCATACAATTCTGGATCTTTAATGATACTCATAAAAGGTGCCAGGCCAGTTCCGGTACTCAATAAGTAAAGATGTCGCCCCGGTAGCAGATTGTCCAAAATCAATGTGCCTGTTGGTTTCGTGCTGACATAAACTTCGTCACCCACCTGGATGTGCTGCAGTTTCGAAGTCAAGGGGCCATCTTCCACCTTGATGCTGAAAAACTCCAGTTGATCTTCGTAGTTTGCACTGGCAATACTGTAGGCACGCAACAAGGGTCGGCCTTCCTGTTGCAATCCGATCATAGTGAAATGACCATTTTTAAACCGGAATCCGGGATTACGACTGGTGGTAAAGCTAAATAACTGATCCGTCCAATGGTGAACCGCTGTTACTTTCTCTGTAATCAAATTGGCCATAATGATCTACCTTTGCGTTTTGGAGTGGGATCACTATAGACAGCACACCCTATATAGGTAAAATGGATTTATCTTATATGATATAACCATTTTATAGATATAGGAGCAACGCATGAAATTCACCCTGCGCCAGCTACAGGTGTTTCTGGCCACCGCACACCATCAAAATATTTCAAAAGCAGCCCAAACCCTGGCCATGTCTCAATCCGCCGCCAGCAGCTCCTTGGCGGAATTGGAAAATCAGTTTTCAATCCAGCTGTTTGACAGGGTGGGCAAGCGCCTGCAGCTCAACTCTCTGGGCCACAGCGTGCGTGCACAGGCCCAGGCTTTGCTGGATCAAGCTAAGGATCTGGAACATGCTTTGCTCCAACAAAACCAAAAAAGCCACCTTAATATCGGTGCCACGTTAACCATTGGCAATTACCTTGCTGTCCATATTTTGGCGGACTATCTTCAGGATTTTCCCGATAGCCAGGTCCAGCTGGACGTAGCCAATACCTCTACCATCGTCAATAAAGTGGCAAATTTTGAATTGGATCTGGGCCTGATAGAAGGTGAAATTCTAGATGACCGGCTTCAAATTCTGCCCTGGATTAAAGACGAGCTGGTGGCCTTTTGCTCTCCTCAACATCCTCTGGCGAAGCGTAAGAAACTGACTGACAAAGACATCCTGCAACAACACTGGATTGTGCGGGAACAAGGGTCCGGCACAAGACAGACTTTTGACCGGGCCATGGGTGGGCTACTGTCAGAACTCAAGGTGGTATTGGAGTTTCAACATACAGAAGCAATCAAAAGAGCGGTGGAAGCCAACCTGGGATTAGGTTGCATTTCTAAAGTGGCATTGAAAGAAGCGTTTTCCAGAGGTGACCTGGTACCCCTGACCATACCCCAACGAAACTTCGAGCGACAATTCTATTTTATATTACATAAACAGAAATATCGTAATGAAAGTCTGCAATCCTGGCTCGATTGCTGCCGTAAACTGTATTCATGACAGCGAACGATTAATTAAGAAGTTTGGGAATGGTTTTTTTCGCCGTTAAAAACAATAACACAATTTCTACCTGACATTTTTGCTCGATACAATCCGGCATCAGCCCGCTCCATAACTTCTTCAGCGGTTTCATCATCCCTTTGCAATTCCGCTACTCCCACACTTACCGTAAGATTTAAGTTGTCGCTTCTTACTTGAAATGCTTCTTCTTGCCAACAACGGCGAATTCGCTCAGCCACCAGATAAGCTCCTTCATTTTCTGCGGACACCAGCACCGCTGCGAATTCCACACCACCCAGACGCCCAAACAAATCAGCTTCCCTTAAATTCTCTTTTACCAGTTCAGCAAATCGAATAATTACCCGGTCGCCAAAACTATGACCATGCTCGTCATTGACCTGTTTAAAGTTATCCAGCCCAAATATCAACATGGAATAGGGATGCCCGTAACGCAAAGAACGACGCTGTTCTTTCTGGGCATGCTCAAAGAAACTGCCTCGATTCAAAACACCGGTGAGAGAATCTTTGGTGGCCAATCGCTCCAAATCCTGCTGAATCACTTTTCTTTCTGTGACGTCAATAATCGACATGGATATGGAATCAATACCGGAAAAGCGCATGGGGTTTGCCGAGAGTGAAGCCCAAAAATTCCTTCCATCTACGGCTTTCATTACGGCTTCCTGTTCCACAGTACTATGGGAGCTCTCCACTTCATTTAGGAACTTCAACTGATCCTCGGGATTCACCCAAAAATCCTCCGTGTTCATCTCCTGCATCAGGGCACGATTTTGTACACCGAATAATTGATAGGCGCGGGCATTGGCATACAACACGGGATAATTTTGGGTAATTTCCAGAATGAGAATAGGATAAGGCGCACCATCCAGTATGGAACGTAAACGGTTTTCACTTTGTTTTAATGCCAACTCCGCTAACTTGCGCTCGGTGATGTCCTGCACGGTGCCCATTTCGCGCACGGGATTACTGGCCTCGCCCAGAAATACCTGACCTGCAAGCCGGATATGCCTCTCGTGACCACCGCCACAGACTATGCGATGATCGCATTGATAGCTGCCTCCCCGATAATAAGCCGCCGCAATCACCTCGGTTACTGCTTCCAGGTCGTCCGGGTGCACCATAGATTCGTAGTGACCTATGCTCATCTCGTTTTTTTCAATCCCCAGCACGGAAAGCGCCTCCGGAGACCAGTAGGTATCACCGGTTTCGAAATCCCGCTCCCAACTCCCCATTCGGGCAATTCTTTGGGCTTCCCGGAGGTGATTTTTAGACACTCGGAGTCGTTCCTTGTGCTGGTAAAGCAAGGCTTTAAAGCGTAAATAGACAACCAACAATAACGCCCCCAAGATCAAGCAAACGCAGGCCAGCAACAGAAACAAAGACAAACCAGAACTGATTTGAACGCTTTCATCGCTTAGGATCTCAACGGCTGCTTCGGCCTCCACCACGCCCATAGCCGCAACAATCCCCATAAAAAGGCCAGATATGTACAGGCGATACTGTTTATATCGCCAACTCAAGTTGCCTATACTGCCGTCAATGCAGATAATGTGGGACAACGAACTTCTCCAAGCGCTACTCCAAAACCGTAGCACTTAGTATAGACAACCAAAGTGGAAGCAATTGGTCCCCATTTAAGGCTAGAATCATACTTTAGCAGTGGTCATCTTCGGAACTTGCATGTTGGCACGCAAAATTCTCGTAGTTTTATTTTTAATCGTTTTAAGTGCTAAGCTGGGCGCCACGGAAACGGAGCCCGACGAGCTGCCAAATGTTGTGCCGCCCCCAAAACAGAAACCGAAAGACCACACTCATAATAGCGATACCACAACACCCCCTCCCAAACCCCAGGCCCAACCTATTTCTTTCCTGAAAAGCACCATCTCTCCTGGTACTTTCCGTACTCTGCATTGGTCCCCTGGTCTTTCCATGGATAGCCTCAATACACCAGTACCGGTACTGGTGGCCCACGGGGCAAAGCCAGGCCCCACCCTGTGCTTAACCGCAGCCATACACGGGGATGAATTAAATGGCATCGAAATAGTAAGACGCGTACTGCACCAAACAGAACCGGATGAATTATCGGGCACCATCATTGGCATGCCGATCGTCAACCTGGATGGTTTTCGTCGCGCATCCCGCTATATGACTGATCGGCGAGATCTAAATCGCTTCTTCCCTGGAAACCCCCTGGGCAGCTTTGCCTCACGGGTGGCTTACTCCCTGTTTAACCAAGTCATCATAAACTGCGATTACTTGCTGGATATTCATACGGGTTCTTTCAAACGCACCAACCTCGCCCAGTTACGGGGCGACCTTAAAAACAAAGATATATTGGAATTCAGTAGCCATTTTGGTGGTATGAGCGTGCTGCATCACTCAGGGGGTCTAGGCACCCTGAGGCGGGCCGCTGCTGACGCCGGCATTTCCGCCATAACCATGGAAACCGGTGGCCCCCATATTCTGGATCAGAAGGCCGTGGTTAGTGGTGTAAAAGGAATAAAAAACATGCTGCATAACCTGGGGATGTACCAAATCCTGAGGTTGTGGGCCATTCCCCAGCCGGTTTTTTACCAGTCAATCTGGGTCCGCTCAAACCAGGGCGGAATCCTGTTAGGATTGGTGGAATTAGACCAGAAAGTGAAACAGGGCGAGATTCTTGGCCGGGTAATCGACCCCATTACCAATACCAGCAGCGACATTGTTTCACCCTTGGATGGTATCGTGCTGGGGAAAGCCGTAGATCAGGTGGTAAGTCCAGGCTACGCCACCTTTCATATCGGCCGGGTAACCACGGAAGAGAAGCTGGCGGATAAAGCGCAACAAGAGGCGACGCCCCCAGCGGCTACCCTTGCGGAACCCCATGGAGCAGTCACTCAACCCATGACCGAAGCCGCCAAAGAAATTACGTCCCCAGCCACGAGCCAACCCGAACTTGCCACACCGCAACCCGCTGCGACCATCAACCCATCAAAAAAGAAAGACGAGAAGGCCAACGAAGAGACAGCCAAAACACCACTGGCCGAGCCAAACCCAAAACAGGACACCAAACAACAAGCTCCATCTAAACCAGTATCTAAGCCCAAACCAGAAGCACCTAAGCTCGAAGCACCTAAGCTGGATAAACCTAAGATAGAGTCACCTACACCAGCACCAGACAAAACGGAAATGCCTATTCCCTCGGACCTGGAAGACGAATCCATTATGGATATGGGGAGCTAAATGGATATGGGAAGCTAAGAAAGCCGGGCTCACTTATTCATCAAGAACTCAACTACCTTAAAAAGCTCCGTCTCTGAACCTGCCATACTCACGCTGGTTTGATACTGGCCATTAACCAAAAAGGCGGGTACTCCACGAACTTGATTGCGGGCATAGGCAGCCGCAGCAGCACGTAGCTTGTCGTCAATTTCCTCAGCATTCCAAGCCTGCTTTACCGCGGCCCTATCCATGCCCAAACTCACCAGAAAGTCCTGAGCTGCGCCAGCGCTATGAATATGTTTGCCCTGCTTGTGAATATAATCAAAAACCGCTGCCATGGATGACTCCAGCTGATTCAGGGATTCAAGTGTGTAGTAGAGCTGCGCCAGCACTTGAAACTTTTTATTCCAGGTGGCCGGTACTCTATCAAACTTAACCTTGGCGGGTTTTGTCTTTAACCAAGCCTCCACTGCTGGTTCCAAATGACTACAGTGGGGACACCCAAAACTAAAGAATTCCGTCACGGTACCGGGTTTCGGGGTTGCATCTTTGACTTTTACGTAATGTACACCCTCAACGTAGCGTTCCATAAAAGCCCAGCTGCTGGTTGAAAATACAGATAACGCGACTGCAAGAAAAGCTCCCGTGATGATTCTCATGTGGTCCTGCCTAATTTGAATTAACGTGGCGTCAGCATACCAGTTTGGCTCTGGGTTCCCAACACCCTGAATCAGAGTAAAAATTGATTTCACCAAGGCACTCTCAGCCATGAAGCCACCTATACTTAATGCATAGTGGAAGGGGTAAGTTATTACCCAAAGGTGTTTTATGCTGAGTGCCCGCAAACAAACAAAGAAATTCTTAGACCGGATTATTAATAATCGCCAGCACATTTTGCAGGACTTGACACTGGCGGCACGTCACAGCTGGACAATCCCCCTGCTAGCCACCCCCTGGAATTCGGAAGCATTAACAAACTCAGAACTTCATCCCTCCAGTTACAACAACCTGGGGGACGTTATTAATCTTAGCCTGCAGACACTGGTTCCTTTGGAAAGGCGCACCTATAGCCCAGGCACCATTGCCTGCTACCCGGAACATTACGCCAGCACAGCGGATAACGAAAAGTGGTTTTTCATCAACGGTATTTGCACCTCCCCTCCAGTGGCCATTCTTAACGGCATGGAACTGGCAAAAGCCTTCCACCGACCCATCCATATTATTCACACCCCCACCTATGGAGTAGCTTGGGACTTGTGGGATTCCGTTACGGCTCGCACTTTGCGTAAGGACGGCAAGCTTTCCAGACCCGCCTATCAGGTGGTAAGAGAAGCACTGGTTCACCACGACAAAGTTGTCATTGTGGGGCATTCCCAGGGCACCATTGTCAGTAGCTACATAGCCCGAAAGTTGTTGAAAGATTTACGTTACCGCCACCATGCCCCCAAACTGGAAATATACTGTGTGGCGGGGGTGGCTGACAGTTTTAAGGTGGATAGGGAGCTCAGTGAACATTTCGGTCACAGTGTTCCTTACGTGGAGCACTTTGCCAATGGTATGGACTTTTTTTGCCGTATCGGAATATTAGCACATCTTGAACACACCGCCGGCGCGGTATTCTCCATTCCCGAGCGAACCGGACATTTACTGAATGATCACTATATCCCGGGTATCTGGCGGGGTGAGTACTGCGGCCAAAACTCCCGCTTTTTCAAGTATATTGACGGTAATACGCCTGCATCCAATCACTATGTGAAGCACGAGCTCAAGCTATGACTCATCGGTCATGAAGTTGTGAATGGCTTCACGCTGCTCCATGGCATCGTGGTAACCCAGGCGAATTAGCTCCTGGCAGAATGGTTTTTCAAACAATAAATAGCTGAGGATGCTGGACCCTGACGTTCGAGTGGCACCAATTCCATGCAAGAACACCCGAATACTCATGGGTAGAATATGCAAGTACTTAGAGGCAATGCGATCAAGACATTGGCTGGGGGAAATCACCAATGACTCAATGGGTTTAAGGGTGGTTTGCGCCTTTTTGCGGGCATTGTCGGGAATCATGCCTAACACGTGATTAATCCGTACCAAGCGTTCAATATCGTATTCCAGACTATCAAGAAAAATACTATTCATAAGATGACCACTAATCTGAGCCAACGATGGATAGTCCTGTAATGGCTTTTGAATCTGAGGTGCCGATCGATTGCCACTGACCCCCACCACCAGCACTTTTTTGGCACCCAAATGCAGGGCCGGGCTAAGGGGAGCCATTTGTCTCACAGCACCGTCGCCAAAATATTCTCGATTTATCCTAACGGCGGGGAACACCGCTGGAATAGCAGCAGAAGCCAGCAAGTGGTCCAGGGTGAGGTGCGTGCGCATTCCCACCCGCTGGAACCGTTTCCAAGCGCTAATATCCGGCGTGCCTTGGAAGAAAGCCACCGATTGCCCTGAACTGTAACCGGAAGCGGTAACAGAAATGGCTCTGAGATAGCCGTTATCAATGGCCTCCTGGATATGCTCAAAAGGAATCAGGTCCTCAAGCAGCTGGGCCAGGGGGCGATTATCCAACATAGACACGGGACGGTTTTTGCTGGCGATAACCAGACTCATCAACCAGCGCATGGCAGTGCTCAACACGCCACCGGGATCTGATCGGTACACATGGAAGGCCCGAAAACCACGCCACACGTGCTCAATGTTGTATACCGCGTTGCGGAAATTATCCGCTTGGGCTGCCAGTGCCACAGCGTTGATTGCCCCGGCAGAGGTTCCTGATATAATGCCGAACGGGTTGCGGGTGGTCTCCGGCACGATGTCGGCAATGGCCTTGAGCACCCCAACCTGGTAGGCCGCCCGAGCGCCGCCGCCAGACAGTACCAATGCGCTGTGGTGATGAGTTTCAATTTGTTTTGTTTTGCGCATTCACTTCTATTCCAATACTCATGATTTAACTGTAGCAGTTATGAACCCAAGCAACACACATCTAATATTGATACGCCACGGACAGATTCAAGCCAATGTTGATAAACGTTGGCACGGTTGGACAGACAGCGGCCTCACTGAAGTGGGTATGGAACAGGCACAAAAAGTGGCTGATCGAATCGCCCAGGAACATCAGGATGTAAGTGCCATCTATGCCAGCCCCTTGCAACGTACCCACAATACCGCAATGGCCATTGCCAAACGATTAAACCTGGACGTTATCGAAGAACCCCGAATTAAAGAATACGGTATTGGTGTTTTGGAAGGAGAAACCTTTAAAGCACTTCATGCAGATCACGATTTCTTCAAATTAATTGATGACGATCCCCACTATGCACCGGAACAAGGTGAATCCATCAATCAGGTGGGAGAGCGAGTCACCAGCGCTCTACGGGGCTTTGCTGAACAACATAAGGGAGAAAAAATCATAGCCGTTAGCCATGGTGCGGCCATGGCTTTGGCATTGGCTGGGATACTGGATCATGACTGGTACGCTTGGGACAAATACCAATTCCAAAACACCTCCATCACCGAAGTGATCCTGGGCAAACAACCGGAGCTACTCAGATTGGATTGCGTTCAGCATCTAACCACGAGCTAACTGCCATAAAATTACATGTTGCGGCCGTAAAAAATTTCCAGCATTTCACGCCGCAACTTACGGCTGATCACTTCCTGTTCCTGTTCCGTGATTTCGTCCAGGCCGGTACCAAAAATATAGTTGTCCAACTCAAAATCCTTACGCAACATTTTGGTATGAAAAATATTTTCCTGGTATACGTTGACGTCGATCATTTCATATAGCTCCAACGTTTCATCAAGAAAGAAGTTTTGGATTGAGTTGATCTGATGATCAATATAATGCTTGGTGCCGTCCACATCACGGGTGAATCCACGCACCCGATAATCCACTGTGACAATATCGGAATCGAACTGGTGAATAAGATAGTTCAACACTTTCAAAGGAGAAATTAGCCCACAGGTGGACACGTCGATATCCACTCGAAAGGTGCTAATACCGTTCTCATTATCCGGATGGGTTTCTGGATAGGTATGAACGGTAACGTGGCTTTTATCCAAGTGGGCCACCACCGACTCCTTTAAGGGGCCTGGCTCTTCTTTGGTGGGGTCATGCTGGGGTGCCACCGGCTGCTCAGCTATCAACATGGTGACACTGGCACCTTCTGGATCATAGTCCTGGCGGGCAATGTTTAATATATTGGCGCCAATAATTTCCGTGACAGTGGTAAGAATTTGAGTGAGTCGCTCGGCATTGTAGAGCTCATCCACGTACTCACGATATTCCTGCCTATGCTCTGGGGTTTTGGCATAACAGATATCGTAAATGTTAAAACTCAAAGACTTGGTTAAGTTATTGAAGCCGTGTAGCTTCAACTTATGGGGAATAGGATGATCGATCATTAGCTGGAATCTCTAGTGCTGGGGGCCGCTGAACTGCATACCGGAAATGGGTGGGTGCCAAATCAATTGCACACGGGTGCCGTCCGGATCCTGGCAATAAAAACTTCTCGCGCCATCTCGATGGGTGCGAGGCTCGGTTAACATAGTTACATGGTGTGCCTGGAGGTATTCATACCACTGATCCACCGCCGCTTCACTGTCTATTATAAATCCGATGTGGTCCAACTTAGCTGGCTGGATATCTTCAGTGCATTGAGTGCCCTCGCCCTGCAAGCGATGCAATGCTAAATTATCACAGCCTGAGCAAAGATAGAGGTTATCCGAGTCTGGCCGCCATTCGATGCCCATACCCAAAATCTCAACATAAAACTGCTCGCAGGCAGCGAACTCTTTCACGAATAACGCCACGTGGCGCATTCCACCGAAATAGCCGGGGCGTTTCACTCGGCAGCCTCACATACTTCGTAGCTGTGGGACATGGCTACTCCCGCAGCGGCCATCATAATGGAAGCAGAGCAGTATTTTTCTGCAGACAGTTCCACCGCACGCTTCACCTGATTTTCTTTCAATTTAGTGCCCGTTACCACAAAATGGAGATGAATGGATTTGAACACGGCGGGCACCGCATCCACTCGCTCAGCTTCCACTTGAGTGACGCAATCGGTCACATTCTGGCGTGACTTTTTAAGGATATGTATGACATCAAAGGAAGCGCACCCTCCCACGCCAAGCAGCATGAGCTCCATGGGTCTCACACCTTGATTCTTGCCACCGTGGTCCGGCGGCCCATCAATTACCACAGTGTGCCCAGACCCGGATTCAGCCTCAAATTTCACTTCACCAGCCCAGCGAACGGTTGCCTTCATTGTCAGCAAATCCTCGTGTGATTTCGTTCCCAACCAAAGACGCGCAAGATACCATAATCACTTTATATTGTGTGCAAAAATAGCTGGCTTTAGTCTAACTTTTGTTCAATTTTCGCCATTTTAACATCTTCAGTGGGAGCTACCACGGAAACGGCGCAACTGATCACATTTCGCACCGGTGCAAAGGAGTATACTCCCCCCCCTCGATTCGATTTCCTATATTCCGTTTCGGTATATTAATTCGCCAACTTTAGAATACCGCAGTTAAAGTAGCGAGGCCTGGGTTTTCCAGCCATAATGAATAAATCCAACGGGATAAATTAGGGAGATCGGGCCGCAGGCGACCCGACACATAACTTTTAGGTCAGACAATGGTATTCAAACCCAACAGCCTTATTTCCGATTTAGAGAACTTTCTTGCTCACTGCCATCGGCGCAAGTACCCTGCAAAAAGCACCTTGATTTACGCAGGTGACGACTCAGATGCCCTCTACTACATCATTAAAGGCACTGTAATGGTGGTGATTGAGGATGATGATGGCAGAGAAATGATCATGGCCTACTTAAACGAAGGGGATTTTTTCGGGGAAATGGGGCTTTTTGATGAACAGGCTGGTCGCAGCGCCTGGATCAGAGCCAAAACAGAGTGCGAAGTAGCGGAAATTAGCTACGGTAAATTCAGACAACTGGCGAAAGAAGATGCAGATGTGCTGTTTACCGTTAGCGCTCAAATCGCAGGCCGCCTGCGGGCCACCACCCGGAAGGTAAGTGATCTTGCATTTTTAGATGTCACCGGCCGGGTAGCCAGGACGTTAATTGACTTATGTAAACAGCCAGAAGCAATGACCCACCCTGATGGCATGCAAATAAAAATTACCCGCCAAGAAATCGGGCGTATTGTGGGCTGCTCACGGGAGATGGTGGGTCGCGTATTGAAAAACCTGGAAGAACAGGGCCTGATTCAGGTGAAAGGAAAAACCATGGTGGTTTACGGCACCCGCTAGGGCAACAAAGTGGCCTGCGGATAACACCGCAGGCAATTCAACCAACTACTCCCCGTCCGCCTGGTCTACATCGGGTTCTTCTGTTAACTCAACACTTTCCACTTCCACAACCCCTTCTGGGGGCTGAGCTTCTTGGCTTTCTTCCGACAACCAATAACCAAAGCCTAAATTTAAAGCGATCAAAGTGCCGAATATTGCAATCACGTGACCCACTTCAGAATCTCCTATAAAAAATTGAGTACAAAAAAACCACTAACATAGCTAGCGCCCCCAGAATCAATGGATCCCAGTAAAATCGCCAACATGGTAGGCTTTCTTATGTCATAAGGCCAAGCTTAAAACGGACCGGAGAGTCGACCAATCGGGGAAGGGTTATTCTACTGTTGCGTCCGGCTCATCAGGTTCAGCGGCCTCAACCTCTTCCACTTGAACATCAACGGTGGGCATCTCCGATTCCTCAGAATCGCTCTTGATCAAGGTATGAAAACCAATATTAAAAACGGTCAGCGCACCTAGAATAATTACCAACTGAACCATGGAGATCTCCCCACCCTGTAAACTTACGCAACCAAAAACAAGCCAGTACAGCTACTACTCACTAAGCTGTACTGTAATGGGAGGTTATCAAGATTACTGTTATGACGGTTACTTGGAAACAGCCTCATCAACGGCCTCATCCATTGCTGCTGGGGCTTCTTCAACGGCATCAACGGTTTCAACCTCAACCACACCCTCTACCTGCGGCTCACCATCTTTGCTCGCTTCCGAGCCCACATAAACAATACCCAGGTTTATGGCAACCAGGGCACTTAAAATCGCAATAAGTTGCATTTGTTCCTTCCCCTAACTTTATCCAAAGTATGGCATTACGGTCTTTACACTAACATAGAACGGCACCGGAATACTGACCGGCGTCAATTCAAACTGCTCCAGTATACACTGATAACTGACACCAGAGGAGAAATCTTACAAACCTTATAACGGTGTCAACCTCACCCAAATAGATCGATCAACGCTTGCCCAGGATCCACCTGTCGCATGAACGCTTCACCCACCAAAAAGCTGTTTACATTGTGCTCTCGCATAAGGGTCACATGGGTGTGATCCAATATACCGCTTTCAGTCACTACAATTCGGTCTTGCGGGACCAAATTTAAAAGATCCAGAGTGGTTTGCAGAGATACTTCGAAGCTATGCAAGTTTCGATTGTTGATTCCAACCAAGGGCTGATTCAATATAAGCGAACGCTCTAACTCCTTGGCATCGTGTACTTCAATCAAAACGTCCATACCCAGCTCAGTGGCACACTGACACAACTCCGCCATCTGCTGATCATCCAACGCGGCAGCAATCAACAAAATACAATCAGCATGAATGGCCCGCGCTTCCACCACCTGATACGGGTCCACAATAAAATCCTTACGGATCACCGGTAACGAGCAAACCTCCCGGGCCTGCATAAGAAAGTCTTCGTGGCCCTGAAAAAAATCACGATCAGTCAAAACACTAAGACAACTGGCACCACCTGCCTGGTAACATTGTGCAATTTGCGCTGGGTTAAAGTCTTCCCGGATCACACCTTTACTGGGAGAGGCCTTTTTAATTTCCGCAATAACGGCGCTACGACCTGCGTTTAAGGCGCTGGTAATATTGTTTACAAATCCGCGGGGTGCGCTGGCCTGTTTAGCCTGCTGCAGCAAACCGGCCTCGGAAACAGCGGCTTTGCGTTCACTTACTTCTTGCCATTTACGGGCAATGATTTTTTTCAATATTGTGGGTGTATTTGTCATAGCAGTTTTCTACTGAAAGTAACTTAGTTCTTGTGAATTTCACTGAGCTGAACCAGCTCATCAAGCTTGGCCAAGGCCAGACCACTACCAATGGCATCCTGAGCCAGGGTCACACCTTGCTTAATACTGTCCGCAAGGCCCGCCACATAGATAGCCGCACCGGCATTTAATGCCACAACGTCAGCGGCAGCACCCGGTTGATTACCCAATACGGCTTTCACCTTGCTTAAACTGCCTGCTGCATCTTTCACCGCTAAACTGCTGACGGCAGAACGCGCCATGGCAAAGTCTTCCGGCTGTATGACAAACTCTTTAATCTCAGTGGGTGTTGCTTCTGCCACAAAGGTTTCTGCTCCGATACTGATCTCGTCCATACCGTCGGCGGAGTGCACCACCAAAGCATGCTCGCAGCCCAATCGCTGCAACACTTCGGCAATAGGCCGCACCCACTGCCTGGCAAACACTCCCATCACCTGACGTTTGGCACCAGCGGGATTGGTTAACGGTCCCAGCAAATTGAAAATAGTGCGCACACCCATTTCTTTGCGCGGACCAATGGCATGCTTCATGGCACTGTGATGGGCCGGTGCAAACATAAAGCCCACACCAATGGTTTCCACACAGCGCGCCACCTGTTGTGGTGTTAACGCCAGATTCACACCGGCTTTTTCCAACACATCGGCACTGCCGCAAACACTGGAAACAGAACGATTACCGTGTTTTGCCACCCGGCCTCCGGCTGCGGCCACCACAAAGGCAACGGTGGTGGAAATATTAAAGGTACTGGAACCGTCACCACCGGTACCACAGGTATCCACCAAACTGGGGCCATCGGCAATCTCCACGGGTGTGGCCAGGGAGCGCATCACTTTCGCCGCCGCTGTGATTTCTTCCACCGTTTCCCCTTTCATACGCAAACCAATTAAGAAGCCACCGATTTGAGCATCGGTAGCTTGCCCGCCCATGATTTGCTCCATGACCGCGGTCATGTCCTTTTCCGAAAGATCCACGCCATCAATTACGGTTTGCAATGCGGTTTTGATTTCCATAAGCCCTATTGCTCCAAAAAGTTTTTAAGAAGATCGTGACCATGCTGGGTCAAAATGGATTCCGGGTGAAACTGCACCCCCTCGATTTTATGCTGTCTGTGCCGCATCCCCATTATTTTATCCACACTGCCATCGGCATTCTGAGTCCAGGCTGTCACTTCCAGACAATCGGGCAGACTTTCCTGTTCTACCACCAAAGAATGGTAACGGGTGGCTTCAAACGGCGAGGCCAAATTTTTGAACACACCTTGGTTGCTGTGATAAATGGGCGACGTTTTACCGTGCATGACGGCGTCTGCTCTTACCACCTTACCACCGAAAACCTGACCGATACTTTGATGCCCCAAGCACACCCCTAAAATGGGCAGCTTACCGGCAAAATATTCAATGGCTGCCAAGGAAATTCCCGCCTGGTCCGGAGAACAGGGGCCCGGAGAAATTACCAAATGATCCGGGGCCAGCGCCTCTACCTGTTGCAAGGAAACTTCGTCGTTGCGCAACACTTTGACTTCAGCTCCCAGCTCACCAAAATACTGCACCAGGTTATAGGTAAATGAATCGTAGTTATCAATCATTAATAACATGGTTTACTCCTCCACTGGAACCAGGCCATTGGCCGCCATTGCCATGGCACGGAACACCGCCCGCGCTTTGTTTTGGGTTTCTTTCCATTCCAGTTTGGGCACAGAATCCGCCACCACGCCAGCGCCAGCCTGAATATGCAGCTGACCGTCTTTAATTACCGCTGTACGAATGGCGATTGCTGTGTCCATATCACCATGCCAGGACAGATAGCCAACGGCACCCCCGTAAATTCCCCGCTTAACCGGCTCTACCTTGTGGATAATTTCCATGGCGCGAATTTTTGGTGCGCCACTTAGGGTTCCAGCGGGAAAAGTGGCCCGCAACACATCCATAGAACTCATATCCGGCCGCAATTTGGCTTCCACATTGGAAACAATATGCATAACGTGGGAATAACGCTCCACCACCATTTTGTCGGTGAGTTCAACGCTACCGATCTCGGCAATGCGACCCACATCATTACGCCCTAAATCGATCAACATTAAATGTTCAGCGATTTCTTTGGGATCGTTTAACAGATCCTGCTCCATGGCAATATCATCTTCACTGTTTTTGCCACGACGTCGGGTACCGGCGATGGGCCTGACGGTCACCGTATCCTGCTCAACCCGCGCCAATATTTCTGGAGAAGAACCCGCAATTTGAAATTCCCCCATATCCAAAAAGAACATATAGGGGGACGGATTTAAACAACGTAAAGCACGATACAAATCCAGCGGCGGCAAATCGTAGGGAATGGACATGCGTTGGGATATCACCACCTGCATGGTGTCCCCAGACAATATGTATTCTTTAACGTCTTCCACTGCCTTTTCGAATTCCGGCGCTGGAAAGCTGGATTCGAAATCACTTTCCTGGACTGAAAATTGTGCCCGGTCCGGTTCTGCCGGTAACGGCTGTTTCAACCGATGAGCAATATCATCCAAACGCTGCTGGGCCAAATCAAAGCTGTTTTCTACAGCGGGGTCGGCATGGGTGATAATAAAAAGAGCACCCTTGAGATTATCGAACACCACAATGTCGTCGGACACCATCAACATGATATCCGGGGTACCTATGGGGTCGGGCTTGGCCTCTTTATCGAGTTTTTTCTCAATATAACGCACGATATCGTAACCAAAAAAACCCACCAGGCCGCCATTGAATCTGGGCAAGCCGGGGATGTTGGGCACGTTAAACTGAGACTGATATTGTTCGATATAGGCAAGGGGGTCGTCCACCTGCTGCTGATCCAATACCTGGTCACCCTCCTGTACTGTCACATTTCGCCCAGTGACAGTTAGACGTATGGAACAGGGTAAACCGATTATGGAGTAGCGCCCCCATTTTTCCCCACCATGGACCGACTCAAACAGATAACTGTAGGGCGCGCTGGCCAGTTTTTTATAGGTGGACAGGGGTGTTTCCATATCCGCTAATACTTGCCGCATAACCGGTATGCGGTTGTAACCCTGGCGGGCTAAATCACTAAATTTTTCCGGTGTCATAATGAATTACCGACTATTTGCGCTCCCCAGTTTGCAAGCGCAATAGCTGAATACGCTTAGCTTAACTGGTTAACTTGTTAAATTCGAAAATGGACTGGGGTTAATCTGCGCTGGCCAGACATAGCTGCCACGCAATCAAGAAGTAGTTAGCGGCGCCAGCGCCAACTTAGGCGGGAGCAGAAGGAAGGGAAAGATTTCGAAACTGGAACGTTCACAATATCCACTTTTGGGTTCGATATTTCAGTTATTCGAACAATACACCAATTATTCTTCCGCTGCCAACCTAAAGCCGGAATTACAGTAGTAATTCACGAAAATCCTCTACCAACCAATCCGGTCCGCACAGGGATACCGGCTCACCGTGATTGTATCCATAGCTTACCGCCACGCTGCGCCAGCCCGCCGCTTTCGCGGCATCAATATCATTGCGGCTATCCCCCACCATTAAGCACATCTCGGGCAGCGCCCCTAACTGCTGAGCACAATGCTGCAAAGGCAATGGGTGTGGCTTTTTCTCAGCCAGACATTCTCCCCCCAACACCAACTGGAAATAACCATCGATCCCCAGCTCTTGCAACAGGGGCTGGGTAAACACCAGCGGCTTGTTGGTGATAAGCGCTAATTTAACCGGCAAGCCACTGATGGCTTCGAGCACTTCTGATACGCCATCGTATAAGCAGGTTAGATTGCCATTTTCTTCCGCGTAAATGCGACGAAAACGGGCCAAGCCGTCTTCAGCCAGGGCCGTTTCCACCTGCTCCACCGCTGAGGGGTCGGAGCTGTCCGCCAAGGCTCGAGCAACCAGCATAGCGGCCCCATTGCCCACCCACTGACGCACCTTATCCTCGCCAGCTTGGGTACGCCCCAATTCCAGCAACATGCGATCAATGGACGTGGTGAGATCCCTGGCACTGTCAACCAATGTGCCATCCAGATCAAAGCCGATCAGCTGGGGCAAATGGCCGTGGAACAGTGCCGTTAGCTTGGACAACATGGGCCTTAATCCACCTGGGCCAACTGTGCCCGCATTTCGCTAATGACCGAGCCGTAATCCGGCTTTCCGAAAATCGCCGAACCGGCAACGAACATATCCGCACCGGCCTGGGCGATTTCCTTGATGTTATTCACCCCCACGCCGCCATCGATCTCCAAGCGTACCTGATGCCCACTGGCATCGATCATCTGTCGGGCCTGACGCAGCTTTTCCAGGGTATGGGGAATAAATTTCTGCCCACCGAAACCGGGGTTTACGGACATTAAAAGCACCAAATCCAGCTTATCCAGCACATGCTCCAGATGATGCAGTGGCGTGGCGGGATTAAACACCAGCCCAGCCTTGCAGCCGCCTTCTTTTATCATGGCCAGGCTGCGGTCGATATGCTCACTGGCTTCCGGGTGAAAGGTGATGTAGCTGGCTCCGGCTTCAATAAAGTCGCCTATGATTCTGTCCACGGGCTTCACCATCAGATGAACATCAATGGGCGCTTCTATGCCATAGTTTCGCAAAGCCTTACACACCATGGGGCCAATGGTGAGATTAGGGACGTAGTGGTTATCCATCACGTCAAAGTGAACCACGTCGGCACCGGCCGCGAGTACATCATCAACCTCTTGCCCCAATCGAGCAAAGTCTGCTGCCAAAATAGAGGGGGCTATCAAGTATTCCGCCATGATCAGGTCCTGTAGGGGTGTTCATATCAAGGGGGCGCATTGTACCCCATAGATTGCCCATTTTTAAAAAATGTGAGGGTCTATACTTGGAGAATCTTGTATTGGAACTGACCTCATCATGAAAACGCGCTTGCGTTACCCCCTTTTCACTCTTATTTTGTGGGGATGTATCCTTGCCAGCCCCAACCTGAGAGCAGAACAGGAGCCTTCGCCGGACCCGTCATTGGAGTCTGCAGCGGACCCTTCTCTGGCTCCAACGGCAGAACAACCTCCTGCACCGCCACCACTGCCCAAACAAATCCTGCGCAGCAAAAGACTACAAAAGCAGCTACAGCAGGTTGACGAAGAGACTCAAGCCATCTGGTTAGGCAGCGGTAAAAACGAATTCATGGGTTTGTACCTGGACGACAGCAGCGGAGCCAGTTATGCCAACATTGTGATACTTCATGACAACCTCCAGCATCCCAACTGGCCTGGTGTAATTGAACAATTGAGACGCCAACTGGCGGAGCATGGCTGGAATACTCTGAGCATCACCTTACCGGACTTTGTGCCCAAACCGAAAGCAACAGAACGCCCGCCTGCCACTGCCACCGCAACGGAAGCAGAAACAGAGCAGGAACAGCAGGACGATCAGGCGCTGGACACCGCAGCCACAGAACCGCCGGATATGATGCCCTCGGCCACACCAAATGTGATTTTGGAGGAGGAAACCCAAGCCGTGAGTGCCGACACCATCACCAGCATCATCGGCCAACGTACCAACCTGGCCATGGAATTTCTCAAGCAAAAAGCCCCCCTACCTATCGTGGTGCTGGGTTACGGCTTCAGCGCGAGCCTGGTAGCTAAAGAAGCCCAAACCATGCTAATAAAAGACTTAAACGGGTTAGTCATAATTGACCCCTCCCGCCCGGATGGCATCGAAGGCATTAATCCAAATCTGGACGCAATGGATCTGAGAGTACCCATCCTGGATATCACCCCGCAGTATTCCCCTCGCTCCAATCCCAAACTGCGTAAGAAAAACGCCAAACGTTTAAAAGTAAGGCAATACCAACAGCGAGTGATCCGGGGAGCACGACAGGGCTTTTTTAACTTCGAACCCGCCGTAGTACGCGCCGTGCGCGGATGGGGAGAAACCTACTATACTCAATCTCAACGCTAAACATCGAAACCAAATTGATAACAATATAAACACTCAACCAACATAGCAGGGAGCTCTGGTGAACACCGTAACACAACACCAACATTGGCATGGAAGTGTAACAAAAAATACTGGTAACCAGGTTTCCACCTCTGCCCATGCGGCCACCCATAGTTTCCACCCAGGCACAAAGCACCAATATAACCCATTGTTATATATAGACAAAACTACTTGGCGCGGGTTTTGCTGAGACCAGGGGCGCCAATAAAAATAACAGGGGTCCAGCCGGCCAAAAGCCAGCTGAGACACAGAGTGGAGACGGAAAATGACCGAAACCTTTTACGATGTAATGCGGCGACAGGGAATCACCCGCCGTTCCTTCCTTAAATTCTGCAGCTTGACCGCATCCGCACTGGGCCTGGGACCGGCCTTTGTGCCTAAGATAGCGGAAGCAATGGAAACAAAACCGAGGATACCGGTATTGTGGCTTCACGGACTGGAATGCACCTGCTGTTCTGAATCCTTTATCCGCTCCGCCCACCCTCTGGCGAAAGACGTCATACTGTCCATGATTTCTTTGGATTACGACGACACCATCATGGCGGCCGCTGGCGAAAATGCGGAAGCCATCATCGAAGAAACCATCGAAAAGTACGATGGTAACTATATTTTGGCGGTTGAGGGCAACCCCCCTCTAAACCAGGAAGGCATGTCCTGCATTATCGCCGGTCGCCCCTTCACCGAACAGCTGCTGCACGCAGCAGAACACAGTAAAGCCATTATTTCCTGGGGCTCTTGTGCTTCCTGGGGATGTGTACAGGCTGCGCGCCCCAACCCCACCCAGGCAACCCCCATTCACAAAGTACCGGGAATCCCTGACAAGCCCATTATCAAAGTTCCGGGCTGCCCACCGATTGCGGAGGTAATGACCGCTGTTATCAGCTACATCGTTACCTTTGAGCGCTTTCCGGAGCTGGACCGCCAAGGTCGACCGAAAATGTTCTACAGCCAGCGAATTCACGACAAATGCTATCGCCGTCCCCATTTCGATGCCGGCCAGTTCGTGGAATCCTGGGATGATGAAGGCGCCCGTAAAGGCTACTGCCTATACAAGATGGGCTGTAAAGGGCCTACCAGCTACAACGCCTGTTCCACCATACGCTGGAATGGCGGCCTGTCTTTCCCAATCCAGGCAGGCCACCCCTGCATAGGCTGTTCTGAAGACGGTTTCTGGGACAAAGGATCTTTCTACCAGCATACAACCGACACACATTACTTTGGCGTTGAAGCAAATGCCGACAAGGTGGGTATCGCAGCGGCCGGAGCCGTAGGTACTGCCATTGCTGCCCATGCCGCCGTTAGCGCACTGAAAAGTGCTCAGAAGAAAGGAGCCGATCAATAATGGCCATAATACAAACCCCCAACGGCTACAACTTAGATGACTCTGGTCAGCGCGTGGTGGTGGACCCCGTTACTCGTATCGAAGGCCACATGCGCTGTGAAGTGAACATCGACGACGACAACATCATCCGCAACGCAGTTTCCACCGGCACCATGTGGCGCGGATTGGAAGTGATACTGAAGGGCAGAGACCCCCGCGACGCTTGGGCTTTCGTACAGCGTATCTGCGGTGTGTGTACCGGAACCCACGCTCTTTCATCAGTGAGAGCAGTGGAAGATGCCCTTAATATCCAGATCCCTGAGAACGCCAACTCCATCCGTAACATTATGCAGCTGGCACTGCAGGTCCACGACCACCTGGTGCACTTCTATCACCTCCATGCATTGGATTGGGTTAACCCGGTAAACGCTCTCAAAGCGGACCCCAAAGCCACTTCAAAATTGCAGCAATCTCTGTCCCGACATCCAAACTCTTCTCCGGGCTATTTTCGTGATATCCAAAATCGCTTGAAGAAATTTGTGGAAAGCGGGCAATTGGGCCCCTTTAAGAACGGCTACTGGACCAACCCAGCGTATCTACTGCCCCCCGAAGCGGATCTGATGGCGGTCACCCACTACTTGGAAGCCCTGGATTTTCAGAAGGAAATCATGAAGGTTCGAACCATCTTTGGTGGTAAAGATCCACACCCCAACTGGATGGTGGGTGGCGTTCCCTGTGCCATCAATATGGACGAAACCGGCAGCGCAGGCGCACCTCTGAACATGGTGACCCTGAACCTAATTTCTTCCGTCATAGATCAAACCCAGGCCTTCGTTAAGAACGTCTATATCCCTGACATCATCGCCATCGGCCAATTCTACAAAGGCTGGCTCTACGGCGGCGGCTTGGCCAGCACTAACGTTTTAGCCTACGGCGATATACCGGATCGTGCCAACGACTTTTCTCCTGGCAACTTAATGATGCCCCGCGGTGCCATCATCAACGGCAATCTGCAGGAAGTACACCCTGTGGACCTGAGAGATCCCAATGAAATTCAGGAATTTGTTCCCCATTCCTGGTACAGCTACCCAGACGAAGCCAAAGGCCTGCATCCCTGGGATGGCATCACTGAACCCAACTATGAACTGGGGCCAAATACAAAGGGTACAAGAACCAACATCAAACAGTTGGATGAGAACGCTAAGTACTCCTGGATAAAAGCCCCCCGCTGGAAGGGTCACCCCATGGAAGTGGGCCCCCTCGCCCGTTATATAGTGGGTTATGCTCAGGGCAACGAAGTGATTACCGAGCAGATTAATTACACCCTGAAAGCCTTGGATGTGCCACTGGAAGCCCTGTTCTCTACCTTGGGACGCACCGCCGCCCGAGCACTGGAGTCCGAAATGGCCGCGGATCAAATGCGCTATTTCATGGACAAATTGATGGCCAACATCAAAAACGGTGATTCCAGTACCGCCAATACCGAGAACTGGGATCCATCCAAATGGCCAACGGAAGCAAAAGGCGTTGGCTTTGCCGAAGCGCCTCGCGGTGCCCTGGCTCACTGGATTAAGATCAAAGACACCAAGATTGAAAACTATCAATGTGTGGTGCCCACCACCTGGAACGGTTCTCCCCGTGATAGCCAAGGAAACATCGGTGCCTTCGAAGCATCGCTGATGAACACCAAGGTTGAACGAAAAGAAGAACCCGTTGAAATCTTAAGAACGTTGCACAGCTTTGACCCCTGCCTCGCTTGCTCCACCCACGTGATGAGCGAAGACGGAGAAGAGTTGGCGAAAGTAACCGTACGCTAGGAGATGCTACCGTGAAAACAATTCTAAAAATGGTATCTGGCTTGTCCGCTTTATCCTTCGGTAGTTTGGCGCTGGCCCATGGAGACCACCACCAACAGGGGATCCTCACCACACTGATGCACTACCTAGGCAGCTGGGAGCACAACCTGGCCACCGTGTTGATGGTGCTCAGCGTGATCTGTGCAATCTGGTGTTATGCCCGCTTGCAGTCTGGCTCCCAATCACGCACTGGGTCCTGGCTACCCGGTTCCATGGCGTTAGGCTCAGCTGTCGCTTCGGTGTGGCTCTTCGTGGGGGCATAAACCATGGAACAGGTTAAACAGACATCCATCTATGTTTACGAAGCTCCAGTTAGACTTTGGCACTGGGTTAACGCGGCCTGTATTGTCGCCCTTTCCATCACCGGCTACTTTATCGCTAACCCACTGCCAACTTTACCGGGCGAAGCCAGTGACCACTATCTGATGGGATACATGCGTTTCGTTCATTTTGCCAGCGCCTACGTTTTCACCATTGGTTTTATAGGTCGCTTGTACTGGGCTATCGTAGGCAACGAGCACGCGCGACAACTGTTTCGTTTACCCCTTTTAAACAAAGAATACTGGAAAGAGGTGTTTTACGAATTACGTTGGTATGCCTTCATTGCCAAAGAGCCGAAAAAATACATTGGCCACAACCCACTGGCCCATATGGTCATGGTTATCGTGATCAGTGTGGGCAGCATTGCCATGGTAGGTACGGGCTTTGCGCTCTACTCCGAGCAAACCGGTTTGGGTAGCTGGCAAGACAAGTTATTCGGCTGGTTAATACCCCTGGTGGGCCAAAGCCAGGACGTGCGCATGTGGCACCACTGGGGTATGTGGATCATCGTGGTCTTCGTCATGATTCATATATACGCCGCCATTCGCGAAGATATTATGTCGCGCCAAAGCCTGGTTAGTACCATGATCAGCGGATGGCGCATGTTTAAAGACGATCGTCGCGATTAAAAGCCATGATTTTAGAACCATGAATAACGAAAAAAACGTACTCATATTAGGCATCGGTAATTTGCTCTGGGCTGACGAAGGTTTCGGCGTTCGCGCTGTGGAGTATATGAACCGTCACTACCATTTCGATAACGACGTGCTTTTGCTGGATGGTGGAACTCAAGGCATCTACCTTGTACAGGAGGTACGCGAGGCAAACATACTGGTGGTATTTGATGCCGTGGACTACGGTCTTCCCCCTGGCACTCTAAAGCTGGTGGAAGGGGATCAAGTGCCTAAATTCCTGGGCTGCAAAAAAGTAAGCCTACATCAAACCGGCTTTCAGGAAGTGCTGGCCCTGGCAGAGATGATGGGGGACTATCCCCAACATCTTCTGCTGGTGGGCGTGCAGCCTGAAGAGCTGGAAGATTACGGCGGCAGCTTGAGACCCGTGGTAAAAGCTCAAATCCAGCCTGCCATTGATGCCGCCCTGGAATATCTTGCCAAACTGGGCATCCAAGGCGAACGTCGGGCTACCCCCCTACAAGCGGATGTGTCCAATGGCGGTGCCATCGCCGATATGGATCACTATGAAGCGGGTCGGCCCGGGGCCAGTGAGGCCTGTCGAGAAGGAGACGAGCGCGTGCTCAACTCTGCCCACTTCGAAGTGGATTATCGCCCAGTGGATGTGGACGGCATGTCCGTAGCGGTGGATCAACATCTGAACCAGTACCGACAACCCGGAAGTGAAAAATAGATGTGTGTCGGCATTCCCATGAAGGTAGTGCAGGTTTTTGAGGGCAGCGCCCTCTGCCAACACAAGAATGAAACCCAAACCATCGACACGTTACTGGTGGGTAACCCCAAGGTGGGTGAGTGGGTTTTAACCTTCCTTGGCTGCGCACGGGAAATCATAAGTGAGGAGCGGGCGGAACAAATTCAGGACGCGCTGCTGGCGCTGGAACTGGCCATGTCCGGCAACCACGACATTGACCACCTGTTTCAAGACCTTGTGGACCGCGAACCGCAATTACCTGACTTTCTACAAACGAATAATAAAAACACTGGAGACTAAGCTATGACCTCTCCCCAAATACAACGGCTACAGGACGTCCATAACATCCCGGTCCTGGATAGCACTGCTTTGGATGAATTCCTGAATCAACCGGAATACCAGGTTCTTTTCTTTGCCGGCGACCCGGACAAATACCCGGAAGCCAACGATGTTGCTATGGTTTTACCCGAGTTACTGACATCGTTCCCGCAGCTTAGAGGTGCCCTCATTGCACCGGAATCTGCCGCCGAACTGCAACCTCGTTTCAACTTCACCCGTTGGCCCACCCTGGTATTTTTGCAACAGGGCAAGCTGCTGGGCAACATCAGCCAGATTCAAAACTGGGAAGACTACCAACTGCAAATCAGCCATCTACTCCACGGCGACCCTGTCACCCTGATTTCCGGCTCCGCCTAATCCGTTGCCTATCCCTTTGACTAACCCTACTGAGGAAAAAGTCATGAGCACCAATGTTCCAATCTACGGTCCAGGCAGCCAACCCGCTGAAGCGGATGGCGCGAATCTGGATATACTGCAACTGCCTTCTGGCATGGACACCTATGCCGCCCCCATATTGCCTGAAGCGGATGAGATCCATGGCATCGACGACGCCCTGGCACTGCTTAATCAGTTACAGCAAGCGCTGGTGAATCACGCAAGTCACCCCCAACAGCCCACCTTGTCTCTGGACGAGCTGGATCCCCACAACTGCAACCTGGTGGATCAGGTATTGGGAGAAGGTGAAGTGAGCGTCATGATCAATGCCGGGCACACTATTCAGATTCAGGAGTCGGTGTTAGCCGGTGTCTGGCGCATACGCACCAAAGACAACAAAGAGAACCTGCTGGCAGACGAAATTGAAGTGGGCCCAATTCCCCAAAGGGTAATAGATTTCGCTCGGCAAGACGCCAAACTGGAAGTCACCATGCCGGAAACCCTGGCAGACGGCGTTATCAATGCGCCCTCTCTGGTTTCCGAACTGGATGAGCAGGTGAAACTGCACAGTAACCCTGAAGAAAAGCACCCCGATCACGTGATCAATCTGACCCTGCTACCTCAATCTCCGGACGACCTGGACCTGCTGCAATATCAGTTAGGCCCTGGCAAAGTTTCCATTTTGTCGCGGGGATACGGCAATTGCCGCATAACCAGCACGGGCACATTGAATGTATGGTGGGTTCAATACTTTAACTCCCAAGACGCCAATATCCTCAATAGCTTAGAGGTAAGCGAAATACCCAATGTGGCTTGTGCCGCACCGGAAGACATCGCAGACAGCGCCCAGCGATTGCAGGAAATTCTGGAGATCTACCAGTGAGAAGCGATCAGTTCTTCAGTGGCTCCTATGGCGGAGACAACAGCAAAATCAACGACGACAGTCGTTTGGAATGCAAAATTTGCTGGCATGTCTATGACCCCAAAGAAGGGGATGATTACTGGCAAATAGCCCCAGGCACCCCCTTTTCTCAGTTACCGGACCACTGGAGCTGCCCCAATTGCGAGGGCAATAAGGATGACTTTCTCGTCATCGAGGGACCTTGACTCAGCCCATGAGCGACAGCAGCATCAGCCCTGAATTGCTGCAACAGGTGTTTAGCGATATTCACCGTGAACGCATGGCGGGGCTGCCCTTCCTCAATCCCAGATTATCCGTAAAAGCCACACCATTTACCCCCTTGGAACAAGGTAATGTGGGGGTGCTTATCACCCCCTGGTTTATGAACCTGGTAATTTTGCAAGACGCAAAGCTAGAGGCCACACGAAAAGTAGGGAGCAAAACCACCTATCAATTCCCGTCAGGCAGTTACGAATTTATTATTGCCTATGAACCCAGCCTGGGCGAATATGAGATGTGCTCTCTGTTTTCGCCCATGGACGCTTTCGCTGATCAGGACGCCGCCGAGGCCACTGCAACGGAAGTAATGCAAGCACTGCTGGACCCCGATCATCAAGAGCAGCTTGGCAGCGAACCCCTGGAAAAAACCGAAGAGCCGGCCCAAGAGAAAGACGCACAGCCAATGAGCAGGCGTGAATTATTTCGACTAAGCCTAGGGGGTGATCAATGAACAGCGTGGAAGGCAACATCATCATCTACCTGCACACCAACGACCGCCAGGTCAACCATGTGCATATTCAAAACCAACGCAACCTGGCAGCCAGCAAAGTGTTGTTGGGTAAATCCGTTGATCAGGCAACACAAATGGTTCCCCTGTTGTTTTCGCTTTGTAGCACAGCGCAAACCTGTGTAGCAGTGGCGGCTATTGAACAAGCCACTAATATTGAGATCGACGAACAAACTCGCGCGCAGCGGGCGGCGCTGGTTCGCATGGAAACCCTGAGAGAGCAAATCTGGCGGGTATTAATTGATTGGCCATGGTTTATCGGAGAACCGGCAAATCATCGTGCTTTACAGCAAGTAATACAAATCTGCGAAAAATATAAACAACTGTTGGCACCGCAACAGCAACAACTTAAGCCAGGCGGTCACCCCAATCTGGATCACAGCCTGGAAAGTAAGATTGATGATCTACAAAGACAACTGAGCTCAATACTGGAGCAAAACGTATTCGCGCTTCCGCTGAAAGCCTGGCTTGAACTGCAAACCATTAACAATCTAATTCATTGGAGTGCCAGACGGGAGACCAGCAGTGCTCGTCTTATTAGTCACTTACAAGCCATGGATTGGGAACAAAGTGGTAAATGCCCCATTCTACCCATTCCCGTAATGGATTCTGAACGACTTCATTATGCATTGCAGCTAGAACATTTTATTCAAAAACCGCGCTGGCACGACCGCTGCCACGAAACCGGTAATATAGCCAGGTGCAGCAGTGAGCTGATCAAATCACTGCAAAGGGAATTCGGTAATGGATTGTTGACCCGGCTGACAGTGCGTCTCACTGAAGTGGCGCAGCTGACCCAACGAATGGCTGACTTGAGTACTGACCAAACCTCAGATGTGTTTTTGGACAATGATGAACAATTGGAAATGGGCACCGGGCTAGCCCACATTATGGCAGCCAGAGGTCAGCTGACACACCAAGTTAAAGTGGCGAACGACGTTATCCAAAACTACAAAATACTGGCCCCCACGGAGTGGAACTTCCACCCCGAGGGCGTGGTGGCATCATCACTGTCCAGTTTAACCGGCAAGCAGAAAGAGATAGAACTGCAAACCAGGCTACTGATTAATTGCGTTGATCCCTGCGTGGGTTATCAACTCCACATAACAGAAAAAGAACCACAATATGCATGAGATGTCACTGTGCGAGAGCGTACTTCACATATTACAAGAAAACGCTAAAAGCCAGGGTTTTGAACGGGTAAAAACCGTGTGGCTTGAAATTGGCGCCTTGTCGGGTGTGGAAGTGGAAGCCATGCGTTTCAGTTTTGATGTGGTCTGCAAAAACAGTCTGGCCCATGATGCAAAACTGGAGATAGTGAATTTACCGGCCTTGGCCTGGTGCATGATGTGTGCAAAAACAATAGAAATACAACAACGCTTCGACCCCTGCCCCGATTGCGGTAGCCATCAACTTCAAATAAGTCAGGGCGAAGAAATGAGAATAAAAGAATTGGAGGTAGAATAATGTGTACCGTATGCGGCTGTGCAGAAGGCGAAACCAGAATCGAAGGACAACAACATCATCATGGCCATAGTCATGAACATAATCATGAACATCACCATAGTCACGAACATAATAATAGTCACGGCCACAGTCATAGCCACTCTCACGATCACGAACACAGCCATGACCACAATCCGGTACAGGATGACGGTCACGGCCATCATCACTATGGCACAGGGCCCGCCCACGCCCACGCACCGGGTATGAGCCAGGCTCGCATGGTGCAGATTGAGCAGGATATTCTGGGTAAAAATAACCAATACGCCAACAACAATCGAGATTGGTTAGCACAGCAAAACATCCTGGCTTTGAATTTTGTTTCCAGCCCCGGTTCCGGCAAAACCACCTTACTCACACGCACCATCAACGACTTAAAACACAAACAGACTTTCTCCGTAGTAGAAGGCGACCAACAAACCGCAAATGATGCCGATCGCATCCGAGCCACCGGCGCACCGGCCCTGCAAATCAATACCGGTAAAGGCTGTCATCTTGATGCCCATATGATCGGGCACGCGCTGGAAACACTTCAGCCAGAAGCTGACTCAGTACTGTTTATTGAAAACGTGGGCAATTTGGTGTGCCCTGCGGCTTTCGATCTGGGTGAGGCCCACAAAGTGGCCATACTGTCCATTACCGAAGGTGAAGACAAACCCCTTAAATACCCAGACATGTTTCAGGCCGCTGACCTTATGCTGCTGAATAAAATTGACCTGTTACCTTACTTGAATTTCGACGTGGAAAAATGCGTGGAATATGCCAGAAAGGTTAACCCTCAAATCCAGGTGTTGACCGTATCCGCCACCAGTGGAGAAGGTATGGAGCAGTGGTACCAGTGGATTGAGAATAAGAATAAGAAGGAGCAGTAGCCCATGTGTTTAGCCATACCGGCAAAGGTAATCGAGATTGATGCTGACCAGGAAAATGCCAAGGTAAGTCTTAATGGCGTTTGCGTCGAGGTCTCCTTAGCATTGGTGGACAACGTATCTGTGGACGATTACGTTCTGGTTCATGTGGGTTATGCCCTCAATAAAATCTGCCCAGAGGAAGCGGAAACCACTCTGGCCATGTTCGCCGAATCCGGCCTATTGGATGGACAGCAGGAGCAAAACCCATGAAATACGTTGACGAGTTTCGAGACCAGGAAGTGGCAAAAAAAATTGCCCATGGTATAGAGCAAGCTGCCCATAAAGATCGACAGTATCGCTTGATGGAATTCTGTGGTGGCCACACCCATGCCATTTTCCGCTATGGTGTGGCTGATCTGATGCCGGACAACGTCAGCTTTGTCCATGGGCCCGGTTGCCCGGTGTGCGTACTGCCCATGGGCCGTATTGATGCTGCCATACAATTAGTGCAGAGCGAAGATGTGATTCTGTGCACCTATGCAGATCTAATGCGCGTTCCCGCCAGCAAAAGAAAAAGTCTATTGAAACTGAAAGCCGATGGCGGCGATGTGCGTATGGTGTATTCCACCCAGGATGCATTACGAATTGCCCGCGAAAACCCGGACAGAGAAGTGGTATTTTTTGCCATCGGCTTTGAAACCACCACCCCCGCCACCGCCGTGGCCATACTGCAGGCACAAAAAGAAGGCCTGAAAAACTTCACGGTATTTTGCAACCATGTACTGACTCCCGCAGCATTGCAAGCGCTACTGGAAACCCCCGATAGCGAAGTGAGTATCGACGGTTTTTTTGGTCCATCCCATGTCAGCACTGTTATCGGCAGCGGGCCCTATGAAGAGTACGCAGCCCACTACCAAAAACCCATTGTGATCGCAGGTTTCGAACCCCTGGACATCATGCAGTCCGCCCTCATGCTGATTCAACAGTTGAACAACAATGAATACAAAGTGGAAAATGAGTATAGCCGCGCGGTCACCCGGGAAGGAAACCAAAAAGCGCAAGCCCTGGTTAACCAGGTGATGGAAACCCGTCCGCAGTTCGAATGGCGCGGCTTGGGAATGGTGCCCAACAGCGCCCTTCGGCTACGACCGGAATTTTCTTATTTCGATACCGAAAAACGATTTACAGTGGCGAACATCAAGGCCAACGAAATCAAAAGCTGCGAATGCCCGCAGATACTTCGTGGACAAAAACAACCCATGGACTGCAAATTATTTGGTACAGTTTGTACCCTGGAAAATCCAATGGGATCTTGCATGGTCTCCTCCGAAGGTGCCTGCGCAGCCTACTGGAGTTACGGCCGATTTCGCCAACCAAAGCAACAGGCTTTATAAAATAATGAAAATAAGCGGAAAAGTCGATATGAGCCACGGCAGCGGCGGCCGCGCCATGGCGCAGCTCATTGAAAACCTGTTTATCAAACACTTTGACAATGAGCTGCTAAAACAACGCAACGATCAAGCCTGCTTTCCAGTTGAGTCGGGCCGCATGGTCATGAGCACCGACGGCCACGTCATATCACCGCTGTTTTTTCCCGGTGGCGATATTGGCTCGCTCTCAGTTCATGGCACACTTAACGACGTAGCCATGTCCGGCGCCAAACCCCTCTACCTTGCCGCGGGTTTTATTCTTGAAGAAGGTTTTCCCATCAAAGATCTGGAACGCATTGTTGTCAGCATGGCGGCAGCGGCGCGGGATGCTGGCGTACCTGTGGTCACCGGCGATACCAAGGTGGTGGAAAAAGGCAAAGGCGACGGTGTTTTTATTACCACCACCGGTGTTGGGGTGGTACCCGAAGGCATCACCATATCCAGTGACCTGGCAGCACCTGGGGATCTGATACTGGTGAGTGGCAGCATTGGTGATCATGGCGTTGCCATTATGTCCAGCAGAGAAAACCTCAGTTTTGAAACCAGCATTGAATCAGATTCTGCAGCACTGCATCAGCTGGTATCCCAAATGGTGAGCGCCAGCCCGAACATTCACTGCCTGCGTGATCCCACCCGTGGCGGCCTGGCTACTGGGCTCAACGAAATTGCTCAGCAATCTAATGTGGGTATCCGCATAGATGAAGATAAGCTGGTGGTAAAACCCCAGGTAGCGGCAGCCTGTGAACTATTGGGACTGGATCCGTTATACGTGGCAAATGAAGGCAAACTGATTTGCATATGCCCTCCTGAAGACGCCCAACAGATACTGCAAGTTATGCGCGACCACCCCCAGGGCAAAGATGCCAATATAATCGGAGAGGTCATAGCTGAACAACAAGGACTGGTGGAAATGAAAACCCTGTTCGGTGGCAACCGGGTTGTGGACTGGCTCGCTGGTGAACAACTGCCAAGGATCTGCTGACTATGGACACCTTGCCCACGTTATTGGTGGTAGACGACGAAATTCGCAGCCTGGAAACCTTGCAACGGATTCTGGAAGATGAGTTTGACGTAAAAACCGCAACCAACGTGGCAGAAGCAGAAGCAATTCTGGAAAAAGAATGGGTTCAAATAATCCTCTGCGACCAGCGCATGCCCGATACAACCGGGGTTGAATTTCTAAAAAAGGTAAGAGACAGCTGGCCGGAAGTGATCCGTATGATTATCTCCGGTTATACGGATTCCGATGACATCATCAGCGCTGTTAACGAAGCCGGGATTTATCAATATATTACCAAACCCTGGCATCCAAAAAGTCTGCTGCTCAGTCTAAACAACGCCAGCCGCCTCTACCAACTGCAAAAACAAAATGAAGCTCTGGCGGTAGAACTCAAGACCATGCCCGATCAATTGGGCCAGAATATCCAAGCTAAGCGCCAACAGATTAAAGACCATTACCAACATAACGATGGCATCGTTCGCTCAGATGAAAGCTGCATGAATGAAGTCTGCGATAAATTGCAGCAGATTGCCCCATTCGATATATCGGTTTTACTTTGTGGTGAATCGGGTACGGGAAAAGAACTGGCAGCCCGGGCTTTGCATTACAACAGTCTGCGTTGGGATAAACCCTTTGTGGTGGAGAACTGTGGCGCCCTTCCCGATGAACTGCTGGAAAGTGAATTGTTTGGCTACAAACGGGGTGCTTTCACTGGCGCAGTTGAAGACCGCATAGGGTTGTTTGAACGGGCCAATGGCGGCACGGTTTTTCTCGATGAAATAGGTGAAATCTCTCCCGCTTTTCAGGTAAAACTATTACGGGTTTTACAGGAAGGAGAAATTCGACCGCTGGGCAGTAGCCGCACCCGGCAAGTGGACGTGCGGGTGGTGGCAGCAACTAATAAGTACCTGGAACAAGAAGTGGCTCATGGCCGTTTCCGAGAAGATTTGTTCTATCGCTTAACCACATTAAGCGTGCATTTGCCTCCCCTGAGGGAACGCAAATCCGATATTAGCTTATTGGCAAAAAGCCAACTTGAGAGCGCCATCTCCTCCCTCGGCAAGCATGCAAAGGGGTTAAAACCGGAAACCTTAAATTACCTGGAACAATACCACTGGCCCGGTAATGTGCGCGAGTTACAGAATGAAATTCGACAGATGCTGGTCATGTCCCAGGAGGACATGCTTGGACCCGAACTGCTTAGCCCCCGCATACTACATGGAGCCCCAAGCACTATCAGCGAGCCTGGCTTTACCATTCAACCCCACCAAACGGTAACCGGCACACTCAAGCAACGGGTAGAAGAATTGGAAGCCCGGGTTCTCAGGGAAACCCTGGTGCGACACCGATGGAACAAAAGTCGTGCTGCAGAAGAGCTGGGCCTCTCCAGGGTGGGACTGCGAAAGAAATTGAGTCGTTATGGTTTAGATCCCAGTGGCAGCCAAATTGAGGACGAAGACAGTGACGACTTGGATAGCGCCGCAAGGGAAGCGTAAAGGTCATGGATAGTAATACAGGCTTTAGCCTGATGTCTCAGATAAATGCAGACGGAGAACTGCAGCTGGATAGTGCATCAGAAACCGCCTGGATCGACGTGATTCAAAAGATGGAATCCGTCTACGCTGATCTGGTGCACTATCAGGTTGAGCTGGAAGCCAAAAATACTGCCCTTGAACAAGCCAAGCAGTTTATCGATAGTGTACTTTCCTCCATGACGGATGTGCTCATCGTATGCGACACCAAAGGTAAAATTCAGCAAATTAATAGCGCACTGAGCACCCTCACAGGATTCGAACCCTCGGATTTCGTAGGCAAACCACTGCAAACCGTATTTGGCATCGACACCAGCCTGACTCAAGAAATACTCAATCAGCACATTCACAATAAAGCCAACAAATCCAGCCTCCATGACCTGGAGGTTTCCGTTGGCTGTGTCGACGGTAACAGTACCATCCTCGCGGTGAACAGCTCTGCCCGCTACGATCAAAATGGCGCTGTTGAAGGTCTCGTACTTATCGGCAGACCAATAGGCGAATTGCGACGGGCCTACGATGAATTGAACCGCGCTCATATGGAATTAAAACAGGCACAACAGAGACTGGTGCAATCGGAAAAAATGGCATCCCTGGGCCGCCTGGTGGCCGGTGTCGCCCATGAACTCAACAACCCTATCAGTTTTGTATTTGGTAACACCCACGCCCTAAAAAGTTACGGCCAACGACTGTCCCAATATTTCCAGGCGGTGGACCAGGAAGCCAACTCACCCCGGCTGCAAAAGTTGCGACAAGAGCTGCGCATAGACCGAATCATGTCAGACATGGAACCCCTCATTGATGGCACCATGGAAGGAGCCGAGCGAGTCAGTATCATTGTACAGGACCTGCGACGCTACTGTGGCGGACAAAAGGAACAGGCTACCCTATTTGATTTATGCACCCTGGTGGAAAAAGCGGTGCAATGGGTAAGCCAGGCCAGCCGCAATCCCACCCAGATTCACTATCAAATGCCCGAGCAACTGGAAATTTATGGCTGCAAAGGCAAAACCCATCAAATACTAGTGAACCTGATACAAAATGCATTGGACGCCATGGCGCAACAAACATCACCCCAATTGGAAATTGAGTTTGAACAAACGCCAGGCGAAGTATCTATAAAAATTATGGATTCCGGCAACGGTATTCCTGCAGAAGATATGCAGCATATTTTTGATCCCTTTTTTACCAGTAAACCCGTGGGCCAGGGTACCGGGCTGGGGCTTTATATTTCCTACGGTCTGGCCCAGGAAATCGGTGGTCATCTCAGCGCTGAAAATCGACCGAAGGGGGGTGCCTGCTTTACTTTGCAAATACCCACCAAAAACAGAGAGACAGAATCCCATGAATGAGTCTAGCCATGGCCCCATGAATTTATTGTGGCTGCAATCGGGTGGCTGTGGTGGTTGCACCATGTCACTGATGGGAGCGGAAGCACCCGATCTTTACACCTCTTTTAAGGCTGCCGGCATCGAACTGTTATGGCATCCTTCATTAAGCGAAGCCACTGGTTCAGAAGTGGAAGAGATCATCGCGGACATACTTAGCGATAAAATCGAATTGGATATTTTCTGCCTGGAAGGCTCCGTGGTGCAGGGCCCCAATGGCAGCGGCCTGTTTCATAAAGTTCCAGGCTCCCATGAGCCCATGCGTGACCGTATCAAGGCACTGGCAGAAAAAGCCCATCACGTGGTGGCGGTGGGCTCCTGTGCGGCATTTGGTGGCATCACCACCGCCGGAGGCAACCCCAGTGAATCCTGCGGCTTGCAATACGATGGCGATAACCCCGGCGGTTTATTAGGATCAAATTTTACCGATGGCTCCGGCTTACCCGTGGTGAATATCGCCGGTTGCCCCACCCATCCCAACTGGGTATTGGAAACCCTGACACAACTCAGTATGGCAAAACTAGAGCAAGAAACATTTGACGAACAGCAACTGGACGAATGGAAACGCCCCCGCAACTATACTGATCATCTGGTCCACCACGGTTGCCCTCGCAATGAATTTTATGAATACAAAGCCAGCGCAGAAAACCATTCCGATATGGGCTGTATGATGGAAAATTTGGGTTGCCTGGGTACCCAAGCCAGGGCCGACTGCAATACCCGCCTATGGAATGGCGAAGGCTCATGCGTTCGTGGCGGCTATGCCTGTATCAACTGCACCGCTCCCAAATTCGAAGAACCGGGCCATCTTTTCCAATCCACCCCCAAAATTGGTGGCATCCCCGTAGGGCTACCTACTGATATGCCTAAAGCCTGGTTTGTTGCGTTAGCCTCTTTAGCGAAAGCGGCAACCCCAGTGCGACTGAAAGAAAATGCCATAAAGGACCATACCATTCACCCACCGGGCAATAAGGATAAAGGCAAATGAGTCGACGGGTGATTGGACCCTTCAATCGTGTGGAAGGCGATCTGGAAGTCAAAATCGAAATCACAGACAACCAAGTGTCTAATGCCTGGGTAACTTCACCGCTCTATCGTGGCTACGAACAAATTCTGCATGGCAAAGCCCCGCAGGATGCCCTTGTTTACGTACCCCGCATCTGCGGTATCTGTTCCGTTTCCCAATCCGTTGCAGCGGCCACAGCTCTGGCAGCAGCACAGGGTGTGAAGCCAACGCTCAATGGTCAATTGGCAACGAACTTAATACTGGCTACGGAAAACCTGGCGGATCACCTCACCCATTTTTATTTGTTTTTTATGCCCGACTTTGCCCGCAGCGTTTATAAACAAAGAAGCTGGTTTAAAGATACTGAACAAAGATTCAAAGCGCCCAATAAAGACACCCCCAGCGGCACGGCGGCGACAGAGCTACTCCCGCAACGGGCCCAGCTAATGCATATGATGGGTTGGTTAGCGGGCAAATGGCCCCACTCACTGGCCATACAACCCGGCGGCACCACCCGTGCCATTCAACCACAGGAACGTACCCGAATGATGGGCGTCTTGTTTGGGTTGCGACAGTTTTTACAACGGGCGCTGTTCGGAGACACCCTTGAGAGTATCGTTGAACTAACTGATGCAAGCGCACTGAACAGCTGGCAACAACAACGCTCGCCTCTGGCCAGCGACTTTAGCCGTTTTCTGCACATCGCCGACGATCTTAAATTAGAACAATTGGGTCGTGCCAGCGATCGCTTTATGAGTTTTGGGGCCTACCCCACCGAGGAAACCCATTTGTTCCCGGGGGGAACCTGGCAAAATGGTGAGCCCAGTGCACTGGACCAGTCACAAATTGCAGAAGATTTGAGCCACAGCTGGATGCAAAACCCCACTCAACCACTGCATCCTTTCGACGGTATCACGCTGCCGGATTCCGACCCCAATCAATCCAATGGCTACAGCTGGTGCAAAGCACCCAGACTGGGCGGTGAAGTAATAGAAGTGGGCGCCATATCAAGACAGCTGCTGGCAGGCCACCCTCTTATCACTCAGCTGGTGAAGGCCCACGGCAGCAATGTGAAAAATCGGGTTATTGCCCGCCTGATCGAATCAGCCCGTCTGGTAATAGCCATGGAAGAATGGACTAAAGCCCTGATTCCCAAACAACCTTTCTGCAATCACGGCGATCTGCCAAAGGAAGGCCAGGCCATGGGTTTAATTGAAGCGGCCAGGGGCAGCCTGGGCCATTGGCTCAACTTCAGCAAAGGGCGTATCACGAATTATCAAATTATTGCCCCTACTACCTGGAATTTTTCACCCCGCGATCATAGCGGAGTAGCTGGACCTTTGGAACAAGCCTTGATTGGCGCCCCATTACAGGACGGGGAAAAAGACCCGGTGGCAGTGCAGCACATTGTGCGATCCTTCGACCCCTGCATGGTGTGCACCGTGCACTAATTGCGGGTGAGCGATGACAGACGAGAAGATGGCAATAAAAGGCGAGCAGATCCGGATTCGCGGCCTGGTTCAAGGAGTGGGAATGCGGCCAACGGTGTGGCGCATAGCTACAGATCTGGGTATTGTGGGTGAAGTCTGGAACGATGGCGCTGGAGTAGTAATTGAAGCATGGGGCAGCCCAGAGCAATTGAACCTATTGAGTAATCGGCTGCAGCAACAAGTTCCCCCACTGGCAAAAATTGACAGTTTGGAACGCCGGCACATCCAAGCTGAACCTCCAGTGGCTTTTGTTATTCGTCCCAGCAACAGCAATCCTATCAACACAGGGCTTCCAGCCGATGCGGCCACCTGCCCCCAATGCCTACAAGAAACATTAAACCCCAAAGATCGCCGTTATGGCTATGCGTTTACCAATTGCACGCAATGCGGCCCGCGGCTATCCATCGTCCATACCCTGCCTTACGACCGCGCTCAAACCAGCATGACGGCATTCCCTCTTTGCCCACAATGCCAGCAAGAATTCAACGACGTCAGTGATCGCCGCTATCATGCCCAACCCAATGCATGCCCCGCTTGTGGCCCCAACGTCTGGATGACGGATAGCAACGCACAAGTCCTATCTTGCTCTCTACAGGAAAGCCCCATATCCCACTGTGCCAGGTTGATTAAAGCGGGCTCTATCATTGCCATCAAAGGCATTGGCGGGTTTCATTTGGCATGCGATGCCCACAACCTGGAGGCCGTAACCCGACTGCGGCAAAAAAAAGCCAGGCCCCACAAAGCACTGGCCTTGATGGCGAAAGACACCGCCATGATCCGGGCTTACTGCTCCTGTAACAAACGTGAAGAAAGCCTGCTGAATTCCACTGCAGCCCCCATCGTGCTCATGCAAAAGCACAGCGCTGAATCTGAGTTAGCCAGCAATATCGCTCCCGGGCAATCTCATCTGGGATTTATGCTGCCCTACACCCCATTGCACCATCTTTTATTCTCGTTTCTGGAACACCCTTTGGTGATGACCTCGGGCAACCCCAGTCATCAGCCCCAGTGCATTGAAAATCAGAACGCACTGGATCAACTGTCGGATATTGCGGATTATTTTTTGATGCATGATCGTGCCATTATAAATCGGGTGGATGATTCCGTTACCCGAGTGGTGGCAAATAAAAGACAAACCTTACGCCGCGCGCGAGGTTATGCGCCGGAGGGGCTTCCGGTCCCCACCTTAGGAGACCCAGGCTGCCAAATACTGGCCATGGGGGCTGACTTAAAAAACACCTTTTGCCAACTACGTGAAGGCACTGCCGTTGTTTCCCAGCATATGGGGGATCTAACTGAAACCCATACTCGTCACAGTTACCGACACAACTTAAAGCTCTATAAAAAGCTATTTGGATTCACACCCAGCGCCATCGCCGTGGACCTTCACCAGGACTACGCTTCCACCAAACTGGGCATAGAACTGGCTGAGGAAAATGACATACCGATAGTTTCCGTTCAGCATCACCACGCCCATTTGGCGGCCTGCATGGCGGAACACCAGCTCGCCAATGAAAATGTTTTAGGTGTGGTAATGGATGGCATGGGAATGGGGGAAAATGGAGAAATTTGGGGCGCGGAATTTATTAAAGCCAATTACTTTGAATTCACCAAGCTCGCGGGGTTTGAACCCATACCTTTGTTGGGCGGCAACAAAGCCATGGTACAGCCCTGGCGTAACACCTTATCCTACTTGTTTACCCTGGACGATTGGCCAGAAACCTTAGCCGAGCTAAACCATTTGCCCCTGATCCAATTGCTCCAACAGCAACCACTGGACACCTTGGAGCAAATGCATAAAAGGGGCATTAATAGTCCCAGCGCCAGTTCTGCAGGCAGGCTTTTCGACGGGGCAGCAGCGGCACTTGGCATTCACCCTCACCATATTCATTATGAGGGCCAGGCGGCCATAGAGCTGGAAGCTATCGCAAACGCAAAATTTAAAGATGAGCAACACAATGGCTATGGTAACAAAGTGGTTAACGATCACATCTGCTGGCAGCCTCTTTGGTGTGAACTCATTAACGACTTAAAACAGAATACGGCAAAGGCCACTATTGCTGCACGTTTTCACCACGGTCTAATTAACGGCATTGCTGAAATGGCCCAGCAACTGTGCCAAAGGGAAAATCTGGCCAGGGTGGTGCTTAGTGGTGGCTGTATGCAGAATCAACTGCTGCTGAGGGGATTAATAACACAACTTTCAAAACAGAATATTGAGGTATTTTTCCCTCAGCAAATACTGTCTCTTATACACATCTCCGAGCCCACGAGACCAAGCCAAATC
>CAXHEX010000020.1:0-93481 GCA_964016105.1 uncultured Ketobacter sp.
AGTCAATTGGTGGTTGCCAACAGCCCAGTTTTGGCGGCGGGATTTCATCTATATCAGTCCCCCAGTTCCGGTGGTGCTCTGCCCGCTGGTTCCCACGTGGTGACCAGTAGCGCTATAACTGTAGGCAGTAGTGGTAACAGCATAACTTTGGACATAGCCCATCAATTTTCCCAGGATTCTATCGCCAGCCGTTTTTACTTAATAAATGGTGCAGCAAGTTATATCTGTAACACCACCAGCGGTGAAATTAATCGTTTCCAAAACTATCCATTGCAAAGCAGTCAACCCACTAACCCCAGTGCGTCGCCACTGTCTGGCGCCGGTGCGGCATTGCTGGTGGATTCCGTGGCCAGTTGTAACTTTGGTTATACCGCCATTAATCAGCAGTATGGTTTGGTCACCCTGGAACTGCAGTTAAGCCAAGAGGGTGAAACCGTTTCCATGGTGCGATTTATTCATGTGGAGAATCGCCCATGAATAATTTACGTCGTTCGGGTATGGCGTTACCGGCGGTCATATTTCTTATGGTGATAGTGACGCTTTTGATTGGCTATATGTCAAGAATAGTGTCATCACAAACTGCGGCAACCAATTTGGAGTTGTTGGGCACGCAGGCCTATTGGTCGGCCCAGAGTGCCAATGAATGGGCTGCCCACCAAATTAATGCCACCAGTGCCTGCCCCGTTACCCCTTCAAATTTTTCAATCAATGGATTCTCTATCTCAGTAAGCTGCACACGAACAGCTTATTTGGAAGCGAGTAGCAGTGGTGCCATTTATGAGGTCAGCGCTCGGGCCATCTTAGGTTCTGCTCCTGGGCAACCGGACTATGTTTCACGAACTGTGGAGATGGTTTTGGATGTGCAGTAGATTGTTGCTTGCTTTTTTGGTGTTGATGTTCGCTGGCATTCAAAATCTTTACGCCGCAGCATGTGAAGATATATGGCCCGATCGCGATACCAGCTCCGCTGTTGATCAGCCTGACCTGCCTAGTTTCACCGGTACCAGTTCTTTGAGTTTGAGTACAACCCTATCAACGGGTGACTATCATTATTCCAGCTCCAGCGACAGCACGGGTGACTTATCGGTGTCGGGCCCCACAACTCGAGTATACATAAACGGTAATCTAACGCTGGGTGGATCCGCGGATTTAAATCCAGGAGGTAATCCAGAAGATTTAATTCTCATCGTAAATGGCGATATTAATTTTAGCTACAGCCTGTTCGGGATTGATGTGAATGCGATTGTGTACGCCACGGGAAATGTAAATTTGAACAACTATGTTACCGTAACTGGCTCAGTGACCGCAGCAGGTAGCGTTAACAATCCCCATCGAATTGCCTATGATTCCAGTGCGGTTACCAACGCGGATTTTGGCAGTCTTTGTGGAGCAGGCCCAAAATTAGAATTGGTGAGTTTGGAGTGTGGGCGCAGCGATCGAATAATCGTGAGTTTTAGTGACGCAACTGGACAGGAGGTTTTAAATTCGTCCACTGAAGTTGTAGGCAATTATAGCCTGGTGCAAAGTGGTGGCGGTAGCGTCAGTATTACCGATGCAGAGCTGGCGGATAATGGATACGAAGTGATTTTAACTTTAGGCTCATCACTTCAGGAGGGCAGTGCGTACACCCTTACCATGAACAACATCAGTGATGAATCAGGCAATGTCATGGCCAGCACCACAGACACTTTTTATTATACCGCTACGGAATCCGGTATTGTGGGCGCCTATTACAACAACTCCATCTTGTCTGATCCCGTCACCGACTACAGAACGGATTCTACCATTGATGATTATTGGGGCTGGAGCACGACGCCCTTTGGCAGTGGTACTAACGGCTTTTCCATCCGGTGGCGGGGATATTTTCAACCGGGAGTGACGGGAAATTATCAATTTCGTACTTACACCGATGATGGGTTGCGACTTTGGATAGACGACCTTTCTGGTACGGAAGAAATTGATAACTGGACTGACCACGGTGGTACAACCGACTATGGTGCTTCCTCCTTCAGCTTAGAGGCCGGCACACGATACCCCATAAAAATGGAATACTACAATCGCAGTGCATTTTTTGAGACAGGGGTGGTGCGCTTGGACTGGCGGCTCAATAGTGGCTCCTGGTATGTGGCACCTAACGGCATATCAGGCTCTGGGTTTTATACCTGCAAAGAGGCACCAGAGGCCACCAATGGTTTGGTGGTGAACTATCGATTGGATGGTCCCACCTGGAATGGCAGCCCTAATGAAGTGCTGGATTCATCCGGTCGCGATGTGCATGGCAATATCGTCAACGGCGCCGTAAGCTCTTTGGCTCAAGTGTGTAACGGTGCCACCTTGGACGGTAGCAATTTTATTCGGGTGGGCGACAACGATGAGCTGGATCTCAGTGATGAGCTGACGGTCACCGCCTGGATCAAGTTGGAACAATGGCCGTCCAGTTTGGCTTCCATCCTTTCCAAAGACGAGAATTACGAATTTCATATACGTAATAACGGCGCCATTTTCTGGTGGTGGAATAGTAATGCTGGAGTTCGCTCATTTGATAGCGGGTCAAGCGTTATCAGTTTGGATGCCTGGCACCATATTGCAGTGGTGTACGCAGATGGTCGTCAAAGTATTTATCTGGATGGCGATGAAGTGGCGTTCACAACTTATAGTGGTGAAATTTTGGTGACCAATTCGGACCCGCTGGAAATAGGTGCTGACCAAGGCATCACGGATCGTCAGTGGGTGGGGCAACTGGATGAGATCAGGGTGTACAAGCAGCCTTTGTCAGAAGCCGAAGTGGAAGAGGTGATGGCAGAAACCCATCCTTGTGCAGCCTATTTGGATAGCTTCCAGGTAACCGCAGCCGCCAATGCCAGTGTTTGTGCCCCCACTGCCGTGACCCTGACGGCGCAAAACCCCGATGGAAGTACTTACACTGGCTTTACTGGTCCCGTGGATCTTTCCACCAGCTCTAACCATGGAAACTGGTCCGTTTTAACGGGCAATGGGAGTTTATTGCCAACCCCCGACAGTGATGACGATGGGGCTGCTCAGTACACTTTTGTGACCTCGGACAATGGCAGTGTTCAGCTGTATTTAAGTAACACCCATGCCGATGAACTCACCATCACGGCGTTGGAAAATGGGGGTAGTGCCACAGGGTCATCCAATACGGTGGCATTTAGTGAAAATGCCTTCCAGATCGATATCGTGGATAGCTGGAGTACGGATATGGTGGCGGGGCGAGACCACGCCCTTCGTATTCAAGCTCTGCGACGGCCCGATCCCAGCAGTGACTGTGGTCTTTTTACCGAGTACACCGGTAATCAAAATCTAAAAGCCTGGCTAACCCGATCTGGCCAGGATCCTGCGGGCGCTGCGCCCGAGATAACCACGGTCAGTGGTAATCAGGCTTTACCGGACAGCCGCCCAGGTAGCGACAATGTTACCTTGTCATTTACTGGGGGAGAGGCGTTGCTGAATTGGGTTACCACCGATGTGGGGCAATACCAATTTAATTTAGAAGACAATAGCAGCGGGCTGGTGCTGGATGCGAGTGGCAACCCTATCGCTATTGAGGGTAGTTCGCAACAATTTACGGTGCGCCCATTTGGTTTTTATCTTACTGCCTTCGGTAATCCCGCAGCGGCGGACGCCAGCGGTGGGTCCTACGTAAAAGCAGGAGAAAGCTTTACGCTTTATACCATTGCCGTGGGATACCAGGCCAGTGATGATCTGGACGGAGACCACCACCCGGATGTGGGTGCCGATCTGTCCACCGCTGCATCCGGTAATATCATCACTCCGGCTTTTGGTAGTGAGCAAGGGGGTGCGGCAGAGACCGTGGTCTTGACCAGTAGTCTGAACTTGCCCGCCACTGGCAATGATCCAGGGCTTTCTGGAACCACTACTGTGTCCAGCTTCTTCTCCGGTGGTGGCCCCACCAGTCTCAGTTTTGCTGAAGTGGGTATTATTGAAATTCAAGCCCAACTGAGCGATGCCAGTTATCTTGGTGCTGACAACGTGACCGGTATGATAGAGAACGTGGGTCGGTTTTATCCCGCCTATTTCTCTGTCACGGATAACAGTCCCCAATTGCGCGACGGCAATGGCAGTTGGAGTTGCCCGTTTACCTATCAAGGTCAGGCTTTTGGTTTTGATGTGGAGCCAGTGATTGCGGTGCAAGCCCATAATGTGTCCGGCGACCCCACTCAAAATTACTCGGAAGATTTCTGGAATTTGACGGTGCCGAGCCACAGTATTGATTTGCAATGGAGCAGCCTTCCTGGCGGGGCAGCCTGTGACAATGGTGGAACGGTAGCGGCCGGATGCTTTACGGAGAACAGCGCCAGTGTGAGCAGGAGCTGGAGCGGCAACGATGACTACGACGGCAATGCTAATCTGATAACCGGAACCCACAGTTTGACACTGAATAAACTCAATGTGACGCCGGACGCTGGCGACATTCCTTTTAACCCGGTGTTGGACTACAGCGTGAGCGCAGCTCAGCTTACGGACAGCGACGGTGCCTGCTATGAAGTGAGTGGAGTTTGCAGCGGCTATCAGATAAATGGAGGCAGTGGTATTAGTGGTACCGAGTTGCGCTGGGGCAGGGCATGGGTAGATAGCGCGGTGGGCTCGGTGATGAGCCCGTTACCCATCACCTTGAGACTGCAGTATTGGAACAGCGCCAGCCAATTCCAGTTAAATGAAGATGATGATGGCGTTACCTGCAATGGCACCCTGGCTGCGGCAGGGGATATGCTGTTGTCTAATTACAGTGGCAATTTATCGGCGGGGGAAACCACCGTGTCGGGGGTAAGCCCATACCCCGGATACCATATTTTAAATTTATCCGCTCCTGGCTATCAGGGGAGCACGGCGAATGATGGCCGGGTGCAACTGAACTGGAATGTGGACAGTTGGCTTGAGTCAGACATCGACGCTGACAACAGTGCCGATGACCCCTGGGGTACGGCTTCATTTGTGGGGCCAGCTGCTAATCAACCTATCCTGTTTCGTCGAGAATCCTACCGCTGACCTGTTCTCAGCCCCTGTTTTGATGCACCATAGGCCTCAATTAATTTGGTTGAGGAGAATGACATGGCAACGGTGGCCATTACAGGTGCGTCTTCGGGTATTGGCAAAGCGATGGCCTGGGAGCTGGCACGACGGGGTAATAATCTGGTGCTGTTAGCACGACGTATGGATTTGTTGCAACAACTGCAGCAAGAGATTTCAACCAAGCTAGGTGTGCGGGTGGAAAGCTATGAACTGGATGTGGCGCAACCCGATAGCATCCTGCCTACTCTGGAGCAGGCAGATAAGGAACTCGGCGGCCTTGATTGCGTTATTGCCAATGCTGGCATCACTGGGGTAAATAAAACCGGTGCAGGAGATTTCAGTAAAGATGCGAAGGTGATCCAGGTGAATCTCATTGGTGGCATGGCCACAGTGGATGCCGCTGCCCGCCTTTTCAGAACAAAAGGCAAGGGTACCATCGTCGGCATATCTTCAGTTTCTGCGTTTAAAGGTATACCGGGCAGTGCTGCTTATTCCGCGTCGAAAGCGGGATTCACGAATTATCTGGATGCCGTGAGAATGGAGTTGAAAAAGCAAAAAATATCGGTGTTGACTGTGCATCCTGGCTTTGTCAAAACGGACATTGCTCCTGGAATGGAAAAGAGGCCTTTTGTGATATCACCAGAGAAAGCGGCCAAGGATATTGTTGACGGTATCCATAAAGGCGTAGCCAACACTATTGTTCCCCGCGTTCCCTGGTCAGTGCTGGGTCGAGTCATACCCATGTTACCCGATAAAGTGATTGAAAAAGCTTTTTAACCCAGCGAAAAAGCCCGGCGTTGAACGCCGGGCTTTATTATTCGTTAAACTCTTTGAGCAGCATCTTTCTCTGTTGATGCGCCAGCATGTTTCAGTTCACCGCCGGCGGATTCCAGGTGGGCACGAACAAACCACTGGTACAACTCCATATCCGCAAGCTGATCAGTAATCAGGCCTTCCGACACCGGATCGGTTTCAGCCAGCATGCGAATGGCATCCCGGTGGCTGCTGTTGACTCCGGTGTAAACCAGGTCCAGTGCGGCAAGGTGCTCAATGGCAGTGGCTCGCCCCAGGCTGTAGTCACTCCAGGATCGGGCCTTCACCAGTGATCCCATAGTACCATTTGGCGTGCCACCCAAGGTTGCTATTCTTTCAGCCGTGTCATCCACCATGGCCTTCACGCCTTCTACCTGGGGATCCAGCATTTCATGGACCGATATAAAGTTAGGTCCCACCACATTCCAATGGACGTGTTTGAGGGTGAGCTGTAAATCGATAAGAGCCGTTAAGCGTTCACTGAGTACTTCTATAATATGGGCAGCGGTTTCTTCGCTGATACCCGGTGCCGTAAATTTCGGAGCTTTCATCGTTTTCTCCTTTTTGTTTACTTTAACTTTTGTTAGGGCATCCTCAAGGATGCCCTGCTAATAAGCGATAGCGTTTAGCTGACTTTGTCCAGAAAATTACGTACCTGCTTTTCGGCTTCTTCCTTGGCGACTCCGTACTTCTCTTGTATCTTGCCAATCAGGCGCTCATTCTTTCCGTCAATTTCTTCCACTTCGTCATCGGTTAGGTTTCCCCATGACTCACGGATCTTGCCTTTGGCCTGTTTCCATTTGCCTTTTAGAATATCATTGCTCATCTCGTTCTCCTTTGTGCTATTCACTTTAGAAATCAGTTACACAAAGGGTGTTGCATCATGCGTACCAATTTTGAAGAAAACGAGAGAAGTGTCTGCAGGCCGCAGTTCTACGGCCTTCAGACAATAATTGACGTTGAATCGTTAGGGGGATGGATTTTGCTGGGGGAAAGGATTGAAATTTTTAGGTAAATATTTCCAACACTGTGTAGAAGTTTCTTACTTCAATTATTGAGCAACAGAATTACTGTTCTTCGTATTTTTCCAACTTGTTATATAGGGTTTTTACACTCACGCCAAGCTGTGAAGCGGTTTCTGATTTATTGCCATCATTTTGTTCCAAGGTTTTTAAGATAACCCCTTTCTCAACTTCCGCCAGTGGCACGCCAGCGGGTAAAGTTGTCATGCTCACTTCACTTTCACTATTGGTTTGTTGCAGTATTAGATGATCACAATCGATGGTATCGTCTGCAAGAATATAGGCGCGCTCCAAAGTGTGTTTTAACTCCCTCACGTTTCCAGGCCATGTGTGGGTTGCTATTTTATTCAAGGCGGGAACCGAAATTTGTTTCTGAGTGCTTTGTTCGGCGTTTCGGTAAGCAAGAAAATGTTTGGCGAGTCCTGTAATATCCTTGCCCCGTTCCCGCAGAGGCGGCACCTGAATAGGAAAATGGGCCAGACGAAAATACAGATCTTCTCGAAAACGTTCTTCACTAATGGCTTCTCTGGGGTTACGGTTGGTGGCAGAAATAACCCGTACATTGGCTTGTAAGGTTTGGTCGCTTCCCACTGGTCGGTATTCACCGGTTTCGAGAACTCGGAGTAGTTTGACCTGATGCTCAAGGCTCATTTCGGTGACTTCATCCAAAAACAGAGTGCCGCCTTCAGCTTGTTGAAAAACACCAGCGCGATTTTTATTTGCTCCGGTGAACGCGCCTTTAATATGGCCAAACAATTCACTCTCCACCAGCTCCGGGGTGAGGGCTCCACAGTTTAGTGCTACAAAGGGTTGTTCGCTCTGTTGGCTCATTAAGTGAATGGTATTTGCGACCAACTCTTTTCCCGCGCCGCTCTCACCTACTATGAGTACGTTGGCATGGGATGTGGCGGCTTTGCGTATGACTCTGTAGAGTTTGCGCATGGAAGAAGATGAACCAATGAGAAGTCCAAATTGATCTAAATCGCTGGAAACCACTTCTTCTGTTTCTTGGCTCTCAAAATCAAGCTCGTTGTGGATTTCGATTAATAGCTCTTCCACATACTCCATTTCCAGGGGTAACCTCAGGTGGTAGCTCACACCGTAGCGCATGGCCTTGTCAACAGCTGGGTTGGGTTCGCCACTGCTGATAAAAATTATGTCGACATTCGATAAACAGTTTGCCTCCAATAGAGCCTGACAGTCTTCACTGGAGAAATCATCCACCTGGACTATGGCCACGGAGCCTCTGAAACTGGCGAGTTTCAGCAACCAGCTCTGGCCAGCCTCTGGCGTTATTACATTGAACTGTCCAAGGGCGCTGGAGCTGAGTAGTTGATCGGTTATCTGGGGATCGGCTATCCCTAGAAGTAAATCGGCATTAGGCATGGGGGTACTCTGGATGATTTCTGAGACTTAAATCTAAAGTAATTCCCCCTGGCGGACAAGGTATAGATGCAAGAGTTGCTGGGCAGTAGTGACGCTAAAACCGTACAAAGAGTAAGGCCCCTCAAGAAAGGGGCCCTGTGTGTGTTGAACCATTTTAAACTAATTAGAATCGGTACTGGGCGCCTGCACTCAAGTAATCGATATCTTGGTCAATGCTGTTGGATGTACCAATAAAGCCCACCTCTTCGGTGCCAAATTCTACGTTGAATCGTGCATACTCCAGACGAATATCCAACCCGGGAGCGACTTCGAATGATGCTCCCACACCGTAGAATATCTCGTCACCATCTGAACTTACGCTTCCCACTAATGGCACGTCAACGGTGGCATCCCACATTAGTATTCCGCCGGTGAGATACACCGAAAACAGTTCACCAATTGGCATAGAGCCTTTTGCGGCCAGAGTGAAACCGTCTGCTTCCAGTTTAGCCAAGTTGCCACCGTACTCGCCGAAGTCGATATAACCAGCTTCAGCTGAGAAGTAAGGGCTGAATTGGCCGCCGATGTACAGCTTCAGTACATCATTGTCATCATCAAACTCGTCGGCACCTTTTGCTTTGGCTAATCCATAGCTGCCCCCTACGTATACTCCCACTTCTTCACTGTCGTAGGCGTTAACGAGAGTACCTGTTGACATCAGAGCGATACCCACAAGGCTAGCTGCTGTTTTGTTTTTAATAGTCATAATTTTCTCCTAGAGGATATAAAAAATAATTGGAAGATTTCGACAGACTTAGTTAACCACCAGGTTGTTTTCCACCGACTCTACTCCATCGGTGTTTTCGGCCACTAACTGCGCCAGGTTCCTTACTGCCTCTGACTTCACTTTTCCGTTGAGGCTAACTTTTCGATCTTTCGTGTCCACGTCAATATCCCAAGCGCTTAGCTGATTGTTTACTGCCATTTTCGATTCGATCATGGTAGTAATTTTCGCATCACTTAATTGGTCAGCCGCGTCATGCAAGGCTTTCTTGGGTTTGGATTTTTCTGCTTTCGCATCCACAGTTAATTTGTTCTCAACATGGCTGATACCATCAACGCTTAGCGCTACTTGTTCAGCTATATCCTTTTCCACGGCAGTTGAAACCACGCCGGACAGGGTAGCCGTGTTACCATTCACTTCCGTATCAATATCAAAAACGCTAACCTGGTTATTAAATATTAGAGCCGCTTCCAATTTGCCGTGGGTTACGCCATTTTCAAATAGACTGGCTGCCTTTGATTGCTCTTCTTTATCTGGCGTTGCCATTGCCAGAGGTGCCGAAGACAAACATAGAGTTAGCAGTGATGCGGTAATTAGTTTCGGTCCGGTTATTCTATGGTTATTCATGTGTTGCTCCGTGGGTGATTACTTATTTCAATGTTTTACTTGAATTCCATTTAACACTTTCAATCATCGTGCCAATCAATAAAAAAAGGCTGGACGCTACGGCCTGCGTGGCCTGCGACCAGATTGGTATGGATGTCTGCCACCTCAGCCGCACTGTGAGGTTTGTAAAACTAACAATAAGTGTGAAAAACATGCTTCACAATCCTGTGTAATTCATTGGCATAAGAATTGAATCCAGTTTATGTGAACATGCTTGTGAGAGGTTGGAAATGAATAACGTGTACTCAATGTCCACCACGGAGCAGTTTCAGCAGGACGTTGTATTTGTCCGAGCCCTATTGGAATTTTGCTCAGTCAGTGGTTTTTATTACGAAAGGATAAGTAAAGAAATTGATAATATAACGGTAAAGCATTTTTTTCAGAATACATTGGCTTTGCGCAGGAAAATTGAACTTGAGCTAAGCACGGTGGTTGAATTTAATCGTTCTTACACCGATGTGCGAACCCTGGAGGTCGAACGCCTCATCGATTGCTACAGAGCAGATATCAGTGCATTGTTGCGCTACAAAGATTGGCTACCAGACTTGGAGGCCATAATGGAAAATGAAAAGGCGGCGCTTAACCAATTCCGTTATCACACCCAGATGTTAAAGACAAAGTTAATAGCCAATATGCTGTCAAAGCACGTGGCTTCATTGCAGCTGGACCATGATCGCCTGCTCACTTTGAACAGCGGTTTTTATTCCCAGGGCGCCAGGCATTTTAGTTAGCCTCTAGAATATACAAATGCTCCTCAGGCATATATGCAGCTCTAGTCCATGGGGTTGTTGACGCCGCTGGGGTTTTTTTTAATAATGATATGTTATATCATCTCGGGATGTAAGCGCGAACCTCAGTAAACCGCTGACTAGATACCTTCTTGCAGGTCTGTCCATATACTCCATCAGACACTCACATAGCATATGCAAAGAGGCACGTATTCTATGGCGGTAAACTGGTTGCAACATGAAACGTTATAACATATCAAAAAATGAAATCTCAGGATCAGACCATGATGTACAAGCGACCTGCTGTAGTGTCCTTACTTGCGGTGGCCGTTACGGCGAAAGTTACAGTGAATGTCTATGCAGCAGAAGGGCCCACTGAAGAAGTGAAGGTGATTGGCATACCTACCTCCACGTCGATTATGGAGACCGCACAACCCATATCGGTTCTCAGAGGGGAAGAGTTACGCAATCAGCAAGCTGCCACCCTGGGTGATTCCCTGGACAACGAAGTTGGAGTGCATACCAACTTCCATGGCAATGTGGCCAGTACACCTATTATCCGGGGGTTGGGTGGACCTAGGGTCCAGGTAACCCAAAACAGCCTGGATGTGAGTGATGTATCCCGTGTGGGGCCAGACCACGCGGTGGCGTCGGAAGTTTCCACAGCGGAACAAATAGAGGTGTTGCGAGGCCCAGCCACCCTGTTTTATGGCAGTGGAGCCATTGGCGGGGTGGTCAATGTGGTGGACACCCGGGTACCTAGGGACACGGAAACCCGCGGTGAGTGGTACCTGTCCCACGATACGGTCAACAGTCAAAACCTGGGATCCATCAATCTAAATACGGGAAAAGACAAGTTCGCATTTCATGTGGATGGTTTCCTGCGTGAATCCGACGATTATGAGGTGCCCGTGGCGCCGGAGCAGGGGGAGGTGCACAGCGGTGACCAAGATGATGTGGTTGCCAACAGCTCAGAGCAATCTTCGGGCTTCACTTTGGGCGGCAGTTATCTGCTTGATAATGGTTATGTGGGTATTTCCTTTGGCAGGTTAGATCGGGAATACGGTATTCCCGGCCACAGTCATGGTGGGGAAGACGAAGAAGTCAGTGTTTATGCCGACCTGGAACAGGATCGGGTTCAGGTAATTAGCGAACTGGATATTGGTGGTACCTGGCTTCAGACCATCAACACCCGGGTGGGTTATACCGACTATACCCACGCCGAAATTGAAGAAGGCGAAACGGGAACGTTGTTTGCCAACGAAACCACCGAGCTGAAGTTGGATTTGTTGCACCAGGCCATACGGGAGTGGAATGGTGGTGTGGTGTTGCACTATAAGAACAGTGAAGCATCCGCCCAGGGCGAAGAGGCCTTTACCCCTGCTTCTGAAACAGAAACCTTTGCTCTGGCATGGGTGGAGGAACGCCGTTTTGGTGATTTTTTATTGCAGCTGGGCGCCCGCGTAGAGCAGGTGACCTTGGACGCTGACAATGTGCGGCTCCCGGATTTGGGGCTTCATAGCCACTCCGATGAAGAAGAGCACGAGAACGAAGAGGAAGAGTCCGGTCTTACCCGGGTTTTTGAATCGGATTTTGAGTTTTCCCCCATGAGCGTTTCCGCTGGCGTGGTTTGGGATTTTGCACCTGACTACAACTTTGCTGTTTCTATATCCCGCTCAGAGCGAGCCCCCTCCGCAGCAGAGCTGCTTTCATTTGGCCCCCATATTGGAACCCAAAGTTACGAAGTGGGTGCTTTATTTGAATTGCATCAGGAAGGCGATGAATCCCATTTTGAACTAAATAACTCTGCGGTAGCGTTAGAGACAGCTAATAATATTGATCTGACTTTGCGTAAACACGAAGGCGAGTGGCGTTGGTCTGTGAACGCCTTTTTCAACCAAATAGACGACTATTATTATCAGGCGGCCACGGGGTTGTACGCGGAGAGTGGTCATGACCACGACCATGATCATGACCACGGAGCAGAGGAGGATGAGCACAGCGACGAGCTACCTGTTTATTTGTTTACTCGTGCTGACGCGGAATTCTGGGGACTGGAAGCAGAGAGCGTCTGGCAGGTAACGCCAGCGTTACAAGCCACCGTATTTACGGATTACGTGAACGCCCAGCTGCGTCAGAACGGTGATGAATTACCCCGCATACCGCCACTGCGATTGGGTGCCCTTATTGATTACCAGTGGAATCAAATATCCACCAATGTCAGTTGGACCCGTTATCAGGAACAGGATCGGGTGGCACCCATGGAAACCAGCACAGATGGCTATAACTGGGTGGATGCCACAGTAACCTGGCAGTTGCCCTTAGCGTCTACGGAGCTGGCAGTATTTGCCAAGGTAGAGAATCTGACGGATGCCGAGGCTCGGGTTCACACCTCATTTCTAAAAGACATTGCGCCCAAGCCCGGGCGTAATTTCAGAATCGGACTTCGTGGTTCGTTTTAATTTTTTATTTAAGGGGGATCCCATGATCAACACACGTTCTTTAGCCTGGGTTTTTGCGCTGGCTACCATGACCCATTTAGCCGGTTGCGGTGGCGATGAAACCACTATTATTGAAAAAGACTCCGTTGCGGAGGAGGACCGTGATCTTGATGACGATCACGATCACGATGGTGATATTGTTATTGAAAGTGAAGGCCGACTGGTTGTGCTCAATGGCGAGGGTTCAGAAGCAGTAGTTTATAACCTTGAAGACAACACCATGTTGGATTCCTTTGCTCTCACTAGCGTTCCCAGCGCCATGACCGCGTCTGCTGATTTGCGTTATGCGGTTTTGGTGGACCGAGCTGGAGATTCCGTGGCTTTCATTGATGGTGGCTTATGGCAGGAAGATCATGTGGAGCATCTGCACGATTACGAAGAAGCTCCGGTCCAATTAAGTTACACGCTTGCCGGTAGTCGGCCCACCCATGTGGTATCTCACGAAGGCCAATTGGCAATTTTTTATGATGGTGACTCCGAAACCGATACGCCAGCCAGTATTACAGTGATTTCTGATTCAGACATCGCTTCTGAAAATGCGGCCCCCCTTGCCATTGACTACAGCGTGAATATGCACGGCGTAGCAGAACCCAGGGGAGATCATCTGTTTGCGTCCTGGCGGCGAGACGACGCCGACACCACCTCCGCAAATCCCATATTACCGGACCAAATCGCGGTCTATCATCTCCATGACGAAGAATATGAGCAGGAAGAGATTTTGGATGTTACCTGTCCTAATCTACACGGGGCCGCCCAAAACGAAAGCTATTTGGCGTTTGGCTGTTCCGATGGGGTTGTGTTGATACAGGAGCAGGATGAAACCTTCACCACCAGTAAGATTGATAATCCAGAGGAAGTGGAAGAGGGCTTAAGAGTGGGTTCTCTTTATGGCCATGAAGACGCAGAACAATTTATTGGCCTTGCCAGCGCCCACGGTGGATCCAGTGTGCAATGGTTTAGTATCGATCCGGAAGAAGGTGAGATGGAGTTAATTGATTGGCAACCGGTGGAAGGCGCCAGCGTGGTTGGACGCGGCTTTTCCTTCGCTGCTGAGCAATTTCTAATATTAGATAACCAGGGTTATTTAACGATGCTTGAGCCCCATGACCACGATGGTCACAGCCATTGGGAATTCAGTGAGCGAATTCTTATAACGGAAGAAGACCTGGCCAATACCCCGGAAGAGGCTGGTTTCTCTCTGGCGTTCTCCCACAGCGGTCATTATGCCTACGTCTCCGACCCCATTGCTCAGCATGTGGTGATTGTTGACTTGGAAGAGAAAACAATTGTAGGAGAGTTGGAGCTGGGTTTCGTGCCCACAGCCCTGACCTGGTTGGGAATTGCAGAAGCTCACGACCACGAGTAATTAAACTTATTCTGTATAACACTAAAAAGCCCAGGCTATGCCTGGGCTTTTGTTATCGTTTAGCTTTGGTGATCGATTAGTGGGGTTTATTCCTCGCTATCATCATCGTCACTGCCGCTGTTGCCGTTCATACCCAGCTCTTTGATTTTTCGGGTGAGAGTGTTGCGGCCCCAGCCCAGTAGCTCCGCTGCATCCCGTCTGCGGCCAGCGGTATGCTTCAGGGCGGTTTCTATCATGATTCGCTCAAAAGTGGGAACCGCTTTATCCAGCAAGTTACGCTGACCCCGTGTTAAGGCCTGGTCCGCCCAGGTGCGCAAACCCTGTTCCCAATTGGATGCGTTATCCTGAGACCCATTCACTTCTTGCAGTTCGGGGGGCAGGTCGTTAATCAATACTTCGCGACCGGATGCCATTACTGTGAGCCAGCGACAGGTGTTTTCAAGCTGGCGCACGTTGCCCTTCCAATCCAGAGTCATCATGTACTCTTCGGTTTCTGGCAACAGAACTTTGGTTTCCACATTAAGTTCTTTGGCTGCTTTCTGTAGAAAGTGGGCAGACAGTTGAGGGATATCCTCACGTCGTTCATTTAATTTGGGTAGGTGTACGCGAATAACGTTCAATCTGTGGAACAGGTCTTCTCGGAACTTGCCGTCTTTTACCAGGTTTTCTAAATTCTGGTGGGTGGCAGCAATAATCCGCACGTCCACTTTAACGGCTGTATGTCCACCCACTCGATAAAAAGTGCCGTCTGCCAGCACCCGTAACAATCGGGTTTGGGCATCCAGAGGCATGTCGCCAATTTCATCTAAAAACAAGGTGCCGCCGTTGGCTTGTTCAAATCGCCCCTGGCGTTGGGCAGCGGCGCCGGTAAAGGCACCTTTTTCGTGGCCAAATAATTCCGATTCGATCAAATCCTTGGGAATGGCCGCCATATTCAGGGCAATAAACGGTTTATCGGACCGGGGGCTGTGGCGATGCAACGCGCCTGCCACCAGCTCTTTTCCCGTGCCAGATTCTCCATTAATCAGCACCGTAATGTTGGAGTGCGATAAGCGGCCGATGGCGCGAAATACTTCCTGCATGGCCGGAGCTTCACCAATGATATCGGTGTTGGTGTTGATTATGGTGTCGGTGGTACCGCCTTGCTGCTCCTGGCTGTGGGTTACGGCCCGCTTAACCAAAGATACCGCATCGTCCAAATCAAACGGTTTAGGCAGGTATTCGAACGCGCCCCCCTGGTAGGATTGTACCGCGCTATCCAGGTCTGAATGGGCTGTCATGATAATAACGGGTAAACTGGGGAAATTATCCTGAATGTGGGCCAGCAAGCCCAAGCCGTCTGTTCCGGGCATGCGCACGTCGGTGATAATGACATCGGGCTGAGTGTTGCGTAGTTTGTTAAGTGCCGAATCCCCCGATTCGAAAGTGGAGGCGTTAATACCTTCCTGGGTTAAGGCCTTTTCCAGTACCCAGCGAATGGATTTATCGTCGTCTATGATCCAGACATTCTCTTGCCCGTGCATGCTTTAAGCTCCAACGTTATTTTGCTGCTCCACTTGTTCCAGTGGCAGAAATAGTCTAAAAGTTGTCGTACCCGGTTCGCTCACGCATTCAACCAGGCCATGGTGTTGATTGATTATTGATTGGGCTATGGAGAGTCCCAGGCCGGTTCCCGCCGCCCTTCCACTCACCATGGGATAAAACAAGGTTTCTTGTAGTTCTTCTGATACGCCGGGCCCGTTGTCCTCAATTTCCAACAGAATCACCAACCGATGGCGTGTTGAGCCGATGGTGAATTGCCTTAGAGCCCGGGTTCGGAATATCACCGTGGGGTTGGGGGTCTGGCTTTCGGTGAGGGCCTGCTTGGCATTACGGGCAATGTTAAGCGCCGCTTGAATCAGTTGATCTTTGTCCCCCCACAGCTCCGGTAGGCTGGGATCGTAGTCGCGGTCAAAACTCACTTTACTTCCAGGGTCGGCACTGAGGACTGAGTTCACCCGTTCCAATACCTCATGGATATTTACCATACTAAAACTGGGGAGCTTTCTTGGTCCCAGCATTTGGTCCACCAGGTTACGTAGTCGATCCACTTCTGCAATGATGATATTGGTATATTCTTGCAAGCTGGTGTCAGGCAGCTCTCTGGCCAGCAATTGGGCGGCCCCGCGAATGCCGCCCAGGGGGTTTTTAACCTCATGGGCCACACCTCTGACCAGCGCGCGGGTTGCCTGGTGCGCGTTAATTATGCCGTCTTCCCGGCTTATGCGCTTGAGCCGGTCCAGGGGCCGTATTTCCAGTAAAAGGCTCGGCGTTGATCCGGTAGTGATAGGGGTGATGGTGTAGTCCACCGTGGCGGCTTGCAGGTTGCTTCCGATATGGATTTTGGCTTCCCTTTTGGTGAAAGGCCGCAGGTCCTTGAGGACGTTTTCTATATCTCCGAATGCGCTTTTTTCTTCATCGTGGATGAGCTGCTGAATGGGGGTGCCATGGTATTGTGAGGAGCTGCCCGCCAAAACCTGTTCCGCAGACGAGTTCATATAGGTAATACACAAACCCTGATCCAGTAAAATAACCGCAGTGCTGAGGTGGTCCAGCAGGGGTCTGGAAACATCATAGTGTGTAGAGGCTTTTGCTGCTTTCACGGTTGCTTTACTGCCATCATTCATGTTCGGCTCTTAATGCAAAAATTAAACCACAAGCATCAAGGTGGTTTTTGTTGGCGGTGGATGCGGACCAAGTAATAAAAAATCTACGATGCTTAGATAGTAAAAACCGGTGCCATTGGCGGCCACTGGGGCTGTGCGCCAAATTGACCGGCGGAAATGCTAGCGCCCCGAATTTGGGGCGTTTGTTTTTGGGCGAGGGGCCATTATAGCCAAGTTAGATGAAATCATGAACCAAAATGGTGCACCGCATTGGCGCTGGTGGTTGGATATTGGCGTTAGCCCGAGTTTGGCCTCGATATGCTGTGGCGCTTCACGAAGAAGGTTATTGTGTCACTTTTGCCCACTTCCTTACCATTTTCATCCAAAATCAAGGCATGGGTGCGGTATTCACCCCGGTCCAGTTGTTTAAAGCGAAACACGTTGCCCGCTTTTGGGTCGCCCTGGGGGGAACCATTGAAGTAGAGCTGCACTTGATGGCCCTGGGCCAGATTCGGCGCGATGGACACCACCACCTGTATTTGGCCTGGATCGTTAATGAAGAACTGTTCGTTGCTAGGATTGGTTATTTTGATGCTGGTGTATTTGAATGGCTCTTCTTTAGGCGGAGCTGGGGTGGGCTGGGGAACCGGTATGGCTGGCACCGTGGCTATGGGTTTCACATCTAATTTCTTGGCGCCTTCAACAGGCTCGTCGGTGAAAACCGTGTTTCCATTTTCATCGGTATAGCGGTACACCGTGGCCCCATGGGCCGACAAGGTGATGCCGAACAAAATAACAAAAATCAGCGTGATCTGGGGCATGGGCAGCGTTCCTTTATCTGAGTCTGTAGCTAATTTAAAACCATTTGACCCTTTCTACACAAAAAAAGCCCCCAGTTTTGGGAGCTTTTTTGCTTTTAGGCCTGGCGAACTGTTCGTTGCTAGGATTGGTTATTTTGATGCTGGTGTATTTGAATGGCTCTTCTTTAGGCGGAGCTGGGGTGGGCTGGGGAACCGGTATGGCTGGCACCGTGGCTATGGGTTTCACATCTAATTTCTTGGCGCCTTCAACAGGCTCGTCGGTGAAAACCGTGTTTCCATTTTCATCGGTATAGCGGTACACCGTGGCCCCATGGGCCGACAAGGTGATGCCGAACAAAATAACAAAAATCAGCGTGATCTGGGGCATGGGCAGCGTTCCTTTATCTGAGTCTGTAGCTAATTTAAAACCATTTGACCCTTTCTACACAAAAAAAGCCCCCAGTTTTGGGAGCTTTTTTGCTTTTAGGCCTGGCGTGTACCTGTGACCAGAGCCAACTTATTGATTTTAAAAACTAGCATGAGTAGTACATATCGAATTCCACCGGGTGGGTGGTCATGTCCAGTCGCTCCACTTCGCTGCGCTTGAGGTCCACATAGCCTTCAATCATGTCTTCGGTGAACACGCCTCCGGCCATCAGGAATTCCTTGTCTGCCTCCAGGGCGTCCAGGGCCATGGACAGGGATGACGCCACCGTGGGGATGGCCTTGCCTTCTTCCGGAGGCAAGTCGTATAGATCCTTGTCTGCGGCTTCACCGGGGTCGAGTTTGTTCTTAATGCCGTCAAGGCCCGCCATCAGCATGGCTGAAAAAGCCAGATAGGGGTTGCCAGTGGGGTCTGGGAAGCGCACTTCGATGCGACGGGCCTTGGCACTGTTAACAAAAGGAATTCGGATGGAAGCAGAGCGGTTTCTGGCGGAGTAAGCCAGCATTACCGGCGCCTCAAATCCTGGGACCAGCCGTTTGTAGGAGTTGGTTGAAGCATTAGTGAAGGCGTTGATAGCGCGGGCGTGTTTGATGATGCCGCCAATGTACCATAACGCTTCTTTTGACAAGCCGGCGTAATCATCTCCGGCAAACAGGTTAACGCCATCTTTTGACAGGGATTGATGACAATGCATGCCAGAACCGTTATCGCCGACGATGGGCTTTGGCATGAAGGTGGCAGTTTTGCCGTAGGCGTGGGCTACATTATGCACACAGTATTTCAAGATCTGCACTTCATCTGCCTTTGCCACCAGACTGTTGGGGCCCACACCAATTTCACATTGGCCCGCGGTTCCCACTTCGTGGTGATGTACTTCTATCTCCAGCCCCATTTGTTCCATGGCGGCACACATGGCGGCGCGCAGATCATGCAGGGAGTCAACGGGAGGAACCGGAAAGTAACCGCCTTTTACACCGGGGCGATGGCCAATATTGGCACCGTCGAAATCTTTATGGGAAGCCCAGGCTGCTTCTTCTGAGTGAATGGAATACATGGAACCGCTCATGTCAGATTTCCACTGTACTGAATCAAACACAAAAAATTCGGGCTCCGGGCCAAACAGGCAGCCATTGGCGATGCCGGTGGAAGCCATGTACTCTTCAGCGCGACGGCCCACAGAGCGTGGGTCACGCTCGTAGCCTTGCATGGTGGTGGGCTCGACGATGTCGCAACGCAGATTCAGGGTGCTTTCATCGGTGAAGGGGTCGATAACCGCAGTGCTGTCATCGGGCATCAAAATCATGTCCGATTCATTAATGCCTTTCCAGCCCGCAATGGACGATCCGTCAAACATCTTTCCATCGGTAAAGAAATCTTCGCTGATCTCGCTAGAAGGCAGGGAAACATGCTGCTCTTTACCGCGGGAATCGGTGAATCGAAGGTCAACCCAGCGAACATTATTATCTTTAATGAGTGAAGTGGTCTTTTCAGACATTCCGGTGCATCCTCTAATTGGAATTTATGGTGGGGTCATACTCAATCAACGGGCTGAATATAGGTCATTGGTTTTTCAGTTGAAAGGGGTTAGTCATAGAAAGCCCTGTTTTTGCTGGAAAGTGGCGATTTAGCTTGAACAAACTTCAATCAATACCACGATGTCGCGACCTTCTTGATCTGTGCTGATGACGCGATGGCCATTTACCCTACACCAGGATGGAATATCGTGGAGAACCCCAGGGTCTGTGGCCAGCACCCTGATTTGGTCTCCCACCTTAAGTTGTTGAATGGCATTTTGGGTCTTAATCACCGGCATAGGGCAAAGCAGCCCGCGGGCATCCAGTTGGTGTTCGCTCATTTAAACTCCTAAATCCTGTTGGGATTTCAACCTGTTGCTGTCTATGCTTAAGAATGGAAGCAAAAGTCACTGACACAGGGAAAGAAGAATCGTTTGTTCATATTTAGGTCAATTCTACTCCTAATTCTGGTTTGGTATCACCCATTAGTCTTTGCCGGACCCATATCCCTGGAGGCAGGGTTATCCCATGCTCAGATTAGTCACAAAGTGGATTATTTCGTTGACTACGGCGCAGACCTAAGCCTGGAGGACATGTTGATAAGCGCGCCAGGCTGGCAGGCGCTCAATCGAGCCCATACTTCATGGGGATTTAACGCCAACCCACTTTGGGTGCGCGTTAAGCTGGCTAATCAATCCCAACAGCAGCAAAGGTTTTTTTATGAGATAGCCTACGCCAACCTGGATGAGTTGGCGGTTTATCTGTTGGATGATAAAGCTCAAATTGCCAGTTATCAGTTTGGCGACAACTATCCGTTTCATCCCCGTCCTGAAAATCATCGTAATCCGTTAATACCGATTGATCTGGAGCCTCAACAAAGTGTACTTCTTTATATGCGTTTGCAAACCAACGGCGCTTTGGAATTACCTATGGTGCTGTGGCCTAGAGAAGCTTTTTTCCAAACGCAAATAAAACGCTCAATTATCGATGGGGCCTATTTTGGCACAATGGTAGTAATGTGCCTCTACAACTTATTTATCTTCGCCAGCGTTCGAGACAAAAACTATTTGTTGTATTCGGTGTTCGTCTCATTGTTTGCCGTTACCATTTCCAGTCTATCGGGTTACAGCTTTCAGTACATCTGGCCCAGCTTGCCCTATTTAAACTCTATTGCTTTACCAGCTGGCTTGCTATTAGTGTGTATTGTCAATGCGGCCTTTAGTAACAGTCTCATGGAATTGAAAACGGATTATCCCAATTACCATATTTTTGGGCTGGGCTACATGCTTGTATGCGCGTTGTTATTTTGTGCTGTGTTTGTTTTGCCCTATCGAGTGAGCATAAAACTGGCAGTGTTTGCGGTTTCCATCGGTTGCCTGTTGGCGGTGTATTTTAGTGGCGTGGTCTCCCTTGGTGGAAGACCTTCAGCAAGACTCTATGTACTGTCATGGCTGTTTTTGATTATGTCTGCTGTTTATGCCGTGTTGTGTAAAGTGGGTTTGATTCAAACGCGTATTTCCACATCATCTATTTTGCAAATAGCTTCAGTTCTGGATGCTTTGGTTTTGTCGTTCGCTGTGGCCAGTCGAATTAAAGAAGAACGTGATGCAAAAGAGGCGGCGATGTTGGAGGCAGCCCGTCAAAAGCAGCATTTGCAAGCAGTTCAAATACAAGAATTAAATGCCCGTGAACAAGTGGTGACGGCCGAGGCAGAAAGTCGTGCAAAAAGTGAATTCCTGGCCACCATGAGCCACGAAATCCGTACCCCCATGAATGGCGTGTTGGGTATGGCTGAGTTGCTAAAGGATACGGCCTTAAATAAGGCACAAAAGCACTATGTGGACGTGGTGTTGAATTCCGGTAAAGCCTTGCTTAATGTGATTAACGATGTGCTGGATTATTCAAAAATTGAAGCTGGAAAAATGCAGCTCGATGAAGTGGATGTGGATTTAAGTCAGTTATGCATGGATTGCATTTCAGTGTTTGTTGTGGACGCGGAAAATAAAAACCTTGACCTGATTTGTTCCGTTGATCCCGCTGCGGTTCAATTCCTGCGTGCCGATAGCAATCGATTGCGGCAGGTCATTTTGAATTTGTTGTCCAATTCTCTGAAATTCACTGACCGGGGTAGCATTCGTTTACGGGTCAGTGAAACAGAGCAATCCGAGGGCAACCGTTGGCATACTCTGAAATTTGAAGTGTCGGATACTGGGATTGGCATAGACAAAGCGGTACAAGCAAAACTGTTTCACGCGTTTGAGCAAGCGGATAAAAGTATTTCCCGCAAATATGGAGGCACTGGCCTGGGCCTTAGTATCAGCAAACGGCTTGTGGAAATGATGGGAGGAAATATTGGGGTGAGTAGTGAATTGGGACAGGGAAGCCAATTCTGGTTCACCCTAAATTGCAGTGTAGCCCACCATGATTTTAAACCGCAGCGGGTTGCATTGGAGCCGTTACGAGGTCGTTCTCTGCTGTGGGTGGGAGGCACTCGGGAATTCAACGGAGTTCTTGTGGAGCAATGCCAGGCCAGTGGGCTGATGTTGGATATTGCCAGCAATGCAACCCAGGCGCTGGAACTGTTTCAGCGACAATTGGAGCAGGGTAACACCTACGAGTTTATTGCCGTTCATAATGAGGTGAACGGAGAGGATGGGCTACAGATCTGCGAACGATTACAAGCGCTGTTTCATGGCGATTCCTGCTTGATTATGTTGCTTTGCCCATTGGGCCAACTGCCTACCACTGAGCAGCTTAACCAATACTGTGTTGATCAGGTGATGCAAAAGCCCACTTCACCCCAGGGTTTCTTAAGGTCCCTGGCGGAATATGTGCAGCAAGGACATGCCCAGGACACAACGGTTTCCCTGACTGCGGAGGAACTGATCAGAGGAAAACGAATCCTGGTGGCCGAGGACAACGACATTAACCAGTTGGTGGTTAAGGGCATGCTTGAAAAATTACAGTTGCAGTTCACCCTGGCTGGAGATGGTAAACAAGCTCTGACTTTGTATTGTCAGTCTCCCAATGCTTTTGATCTGGTACTGATGGATTGTGAAATGCCAGAAATGGATGGCTATCAGGCCTGTCAGGAAATCCGTAAGTATGGCCATAACATGGGGTTGCCCTATATCCCCGTGGTGGCACTGACGGCTCACGTTTTGAGCGAGCATCAGCGCATGGCTGAGCAATCGGGTATGGATGGCAGTATGGAGAAGCCGGTTAGACTGGAGTTGCTCAAAAAAACGCTGATTCAGTATTTATTGCCCAATTAGTGTGAACTGGCTCTAGATTTATAAAATCATCATCTTTCTCAATCTACGCTTTGTGCATATCCTTAACGCCAGAAGCGATTACTCCGTCATTCACACCATCTTGGAGGTTAACATGACAGCTCCGGTCACCGAGCATTTAGACCAACTAGAGAACGCTGTTGCAGACTCCCACAAGGCAACGGTGGTGCCGTTTGTGCCCCCAAGATCGGAGCATATGCCTGGTACCCGCATGGCCAAGACACTGATCATCAAGGCCGATGGCAAGCTCGCTATGGCTGTGTTGGCAGCCAACATGAAGGTGGATTGCCAATTGCTGCAGGAAGTAATGGGTGTGGAAGCGCTAACCGTACTCAACGACGGCGCATTTGACCGCCTGTTTGCTCAATGTGACGCCGGTGGCATGCCGCCGCTAGATGGAAACTCTGACATTCCCGTTTATATGGATACTGAGTTGTTGAACTACTTCTGGCTTACTTTCAAATCAAGTTCCCAGCCTAAAGCAACCAAGATGGATACGGGGGTGTTCAAGCGCCTCGTGCAACCCATCCTGGGTGAGTTCGCAGCAGAGCGTTAATTTCAGGCGCCGTTTCCCACTCATTCCCAATACAAGCCAATTGAGTTCTTGAAAAGTATACAGACACGCTTGCAACTCAGCATTTGGACTCTACTCCTAGGCACGATAGGGTCTGGGTTGGCCTACCCGGAACCCACCGTGACCCAGGAGCGGGTTTATTACCCCATCCAGGCGCAAACCAGGGAGCAGGTGTGGCAACAGATCAAGCAGAATTCACCCAAAGGCGAGTTTCAGCGGGCTGGGGAGCATTTGATCAATGTGGCGGTCACCCAGTGGAGTCTGGAAACCCGCTACCAGTACGAAGTTTCCCTCACCCAGTGCAAACTTAGGGATATTCAGCCCTTCCTGCACATTCGCATTCATATGCCCCACTGGAAAAACAGCTGGCAAGCGGACCCGTTGCTGGCTGAGAATTGGAGTCGATACGTGCGCATGGTGTCCGACCACGAGGACATCCACAAGCAGTATGCCATTAAGATGGTAAACGAACTGGATAAGCTGCTCCACGGATTAGGCAGCTTTAAGCGCTGTCAGCAGCTTGAGGATGAAGTAGAAAAACTAACCAACAAAACCATTTCCAAATACAAACTGGAAAATGCCTGGTTCGATGCCAAAGAGCGCATCTACCAGCGTGAGCTGGAATGGTTTTAGTCAAAATTGCCCACTGTGGGGTTTGCCTCAATTGTGGTGATTGCTACTTCCCGAACCAGGTCATGTTTGCAAGGGTTGCACTAACATATTGATTTTCAAATAATCATTTTCGCGAAATCTGTCCTCTGCCTATTCAAGATTGGACATATTGTTGCAGTGGTATTCGAATTCAACTTGCGAGTGCCAACTATGATCAATCAAAATACCGCCAACAAGGTTAATTCCTATGCTGAGCGATTACAGCGGGCAACCACCAGTCGTCATCGGTCTTTGCAGTATCTTTTTCAGTCTGAGCTGTTTCCGCTTTCTTCCCTTATGGGGCCCATTGGCGATGGGCCAGAATGGCCCTCCAGTGCTGCCTGGTTGGCGTTCCAGCACGGCAACTGTGGCTGCATTATTTCCGATGGTTTGTCGGATCCCGGTGTGAAAGCCTCCGAACCCGCCACCGGGCTGGGGTTAGAAGTGTATATGGAAACCCCTGATATTGCGTTTTGCAGTGATGACCCCATGGCCATCGCTGACAGTTGGCTGTTCCCCATGACGGCAGAGGTCAGTCATACCCTGGCCAGTTATCCCCGGTTATGCGAAAAGCTGTTGGCCGGCGAAGTGCTATCCGCCCGATTTAACATCGTTCATATTAAAGATGGCAGAGGTTTGGCTGGGGCTTTACTGCATGTGCCAAATTCCCTTAGCTCCCAAATTATCACCGAGATGGGTAAGATAACTCTGGTGGCGGCCACTCTCATTACGGTGGAGGAGTTACGCTGGCTCAGTGGTAGGGGTGAAGCGGGCCGCAGAGCCTTGCTTGGGCTATTAAATGAAGCGGGTGTTGAGCACCGTTCTCTGGCCCAGAGACCATCGGTGGTGGAGGCATTATGACCTACGGGGAAGGTGATACAAGTTACCAGGCCGCGGGTGGGCTGGCGGGTGTGACGGCTTTAGTGGATCGTTTTTATGATTACATGGATACTCTGCCGCAAGCCAAAGTTTTGCGGGCTATGCACAGCCCAGATTTAACTGAATCGAAACAAAAGCTGGTTTGCTTTCTCGCTGGTTGGTTGGGGGGACCCAACTTGTATGCGCAGAGATTCGGAACTATCAGTCTGCCGGTTGCCCACAGCCATTTACCAGTGGACGACGAGACCACCAAAAGCTGGCTGTATTGCATGGAGCTTGCGTTGAAGGAGCAGGGTTACCCTGTGGAATTTCGTGAGTATCTAATGGCACGCTTTGCCACTCCAGCTGAGAGTATCCGCCTTATGTGTAAGCATAAAACCGATCCGTCCAAGCCTTCCCTGGGGCGCCCTGTATGATGCAGATTGAAGTATCCCAACAGTTGGCAAAACCACTGGCCACACATTTGCGTCACAGCGCCATGGAGCCTGCGGATATGGTTTGGCGGGCTGAACTATTGTGGGTGGGAAGGGAAGCCTGCGTGGTGTCGCAAGAGCAGTTTACCCAATATATATTTGTTGTTTGCGGCTTGGGCAAAGCGGAATTTGCTCAGTTTCCGCAATTGTTCGCTGATCGACTATGGCGGGAAGCAGCGGCCATTTGCAAGCAGGCGGATCTGTACAACCGAGATATCCTCATTAAGCACCTGGGGGAGTTGTGTCGGAAGCAACAATACCGGCTCAATCCAGAGCCCATGGAAGAAGGTAAATTGATGAAGGTGATGGAAAAATTGGAACGCCGTTTTCTCTACGAACGTAAACCTTTGCCCAGGGATGGTAAATCGGCGTTTGAGTTCAGTTTTGGCATCAATAGTCGTAAGCCCAAAAATATGGAGGGCGAAGACACTCCCAGCGCGGCGGAAGCCTTTGGTGATCTTTGCCTGAATTTGCTGGAAGCCCGGCGCAGTGCCGAGCAAGAAATGTTGCAAGTTAGATTGGCAGAAGAAGACAACATTGTCAGGGTGGACTTCAGTCGACGTAGCACTAGAGATTAGTGTCCTGTTTTCTGAATCAAACGTACCAGCTGGGGTCAATCTTTTCGCTGGCTAAGGGCTCAACCTCCACCTGTTTTGCTACCCCATCTTTGCGTTGAATTTCCAAGGTAACCAAAGGTTGATGTTTGCCCTGACTAAAGCGGCTGGCAATGCGAGCCGCCATCAGTAAGTCGTCTTCTCCCGGGTCACCGTCCACTAACGTCAGTGGCCCGCCATGGCTGATGCAGCGAATGCTGTGAAACTGCTTTTTGTAGCCAGACATAAAATGATTTTCCCCTTCTTCTCGGCTCACTATTAATTTGTAGTGGGGAGCGGGGCGGATATGACGACCCACTTTCAACAGCATGATGTCGTCCAGCTCATAGTCTTTGCGGCCTTGGGCTTGCCACAGGTCTGCCAGCTTGCGGGAGTAGCTTTCGTCCGTAAGAAAACAGCAGCCCCCAGCGGGTTGGGCAAAATCGCTCATACCAAAGGATTTTGCCAGCGCGATCTGAGGCTTACGGTTGCGACCGCTGAAATCGTACAACTGCTCCCTGTCCACCCAGCCTTCCCTTTCTGGCAGCGTTGGGGGTAGAAGCTTTGCGCATAGAGGGCGAAGTAAGCGGTCATCGGCGCCAGATTCTTTGGCAATCAGGGGCAGGGTGTCCTTGCGCTGGGATTTGGGGCGTTGGCCCACCACCTCTCCAGTAATAATGAAGTCAAAGCCCCCTTCATCGGCCAATTCGCGGGCTTTGTTGAGCATGGCGTTGGCCTTCTCCACCATAAAAATTTTACAGTCCAGACAAGGGTTTAAGTTAGCGCCGTAACCGTGTTGGGGGTTTAAGACGATGTCCTTGTACTCTTGGGAGATGTCCACGATATTCATTTTTATGCCAAGTTGTTCCGCGGCCCACAGGGCATTGTTTCGTTTTTGTTTTTCTTTATCTTTTTTGCGGATGGCGTGGGTGTGACCCTCAACACAAAAGCCCGTAAAAAAATTCACGCCTTCTACGGTAATACCTTGTTTTTGAATTGCTTTTACGGCCAGCATAGAATCCAGTCCGCCGGAAATCAGTGCGATAGCTTTGCGTTGAATGGTCATAGTCAGTGTCGTGCTCGATCGATCAAGGGCCGCGCATTATACCGAAAATCAATGCAAAGGCAGAGTGGTTCACGGATTGGGGCAAAAATTGGCTTTCAAGTACGCAAATTTCAATCCTTGCATATACTTAACAAATTAAGTCTGCAGTTGTGGCAGTCTGATTGTTTAAGTGAAGATTTAATAAAGGCGAAACCTATGCGGATTAACCAAAAGCTATTACCAGTCTTGTTTTTACCGTTCACCCTTCTAGTTGGGTGTGGAGGTGGCGGAATTGAAAATTTAGTTTCCGCAGAAGAGGAAGATATTGCCGGCGAGACTGATTCAGGTACAGATAGTGGTACTGACACAACTGGCTCGGATGCGGATGGGGTTAGCTATTTGCCTTTGATGGTTACCGAGCATTTTGCCAGTTATTCAGGCTTGAGTGGGGATAACTTGTTGGAGTTCGATATTAAGAATCCTTTATCCCACTACTACCCTATTAATCCAGTGGATTCCGCTACCTTGAGTTCAATAACCAATGCCACAGCCTCTAATTATGTGGTCACGGTTGATGGTATTGAGGTGGACAATGACGAAAATTATGCACGGCTGCAACCGGTAATGGGTTTGCCCGTCCAGCTGCGAACGGCTTTGGTATTCGATGTGAGCGATTCCATGTCCCATGTGAACATTCAGGCACTAGTGGATGCTGCCAAAGCCTACGTGGCTGCAGCTCAAGCCAGCTCGGATCCGGTTATCGCCAATCAAGAGTTCACGGTTTGGGCGTTTGCCGTGGATACCCAAGAATTGACCAGTGGCTTTAGCTCCAACAGCGCCACCATCGAAGCGGCTATTGACACAATAGTCACGTTGAATGCGAACCGGAGTTTGGGGGAATTTACCAACCTCCATCAAATTATTGTTGAAGCTATAGGTCGGTATATCGAAGCACCCTATGACTTTGCTAATGACGGCGATAACGACCTTGAGGACGTGGTTAATGTGGATGGAGTGGAGTTGAGTCAATTAGTGGTATTTTCCTCCGGCCGTGAAAGTGTGCTTCGGTTCGATGCTCAGACCATGACAAATGCCATTCGCTCCCAGTCGTTTGTTAAGTATACCGGGGCATCCACTGCCAGTACGTTTTCACTCTACAAACCGGTCTTCTATTACGTTATGGGGGCTGCCAGCAATGGCTTGGCCTATGAGACACTTGGTGACTTGGCGGAACAAACGGTCTACACGAATCTAACAGGAGCAGAATATGACTTTGCCTCAACTCTGGTTGCTCAACAGCAGGCCGCAATAGCTGCCCGGATAGATCTAAGCAATATGCACCTTTATCGTCATAGCGTCATTCCTCGCGAGGGGGATCACACACTGATATTCCAATCTAACTCCACTCAAAATTCCTACTCCTTAACAGTGTCAATAGAAGATGCTGATATCCAGGGGGTGGCTGATGTGACGCCTGAAGCAGAAGTGTTTGGTCCTAATGGTGAGTATTTGTCAAATGGACAGGCCAGCTTGGCCTCCGTACAGACATTCACTCCCGCAACGCTCTGGACCAATGACATCTACGGTGCTTCTGATTACAGCTGGAATCTCACCAATGGGTCGGGCGCGTTAAATGCGGATGGTTCCTTTACGGTTTCCAGCATAACTGCACCCGCAACTTTGCAGTTAACCAATACCACTTTGGGAATCAGTGCCAGCATCACCATCAACGACTAACATTTCTGCCTTTTTCCCCTAGCCGCTTTTTTCCCTTGGCGGCTGGGGAAGAAACAGGCGCTTTCCCCATTTCTACTGAAAAAATACGCAAATTTGTTGCCTATTTGTAATAACCACCTGCCCAGTGGTCATGCAATTCATGTATACTCGCGCGCCTTAGAATTGTATTAAGCCGAGGCTGTAAGGTAGTGATCGAAAAAATCCGAAATATCGCCATCATCGCGCACGTTGACCATGGTAAAACCACCTTGGTAGACAAGCTGTTACAACAATCCGGCACCCTGGGTCGCAAAGACGAAGGGGAGCGAGTGATGGATTCCAACGATCTTGAAAAAGAGCGTGGCATTACCATCCTGGCCAAAAATACCGCTATTCGCTGGAATGACTACCAGATCAACATCGTAGACACCCCTGGACACGCCGACTTCGGTGGAGAAGTGGAACGGGTTATGTCCATGGTGGATTCGGTGCTGTTGCTGGTGGATGCGGTGGATGGCCCCATGCCTCAAACCCGGTTTGTTACCCAAAAGGCGTTCGCCCAAGGCCTTAACCCCATTGTGGTTATAAACAAGATCGACCGCCCCGGTGCCCGCCCCGATTGGGTTATGGATCAGGTGTTTGATCTGTTTGACCGCTTGGGTGCCACCGATGAGCAGTTGGACTTCCCCGTTATTTATGCCTCAGCCATCAACGGTATTGCCGGTTTGGATGCGGATGACATGGCAGAAGACATGACGCCCTTGTTTGAAGCGGTAGTGGATAAGGTATCACCACCCCAGGTTGACCTGGATGGGCCTTTTCAGATGCAGATCAGTTCCCTGGATTACTCCAGCTTCTTAGGGGTAATTGGAATCGGGCGCATCAAGCGTGGCCAGATCAAAGCGGGTTCACAAGTGAAAGTGGTGGATCGTGAAGGCAAAGTCCGCAACGGCAAGATTTTAAAAATCATGGGCCACCTGGGCCTGGAGCGGGTGGAAGTGAACGAAGCCACCGCCGGTGACATTGTTTGTATTACGGGAATTGATGAACTGTTTATCTCCGACACCGTATGTGCCCCGGAAGCTCCGGAAGCCTTGCCGCCCCTGTCCGTTGATGAGCCCACCGTAAGTATGATGTTTCAGGTGAACACCTCACCTTTCGCCGGTAAAGAAGGTAAGTTCATCACCTCTCGAAATATTCGTGAGCGTCTGGACAAAGAGTTGATCCACAACGTAGCTCTGCGGGTGGAAGATACGGACAGTCCAGATCGTTTTCGTGTTTCTGGCCGTGGTGAGTTACACCTGTCGGTGTTGATTGAAAATATGCGTCGCGAAGGTTTTGAGCTGGCTGTGGCCTGTCCCGAAGTGATCATCAAAGAAATCGATGGTGAAACCCAAGAGCCCTATGAACAGCTGACCATCGATGTGGAGGAACAGCACCAGGGTTCCATTATGGAACAGTTGGGTTTGCGCAAGGCAGAGATGAATGACATGGTGCCAGATGGTAAAGGCCGTGTACGCATGGACTTTATCGCGCCTTCCAGAGGTTTGATTGGGTTCCGTTCCGAGTTCCTTACCTTGACCTCCGGTACCGGCATTATGAACTCCACCTTTTCCCACTATGGACCGGTGAAAGAAGGTGAGGTAACCAAGCGTCAGAACGGGGTATTGATTTCCATGATCACCGGCAAGACCTTGGGTTATGCGCTGTTTAACTTGCAGGATCGTGGACGCTTGATGATTGATCCCAATATCGAAGTGTACGAAGGCCAAGTGGTGGGAATCCATTCCCGGGGAAATGACTTGGTGGTGAATCCAACCAAAGCCAAGCAGCTCACTAATATCCGTGCGGCGGGAACCGACGAAAACATCATGTTGACGCCTCCTATACGCTACACCTTGGAGCAGGCTTTGGACTTTATCGATAAGGATGAGCTGGTTGAAGTGACGCCGGAATCCATTCGAATTCGTAAAAAATTATTGAAAGAAAACGAGCGTAAACGCGCTAACAGCAGCAAGAGCTGATCGCTTAGGCTTGTCGGTTCTACCCCTTAAGGGGTAGAACCACTAAATATCAATTCCTCTCTGCAATCCCTCTCTTCAAGCTTATTCCTCGAACACCAGACTATTCGTTTCTACGCCCAGGTCTTTTAAGGCGTCACTGATAGCATCCATAAATCCCGGTGGCCCGCACAGATAAAATGGCTGCTCAAAATTATCCACGTGCTTTTTCAGAAAATCCTGGTCAATCCGATCGGACAGAAAGTGAGAATTGTCACTTTCATCTTAGGTGCAAGTCATTAAACATCGATCGCCAAAGTAATGACGCAGTTCCCTTTCCAATATCACATCGGCTGGCGTTTTATTGGTGAAAAGTAGCGTGCTGCCTTCAATCTTGTTTTGCTCGTGCTGTTCTCTGCAGATTGCAATAAAGGGTGTGATCCCCGCACCTGCCGCAATAAAGACACCGGGGCCCTGATATTTGATTGTGCCAAACACATCAGAAAGTAGTAGTTCAGCACCGGGTTCCAGTCCGTGCAATTGCTCCGTTACCCCATCATGGTCCGGATACCCTTTAATGATGAATTCCAGAACTTTGTCGCGCTGTAAACTTGTGGGCGTAAACGGTCTCCACTCGTCTTTCCAGCGGGGTGTATTGATTGCCATCTCAACGCCTTGACCGGCGTCGTAATCAAATCCATCGGGCTTGGTTACCAAAAAGCGTTTTGTATCGTGGGTGACAAATTCCGTCATAAGCAGGGTTACTGTGTGTGAGTCAGTCATGGTTCACCTATTTGATTGAGCATGCGTTTTTTATAAGTCAGCAAAAACTGATCCAGCTCCTGGGCTTGTCTGCCAGTCTTTAAAAATGGGTATAACAGCCCTGGGGCTCTGCGGTAATGGAGAATATGCGGTATTTTTTGCCTTTCATTCTTACTTATAAAATCGGTAAATGTTACAAAAAAGAGCCGAGTACTCCGTAGAGATAGCCAACAGTTATTTTATTTAATTTTCATGGGCTTTTTTATGTGAGGCTCTACAGGCCTTGGCAAGCCAATTAGATACAGTATTGAGATACAAATGATCCAATGTAACGGTGCGGCGATCACGACAGTGACAAAAGTGGGTGGCAAGTTCCTTGCTAAGAAACCCTAAGGAGACAAAGTTCTCCCTACAATTAACCCGCAAGAATATTTGGAGATTGATGTATGTCTCATTCTTTGGAAGGTAAGAAGATTGCGTTTCTCGCTACTACAGGCTTTGAACAGATTGAACTCACTCAGCCCTGGTCTGAACTGAAGGATGCTGGTGCTGACGTGGTACTGGTGTCGTTAGAGAAAGGGTCAATAAAAGGTTTTAATCACATGGAACCCGGTGATGATTTTAACGTCGACCAAATCCTTGATGAGGTTACAGCAGATGATTTTGACTGCGTAGTTTTGCCCGGTGGCGTACACAATCCCGATGCACTCAGAACAGATAACAGAGCCGTGCAATTTGTGCGTGATTTTTTTAGACAACACAAGGCTGTGGCCGCTATATGTCATGGGCCCTGGGTACTGGTGGAAGCGGACGTGCTAGCTGGGCGAATCTTAACGTCTTGGCAGAGCCTCAAAACAGATATTGAAAATGCCGGTGGTAGTTGGGTAGATCAAGAAGTGGTGGTGGACGAAGGTTTAGTCACAAGTCGAAACCCTGATGACCTCGATGCGTTTTGCGCGAAGACCATAGAGGTATTTTCTGAAGGGCGTCACAGAAAGCAGGTGGCTTGATAGCTAAAATCGCGCAAGTTTAAAAATGCAGATCTAGAGGTCAGCCATGGCATTTTCGGAAGGCGATAAAGTTGAATGGGATTGGGGTCAGGGAACGGCACAAGGCGTTGTGGACACCATTTTCAAAAGGAGTGTAACCAGGAAGATTGACGGTACCAGGGTCACACGAAATGCCAGCACAGATAATCCTGCTTATTACATAAAACTGGCAGATGGTGTTGCGTTAAAATCCTGTTCCGAGATTCGAAAGGCGTAGTGCTAGACTGTTGAGGTTTGCCCGGCCATGTCCACAAGGGTTATCTCTCCTTGGCTGCCCGACAATAGCTCTTTAAGAAGGGGTTGGCTCTTTAGCCCCAAAATGCCAACGGCACAAAATGCACCCGCAATGGCAGCGCCAACCACACCACAGGACAATACATCCTGTCCGGTTAAATACAATCCTGGAATCGTCGTCTTGGGTCTCAACCAAGCTTGTTCAAAACGTTCCGGGGTATGATCCAGTCCGTATATTTCCCCCTGTCCATAACGACAGAAATAGTCCGTGGACAGGGGGGTAGACAGCTCGTAATAGTCAATCTTACCTTCCAATTGTGGGAAGTGTTGGTAGAGCGTTTGTAGCAAGCGCTGGCTGTAGGCTTCTTTAATTGTTTCGTAATCTTCGCCACGTTTTCCCCAGGTGTGATCTTTCCACTGCTCGAACCATTTGTAAGCCGCAGGAGCAACTATCTCTATGGTGGCGCGACCCGGATATTTAGATAGAAAAGCGGGATCTTTTGCCGATGGAAACGATATGTAGGTGAGAGGGAATGGCATACTTTGATCTGCATAGAAAGCATCGAGATTGGCTTGGTGATCGGCGCTGGGATAAATCCAGTAATTGGTTTGTGGCAGACCTAAAGATTCCGCTTCAGCTTTAAGGCCGATGTAAAGACAGAAATGCCCCATGGAGGGTTTTACGGTTTTAAGTTTCTTTGTGTAGCCTGATTGTTTGGCTTGCTTAGCGGGTACAAGCTTCTCAAACGTATTAAAGACACCCGCATTGCTGATTACCATAGGTGCTCGAATAACATGTCCGTCTGCCATTTCAACGCCTTGGGCGTGTTTGCCATCAAATACAATTTGGCGAACATCAGCATAGGTGTAAACATCGCCACCGCCTTGTTGAATCACAGGGATGATGGTTTCCGCCATTTTTGATGCGCCACCCACGGGGTAAAACCCTCCGTGCAAATAGTGTTTTGCGATGGTGCTGTGAATAAAAAAACTGGATTGTTTCGGTGGTACACCGCAGTCTCCCCACTGAGCTGTTAACACGGCAATGAGTTCCTGGTTATCGGTGATGGTGCTCAGGACTTCGTGGGTGGTCTTATTAAAAAAGCTCGGAAGTTTTTTATTAATGAACGGTTTGGCAATTGATTGGAGTGTCTCCGGTAATAGCTTTGCCAGGGAGTACAGTTTCATATTACTTGCCACCCCATTGAGCAATTCCATGTACTTATCAATTGCTTCATGGTCGTTGGGAAAGCGGTTCTTTAATCCTTCCACAAAGTTTTTCTTTCCTGCTACCAGGTCGAATTGATGCTCACCCACAAACACACGATCATAGCAATCTGCCATGGGGGACCATTTCAATTCACCATCCGTGATGTAGTCGAACAGTTTCCGGCCCATGGTGGGCGCACCCATATCGCCGATGTAGTGCACTCCTACATCCCATTCGTAGCCGTTACGGGCGTAACTGTGGGTAAATCCTCCGGCAGTGTAATGCTGTTCCAGCACAATCACTTTTTTGCCCGCCTTTGCCAGACATGCGGCTGTAGTGAGGCCGCCGATTCCAGAACCAATGACAATGGCGTCGTAGTGAGAATCCACTCGGCTGGCACGATAACGTTTTCCGATATGAATGGAGCTGGGGCTTAATCCTTGTTGTTTATGAGTATCCTTTTGCGAGTCCATTGGCATTAGATGGTTTGTGGGCGTGATCCTCACATTACGCTGGATTTTTTCTGGGAGCAAGGTTTCGCTGCTGGTCAATGCCCGCTGGCTACGGTGGTGGGGAAGGATGAAAGTGGCTTTTCAAGCTCGCCACTTGGCCTTCGGCTTCCCTGCGCTTCTCAAATTGAGCGGGCGGCGGGGCAACTCGCCCTTCGGGCTCAGACACTCCCCGCCTTTATCCCGCTCAATTCTGCGATGCTCGGCTGCGTAAAGAGCTTGAAAAGCCACTTTCACCCTCCCTAGCTTATTAGTAGCATCAGGCTTCTTCTTTATTATAAACTGTCGGGTAAGTAGAATTATGGCAGTGATGAAATACAAAGGCGAATAATAAAAATGAAAACTGCGTTTATCAGTGGTGCGGCCACGGGGATTGGAGAAGGGTTGGTGACGAAGCTTGCCGGCGAGGGGTGGCAGGTGTTTGCGGGTTATCGTAGTTCGCCTCCACAAAAAGCGTCCTGGTTTGGTAGGCCCAAGGTGGTGCCGGTGAGATGTGATATTACCAACGATGAAGAGGTTGAAGAGGCTGCCAAAGTGGTGGCGGGCCATACAGGCGGGTGTTTGGATTTGCTGATTAACAATGCGGGCTTCTTTGGTAGCGGTGGCGTAGTGGAAGCGGCGAATATGGACGAGTACCGTCGCACCATGGAGATCAATTTTTATGGCCCCCTTAAACTTCTTACATCATTTATGCCCTTGATTAGAAAAGGCAGCGGTCCCAAAGGCGGCAAAGGACGTGTGATTAACGTGGCGTCTTCATCCACTTATATGACCTTCCCCATGGCATCTGCCTATACGGTTTCCAAGCAGGCCCTTAAAACCGCAACCTTACATTTGCGTATGGAAATGGCGCCCTTTGGTGTTCAGGTCACCACGCTGGACCCCGGTGCAGTTGATACGCCCATGTCTGGCCAGCAGGAAGACAATGCCGCCAAACAATGGGCGTCCATCCCTGAACGGTTGCGGGATCAATACCGCGCTCATTTTATTGACAGTGACAGTATGATGCAGGGCAGTTTTAAGCTGCACTCCCCGCAACGTTTTGCCGATCAGGTTTACCACAAAATTATTTGTAGTGATCGCTTTAAGCCGGTATACGTTTTGGGGCCAGGGGTTGCGGCCATGCCTTGGATGCACCGGCTTCTACCCATGCAGCAAGTGGAAAACATTTGGGCTAAGCTGTTTCGTGCTAAAAAAACGCAGCTATCCAATTAATAGGAGCTCGCCAATTAACAGGAGCTTGCCAGTTAACAGGATAGTTTGCGGTGGCCAAACATGGGGGCCATTTTAATTTGGGCGGTGTCTTTACGGGCAGAGAACCAGGCAATGGAATCTTGAACGGTTTCAGACCAGGGGCGAGGTTGCCAGCCCAATTCTTGTCTTGCTTTGCTGCTGTCCAGTTCCCCAAAGGCGATGGATAGAAATACCGCATCACTGCGAATTAAATAATCTTCGCGCTTCAACAGCTTCATGAATGTTTCACCCACGGCGGCGCTGGATCGTGCCAAGCTAAGGGGCAGCACAATAGGCGGTTTTTGTCCGCCGGCTGCAGCCACTACACCGAATAAATCGCCGTAGCTTCCGTATTCGTTTGAGATTATGTAGCGTTCCCCAATGCGACCTTTGGACTCTGCTAACACCATTGCTTGGGCGGCATCACGAATATCCACGGTGGGTTGCGCCGCGTCCCACATAATGCGCATTTTTCCATTGGCCACCTCCCATAACATTTTGCCCTGTGGAGTGGGTTGATAATCCCCCGGACCATAAGTGTTGGCTATGCACAGTGCCACGCCGGGCAAACCTTTTTCTTTGCAGTAAAGGTTGAATTGATCTTCTGCTTGCCGTCGCGACCGTATGTAGGGGGGTGCCAACTCGTACCAGTTAAATGGCATATCCTCCGTGACTGGGCCATTGGCGCTGCGGCCAAGGGTTCCCATGGTGCTGCAGAATACAAAGCGCTCCACACCGCAGGCCAGCGCGGCATCCATGCTGTTCACCAGGCCATCGACATTGTTTCTGAACAGGGGCGATGGGTCGGTTAAGTAGAACCTGGGATCCACCACACAGTGAAAGACGGTGGCACAACCTTCCATCGCCTGCATCAGGGTTTGTGGTTCAAGGGCATCGCCGTAGTGTATTTCAACGGGTAAATCCTTCAGCGATTCCGGGTTGCTGGTTTTGCGCAGGAATACCCTTACTTTACGGCCCGCTTCGGCTAAGAGTCTGGCGGTATGGCTGCCTACGAAGCCGCTGGCACCGGTCACTAAAATTGGTTTTTCTTCCATCGGCTTTAACTCCTGAACAATACCGTACAGTATAGTATTGTTTAACCCCTTGGGGGAAGAGTTGAACAGGCATTGGGTTTGGCTGTCTGATATCAACAGTGGTTAATGGTGAGTCGGGGGGAGAGAATCCATGCTCAGGGGATTATTTCGAACAAGTGCAATATTGTTTTTGGCTTTATTGATGAGTTACGGCTGCGCCTACTCACCGGAAAAAGAAGGCGGCTACACTGACCTGGCATACGGCCCACACCAACGCCAAGTCTATGATGTTTATAAACCCCCAGGAGCACATAAGGCGCCAGTTATTTTTATGGTACATGGTGGTGCCTGGGCGGCGGGAGATAAGTCCAACCGCAGGGTGCTTAAAAACAAAATTGATCGCTGGGTGCCCAAAGGTTTTGTCTTCATGTCCACCAACTATCGTTTGTTACCGGATGCCAACCCCGTGCAGCAGGCCCAGGACGTGGCTAAAGCCATTGCCCATGCCCAACGTAATGCCCACCAGTATGGGGCTGATCCGGATAGATTTATTTTAATGGGGCACTCGGCGGGCGCTCATTTGGTGTCGTTACTTAATTCTGATTTCGCCATGGCGAAAGATCAGGGGGCTCGACTCTGGCTGGGAACCGTATCTATCGATACCGCTGCATTAGCTTTGGAAAAACTGATGCTGTCGGATCCGCTGTGGATCTATCCCAAGGCCTTCGGCAGTGATCCTGATTTTTGGCGAGAAGCGTCACCCTTGCGGCGCCTAACATCGTCTTCCCAGGCAGCGCCCGTCTTAGTTATCTGTTCTACCAAACGAAAGGATAAACCTTGTCTTCAAGCACAGGAATTTAAAGCTAGATCCGAAGAGTTTGGTTTTCAGGTGGAAATTTTATCGGTAAATATGAGTCACACTGCAGCCAATGTAAAGTTAGGCAAAGACAACAATTACACAGATCAGGTTGAGGCTTTTATTAGAAGTCTGAGCGAAAACGTGCATAGGTGAAAAACTAATGGTTAGTGGCACCCCTGGACAGTAGGGTAAGTGCTTCCATAATTTGTTGGATAACTTCACCGGGGGCATGTTGGTCGCATTTGATCACGATGTCGGCGTATTTCCTATAGAGCGCAGCTCTTTCGTCAAACAGTTCACTAAACGATTGCTCAGGCCTGCGTGCAATACCGCGGGTTTCGTGGTTGTGAATCCGGTCCCTTAATTCCTTCAGTGGTACTTCCAGATAAACAATAAGCCCGCAGGATTTTAGATAGGCCATACCCTTGTCACTGTAAACAGCGCTGCCTCCAGTGGCAATCACCTTCTTATGGCAGTCGGTTTTCAGCAACACCCGCTCTTCCACAGCTCGTAGTTGCAAGTAACCACGTTGTTCCAAAATCTGTTGTAGGGTTTGTTCTTCTTCCACCTGAATGGCCACATCCGTATCCAGAAACCCCAGGCCCAATTCTTTAGCTAATAAAATTCCCAGAGTGCTTTTTCCTGCTCCAGGCATTCCAATTAGAATGACACTTTCACGCTCCATAATTCACTCTCTGGTGCCGTCATTGTTGAGGAAGAACCAAAAAGCGAGCCGTTTTGTGGCTCGCTTTTTTTATGGTGACGTTACGCTTTCGGTATCAGACTGGCCACCTGAATTTCAGGGTCAGCCAGTTGCTCATCGCTCACTTCAATTTTTTGTGCGATGAGTTTTTTAGCCTGCATAAATTCTTTAGGGCTATTGATGCAGTCAGCGGCCAGTACGGTGTTGCCTTTCATGTACCAGGCAACGAAATTATCTGAGCTGGGTTCACCCCTGAGTACCACTCGCTCGTAGCCTCGGTTGAATCCGGCAATTTGTAACTTTATATTGTATTGATCAGACCAGAACCAGGGTAAAGCATGATAGGCTTTTTGAGTGCCGTTAATGCTGGCCGCAGCCGCTCTTGATTGGTCCATTGCGTTGGGGACGGATTCCAATCTGAGTTTGAAACCCAATACGTCGTTAGGGTGATAGGTGCAGTCGCCGGCGGCAACGATATCGGGGTCTTCCGTTGCAGCGAATTCGTCCACTACAATTCCGTTTTCAACGGCCAGGTCAGCCGCTTGCGCCAGCTCAGTATTGGGCACCACGCCTATACCAATGATAACCAGGTCCGCATCCAGTATGAGACCGTGATTGCACTGTACTTTTTCAACCCGGTCTTCACCAAGTAAGGCTCTGGCCTGTGCACTGGTGATGATCTCAACCCCATGCCGTTTATGCAGCTCGGTGTAGTACTCAGACAGTTCCGGCGCTGTAACTCGTTCCAAGACCCGGTCCATCATTTCCAGCACGGTCACTTCCATACCCAGCTTACGCAGTGAAGCTGCGGTCTCTAAACCAATATAACCGCCGCCCACAATCACAGCTTTACCGCCTTCTTTCACGTCAGCTTGAATGGCTTGGGCGTCAGCCAAGGTTCGCAGATAATGAACCCCTTTCAAATTGGCACCCGGGATATCAAGCTTGCGAACCCGCGCACCAGTGCACAGCCCGAGCTTGTGATAACTAATGGTTTCACCGTTGTCCAGCTCTACGGTTTTGGCTGAGCGGTCAATTTTTTCAACGTTAACACCCAGCATGAATTCAATTTTCGATTTTTCGTAAACTGTGGGCTTAAAAATCTCCAGCTCTTCAGGGGTCTTTTCCTTCATCAGCAGTGCTTTCGAGAGTGGGGGGCGGTGGTAGGGCATGGAGTCTTCATTTCCAATCACCAGAATTCGGCCTTCCCAGCCTTCTCTTCTTACATTATTGGCCAAGCTGGCGCCTCCGTGGCTGGCACCAATGATTAAACAGGTTTGTTGTTCTGTGGACATGCTTTTGCTTCCCCCGCTGCCGCTTCTTCGCTTTGATTAAATCAGTACTTTCTCTTGATATAGCTTGCTCTTGGGTATACAGCGTATACTTGGCGGATAAATCAATATAAAAATACACAGTTAGTATGAATATCCCCTAATGGTTTCCGGGGACAAGGTCGCCCGTGGGGCGTAGGCCAAGATTATAAGTCCATTACTACCCAATTTACGAATGACTAAGCGGCAAAGATGTAAGATTTTGATGTGACAGTGAGGCCCAATAGCCAACACAGTTAATATGGGCACTAAAGTGACTTTTTCCTGATTATATATTGAGCACTGGACAGCAGAAAATAACCCGACTATTTTTATTAGGTTGATGAGATGTATTCTCGTTTGATAGGTAGGATCTATCATAAGATTAGCCATTCTCTATTAGTTTTGGGGCGCGTCGGTACGAGGAAGTGATTTAAATGCTTGATTCAAGCGACATACTTGCTAGCCAGTTCTTGTTAGTGACATCAGATTTGAGCAAATCGGACAAATTTAGATCCATTGCTCCCAATGCAGAGGTGGTTCATTGGGAAGGGCTGATAAATGTGAAGGAACTAGCGCAAGCTCAGGTCTCGCTGTTGGCGGAGCGGGGCTGCGATATAGTTGTGATTGCTCACCGACCGCCCCTGGATGCCACTTTGGTGGCAGAGCGAATACGTAACTGCAATGGCGGTAAGGAACTGTACATCGTGGTGGTGGTTCCAGCTGATGTGGATGCTGATGTGGGGGAAACCTCCGATGTGGATGATTTCCTGTACTTGGCTGGCGAAAGCCTTGAGGGGCCTGAGTTTCAGCACTGTGTTTCCCGTTACAATCGCAAAGTGAAGTCTCGCAATGAATTTGTGACGGCGGCGCGAACCGCAAAAAACGCCATTGAGTCCGCATCGGAGTATGGCTCTTTGATCCATTTCTTCGAGGCCAGTGAAAATTGCAGCGGCTTGTTAGAGCTTAAGGACATGGTGGCTGAGTTTCTGCAGGCCAGAAAGCTGTCGGCAGACTTTTTGATTTCAAGTGGGGAGGATCCCTTATTCTTTCTTGCTGAGAGCCATGGTCCAAGTCATCGTAGTATGCTGGAACATTTGAGAAGCTCAGAGAAGCGCATTGTGTCTGCGGACAAATTGCTTGGATTTAATTTTGACCACTTTTCTTTGCTGATATCCAACGCGCCCCACGAACAGCCTGAAAAATATGGCCAAATTAAAGATACCTTGGCGCACTTTTGTACCATAGCGGAATCCAGGGTAAAGAGTCTGTGTATCAAAGCAAGTATTGCCCAGCAGCACGAGCGTATTGTTCAGATCATGGACTTGATTCGACAGTCGTCAGCTGATGCCAAACTCCACATTAATAATATTATGAAGACTCTGGTGAGTGAAATTGAGTTGGCGGCAAATACATTTGATATGAATTTAGCAGAAGAAGAAAAATTACTGGAAATCGCTAATTCTGCAGCCCTTGACTTAGGCCGTTTTCATGACACCAATCAATTGGTGGAATCTCACTTTATAAACGTGGTGAAAACCCTAAGTGAAATGAAAGAGTTGGCGTTTTCAGAACAGGCACCCATCGGGCAAGGGGAAGCGGTAGAGCTTTTTTAGCCGTGGTGATCGCTCCCGCTAACATGACGGCGTGCAAACTTTTAAAATAATTTTAATGACATTTCAGGCGCGGCTGTTTTAGCATCGTCATTACCATTTGGGGAAATGTGTTGTAAATTTTTCAGCGAGCAGGCGTTGGAGATCAACGATGGTTAAAGGGGCTTACGCAAGCGCGTGGGGCGGTTGGAGCGCTTTGGTCTTGGTTTTTTTAGGATGGGTTCAATCTAACTTCGCCTGGGGTGCGGATTCGCTTTCCAGTTGGAATGAGGGGGCCGCCAAGCAAGCTATATTCAGTTTTGTTGACAAGGTCTCGGGCAATGGCTCGCCTGAATATATTCCACCTGCAGATCGGATTGCCGTGTTTGATGGGGACGGCACATTGTGGCCTGAAAAACCCTTGCCCCTGCAACTGTACTTTACCATCAATCGCATTGAGTCCATGGCACCTGATAATGCCCACTGGAAGAAGAAAGAGCCAATGGCTTCCATACTGAAGGGTGACTACAGCGATATATTTGCGGGAGGCAAGTCTGCATCACTTGATTTGATAATGGCAACCCATTGGGGTAAAACCACCGATGAATTTGAAGCAATAGTGGACGCTTGGGTTTCATCCGCTGTGCACCCACAAACTCAGTTGCCTTTTACCGAAATGGTTTATCAACCCATGGTGGAGTTAGTGGCTTATCTGCGGTCTCACAGCTTTAAGATTTACATCATTACTGAAGATGCAGTGGAGTTTATTCGGCCATGGGTAGCCCATACCTACGGCATTTCTCCAAAGCAGGTAATTGGCAGTGTGGCTGAGACTGAATTTCGAATGCGCGGCGGAGAGGCAGCGTTAGTTCGTCTGCAGGAATCCAACACCATTGGGGATAAAAAAGACCGGCCCGTCGCCATTAACGAACATGTAGGTCAGCGGCCCATTGCTGCTTTCGGAAACTCCGATGGAGACATAGCCATGTTGCGTTGGGCCACATCTGGCAAAGAGGTGAGTCTGGGGCTCTTGCTGCGTCACACCGATGCTGAGAGAGAGTGGGCCTATGACCGTAACTCCTCAAATGATATTTTGGATAGGGGGCTTGTTGTGGCGAAGAAGCAGGGTTGGACGGTGGTGGATATGAAGAAGGACTGGAAAACCGTGTATTTGGAAACAGCGGCTAAGGATAAATGACACCCCGCAATTGATTCCGCATCATCGCAACCGAAATTAATGCCATCAGATCGTTGAAACCTATATTAGAGATGGCTAATATAGGGGGTGTATTCAATCCACTTAAAAATGTTAGACCCATTAAAGAGTGTTAGACATTTTAGATATGTGAGAGTCAACATGATGAAAGCCACCACTAGATTGCCACTGTATGTTTGCCTGATTTCCTTGCTAGCACTCCTGGCTTCACCTTTATCCCGGTCAGATTCCCACGGCAGCCTGCCTTTGAAAGATTTACAGATCGTCAACCTTAAACATCCCAGTACCGGCGTTTATACCAGTGGCCAACCCACCCAAGCTCAATTGCAGGGACTGGCCAAGAGCGGAGTTAAGAGAATAATTAACCTGCGACCTCCCGGGGAGTCGGACCTGGACGAAAAGACCATTGTTGAAGCACTCGGTATGGAATACGTGAACATACCAGTAGCAGGTGCCAGTGGTGTTACCCCGGCTAACGCCCAGCAGCTAGAGAAATTGTTGCAGGATAGCTCTAAGCCAACTCTTGTTCACTGCGCCAGCTCAAATAGGGTAGGGGCCTTGGTGGCGCTGGCAGCAGGTAAGGACGCAACAAGCAGTGAGCAGGTTGATGCTGCCATTGCCAAAGGAAAGCAATATGGTTTGGGGAGCTTGGAGCCGGTAGTACGCAAGCAATTAGACTAAGTTCATGTAGGTCTCAATTTTAGTTTTGTTTGCGTATTTTTTCAGCGGTTTGCTCTAGATCCTACCAAGGGATTTTGGTTCCGTCATAAGCGTAAAACCCACCGCTTTCAGCAGGGGTTAGGGAGTTGATTATATCCATCAATGCATTGGCGGTGAACTCTGGAGTGTGGAGCTTTCCTTTCGGCACGTTGCGCTGAAAGGGTTGTGACAGTGGCGTATCGTTGGTGCCAGGGTGAAAAACCACAACACAACAGTTGGGAACCGTTCTTTGCCACTCAATGCTGATGGTTTTCAACGCCATGTTCAAGGCAGCCTTTGAACAGCGGTAACTTATCCAGCCACCGAGCTTATTATCTTCGATACTGCCCACCTTGGCGGATAGGGAAATAAAAAAAGTGGGATTGCTGTGGCGCAGTAGCTTGGAAAAATGTTTTGCTAGAAGAATGCTGGCAACGGTGTTGATTTCTATATTCTTGCGAAAAAACTCCAGATTAAATTCGCGAAGTGATTTCTCTGGTCTGTGATCATCATCATGAAGTACCCCGATGGCGTTCACCAGGATATCCACTTCAGTAAATTCGGACGCGAGCTGTTGAACGTCAGCTTCTTTGGTGGCGTCTAGCTTCAGCCAGGATAAACGCTTATCACTGAGATTGGGTATGCGTGAGCGAAAAGTAGCATATATGGTGGCACTGGGGTACTTAAGCAAAAACACCTGTGCTATTGCCAATCCCAAGCCACCAGAACCACCGATTACAATAATATTCATAACACAAAAAGTAATGAATATTTGGCTAAGCTTCCAGAGTTTTCTGCAGACTGTCTAGAAAAACGTCATTGATTCTTATGCGCTGGATTTACGAACGATCACCCTTTGCATATCCTGCAGATTGACTGTGGCTCTAACCTTATTGAAGAACAGCTTTTTTGAAAGAAATTCGAGGCTTTTTCGTATAGTTTGGTTTCCGATAACCACACCTAAATTCCATACGAATCGTTCTAAAGACAGCGTGCGGCCCACTGCCCGCGTGTCTACTTCGGAAAAGCCTGCCTTCTCATAAGCCTTGCGTAAGCTGTCCAGAGTAAAAAAGTAAATGTGACCTTCGCAACGTAGACTGCGCTCACGATGCCTTAACAGCCTGTACATTAGTGTGTCATAGCGGGGGGTTTCCATTACCAGGTGTCCACCGGGTTTGAGTACTCTGTGGATTTCTTTCAGGGTTGCTACAGGGTCAGGCACATGTTCTATCACGTGCAATAAAACCAATGCATCCACGGAAGCGTCTGGCAGTTTGGCTTCTTCCAATGTGGTGGGCAGAGTTTCGATGCCATGTTCCGATCGGGTGAATGCGGGTGCCGCTTTCCAGGGATCAATTCCCAACACATCCCAGCCATCTTTTTTAAAACTGCGAATGAGATAGCCCATTCCACTTCCGACTTCTACCATCCTGCCCCGGTTCGGATACAGCTGGTTTAATATCTGCCTGGCATGTTCTACGTCTCGGGTTTGTCCTTTTTCTTTTTCGTAGCGCCAGTAATAAGGGTGGTTTGGGTCATTTGTGACGTTGTTTAACAGGTCGTCTATGTTGGAATCTTTGTATAGTTCGTGGTCTGCGGGTCGCCAGCGGGGACTGGAATACATCAACCCACATTCCGGGCATTGTACGATTTGAGCGGGTTGGGCCACGCCTGCAGAGTAAAGTATTTTTTGCTCCCGTGTGCCGCAAATGTTACACGGGATTTCACCTTGCAATAGTGTGTCGGAACTATCTGATACGCCTGCTCCTGTTTGAATAGCCATTAATAACTCCTCCATGGAATGGCGAGGGGGGTTCGCCAATTTTTACTGCCTTGTTTGCTCCAGAAGTTGAGCAAATATAAATTGTTAATCTCCTACTGGTAATGGTTCATCGCCATTACCTGGAAAATAACACAATTAGCTTGACGGTCAACCTTGATTACAGTCTGGTTGGGTGTCCTTCCCCCAAAGCTGAGTCATTTGTCACAGTTATAACGTGCATAAAGATGACGAGAGATTTATTTTGTTCATAATGTGCCCAGGCCCGAAGGCCAAATGTCCATGAACTAAACAGGATTCGGCAGTGAAATATTCCCGTTGGCAGGCAGCCAGGCAGGTCATCAAATTCGTTTTGCCCTATAGGCTGATTGTAGTCATATCGCTACTGGCTCTATTGGTGACGTCTAGCATCACCTTATCTATCGGTCAGGGAGTTCGCCTGTTAATAGATCAAGGTATCGCCACCGCTTCTGAGCAATTGTTGCGGCAATACGTTTTCCTGTTCTGGGGTTTGGTATTGGCTCTTGGGGTGGGTACCTTCGCTCGCTTTTATGCGGTCACCTGGCTTGGGGAACGGGTTATCGCCGATATCCGTATGCGGGTGTTCAATCATCTTATCTACCTTCATCCAGGATTCTTTGAACAGAATCGGGCTTTGGAGATCCAAACCCGCGTCACCACTGACACTACCCTGCTGCAAACGGTGGTGGGTTCGTCTTTTTCTATTGCCCTGCGCAACTTGATTATGTTGGTAGGGGGAATTATCTGGCTTTTTATTACTAACGCAAAGTTGACGGTTATTGTGGCAGTGGCTGTGCCATTGGTGATTGCTCCCATCATCATAGTGGGCCGCCGGGTGCGTAGGCTATCGAAAACCACCCAAGATAAGGTTGCTGATGTGGGGGCGTACGTGGGGGAAGTGCTGGGCAACATCAAAACCGTTCAAGCCTATAATCACCAAGTTTTGGACCAGCAGCGCTTCCAGCGCTTTGCAGACAGTGCTTTTAATATGGCAATGAAGCGCAACTTACAGCGTGGGCTTTTGCTCTTTGTGGTGATTTTGTTGGTATTGGGCGCTGTTGGAATCATGCTTTGGGTTGGTGGTTTGGATGTGATCGAAGGTAAGATCAGTGGCGGTGAACTGGCGGCCTTTGTATTTTACAGTGTCATAGTGGGTTCGGCGGTAATGTCTATTTCTGAGGTGATAGGTGAGCTGCAATTGGCGGCGGGAGCAGCCCAGCGAATAGTAGAGTTACTTGCTTCTGAAAGTGCAGTGAAAGAGCCGAAAGTGGCTTTGCTTCCCAATGGTAAAGTCAGGGGTGAATTAGTTATTCATGAATTGACTTATGCCTACGACTCAAGGCCAGAAGTGCCCGCCATCGAAAATTTGAATCTTAAGATTGAAGCGGGTGAAACTTTGGCGCTAGTGGGGCCATCAGGAGCAGGTAAGTCCACCTTGTTTGATTTGTTGTTGCGTTTTTTCGACAGCAGCAGCGGTACAATTTACTTAGATGGTATTGATACTAAAAGTATAGGGCTTGCTCGGTTACGCAGTTGTTTTGCTTTGGTTTCTCAAAACCCCGCTTTGTTTTTTGGCTCTATTGCGGACAATATTCGTTACGCCAAACCCAACGCCAGTGAAGATGAAATAGTAGCGGTGGCGAAAGCAGCCCATGCCCATGATTTTATAAGCCAGCTACCCCAAGGTTATGATACGGCTCTGGGAGATGGGGGAGTGGGTCTTTCAGGTGGTCAAAAGCAGCGCATCGCAATAGCCCGTGCCATTTTGGCGGACGCGCCCATATTGCTGTTGGATGAGGCTACCAGTGCTTTGGATGCAGAAAGTGAATACTGGGTACAACAGGCCCTGGATCAATTGATGGAGGGTAGAACCAGTATTGTGATCGCTCATCGTCTGGCCACGGTGAAAAGTGCCGATCGTATTGCCGTGCTAAATCATGGACGCTTAGACTCTCTCGGTACCCACCAACAGTTAATTCAGGTGAGCCCTTTATACGAACGTTTAGCTGCACTTCAATTTAAGCAACCTGATCAGCCCGAATAGAATGGAGGATACCTTCTGCCATACATTTAAAGCCTGCATCGTTGGGGTGGAGGAATCGATCGTAAAAATAATCCGGTTGGTGTGGTACTAGGGTCATGCCATCAATGACGGTGATGTTTGGGTATTGTGAACACACCTGCTTGATTAGTTTTGCTATTTGATCAAAGTCGCCACACTGGGCGCCAAATTTTGCTTCTGCCCGCCAGATGGGAGTAATGGCGTAGATGGGTACCGCGGGAAAGTAGGATAGCAGTTTTTGGTAATAGGCCCTTACATTGCTTTCTATATCGTGAAAGTTCGGATTGAATGCCCAATCGTTGGTGCCGTAGGCCACCGTAATCAGTGCCGGTTCTGGAAGTGTTTCCAGGCCAGTTAAGGTTTCTGGATCATAAAAGTAGCCCCCCACTGCCTGATTTAAAGCGTTCATGGACAGACCGTCAGCCACCCGGGCAACGTAGGAGTGAGAAGGGTTTGGACAGATCTGCCCCTGGGTTATGGAGTCCCCCAAACAAAGCATGGTTGGTTTTTTTGCTACTGAAGGCTTTACTTCGCCGTTGCTACGCAGGCTTTTAACCTTTACACCTAAAATATTCGGGAAGATTATTCGAACTTCTTTGAATTCTTGCTTCGGATTTTCAAAATGCAGAACGATTTTGCCATTCTTTCTTCCGCAAAAATCCACAAGCACATTGTTCACAAGCAGATCGAAGCCTTCAAATGGTTGAAAAGGATTTAGCCTGATCTCCCTTATTCGTTTGCTTGCAGTGGCTTTACCCTGTTTGCTTACCTGCATTTTTTTACGTACACCAAAGCTGCATAACAGCATTTTAAACAGGTGAGTTTTGCGGCATTGGAACTCCACTCGGCTGCCGTTAGTTTGAAACGCAAACTCCACTCCTGCACAGCTATCAGCAAACAACTGCCATAGAGGAGTTTGTTTGTAAGGTAGGGCCTGGGTGGTGGAGAAGCGACAGAATTGTACAAAGTCATCACTATCCACCTGGTAACTCACGTAATTTTTGGCCAGTTCCACAATGTTGTTATTCATTATTTTGACTCGTGGTAGGAGAGGTAAATAATGTTAGCAAACATAGTGCAGCAGCGGAATGCTAGCCGACTACCAGGCAGTGAGGCGGATTAATGACTATAATCAATGAATGGCTAACTGGTTTTCCAGTGGCATGATTTGCTGCTTGTATCTCCGAGTAATTTGATTGAGACTGAGTGAAGATGATGTAACCAATGAACGTTAAACCTCTATGGGAATAGATACGACGATATACTGTGTGTGTCTTGTTGAATTACATGGGAATGGTATTACATGACTGATTCACTGGCCTGGGTAGAACAACTACCTTTAGACTTTTATCGCAGCAAACCTTCTGTGGAGGTGCCGGATCACTTGTCATTGAAAATGGCTGAGTGGTTTGATGTGGGAGTTCGCACATTTTTATCTTGTGTTCTAACGGGGGTGAGTATTCCCACTGGCTACTCCAGAGGGAAGATCGAAACGGCTGTAGCTCAGGAAGCGATTCGACGGCAGCCTGGGCAAGTCGATGCTGTTTTTAACCAACCGCGCACTGTGGATTCCTATTTTGTATCGGAAGCACCTCGGCCCAAAGGAGTGGTTGGTGGTGTATTCCAGGCCATTAAATGGCACTCTTCCTATGTAAGCTATGATAACTACCATCAACACAAGCTCAATGAGATGGTTTCAGCCCTATTGTGGCGGCATGGTGATAAACCTCGACCCACTGTGGTTTTTATTCATGGTTTTATTGCCGCTGACTGGAAGGTGAATGAGTTTTATCTCAGCATGAAATATTTTTATGATCTTGGCTGCGATGTGGTTTTAAAGACCCTTCCTCATCATGGCCATCGTCGCCGACCTGAAAGCTTGATGAGTGGGCTGGAATATTTTTCCGGTGGCATCGAGGCACTCAATCATGCGGTGGTGCAAAGTACGTACGATACCCGAAGTTTGATCGATTATTTGCAGCAACAGTTGCAAATCAGTGACATCGGGCTTTGTGGCCTGAGTTTGGGTAGTTATACCAGCGCATTAATTGCGGGGTTGGATAACCGGCTTAAGTTTGTGATGCCTGTGTTACCCATAGTGAGTATCCCCGATGCCATGATGGAATGGAAGCCGTTGGATCGAGCGTTTCGACTATTGCTGGGCAAGTCCAACGTCACCCTCAGGCAATTGCGTTATACCATGGCCTTCCATAGCCCGTTATCACGACCTGTTTTATTGCCGCCGGAAAGTTTGATGTTGGTGGCTGCAATGGGCGATAAAATGGCCACACCCCGACATGCTGAAGTTTTGCAGGAACATTGGGGTGGTTGCCGAGTGCATTGGTTTGAGGGTACCCATGCGCTACCCCTGAAAAAAGCCAACGCCAATGTGGCTAAGGGTGAATTTCTAAACAGCATCGGTTTTATATAAGGGGGAGACCCTAATCGGTGTGCATCAACAGCTGTACGATGGGGTAGCGTTGATAACCAAAATAGATTTCTCGGCTGATGATTTCTCCACTGTCCATTTTGTGGCGAAACTCCAGAGGGGCTACTCTTTTACAGTTGCCTAACACGGCTACCACATGTTCGTTGGAAAAAATTCGCTGTCCATGGGAGGTGTTTTCAATGGTGACTAATGCGAAGCGTTCACCATTTTCAGTACCCATTACGGAATAGTCCATCAAGTTAAATTGATTTCGTTTTGGTTCCAGGTCGTATTTGTCGTCACAGAAGAGGTGAGAATCTCGCAGTTCCGAATCTTCAAATCGAATAATGTTATTGCGCAGGCTGTCATCGGCCAAGCTGAAATTAGCCAAGAACAAAATTAATAGAAGCGAAAAGCCCCTGGTAGCTCGACTAACCATGTCTCTGTTCTCCGTCAAAAATGTTCAGTCAATCACTGTGTGCTATTTTGACCATCTGTTGCTTTGCCGGTTCAATAAATTAGCTGCAGGACGCTAGTCCTGGTTATCCTGTGGGTCTGGGGTGAAGGCTTGCTTGAATATGGGAAGATTGTCATTAATCTGAAACCAGTTGGCTTTTGAATCGACGTAAAAGTGCGCAACAGGTTGAGTGTCGATGTCATTATCCAGTGTGCCGGAACGAATTCGGATGACGCCGGGAAGCTGGTCAGTTCTGCTACAAATTGGGGAGCCACAGTGACGGCAAAAGTGTCTGTGCTTTCCCTTGGAAGATTCAAACGAAGTTAATAATTCAGCGCCGCATATGAGGTGAAAATGGGCTTCTTTTACGGGAATGTTGGCAGCAAAAGCGCTTCCCTGTGCTTTACGGCATTGTTCACAGTGGCAGATTTGAATAGGTTCCAGTTTCCCTTCAATTTCGAACTGAATGCCTTTGCAAAGGCAACTGCCACTGTATTTCATGTCAAGCTCCTAGCATTTAAACTGAAAGCCTAATCGTTGTTGTGTAAATCAGCATTGATGCCGCCCCATTGCTCTGAGCTGGTGACAACGGCTTCAACACAGCCGGATTGGCTGTTTCTTCTGAACAACAGACCGGATTGCCCGGATATTTGCCGGGCTGCTACCACGCTGCCATCGGGCATTTTCACTTTGGTTCCTGCGGTTAAATACAGACCGGCTTCAACGATGCAATCGTCACCCAGTGATATGCCAATGCCAGAATTGGCTCCCAATAGGCTGCGTTCTCCAATGGAAATAACCTGTTTACCACCACCGGAAAGGGTGCCCATTATGGAACAGCCACCGCCCAGGTCAGAGTTCGCTCCCACCACGACGCCAGCACTGATTCGGCCTTCGATCATGCATTCACCCAGGGTGCCGGCATTAAAATTCACAAAGCCTTCGTGCATCACAGTGGATCCTGATGCCAGATGGGCGCCTAGTCGCACGCGATCGGCGTCTGCAATCCTGACACCGGGTGGGATAACGTAGTCCACCATGCGAGGAAATTTATCCACGCCATACACCACCAGGTGATGGGCGTCAGATACGATAGCCATTCTCAATTGCTCTAGCTTGCCAGGTAGAACAGGGCCTGCAGAGGTCCAGGCCACGTTGCTGAGCAAGCCGAAGACCCCATCTAGATTCATACTGTTAGGAGTGCGTACACATTCGGACAGCAGGTGTAGCCTTAAGTAGGCTTCTTCGGTTGAGGCGGGTGCCTGCTGAAAGTCGCTGATTTCCACTTCGACAAACTCGCTGCGGATTAAGCCGCTTTTTTGGGCCAGGCAACTACGTTCAATTTTTTGGTTATTGCGGGGAAACCAGCAATCCAGAGTGGTGTTGGTTTCCTCATCGATATAGCGATGGCCTATACGCTTTATGGGCATGGTTTCGTTGTTTTGTTGGGACATTTAGCAATACCTTTGTTACGGAAGGGGGGTATTGCACACTAGATTGAATCTTTGTGCAAATGGGAAAGCAGCTGGCCATTGAATGGCCATTCTTGACCCCAAACACCCTCTGCTTCTGAATATACTATTCGCTGGATTGTATATATGGTGAGAAAGATACTATGGATGACTGTCAAGGCTTTGATACTGAATTGTCCCTGTGTGGCCCATTTCGCCAACCAAAGCAAATGTTAAATGATCAAGCCTACGATGGTCATAGCTCCATTCATGATGACGAGATGGCAGCCCGGCTGGGGTTTTCAGGTGCCCCTATCGAAGGCCCCACTCATTTCAGTTTATTTCCACCCTTGCTCTACAAGATCTTCGGTAACGACTGGTTTGAGCGGGGCTGTATCAGTGTGCATTATCAAAATATGGTGGTGGAAGGTGAGGAGGTGAGAGCCTTTGCCCGCCACCATGGGGCCGCTGGCAGTTGTCTTATCTGGGCTGAAAAACGCGATGGAACACCGGTTTTGGTGGGAACAGCAAGCGTGGGACCGGATTACGCTGAAACAGAGCTGGACAAACGCAGAAAGAAATTGCGTCCCCCAGAGCAGCTTATCGTTCTGTCGGACCTTGAGTTGGGTATGAAGGGCCAACAACCAGAACCGGTGGTGATGGGGTTTGATCAGCATATGGGCGAGTTGTATCCCTTCACACTGAACCAAAAGCTAAACTCCATAACAGAGTACTCGCCATGGTATAGCCAGGAGAACGGCAGTCATTCGCCCTGGGGGCGCTCCATTATTCCATTGGAAATGATCAGTGTCTTGGTGCAGTACAGTGCCAATTCCGCGGGCTTTCCCGTGAAAGGTCCCGTGGTGGGGTTGTTTGCCGATCAAGAGATAAAGTTGATAAACGGGCCTTTGTTTGTGGCACACCCCTATCGCCTAGAGCGGGAGGTAATTGCATTGAGTGAAAGCAAACGAGTGGAGTGTTATTGGACTCGCACCCGGGTATTTGATGCAAATTCCGATGAATTAGTGGCAGAGTGTTTATTGAATCTGGCTCATATTAAAGACTCTTTTGAAGGTTATGGAGACTTGGCGAAGCAGATAGGAAAGGTCCATGGCTAACAATCAGTTACTTTAGGTTTAAAGGCCTCTGTCATACAGCATGACTACACTGGCAATCAACTCCATTGGTAACGGAGTCTTAAAACTAAAACTCCATCAGGTCATATTGCTCACAAACTGCTAGACTTACTTTACAAGTTTGATATTCAATTTATGCAGTAAAAAGAAGCAGTTATATGACTATTTTGGGTATAGATCTAGGCACAACCAACAGTGCATGCGGCATTTGGAAAGATAATCAATCCGTCCTTATTCCAAATCGTCTTGGTAAGTTCCTAACGCCCTCGGTGGTAGGGTTGAGTCAGGATGGGGAAATTTTGGTGGGAGAAACCGCCAAGCATCGTTTAATAAGTCATCCGCAAATGACCGTTTCCACATTCAAACGGGCCATGGGCACCAGACAGAACTTCAAACTTGGCCGTAAAGCCTATAACGCCACAGAGCTGTCGGCGCTAATTCTAAAAAGCTTAAAGGAAGACGCAGAGCATTATCTCAAACAAGAGATAACCCAGGCTGTGATCAGTGTTCCGGCCTACTTCAACGATATTCAGCGCAAAGCCACCAAGCAGGCCGGTGAACTGGCTGGTTTGCAGGTTGACAGGCTGATTAACGAGCCCACTGCTGCCGCTATGGTGTATGGGCTGCACCAGTGCGAAGAAGATACTCAGTTTATGGTTCTGGATATGGGGGGTGGTACTTTTGACGTCACCCTGATTGAGTTCTTTTCCGGAGTAATGGAAGTGCATGCATCAGCTGGAGATAACTTTCTCGGAGGAGAAGATTTCACCCATGCGCTACTAGAACACTATCTGCAACAACAGGGTATCAAGCGGAAATCACTCAAAGCCTCAGAAGAACAGCATTTATATCGCACTCTGGATAACGTTAAGCAAAAACTATCGGCTAATCATGAAGTGATATTAGACAGCGATAGCAAACATCAATCAGAACCGTGGAAAATCACCCGAGATGAGTTTGAAACCATTTCTGCTCCGTTGTTAAAACGGGTTCAACTTCCCATTGAAAAAGCCATACGAGACAGTGGAGTAAACCCTTACGAAATTGATCAGGTGGTGCTGGTGGGGGGAGCCACTCGCATGCTGGTGTTGCGATCCTTGATTTCAAAAATGTTCCGCAAAGTGCCGTCCGGCAATATTGACCCCGATTTGGTGGTGGCAATGGGGGCGGCTATCCAGGCTGGCTTAAGAGAAAAGAACAGTGATCTGGATGACGTGGTGCTAACGGATGTGTGTCCCTATAGTTTGGGGACCGCCATCGTTAACCATAACGATGAAGGTGGAAAGCAAGGCAATATTTTTATGCCCATTATTGAACGTAATACCGTGGTTCCTGTGAGCATTGAAAGAAAGCTTTGTACCGTCAGTAAAAATCAAACCGAGATGTTAATAGAAGTCTATCAGGGCGAGTCCAGACTAGTTAAGAACAGTATCTATCTAGGAGAAATCGCCACCAAAGTTCCCAAAGGCCCTGAAGGGCAGGAAACGGCCACGGTTAGATATAGTTACGATATGAACGGTTTGTTGGAGATAGACGTTACCATCGATTCCACAGGGAAGACCTACCACAAACAAATTATAAACGCACCGGAATCTTTAACTGAAGAGGAAATAGCAGCCGCCAGTAAAAAACTGGCTGAACTCAAATTCCATCCTCGGGAGCATGAAGTAAATCGGGAATTGGTAGCGCGACTGGAGCGGCTTTACGAATCATCTTTAGGGGATAGACGTCTCTACATAAACGACTTGATGTCCAGTTTTGATGAAGTTCTAGAAAAACAGGACCCCCGTCAAATCGACGCTGCAGTGGAAAAATTTAGAGAGATATTGGATCAGTTGGAAGAGGATAATCTTCTCACATGAGTTGTTGGAATGTTTTGCAGATTGAACCAACGGCAGATAAAAAAATCATAAAAAAAGCCTACGCTATTTTACTGAAGAGCAACAAGCCCGATGAAAACCCCAAAGGGTTTGCAGCACTACATGAAGCCTATAAATCTTGCTTGCAACAAGCCCAGTATATGGACAAGGCTTCGCCTACCCAGTCAGCACCGCTTACACCTGTAAAGGCACCAAAGAAACAGGACGACCTCACTCCGGATCTGCCTTTGGAGCAAAATGAATCGGTATCGGAAACGGCGGTTGTGTTGGAACATCAGGAAGCAGAGCCTGATCAAGTGCCGGTCGCGAAGCCAACCGCAATGCCTGTTCACATAGAGCATGTGAATCCGTCACCTGAAGAAGAGATTGACGCTGATGCCACGCAAGATTTCTTTCAAGGATGGGACACTGCATGGGAGCAAATTCTAAAAGACACAGAAGATGCCCTAGCATGGCTATTAAGAGACGATGATGAGACTCGCTGGCAATTTTTAGAGTACTGCCAAGAATTGTATGATTTTGAGTTCAAGCAAAAATACAGCTTCCATTTATTTAATACATTGCTGCAGTTTTTTGGTGAAAATGACAGGGTCACACCAGAAAATCGAATCAATTGTTTGAGGTATATTGATTACCACCTGAATTGGTCGGAAATGCTACAGGACCTTGAAGAGGAGTTTGGCGAAGAGGCCGTTACCCATGTCTTATATCCCCTGGTTTCATCTCAATCTGTTGGCCCAAGAAAAATTGTCTGGACTGTGCCGAAGATTCATCCTGGTCCCATAGAGTTAGCAAGCTTTTCCAATCGTTTTATGGCGAAGATTCTGGATTTGCTGCTGTTGTTTTTCTTTATGATCCCTGCTGAAAAGATTGGTAAAAGCAACGGGTCGGAGACAGATGCCTTTATCGCCACCTTTTTTATTTATTTGGGGGTTGTGGCAATACTGGAAGCCAGCCCCATGCAAGGATCGGTGGGAAAGGTTCTTTTAGGTATTAAGGTGTCAGATAAGAACGGAAAGCGGCTCAATATTTTCCATTCTTTTTTCAGGCAATTTATATTCGTAATTAATTTAATTGCAATCAAAGTTGTGATTTGGATAAATGCTTTATTTATGAGAGGCGGCTATCTGTTTCATGATAACTTGAGCTTCAGTCGGATCATTAAACGCAATTAGTATTCTAAGTATTGAAATAATAGGCGGTACTATACCCTGTATACCACAATATAAGTAATGCATAGCGATGTTTTGGGCAGCTTAGTCCACATAGGTTCGTCGCAGTGTATTGAAAAACCGTGTGGTTTTCATAGTAGGACTTCTCTGATTTTTTTGTCGGTCAGGAATTTAAAATTTAAATTATTTCCTGACGTCGAGCTTAGCAAAAGTATACTGCGTATACTTTCCGTAGTGTTAAAGCCTGCCCATTTTATCTATGACAATACAGAGGAAAGCGACATAGATTGCGTCCTCGTTTTTTCTAATATTTCATTCAATATATTGTAGCTAATTAAAATTGAATTAAAGATTCCCCGTATAAACATCATTAAAAAAAGAAAACCCGTAACGTAATTTGTTTTTTTGTACTCGCATAATAAAGAAAGATTGCAATTAAAATTAAATTCTCGTAGTTTTTGGTTGGATCGGCCAGGGCAGAAAAATAATGGCCCCATTTTATTCTTTGAATAACGACTACAATGAAAACGAAACAAACGTTTTTTGTTTCCGAACTTTTTCTTTTGCTTTTTGTAGAGTTGATGTTGAGCTGACACTCGAATACATCTTTTGATGTTTCAATATTTAGAATAAATAGTGCTGGATTTCGATGCTGAAGCAGGAACGCTTTGGTTAAAAATAACAATAAATGATGTGTGCTATGAAAATGGATAATCTTTCGTCTACCAAACGGTATTCTTCAAAATATAAGCCGAGCCGGTTTTTACCCCTGCTGATGTTGGGCATCACGTCCGTGACCCAGGCTTCATTCACTGACAGCGTCACCATAGGTAATCCAAAAGCATTGTCACTGGGCCACGCTGTAACCGCCGATCCACCGGATATTGATTCAATACATTTCAACCCCGCGGGACTGGCGCGAGAGAAAGGTCGAAAGATGTACCTTAAAGGTGTGCTTGGCCTGTTTTCCACGGAATATGAGTTTGGTGAGCATGGCGAATACATGAATAGGCTGCTGGCCAACTATCGTGAGCAATACAGAGAATTTGAAAACCCCGACGGTACGTTGAGTTATGGCCACAGCCCCTGGGAAGAATACGCCAGGAATGATTTAATTAATACTAAGGGTAAGTCAGAAGGCGGCCCCACGGTGATGCTTCCTGGTGGTATGGTGGACCTGCCAATTGGTGCTGGGGGATCGGGCGGTGCTTCTTATAGTCCGCCCGGTAGTCGATTTACTTTTGGCACCAATGTTTATGCTCCGCTCTTAAACGGTGCCCATGTGGCTCCGGATTCACCAGCCCGGTTTGCTCAAGAGCGAGCTACATTTACTCTGATTACCTTCTTTTCACCCACCATCGCTTTTGAAGCAACGGATACTCTGTCCCTGGGGTTATCGGTTAATTTTAGCTACTCAGGCATGGGAATAGAGCTTCCTATACGGGAGCCTCACACGGCCATATTCTTTTTGGGTTCCCCCTTTATTCAGGGTACTTTTTGTAATCCTGATGGTACGCCAAAATCCGCGTCAGAAAGCGATTTAGGGGTAGAAGTGAACGTGTGTGGTACTGAGGTACCACCGTTCACCACTTATGGTAAGTTAACATTTGAAGCGGACCAAAATGTTGTAGTGGGTTTTAATACGGGGTTATTGTGGGAGCCTACTCCTTGGCTTACCCTGGGCCTATCCTATAATTCAAAAATTGATGTGAATATGGATGGTGATTTCGCGTTCCCTATTTACGATCCTTTCAAAACCTTTTTATATAACTTCCATAGCAGTGACATTATCGCTAGTGTTGGTTCATTGACGGACGCTATTAACCTGCCACTCCCATCTGCAGAAGAAATAGCAACCACATCGGAAGGTTCAATCAATGTTCGTTATCAAATTCCCCAGCGCTGGAATGCCGGCTTGAGCTTGCAAATTACGCCTAGCCTTAAATGGAATTTTGATGTGCGATGGACCGAGTGGTCCGCCTTCAGTCAAATTGCGCTCACCTTTGATCGGGAGGTGCCCCTGTTGAAATGGGGAGCTATTGCAGATCTGGTTGGTACTGGGGGTGCCAATGGCATTGCTCCTGATTCTGTTGACTACAAAATTAGTTTGAGTGATGTGGCTTATTTTGGTACCGGCTTTGAATATCGGCTTTCTGATAGCCTGGTGCTGCGCGCCGGTTACGAAGATCGACCATCGGCTGTTTCTGAAGACGCACCTAATGCACTGATTCCCCTGAATGACGCGACTTTGTATTCGTTAGGCTTTGGATTAGACATGGACAGTGGCAGCCATATTGATTTTGCTGTAGCGCATTTCAAATCGGTTACAGACTTTCCTGCCTGTACTGCCGCTTTAGGTAATGGCTGTGACCCTGGAAATGTGGTGTATCCTTCCTACAAAGGGCAGGATATCAAGACAAAAGTGCAGGCAACCATATTTTCACTTTCCTATATTAAGGAGTTTTAATCGCGCTTCTGTATAATAACCTATGGTTTGTAGCCCAATGGGCTGTAGTAGATAGAAACTATATGGAATTTTGGTCGTTATGAAGCAACTTTTTATTGTTGTGGTTTGGTTGCCGTTGTTTTTATCTGGTTGCGCTAGCCAGACTAGTGCGCCTTCGGTAAGTGTTAAACCCAATCTTTACGACCAATATATGCAGGAAGAACGCACCTGGGCTGGTCTAGCCACCCAAAAGCTCCGGGTGCGAGATAACCTGGAAGTCGTCTATTCCTATGGTGGAAAAGAAACTGGGCCTGTTCTAGTCCTGTTGCATGGCTACTATGGTGACAGGAATAACTGGAACAGGGTGGCCCGCCAGCTTCAGCAACATTTTTACCTCATTATTCCCGATTTGCCCGGTCATGGTGATAGCCCGGAGCACCCAACCAGCAACTACAGTTTAGCCGAGATGGCTTATGTCCTAAGGGATTTGGTTGAGACCCTAGGAATCAGCCAATTTAGCCTGGCAGGGCATTCAATGGGGGGCGCCGTGGCGCTCCAGTGGGCCATGCTCGACTACAAAGCGCTGGATAAATTAATCCTGATGGACTCCGCCGGAAAATATTCAAATAATCGCTCCTCTATCATGGAGCAAATGATGAAAGGCAATAACGTAATGCGTATTGCCAAAAAAGGTGATGGTGCCAGGGTGATGGAGCTAGCCATGGCCAATCCTCCGTTTGTGCCGGCCCAGGTAATGGCCGATTTTGAGGCTAAGCAGCTATCTCGCACTCCTGTTTACGACAAGGTCATGGAGCAAATGCTGGCTCGTGACAAGACCTTAAATGTACGGCTCTTCAATACCGCACTCAAACTGCTGCCCATGCCCGTACTGGTGGTCTGGGGAGAAAAAGACGCGTTATTCAGCGCTAATGTGACAGACCAATATAAGAACTGGCTGAAGCAAGGGCAGGTGGTGGTGTTACCAGACATTGGCCATTCACCCCTGTTAGAAGCCCCTTTGCTTACCTCCCAGGCCATGAAGCGTTTCCTACAGTCAGCAACGCCCCAATCGGCGCCGTAAATCAGGGCGATTTCACCCTGTTTTATCGGGGGCTTCTAAGTTGCACTCCCAAGTCGGTGAATTGACCTCCTGAACCGGATTAGTTTCTGATATTGTTGGCTGTCTATCCTTATTCGGCCAATCGTGCCCATGATTTCTTGGCTGAAAAGTCTGCTAAAATCCACATTCCCAACCTAGCGGAAGCTTGCTACCTGATGAACTACCAAAAAATTCAAGACTCTCTGTTCAAGCTCAAGAGTAATCGTGCTTTTGAGCTGTTTGTGATTGCCATAATCATTATCTCTGCCCTGGAGATTGGTGCCAAAACCTACCAGCTGCCCAGTGCCGCATTGGTTTTTACCCAGTTCTTGGATGTTTTTATTACCTTATTTTTTCTTGTGGAAATTGTGATTCGCTTTATCGCCGAGCCCAAAAAGCGTCATTTCTTTCGCAATGGTTGGAATGTGTTTGACAGTTTGGTGGTGGCGATCAGTCTGATCCCCATTGATGATTCCGAAATGGCATTATTGGCCCGTTTGGTCAGGGTGTTTCGTGTATTGCGAATGGTGTCTGTCATTCCCGAATTGAGAGTTTTGATTACGTCTTTAATCAAAGCCCTGCCTCAACTGGGATACGTTACGTTATTAATGTTCATCATCTTTTACATCTACGCGGCCATTGGCAGTTTCTTATTTAACACCATTAACCCGGATCTATGGGGCAATATCGCCATTGCCATGTTAACGCTTTTCCGGGTGATGACCTTTGAGGACTGGACTGATGTGCAATATGAAACCATGGAAGTGTATCCCCTCAGCTGGATTTTTTACTTGTCTTTTATCTTTTTTACTACCTTTGCGTTTCTTAATATGGTCATCGGTATCGTGGTCAATGTAATGGAAGAAGAGCATCAAAAAGCCCGCAGGGAAGCACACCCGGAAGAGCCCACCATGGTTGATCTGCAAACTGAAATTAAGGAATTGAAACAGATGGTGAGTGAGCTGAGTCAGCGATCGGGTTCCTCGTGAAAATGCTCTTGGTTAGAACCCATCATCCCATCATGGGGAGTTGTGTTATGGCGCTGTTGGTATTTTCTAGGCGCTAAAGGTGTACCTGTTATACTCATGGGAAAACAACGTATGAATGGATTCAACGCCAATGTATTTCGAAAAATGTATAAATAGCGGGGTCCCCATTCTTGTTACCTAATGGTTGTTGTTGGGTCTCCGTTCAAGTGCCGGTTTCAGCACTAAGCGGTCCATTAATTCCGCCACATGCTCAATGGGGTAGTCTTCAGGTTTTGCCAACCACCAGCTCAAAATATCCAGCACAGCGCCAACACCGAATATGGCACCTAGATCAGCTGGCAGCCACTCGTGTTCTGGCAATCTAACATCTTGCTGCAAGGAATAACCAATAAGCATTTTTCTTAAGGCTGGAGCTGCGCCTCCAGCGTGATGTACTTCTCCGCCCACCAGAAGCGCGGTCCACAATTCCCGGTTCTGAGCCACGTATTCACAAAGAAGTAGCGCTGTTTTTTTTGTCTCAGCTTCCATCAGTGCAGGCAGTGACCGTTCTAAAAGTTGTTTGAATTCATCCGCGACGATTTCTTCCACCAGTTCGTCTTTCGAGCCGTAATGGCGAAAAAAGGTGTTATAGCCCACTAGGGATTCGCTCGTAATATCTCGCACGGTAATGTCGTCAATTGAGCGAGTTTGGATGAGTGAAAGTAAGCCTTCCCGCAACGCTTTTCGAGTTCGAAGTAGCCGTAAGTCCGTTTTTGGAGCAGATGAAGATTTAGAAGCACGTTTTTTCATAGGGGCATTTTCACATTCGCTGTTTTAGTGGCAAATCATAGAAGTTACTAAGTTATATATACAGATTATCGATAAATAACACATAAGTATAAATATTTACTTTAGTAACCAATAACTTTTAAGTTTTCATTCTTATTATATTGACAGCATAAATATATATTGATCACATATATAGATATGGTGTCTAATGCACCATATAAGTGTCACGTTAAATAACAATAACCACTAAATAAAGGTGTGGCGTCTTTGTCTCTAAGGCATTCATGGCGCTGACATGGGGGTGATCATGGATAACATTGAATTGAGTCAAACCAATGCAGGGAGCAGTTTTGCCAGCTCCCAGTCGAAGCCCATCACCGTTCAGGTGTTGGCATTTTTTGGCGCCTTGTTGCTGGGCTTTATGTTGTACATATGGTTCCAATGGATTACGGGGCCGTATTTCACACCCGTTGCCACCGGCGTTAGCGACCCGCCCATGTACATGAAAATCGTGCTAGGTGGAAATGCGGCTATCCTCACGGCGGGTTTGCCCTTCGCGATTTGGTATTTCTGGATCAAACCCTGGCGAGAGGAACGGCGCATTACGCTGGACGGCATGCTCATGCTTGCCCTTAATCTATTGGTATTTATTGATCCGATTTTGAATTACACCAACACATGGTGTTTGTATAACAGTTGGCTTTGGAACATGGGGGCGTGGACTCCCCATATCCCAGGCTGGCTTTCTCCGGACGAACCCGGCCGCATGGTTTCGGAACCGTTGCTGAATAATTTTATTGGTTATGGGTATGGTAATTTGCTCACCATAATGTGTGGGTGTTGGTTTATGGCGAAAGTTAAAACCCGTTGGCCAGCTATCAGTAACCGCAGACTTATAGCGGCCATGTTTGTGTTTGCATACATTTTTGACTTTATCATGGAAGGGCTCGTCCTTTTGCCTGCAGGCTTATATGTCTATCCCGGTGCTATTCAATCATTATCCATGAATGCCGGTACATATTATCAGTACCCATTATATGAAGGTCTGATGTGGGGCGGTGTTATGACGATTATATGTAGTCTGCGTTTCTTCACTGACAGTGAGGGGCGAACGGTAGTGGAACGTGGCTTAGAGCATGTAGGCGGCGGGTTTGTAAGACAGCAATTAACACGCTTCCTGGCGATATTTTTCACGGTGAGCGCTACTTTTTTTGTTCTGTATATGATTCCTGCTCAATGGCTCGGTACCCATGCGGATCCTTGGCCTGAAGACATCCAGAAACGATCCTACTTCATGAGCGGTATCTGTGGAGAAGGCACAGACAAGGCCTGTCCCCATCCAAACTTGCCCATTGTGACCAAGCACAGCGGCTACATAAATACAGAGGGCAAGCTAATCCTGCCAGAAGGATTTGAAATGCCAAGAGTTGTGCCCTTAGAACGATCTATGTGAGTACCAACGCTCCTGGGACTTGATGGTAGCCAGAATTCAACTTCTGGCTACCATGGTCAGCGCGGGTTAAGGCGCGACAATGGAAACGGAAACTACCTCGGACTTTACCACGTTGGCGTCTGTGGTATTGACCACAGCCCAAACTTCATAATTACCCACCGGTCCATTCACTATGTCGTACTCATAGGGCGCTTCCGAGGCCGTATGCAGAAGATAGATCTGATCTTCCCCAACGGGGCTGGCATAAAACTCAACGGAGGTAACGTCATTGTTGTCCGAGACTACGACCACGCTCATGGGTATGGTGTCACCCAGCTCATAAACCGAGTTGTCTTTGGGGGAGCTTACGTTCACCCGTGTGGCAACGCTATCAACAGCCTGGACAGTTAATGTCTCGCTCAGGGCTGTCTCTCCATCGGCGCTGGTGGCCCGCAGCTGTATTTCGTAAGTGCCTGACGGTATGTTGCCCACGGTCCAGCCGAAAGGTGCGCTGGTGTCTCGCAGAAAGGGGGTGCCACCCACCAATAATTCCACCTCAATAATTTCACTGTCAGCATCAGTGGCATCGGCATTGATGGTCAAGGATTCGCTTGTGCTTATGATGGTGTTATTCACGGGCTGCACAAAACTCACCTGTGGCGAAGCTGGAGTGGCATCATCCACGCTACTGAACTGGAAACTCGGACCAAAGAAACCCTGCTGCCAACTGCTCTCTGCTTCCCATTGGGGGTAAATTAAGCTGGTACCGGTGTTGTACATGGGGGCCTCGTAGCTGAGCCCGTTCGCCATGGTGGCCGAGGTTGCGGCCAGGATCGGTTCCCCGTTTTGCTGTACAGTGGCAGCAATAACATAGGAACCTGGTTGTATGACTTGTGCAGGTACTCTGGTGTAGTAGCCGTCTCCTTGGCCGCTGGTTCCGGCAGCTAGAGAGGCTTGTAGCACAAGCTCACCGTTGTCATTCCATAATCCAATCTCTGCTTCACCCACGTTGTCGAGTACGCCGTTTCCGTTTTGTTCGAGCACGCCCAAGCTTTCTATCTGTATTGGTTTCGCTAGGGAAAATCGGTAGCCCAAGATCCAATCACCGGAATGGGTTTCTCCTCCCGTCAGGGAATCCAGTGCGTAGTTGAACGTGGGCTGAGTCGTGTCCTCGGTTTCCAGATGATCGATTTCAAGTAGATAAGCCACCAATGCAGCCATATCCCCGTCGCTGAGGGTGACATCCTGATGGGCCGCAACCGCCTGTTCCAGTGTGCCTGCACTGCCATCGTGTAAATAGGGAGCCGTGTCCCATAGGTCTACTAGAGTAGGAACGTCGATGCCGGTAAGGAGGGCACCAGAGCGGGAGCCACTGGACGGTTTTAAGCTGCCAATGTCTACAGGATTGGCCTGCAGGTTACTGGAGGTGAATGTGTTGCCTGAATGACAAGTGCCACAGTTCCCCTGGTTAAAGACCCGTTTCCCTTCTTGGGCCCGTGCACTCAGGTTATCTTGGTTAGGGCGATATGGGCTTTGGTCCGCTTTGCTTAATGAGGTGACATAGGCTGCCAGTGCGTCCAGATCTTCACTCACCCCTGCCTTGGGGTCGCCTAAAGGCTGGCTGCGGGAGCCAGCATTAAAATCAGCATCATTCATTAGACCTGTACCGCCGGCCAGTTCACGAATTTGGGCTTCGAAATCTTGCACTTCGTCAAAGTTACCACTCCAATGGAGCACGCCATGGGCCATTCCCCCTTTGGCGTTCAGTGCAGTGGTGTTGCGTAGGCCTTCACCGGATCCGCTGAAATCCCACACCCGGCCATCATGACCGCCATCCCTGTGACAGGAAGCGCAGCTGAGATAGCCGTCCCGGGCCAGTCGATCATCTTCCGCGTCGTAAAATAGTTGCTTGCCTTTAAGAACCTGTGGGGATAAACCCTCGGAACTCACTGTGCTCAACTGGGTGATAAGGGGAACATCGAACTCGCCCTCTGTCATCAGGGGTTGTAAGTCGTAAACACCAATACTGCGCTGCATAAAATTGTGAACGTAGAGCCGATCACCCTCAAGGGATAGGGTGATGCCTTGTGGTGCTAATCCGGTATTAAATCGAAACAGCTCTCGGCCTGCTAATGCATCCACGACCACAACTTCTCGGCTGGTTTCCAACGTCACAAACAGTAGGTTGCCGTAGGGGGCATAGCTTGCTGCGGATGCCACCCCTGCATCATCGAAGTCCAGACGTGAGCTAAGGCTTTCTGTCATGGTTTGTAGGTTCACTTTCGACGCGATGGCGCGAACGGTGTGCTCAAACGTCAAGTGGGTACCACTGCGCTGTTGGCCCATAAAAATATTGTCTTCTTTCGATGGCACCCAAGCGCTTAAGCCATCCGGTGAGATAACCGGTGCGGCCAAATAATTTGGAATCCCAGGAGCGGAAACCTCCGTTTCACCGCCTAAGTCTGCTGTTAAGTACAGGGTTTCAGATAGAGTCTTAGTGTTTAGATCTATGATATTTATTTCGCCGCCCTCTGCCTGTGTGGGTTGCGGTGTGAGTGACGCCTCGCCGCTCACAGGGGCTGTGATAAATCGAGAAACCAATAATAGGGTTCCGTCGCCATTAATAGCCAAACCCTGGGGTGTGCCACCCAGTGAAATGCTGGCTGTGACCGCTCGATCAGCGCCGTTAATCACCGCCACTTGTCCTTTTGCTGATAGCGTTACGTAGGCTTCTTGTGCAGAAGGGGCACTGACTATGCCGTAGGGTTGGGAGCCGTAGTCAAACGTGATTCGATCCACTATGGATAAACTGTCAGGATTGATAATAACAATTTCATTGCCTCCCTGGACGGTGACCCAAACTTCTTCCCCAACACGAACTAATGTTCGCGGTACGTCGCCTACGATTATTTCTGCCAACTTGGTGTTGGTGCTGGCATCGAACACACTCACACTACGGTTGTCGCGGTTTACGTTCCAAATACGCTGATTCTCATCATCAAAAATGATGCTGGATGAACGGTTTGGTGATGAAGGTGTGAGCGTATTGAAGATCGAAATCGGCCGAATGGCCGTGGCTTCTGTACCCGTTGCGTCGGTTACCGTGAGTACCACATCATAGCGACCTGCTTGGGTATAGGTGTGGGTTGTTGTGTTGAAACTGTTGAATCCGGTTTCACTGCTGCCATCACCGAAATTCCAGTTGAATTGAAATGGTCCAGTGCCACCTTCGATCTGAGTGCTAAGCGTTACCTGTGAATTGATTTCAGCGGGGGCATAGGTTTGAGCAATAATCCTGAGCACAGAAGCATCGCTGTTTTCCAGTACTATGGATACTTGGGTGCTGCTGCTAGCTCCGGCTGAATCCGTTACTGTTAGCTCATAGGTTTGGGTAGCCACGTCATTAAGAGATAGGAGTGTGTCGTTGCCTATAGAAAATTGCCAGTTGAGGTTTCCTTGAGAAGACACCGTGCTGGTAAATGAACCCACGTAACCGGAATTTCCAGGGGTTACAGAAACATCGTGGTTATCGCTGTTATCAGCATCGAAAAATATTATATTTCCGCTGCGGGTGACCAGAGAGGAGTCGTTAGCCGTTGGTAGAACAGTGGCGGTCAATGTGGAGTTGCTTGCATCAATTGCGGGTAAACTATTTCTGCCTGCCAGGGTAATGGTCACTTCAATCGTATTCATGGCACCGTTATTATCGGCCACAGTTATAGCGTACCTTTGCTGGCGAACTTCTCCCGCGGATAGCTGCTGTAATTGATTTGTGCTCACAGAAAACACCCAATCAACCACACCATGGGTGGTGGTGCTTGTGGTAGTGGGATCGTCTAAAGAAAAGGTTCCAAGATAGTTATTGGCGGCCGGGGTAAAGCTGGCACTGTGGGTGTCCGTTTCATCCATATCAAAATAACGTACGTAGCCTTCTGCTGTGCCAGAGTCTTGTGTGGATGCAATGGCAGGTTCTTGCACTGACCCAGTCAGAAGTGACAGTTCGTTATCAATCATTGGCATGTGATTTTGGTGGCCGTTGTCTGTGCCGCCATCACCGTTATTGATAATTTCCAGGCTGCGCACCATTCCTTGTAGCCTGTCGTCCCCCGGCCAATGGGATTCCCCAATGAGCATGTTATTACGTTCAATATTCTCGGGTACAGCACCTTGGCCTTGGGCAACCAACAAATCGTTTTTGTATAACTCCATGGTGCCATCCGTCAGCACAACGGTTTTCCAGTCTGCGATTTCGTCTTCAACAATTACATTCGGTGCTCTGATCTCATATTTTTGGCCATCCACATACACTGCGAATAGCATATCAGTACTATTGCTGAATTGGCCCAACACAATATTGCTGGTGCCAGCATCGTTACCTATATCGAAAATCCGTTGATTGCTGCGAGATTCCAGTTCGTCAAAACGGGCTTGAACTGTGATAGAGAAAGCACCTGTGATTTGTTCTTCTTCAATATCGTAGTAAATGGTTTGTTGGGAGCCCAATGGATCCACGTTAACTAGATCTACCATGTTGATACCCATCAGATGGGATACGGACGGGACGCCGTTGGAATCAACAATGCTCAACATCCATAAGCCCGGTGAGAGAATGTTTGATTGTGGTGTGTAGATTCGAATCGTGGTGGAATTGATGACGTCAAAATCCAGGGTAAAAACACGGGCGTCGGATGTGCGGGCGTGGGTGGCTGAACCGGATTTTATGGCGGTCACTTTAGCAATGGTGGTGGCATCGTTCACATTGATTATGATGTCGTTGCCCGCCAGACTATTTTTTGGTGCGGCAATAATTTCAGGACGGTTGGCACGTCTGCCATCGGCATTAAACAAATAGGGCGGGTTGAATACTTGGGCATTGTCGTTTTCGTAGGGGCCTGGTGCACCGCCGCCGCCAGCCCAGATGCGGCCATCGGCCAGCATGATGGCCGCAGAGTGATACATTCTGGGCAGATCTTGTTTAGCTGTAAATTGATATTCGTTGGTGGCAGGGTCCCAAATCAAAATGGAATATTGTGCGTAGTAGGTTGAGTCCGCCAATAAGCCAGAGCTACTGGTTCCCCCCATTAAGGCAATCTTGCCATCGGGCATGGGTACAAAAGTGGCATTGGTTCTGGCTACAGTCCGGCTTGACCAGTCTTCGTCGACGATGCGGAATTTCTTCTCCCAGGTGGGTATAGGTTGACTCAGATCGCCGGACCACGCCCAACCATCCACATCCGTGATCAGGACCTTGTCCACATCGTACATAATTCCGGGGCTGAGGTTGCGGGTTTCAAACGGTATTTTGCCCACTTTTTCCACTGCACCCGCACCCGTTACATCCATGCGATAAATGTCCGAGGTGGTGCCTTCACTTTCGGCTTCTATTACCCACACATCACCATCACTGGCCTGCCACGCGTATACATAGTAATAGGTTCCCCTTAGACCCGATTCGGCGTAACTAAAGTCTTGAATGGTGGCACCCGGAAGGGTGCGAAAACCGGTCTCTGTATTGTATACCTCAGGGACTTTTGATCCGTCTCGCGCTTCATTCCGGCCACCAATCATGAGCAGGTCGCCGTTATTGAGCGTTAGCATGGTGCCATACCAGCGGGCGTAGGCCATATCACCGGTTTCCGACCAACGTACAGAATGGTCTGTGTAGTCCAGCTTGATAACGTCTTTGCGACCACTCCATTGCGTGCCGCCCACCCGGTAGTTATCCCCTCCGGCAATGAGCACGTCACCTGAATTGGGGTCGATTGCCATATTGGAGCAAAACACATTGGCCCCGGTGGTGTTGGGTAAGATTTTATTTTCGTTTGTAGATGGATCGTAAATGTTATAGATGAATTGAGCCCCCTGGACCCCACGCTCGTCGGTGCCAAAGGAAAACAGTTTCCCATCCGGCAGTAATATGGCGTGGAGGGGAATGATGCTCCACTCCATTAGGGGGTCCCATTGTCCTTCAACATTAGGCGCGCCCAGTAGCGGTTGGGAACTAATTAGCAGGCATACAGTGACAAATAGATGCTTAAAATAAAGCGCCAAATCCTTCAACATTACTTCACCTTGTTTACGGTATCGAGGGGGCAACATAGAGTTGTGCCGATAGACTCTAATGGCAGTCAATCGCTGACGCCGATGGTAAATGAATGGGAGTTGGAAAATCCATGGCTTTAATGTGACGTTGCGTGTTGAAATGATACGGATAATGAGTGCGAAATAAGACCTTATAATTTAGTATCTGTTGGTGGGGAATTTGACCATCACAACTTTCATTCAATAGGAGCGATTAGCATGGGGCTATTTGATAAAATTCTAAATAAACTGGGTGTGGGAGAAGAGAAAGAACCTCAGAAGCCAGCGCAACCAGCCGACATTAGTGCAGCATCGGTGGATTCAGCGCAAGCAACCGTGGCGGACGCCTCGGATGCCACTGCAGTTGCAGAGGCCGCTGTGGTTGAAAAATCCGTGGCGATTACCCAGGTGGATATGGTTGCCCAATTGGAAGCAATGGCAGCATCAAGCTCACAGCCATTGAACTGGAAAACCTCCATTGTGGATTTGTTAAAACTTCTGGATCTTGATAGCAGTTACTCAGCACGCAAAGAATTAGCTGCTGAGTTGGAGTGTCCTGCGGACAAAATGGGGGACTCTGCCCAAATGAATATATGGTTGCATAAGACCGTATTACAGCGTTTGGCGGACAATGGCGGTAACATTCCCAGCGACTTGCTGTAGTTATAGTAGTACAGTTGTAGAACCACGCCCATTTTGGTAGAGCGCCTTTTCGTTTGATCTTGAAAAGGCGCTCAAATCCCGCAAAAACCCAGTTAATGATCCTTCAGTTTGAAAACAAACAGGGCGTTTCCTGGTCCCGCCTGAAACTCATTGGTTCCCCCAAAGGTATTGTAACCGGAGTTCACCAGTACGTTATCCCCGGCAATGACGGGGCCTGCGCTTTCGATGGTACCGCCGTTGCCCACTCTGCCATGGATATCATCAACGGCAATGTCGGTATCAAAACTCCAGAGAGTTTCTCCATCTGACGTTCGAACAGCTTTAACGATCCCGTTTAACGATGCCGCGAACAAGACATCGTTGGTCACGCTTAAGGCGGCAGAATAAATACTGTCTACCAGCATATCATTAAAGTAGTGAGTGTCATGAATTTCCCAGTTCACCGTACCGGTGTCCTTGTCCAGAGCGTATATTCCGGGCATGGCGTTGGGCACTTGAACCATGGGGAAATTCAATCCAGTAAAATTCACAGCATCGGAACTCAAGGCTGACTTGAAGATAGAAAACTTGGCAGCGGTGGCGTCGGCTATGCTGGCATATACCTGGGTTTCGTCCACGGCCATGCCCCAGTGAATGCCACCCAGAGTGCCCCCTGCACCTAAGCGAGTCTCCCAGTTTTTGTCACCGGTGCTGGGATTGAGTTGGTACACCGAGCCTTTTTTATCACCGGCAATAATGATGTCCTGGCCTTGGGAATTTTGCGTGAGTATAGGTGTGATCACATCCCAGTCGAAAACTGGGCCATCACAATGATTGACCAGTTCTCCGGTGGTATCACAGGTCACGTTGTAGGCATCGTTGGCGGTGGCTTGAAAAACCCAATTGACTTCGCCGTTATTCATGTTGATGGCTACCACGGAATTTTCCATATGGGTGGTGGGTTGGGTGAGGTTTTGTGCTGTGCCCACAATCACTTGATTACGTGCTACATCCAGCAAAGGGGTGGACCAAATGGAAACGCCGTTGGGACCCTTGCGAGTCAGGTTGATGCGGGTGGCGTTCTCCGTGGTATGAAAACGCCATTGTTCACTACCATCGGCAGAGTCGAGCGCTACTAGCGAGCCATGGGAACTGCAACACAAAAATTGAAATACAGAGAACACCACGGATTTCGTTGCCAGCGGCACATATAAGCGCCCGTTATGGTATTGCAGGCCTCCGGTGATCATATCGGAGCCAAATGCCTTGGCATTGGCTTTCCAGATTTCTTCGCCGGTTTCAGCATCCAACGCGATGACCCAGCCCATCCAGGTGCCCACTACCACCAGACGTTTGTTTAGGCTGGGTTCGTCCACCAGTGTAACCGAGGCGCTGCGCACGCGGTCTGACGATTCATAACTCCAATAAATACAGCCGCTTTCGCGGTTCACGGCATCCACTGAATTGGGCGTGTGGTAGTAAATGGTTTGTTCCGTTACGGCGGGGGCACCTCGGCGCTCTTGTGCATTTTCTGCATTCAGTGTGAAGTCCAGCTCCAGGTTAGCCACATTGCTTGCGTTGATGGGGGACAGTTGGTTGCGTGTGTTATTTAAGTTAAAACCAAAGCCATTGTTTAGCACTGGAGAAGAGGTATCGATTGTATCCTCGCACAGAATCAGTTCCACCTGCTCGCCACCGCAGGCGCTGAGTAATAGGGATAGCAATAAAACCACAAAGCAGCTTGCGGTATATTTAAAGAAAATAGTCATGGGGTCACCATTTATTATTGTTTTAGTTATTCAAATGCTTGCGTACCGTAAAAAATCGAATCACACCAATCACCAAAACCATCAAACCACTGACGGCCAGAAACCATGAGATTGGTTCGTACTGTGCCATGGTGGTAAAAAATTGAGACAACACCGCGGCGGCTGCCAGTAATGACAAGCCGGTGCGCACGTAAGCCAGTAGAGTTCTTTCGTTGGCCAGTCGAGTTCGTTCCAGTGCCAGTTTGTCGCGGGTGGTGGTGTTTTCGCTCATGATTAATTTAATTCTTTTAACGCGGTCTCTAGGGTGGCAACGGTTCTGTCCACATTTTGTAATTTATCTAAACCAAATAAGCCTATCCTAAAGGTTTTAAAGTCCGCCGATTCATTGCATTGTAGGGGAACCCCAGCCGCCACTTGCAGCCCTTTAGCCAGGAAAGGTTTGCCGGTTTTCATGTCATCATCTTGAGTAAAAAACACTGCTACCCCTGGGGCGCCAAAGCCATCTGCCGCCACACTTTGAAAACCCTGCTCGGCAAATAACGCCCTGACTTTTTCTCCTAGTTCCAGCTGTTTGGCTTTCAACATGTCAAAACCAAGAACTTCCGTTTCTTTCATGGTATCCCGGAATCGTTTCAAGGCGTCCGTTGGCATAGTGGCATGGTAAGCGTGGCCACCGTTTTCATAAGCCTCCATAATCCAGCGCCATTTTCCCAGGTCACAGGCAAAGCTGCTGCTTTGTGTTTCCTTAAGCCGGTTGTGGGCGTTCTCGCTTAACATGACCAAGCCACTGCAGGGGGAGGCGCTCCAACCTTTCTGTGGTGCTGATATGAGCACGTCCACGTGGCAATCTTGCATGTCTACCCATACGGTTCCAGACGCTACGCAGTCCAAAATAAACAGGCCGCCTGTTTGCTGTACCGCCTCACCCACCGCCCTTATGTAGCCGTCATTGAGCATAATGCCAGAAGCCGTTTCCACATGGGGGGCAAATACCAAATCTGGCTTCTCTTGTTTGATGTAATTAACTACCTCCTCTATGGGGGCAGGCTCAAACGGCGATTGGGGCTGATCGCTAATGGGTGTTGCCATCAGAACCTGATGCGAATCAGGAATATTGCCCATCTCAAATATTTGGCTCCAGCGAAAACTAAACCAGCCATTTCGAAGCACTAAACACTTTTTGTTGTGGGCGAATTGTCTGGCCACGGATTCCATGGCGTAAGTACCGCCACCGGGAACCACAGTAACAGAATGAGCGTTGTATACCTGCTTCAGAGTAGTGGAGATATCCCGCATTACCTGTTGAAATTGCTGGGACATATGGTTCAGCGACCGGTCGGTGAAGACAACGGAATATTCCAATAAACCATCGGGGTCTACGTCGGGTAGCAAGCCAGGCACGGTTTTCTCCTAAAGCATGTGTATAGTGACTGTATGGAAATTATATAGTTGTTGGCGGTTGATTACGACGGCTTGACTTGATCCTGATAGAACAATTTGCCAGGGTTCAATAAATTGTAGGGGTCAAAACTGTGTTTGATGGCAGCCATCAAGTCCACGGTTTGCTGGCCTTTCTCTTTGATTAAATACGCTCTTTTGCCCAGGCCGATGCCATGTTCACCGGTGCAGGTGCCTCCCATGCCATGGGCCCGTGCCACCATTCTTTGATTAATCTGTTGGGCTAATTCCAGCCCGGCCTCATCATCGGGTTTGATGCTGAATAAAAGGTGAAAATTGCCGTCGCCCACATGTCCTACGATGGGTATATGGAGTTGTTGTTGGTTTAGGTCCTGTTGGGTTTGTTCTATGCATTGGGCCAATTTGGAGATGGGAACGCAAACGTCGGATACCCAGCCCCTTCCTTCTGGCACCTGAGCAATAGCAGCGTAGTAGGCGTTGTGGCGAGCGTGCCAGAGCGCGTGTTTTTGTTCCTGGTTGACACTGTAAATAAACTCACTTCCCTGGTTGTGCTGACAAATCTCCTGGGCCAATAAGGCCTGCTCTTTGCAGCTGGCTTCGCTGCCATGAAATTCTAAAAACAGGGTGGGGCATTCGGGATATTGTGATCCACAGTACTGGTTTACTGCCCTCAGCGCTGCGCCATCCAATAATTCCATGCGCGCCAGTTTCAATCCGGTTTGAATCATTTCAATCACGCTGTTCACGCAGTGATTGAGATTCTGGAATTCAACCCTTGCCGCGCTGGTGCACTCAGGTATACCGTAGAGCTTCAAACGAATTTTGCTGGTGAGAGCCAGGGTGCCTTCGGATCCCACGAGCAGTTCTGTAAGATTGTAGCCGGCGCTGGATTTGCGAGCGGCGCTGCCGGTGGTGATTTTGTTACCATTGGCCAGAACTGCTTCAAGGCTTAGTACGTTGTGTTTCATGCCGCCATATAGCAGGGAGGTTGTGCCAGATGCACCGGTGGCTACCATGCCACCCAAGGTGGCATTGGCCCCAGGATCAACGGGAAAAAACAAGCCCTCATGTCGCAGTGCCTGATTCAGTTGTTCGCGGGTAACCCCGGGCTGCACCAGGCAATTGAGATCAGCGCCATTGATTTCCAGTATTGCGTTCATACGGCTAAAGTCGATACAGAGCCCCCCATTGCTGGATTGTACCTGGCCTTCTACGCTGGTGCCTGCGCCAAAAGCCACAATGGGGGTTCGATGGTGCTGGCAGAGTTTGACGGTTTGAATCAGTTCTTCTTCATTTTCAATAAATGCCACGGCGTCCGGTAGTGCGGGTGTGTGGTGGCTTTCACCGTGACTGTGTTGCTCTAGCAACGCTGGATTCTCACTAATCCGATCGCCAAGAAATGTTTGCAGTGCAGCGATCAATGTGCCGTTCACAGGGACACTTTCCAGTACTGGTAGGCTTCTCTCGCCAGTTGTTCCTGAAAATCCGGATGCGCTATATGAATCAGTAGTTTGGCCCGTTGCCGCAGACTTTTGCCTTTTAAGCGCACCATGCCGTGCTCAGTGGCGATGTAATCCACGCTACCACGGGGCGTGACCACCCCTGAACCGGGAGCTAATACGGGAACAATCCGTGAGTATTTACCACCGCCGGCGGTGGAGGGGAATGCAAGAATCGAGCGGCCATTTTGAGACAAACTGGAGCCCATTACAAAGTCAAATTGACCACCAACACCGGAATAGATATGAGTGCCCAGGGAGTCGGCACATACCTGTCCTGACAAATCCACTTGCAGGGCGCTGTTGATGCTCACCACATTGTGATTACCACTGATGGTGTTAATGCTGTTGATGTACTCAATATCGCAAAACACCACTTCAGGGTTGTCGTCCACGAAACGATAAAGATTGTGGCTCCCCACCACGAATCCCGTCACCAGTTTCCCCGGGTGTTTTTGTTTGCGTCGATTGTTTATAACGCCAGAGTGGTACAGGGGAATAACACCATCGGAAAACATTTCCGTATGGATACCCAAATCCTTATGGTTGGTTAAACAAGCCAAGGTGGCGTCGGGGATTTCTCCGATACCCATCTGCAAGCAATCGCCATCCTCTATAATTTCCGCCACTCGTCTACCGATCTGCTCATTGGTTTCGGTCAGCTCTGGGGTAGGGTGTTCGGAAATCGGAGTGGCTTCCTCGTAGGCAATATCGATGTCTTCCAGATTAATAAAGGTATCACCGTGGGTGCGTGGCATTTTTGGGTTGATATGGGCAATCACCAAATCCGCCACTTCACAGGCTGCCCGGGTGGCTTCAACGGATATGCCAAGGGAGCAAATGCCGTGATGATCCGGTGGTGCCACCTGAATCATGGCCACATCGATTTTTTGCTGGCCACTGCGAAACAGACGGGGTATTTCCGACAGTGAAATAGGGATGTAGTCCGCCACACCGGCATCAATCAGGTGGCGATTATAGTGGCTAGCGAAATAGGCCTTGAGCTCAAGGTGCCCACCGTCCACCGCTTTGGTCAAACAATCTGCGTGTTCCAAATGGAGTTGATACAGGGAAATATTCTGATGCTCAAGTGCATGCTCAGAAAGGGCTTCCAGCAACACACGGGGAGTAGCTGCCATGGAATGAACCCACACATTGTGATCGGTTTTGATGTGTGAGACGGCGCTCAAGGCATTGCTTACGTACTTTGTCATGGTTTGTACTCCCTAACAAACAGACTTGAACAGATGCTGGCAGACAAACAGTTTAAAAGACTTCCATGTCAATGTAATGGCATTAGTCGCTTTTCAATTTTGACAACAAACGTAACATTTCCAAATAGAGCCAAACCAGGGTAACAACCAGGCCAAAAGCGCCATACCATTCCATGTACTTGGGTGCCCCCTGGTCCACTCCTGACTCGATAAAGTCAAAATCCAGAACCAGATTTAATGCTGCCACAGCCACCACTACCAGGCTGAAGATGATGCCCATGGTGCCGCTCTCGTGGATGAATCCGATGGGCATATCAAAGAATGACAAGACAAAATTCACCAGATAAATGAGAAAAATGGCTCCAGTGGCGGCTACCACACCTAATTTGAAGTTCTCTGTGGCTTTAATCAGGCCGGTTTTGTAGGCCATAAGGAGGGCAAAAAGGGTGGCAAAAGTGAGGCTGGCCGCTTGAATGACGATGCCTTCGAATTGCACTTCGTAAAATGCCGATATGCCACCGATGGCAAAACCTTCGGCTAAGGCGTAAAGTGGGGCTGTAACGGGAGCCCAGGTTTTTTTGAATACGGTTATCAGTGCCAGAACCAAGCCACCGATGATTCCCCCCCAGAGATAAGGTTGAATTACTGCAGGATCGCGGGTTTCAAAAAACGTGCCCCAGGTATACAGTGCGGTTATCATCAGTAGTGCCAATAGAATGGCGGTTTTATTAACCGTTCCACCCAGTGTCATGACTTCGCCGGTACGTTGCAGTCCGGTGAATGTTTTATCATTCAAAGAAGGGTTGCCTGATCGCATCGAATAACTCCTACTGTTTAGATTGCGAATAAAGGTTAACTTCGAGTATAGCCTAATGCTTATGGCTGGATGCAAGCGAATAGGGATGACTTATGGAAAGACTATCCGGAATTGATGCTTCCTTCCTATATATGGAAACAGAAAATGTGCATCTGCAAATCGCCTTCGTCATGGTGTGCGACGGAACAGAATTGGAGGGGGGCTGTTCTTATCCTCATATTGTTGAGTTGTTGCGCGCCAAAACCCTCAATGACTCTGCATTTCGCCGACGTTTGATACGGGTGCCGTTTGATCTCAGTCATCCTGTTTGGATCGACGACCCTGATTATGATATCCAACGTCATGTTCATCGTAAAATACTGTCCATAGGGAAGGCCACAGAACGCCAACTGGGGCGGGCAATAGGGGACATTATCAGTCGACCCTTGCCCAAGGATCGCCCTTTATGGGCGGCGTGGGTGATCGAAGGATTGGAACAAAATCGTTTTGCTCTGATGTTTAAAGCCCATCATGCTGCCATGGATGGGGTGGCTGGTACTCGTTTGGTGCGTCGTTTGTTGGACTTACAGCCGGCATCAAGTAGGCCACAACAAACCCTGCGGGTTGCTGGAGAGACGTTACCCAAACCCAAGCAGCTCATCGGCAACGCCTGGCAAGTCCGCAGGCATCAAATCCTATCGTTCGCAAAGTTGCTTGGTTCCACTGTTCGAGGTGCCTATCGAGTATTCAATCAGAACCCGATTGAGGAAGGAGCCCAGCAGCCCCGATTTTTGAATGCGCCCGCCACCCATTTCAATAAACGAGTGGGAGGTAATCGTGATGTGGATTTGGTTCGATTGTCGTTATCGCAAATAAAGCAAGTGAAGAATGCGCTGGGTTGCACCGTGAATGATGTGGTGTTGGGAATTTGTGGAGGTGTGTTGCGTAAATACTTGCTGCGACACCATGATCTTCCCAAAAAATCATTAACTGTTATGGTGCCAATTTCGGTACACAAACCCCAGGAAAATCACGAGATTGCTAACCATATTTCTTCCATGTGGGTGAGTTTGGGGACTCACTTGGACGACCCTTTGGAGCGACTTCAACTTATTCATTCAGATACCAAGCGGGCCAAAGCGGAGCTCAATGCCATGGGAGCCGACCTGCTGCAGGATTGGGCCGAATACAGTCAGGGAGGCGTGTTCAACGCCGTGGTGCGCCTTTATAGCCAATGGGGCTTAGCTGATAAAGTGACTCCCCATAATTTAATTGTGTCTAACGTACCCGGTCCGAGAGAAACACTTTATTTTGGCTCAGCAAAAGTGGATTCCATGTTTATTTTAGGCCCAATTATGGAAGCGGTTGGTTTGAACATTACTTTGGTAAGTTATGGCGATACAGTGGGTTTTAGCGTGCACGTGGATTCTGATTTGGTATCCGATGTTGAGCACATCTCAAAGTTATTCATACCGGAACTTACCCAATTGCTCACATTAGCCAAAGCCGAAAACCACAGCGTCAATGAGGTAAGTGAGTTTTGAAACGGTTAGCCTGAGGCCTTTATCAAACTGGCTTTGTCCTGTTCCTCGCTCCATTGGGCACCCAGATAAACCGAGGTGGAGTTTTTCTTAGGTTGGTTAATAAAATCCGCCAGATACCCAGGGGACAGATTCTCCGAGGTAAGCTCGCTGGCTTTAACCCAAATTACATCCACCTGTCTTTTGTCTGGTTTTGGGCCGTTGTGGGGTTGGTAACTCTTTGATACGTCACAGCTGAATACAAAATCCATGGTATGTAGTTTACAGGGTGCTGCAGAGGCTTTTTCTTTCAGCCACTCTGATACGGCCACCAAACTGTTAATGGTGATGTCAGTTCCAATTTCCTCTGCGCACTCCCGTGTTAATGCCTGGTTTAGGGTTTCACCGCTATCTTGGCCGCCGCCCGGTAGGGCGTAGCGGCTGTTACTGGTAGAACTGGTTTTTTTTAATACCAAGACTTTGTCACCACGGCGGATCAGTGCTCGAGTCGTATTTCGAATTTGTGGAAGTACTTCAGTCATATTTATATTGCACCGTTTCAAGCTGGCGCTGCTTGTGTACTTGTTTTAAGTTTACTCGGCAATTTTGTCTTGGGCTTTAATGCGTATTGGTTTAGACCGGTTATGTGTATATCGCGAATGTAGTTCTGCCAATCTATTTTGCGTGCATCCATAGGAAATTGCGCTTGTTCTGTGGAATCAAGGCGGCAGAACAATCCCCACAATTTATCATTGCAAAATAAATAGCGGGGTCGGGTATAAAACGAAAACACCATTGCCAGCTTCATGGCAGCATCCAGCTTGCTCAATTTGCTGGTTGAGGGTGTGCGACCAAGATAGCGTTGCAGGTTGTGGCTAAAGCCCACCAGGCTATAAGTTATTTGAGCTCCCCATTTGAACACCCATCCGGGCACCATCAAAAAGGGGCGGGAGGGTTTCTTCAGAAACAGATTCCCATGGGCCTGATGATTTTCGTTGGCCTCTTGTACAACGTGATCAACCACTTCTTTAATAGTAACTGGATTACAATAACTGCTGCTGCATTGATAAATGCGGTGGGCTGGTTGTTGACTAAGGGCTTCTGCACCTGCAACGATTATGCTGTTTGCTACCAAGTCCCCAGGAATAATGTCTATTACAGCCTTGGGGTCACCAGGGAAAAAAGTCACCTTCTCCCGGGCATAGGCCATGATGATGGCGTCCGCCACCTTGACTCCTTCTATCCAGCCTGGGCTGGGTTCCTGCAAGGTGCTTTCCACAATAGCGGGACGAACAATAGTAAGAGTTTGCCCCTCCAGCTTTTGCAGTAGAACCTGCTCACCCAGCCACTTGGTGAAGGTGTAGGAGTCGTTCCAGCCATAGGTTTCTGCTTGCTCCAGCCCCAGTTCCACCAGCGCAGAGCGCTGTTTCTTTTCAATAACCCGGCTTTTCAGATCTGAACATAAACCAAGCAGGTGGTTTATAGTGGGCTCAACCTCATAGGGACTGTTGTCATCCTGTTTTTCTCTGGGCAGGGGGTGATTCTTAGGGCCAGCCACCGCTTCATGGATGACGCCTTCATTGAAACCGTTTACAAAGCAAGTAGATACATGGATTACGGGAACTTTGCGGCGGCAGGCAAGATCCACAATGGTATTTAAGCTAAGGGTGTTGATGTCAAGAGCAGTGTCCAGGGGTTCGCGGAAATTGACACTGGCGGCTGAATTAATAATCAGATCCAGTTCATCGGCCAGGGCGCTAAAATCCGAAGGGGCCAAGCCGAATTTATCGGAGGTGAGTTCACCGCTGATCACGTTGAGTTTGTCTTTGCAGAGTGTCATAAAGCCGTCGGGGTCGCAGGCTTTTTGCTGATCAAAAACTGACGAAGTAAGTACCTCGTTCATTAAACGGTCGTGGGCATCGGGGTAGAGCTGGCTGCCACGAATTAACAGGTGAATTTTTCCCACAGTAGGTAGCGAGCGCAATAACTTTTCCAGTATCACCTTACCTAAAAAGCCAGTCACCCCCGTGATTAAAATAGACTTGCCGGAATAGCTGTTTGTGGATAGCCGTGGCGAAGTGGCAGGTTCCATTTTATGCGCTGAAATACTCATCTTTCATCCTTAACTGATTTTATAACTACTTAGTACAGCAATATTCTGGCCAGAAAACGAAGCCGGCCAGATCATTCTCTGGAAAAGCGCTATGTTTGGTTGATTTTGTGCGGCCCCTATTTTACGAGCAAATAAATTATGCACAATAAAAGTACATAGGTTTTTATGAGAAGCTTATTATGCACTAAGTCTATGACGTTTTCGAAGCTTAGGTCAGCCATGGAAAATTCGCCAACCGGGCAGCTGGCGATTTTCATAGGCAGTTTGGATTGGTTTTTTCTGGTTGTTTTTTGATCTGACGGTGTAAATTTGGCGGCTGTTGACTGATCGTGCAGCGGCTTTCTGACGTATAGTAAAGGAGGTTCAGATCTAGTTGGGGAGTAGGGGAAAAATGAAAGTCTCTATTGTGGGAGTGGGCAAAGTAGGATCCAGTCTGGCCTTTGTTTTGGCCATGAGTAATTTTGTTACTGAATTGGTTTTAGTTGGGCGTAGCCGCAACTCGGTGACAGGAGACGTGCTGGACCTGCGCCATGGGCAGTTGTTTGTTGCGAACCCTACTAAAATCGTTGCAGGGGAGTTTGGCGATACCAAAGGATCCGATGTTATTGCGATTTGCGCTTCTGCTCCCACACCGGTTGATATGCGCAGCCGGTTGCAACTGGCACAGCCCAATGTTGATTTACTCCAATCCATTTTGCCCGATTTAGCTAAGCTCTCACCAAACGCAAAAGTGGTATTGGCTTCCAACCCGGTGGATGTGTTAGTCCACTTCGCTCTGCAAATCACCGGATTCCACCCCAATCAAATAATGGGCACCGGTACGCTGGTGGATTCAGCTCGATTTCGCCAACTGCTATCGGAAGAAATACAAATTCATATGGAAGATATCCGAGCCTACATCTTGGGTGAGCATGGCGATAGCCAGTTCCCCGCCATGAGTTGTGCCTATGCGGGTGGGGAACTCATCGAGCCCAGTCCGGAGCGATACCAACTGGCTCAACAGGCAGCCCAAGCTGGATACGAGGTGTTTCGACATAAGGGGCACACCAATTATGCCATTGCTTTGGCTACTGCACGGCTAATTGAATGCATTGCCCGTGATGCTAAACATACATTCCCCATCAGTTTAAAAGTGGATGGTTTTTTGGGGGTGGATGATGTGTGTTTGAGTTTACCTGCTGTGGTGGGCAAAGGCGGCGTTGAACGGGTATTACATCCGAAACTGGACCAGCGGGAGCAAGCAGCCTTTCTTGCCAGTGCCCAGGTTGTGCGCCACATCATTGCCAATATACAGTTGGGCAGTTGATGTTTTCTTGCTTAAGTTTTGCATGGCGTTTACTCTTTTGGTCTGGTCTCAAGTTTCACGCAGGTAATCTACTTCGGTTTTAGGAAAACCTTATCATGCCATAAGTCTGTTCGGGGGAAAGGGATATGGTCTTTGGTTGTTGGAATACGCGCCTTTGTTTTTCAGTCTTTAGCTTTATTCTGTTTTTAAGTTGTCCCAATGTTCACGCCGATATCAATATGGGTGGTCTTAGTTCTCTATTGAAGAGCGGGCAGTCAGGCCTTTGGCAGATTCATCATGAACGCGGTTCCGTGGTGTTGGAAAATGCCCAGGGAGAAGGTGATATTACCTATTATTATGTGGGCCATGACCCTAGCCAGGAGGGTGCAAGAAAGGCTACGGTCACGGTGCAGCTGCTGAACACCACTGGGTATTCCTGGGCAGGTCTGTTGTATGGATATGTGGAGAATCCCCGTAGCTATTATATCTTTGCGATTCAGCCCAATAATCAAGTGACTCTGGTGCAGCGAACCCCATCGGGGTTTGAGCAGCGCCTTAGTCAAACTGTTAGGAGCGATGTGTATAGGCCCAACCAGCTTTCCATAAAAGAGAATGGGAACAGCATTGATTTATTCGTTAACGGAAAAAATATTGGCAGCTACGGTAACAGTTCAATAGGGCGAGGTACCATCGGTATTGCTGCCGGTGATATGGGGGCCTATCGATTCAAGGGCTTTGATGTGCAAGTGGAGGGTGGCGCAGCTAAAGCGCGAACCTCTTATAAGAAGTCACCCGCGCCATCCAAGCAAAGCAATCAGGTCAAAAACAAAAAGCAGGGGGATTTCGTATACGAGGAAATCTTCGATCCAAAATTCAATATGGTGAGTATGAGAATGCCCATTCCCAGTAGTTGGGAGTCACAGAAGCGAGGAGTCAATCGAAGCCAAGGGAATGATAATAATGTGGAGTATAAGACCAAAGGGGGAACGTTAATTTATTATCCAAGGCACCGCTTGTCTTATTTTCAATCGGGCAACCCCATGTTAGATAGCATAGTGCAACAGAGAGGAGCACTGCTGGAACCTTACCAACCTCTTTCACAACTGATGCAAGGCGTTTTGATGCCAGCCATGAGAGATCAAGGTGCGCGACTGCTAAAAACCTACAAGGTGCCTGAACTGCTCAACTTTCATCGGCAAGAACTTACCGATGACCCTTGGAATACCTACCAATTTGAAACATGGGCAGCGGACTGGGCTCTTCCCAATGGGGATCGTCTCGCAACACTATCGGTACAAGCGCTCTCCAGTCCCACCCAGAGAACGTTACAGCGCTCGAACGGGTATGTGCTGAAGCACAGCTTGATCATTACCCGAGCCGTGGAAGGTCCGCCGCAATATTTCGAAAAGGCTAAGCAGGAGTTGCTTGTGAGTGTGGCAAACATTGAAGTCAACGCGGTGTGGAAGCAAACACAATATAATGATCACGTAAAAAAGATGGCGCAGATAGAAGCTGACGGTCATGCTGCTTTATTGGCGTCTCAACAACGTCATAATGCCAATATGGCCCGTCAAAACAGTGATGCGCAACGACGTCTGAGCCAGACCTATAGCGAAATATCCGATATTACTGCTTCTGGCTACACCACTCGCAGTAACATTCAGTATCAAGGCCACAAAAGCTCTGTCAACGGAATTTTGGAACGCACCAATATTTATGGCAGCAACGGAAGCAGTTATTCGGTGCCTGCCGGTAGTAACCATTATTGGGTAAACCAAAATACCGGCCGTTACGTGGCAACCGATAATCCATTGTTTGATCCCCGTAAAAACACGGAGCTGACTGGACAGTGGGAACGGTTTCAGCAGCGCTAGCAAGAACTTTACTATGGTGACTTTTCAGTGGGTGCGTTTGGTTTCTATATATTGAATATTCTCGCCCTTGTGCCCACGGTTATTTGCTATAGCCGCAAACAAAGAAGTTTGCTTCAGCATTCCGAGCGTCAACGGTTGTCTGGTCGGTCATTCTTATTTAGACTTTCCCGCCAATAATAGATTAATAGAAAAATAACTAGGGAAAAGCATCATGAGATTTGGGTTTGCTCTTTGTAGCGTAGTTGTGGCGGGCATGGCTGTGCCTACATTTGCAGAAGACGCTCCCATGTCACAAGGGGAGTATTTGGCTCGTTTGGGTAACTGTGTGGCCTGCCACACCGTAGAAGGTGGTGCGCCATTTGCCGGTGGCTTAAAAATGAAAGTACCCATGTTGGGTCATATTTACACTACCAACATCACTCCTGATCCGGAAACCGGCATTGGTGATTACACCCTCGAGGATTTTGACGCGGCCATGCGTGAAGGTGTTGCGAAAGATGGACACAATCTTTATCCCGCCATGCCTTACCCTTCCTACGCAAAGATGACAGAAGAGGATATTGCCGCGCTCTACGATTATTTTATGAATGAAGTGGAGCCGGTCCGCCAGCCTAATTTGCCCAATGAGATCGAAGGCCTAAAGTCGGCGCGTTGGCCTGTGTCAATCTGGAATATGCTGCATTTGGATGACGATGCCTATGAGCCGGATCAGGAAAGAAGCGAGCAATGGAATCGCGGAGCTTATCTTGTTCAGGGTTTAGGTCATTGCGGTGCTTGTCATACTCCCAGAGGGATGATGCTACAGGAGAAAGGCTTGGACGAATCCAGCTCGGATTTTCTCGCGGGTGCGGAATTGGACCATTGGTATGCCTCCTCACTTAAGGGTGAAGTGAATTCCGGTTTGGGGCGCTGGACTGAAGATGATTTGGTGGAGTACATGAAGACCGGTAAAAATCGTTTTGGTAAAGCCGTTGGTACCATGGTGGAAGTGGTGAACAACAGCACTTCACACATGAGCGATGACGATCTAAAAGCCATGGCGGTGTATTTAAAATCACTGCGTGCGGGGAATGAGCCCTATCCAGAATACCAGTATGACAGCAGCACGGAAGCCAAGTTGGCGCAATTGGATTTCTCTGACACCGGTGCCAAGGTTTACTATCAAAGCTGTATCCACTGCCATTCAGCGGATGGATCTGGGCAAAGTACTTATATCCCGCCATTAGCCGGTAATCCTGCGGTGATGGATCCAGCGCCGTCTTCCTTAATTAACGTGACTTTAAACGGCTCTTTACGCGTTGTTTCCCATGGTCAGCCTGAACCCTATGATATGCCCGGCTACCGCTTGTTGTTGGACAAGCAGGAAGTGGCTGATGTTATTACGTTTATTCGTAATTCCTGGGGTAACAAAGGCTCGGCGATATCCGTCGCAGAGGTTGAAGAGGTCTATAAGGCCACTGATCTGGAAGCCAATGATGTGGTTATTTTGCAAATGAAGTAATCAGTAAGTATTTATATTTTTATCAACCTGCTTTTCTTAATATACTTTGTCCTTATTGAAGCCAGTTTTGTCCGAAAGTGTACTGAAGCTGGCGTTCAATCCGCGCTATGATCCAGGTAGCAGCTACGTAAAAATAATAATAAAAATAGTTTGGGGTCAGTATGGATAAGTGCTTTGTTAATAAAGCGGTACAAGCAGTTTCCACCGCGTTAACCTTCTCGTTTTGCCTAAGTTCAGCCCATGCAGAGCCCATGCAGGGTCCTCTGGGTATGGAATTTTATTCTCCGCCAACCATTACGCCTGGAGAACATGGCGATTTAATTTGGTATCGACAATCACAGGTTCAGTTAGGTGAAGGCAATGCCGACTATCACTCCTGGGATGTGGCCTATTGGTCCACGGATTCCAGCGGCAAAGCCAACGTGGTAACGGGAAGTGTTTTATTACCCACCGCAAATTGGACCGGTGCTGGAACCCGTCCGCTACTGAGCTACGGTGTGGGTACCCAGGGTCTGGGGCAACAATGTGCAGCGTCATTACAGTTAAACGCAGGCACAGAATATGAAGCCGCCAATATCGCCGCCGCATTAAACAAAGGCTATTCCGTGGCGGTGACCGATTACGCGGGTTACACCAACGGTGATACTCCCACCTATCTGGTAGGGGCGGCTCAAGCCCATGCCGCACTGGATATTGTCTACGCGGCCAGTCAAATTCCCGAAGCCAATATCAGTCATGATCAGGTGGCCATTTGGGGTTATTCCCAGGGTGGGCAGACCGGTGGTTGGATTGCAGAAATCCACCAAGATTATTCCCCCGGCTTGAACATTGTAGGGGTGGCGGCTGGTGCTGTGCCGTCAGATATCAAGGGTAGCGCCTTCAATTTGGATGGCGATGCTGGCAGTGCGTTCCTGTTAGGCGCGATCATTGGCCTGGAAGCAGAGTACGGAAGTGCCATGCCCCTTTATGAACTAGCCAGTAACTTTGGCTTGGAACAGATTGATGTGGGTAAATCCCAATGTATTTTTGAATCCCTGTTTCATTTTATGGGGTCCGAGCTGGCGGATTTCACCATTGATAATCAACCTTTGGAACAGTTGATCACCATAGAGTCTGTGGATCAGATTCTTACAGAACAGGATCTGGGTAAGGGTACCCCATCGGTTCCCATGTATTTGTATCATGGGCAGGCGGACGAGTTTATCCCGCTTGATCAGCATATTGCGCTGAAAAACAATTATTGCGAGAAAGGGGTGGATGTTCGCTTTGATATTTATCCCAGCGAGCACATTGCCACTCAGTTCCAGGCGGCACCCTATGTGCTGGATTGGTTTGAAGATCGTTTGGCGGGCCTACCGGCGGATAATACCTGTGGTGAGAAGCCCATACCTGAGTCCACTGCCAACCCTTACACTGACGCATTGGTATTTACCTTAGATGACTGGCCCCTTAGTGCTCGTATTGGCTTGGCGACCCTGAAGCAGGATGTGGTTTTGCCTGAAGCCTCCACCTTCTATGCTGATACGGATATCACCAATAACGTGTTATCCGGCACCCTCAGTGTGCCGAGGTTCTCAACCAAGTTATCCATATTATTGCCTTTGGATGTGAATCTGAGCATTGAGCCAACGCTTCCCACTAACGGCACAGTGGAATTGGACGAAGCTGGTTATTTGCACATTGACGGTAGTGCCTTCACCACAGTTAAGGTCAATTCTGCAGGCTTTGGTTGGTTGCAAATCCCATTTGGTTGTCGCACCAAGGAGCCTGCAGAGTTTCCTCTCTCTTACAGTGGTCCCATCTCCGATCTAGGTGCAGGTAATATCCGCTTTTCCGGCAGCACCACATTTGCCAGTATGAGAGGGTGCGGCTTATTCAATGGATTGTTTACGGTGTTGATGTCCGGAGAGGGGCAGGAGTATGAGTTCAGCGTTGTTCCTCCTGAGCCCGTTATGTATTAACTAAGCCCCAAGATTTAGGCAGTATTGGAGTTAGTGCGATGAGTAGGCTCATTAACTTTATTTGTGTTCTGTTAATATTCTCCGGTGGCTTGGTTTGGCTTTACACCAAGACCGAAGGTGACTCTAATAAGCCTGCCACGGTGGCCCTGGCTGAACCGGGTGTGGTGAGTCGGATCAAGCCAGAGGCGCCTCCCCAGGAGGTGCCACCGCCGGAGCAATGGACCGCTCAATTGGTGGAACAATTTCAGATGAAGGCCATGGATGCGGTGGTGAGGTCCCTGGACCAGAATGAGTTTGAAGGCGCTGTTACCGAGCGGCCTGATTACGTGTCACCTGCAGAGTGGTATATCCTCAAGCAGGTGGCCGATCGGCATAATAAGCCCGAACAGGAATTGGTTCGCATGGTGAACTATCTACGCTTCACCAAACTGCTGGAGCGCTGGCAGAGCAACGAGCCTTTACCAGAGTCCACCCGCCATGTTTTAGCAGAGACCTTGCTTGATGCGGTTCCCGCCCGAGTAACCAAGGGGGACATGAATGTGAATCAAGCCCAAAAGTTACAGGTAAGCTTGATTAATGGTCTAGAGCAAAACCCGGATATGCGAAGGGAACGCTTGGCTGAAGAAAGCGCTCGAATTGGCGTGTTGGTGGACATTAACTGATACGGCGTAATGATTGCTGGTATGCTGCTTGAGTGCTGGTATGCTTCTTGAATAATGTGATATTCAAAAGACACCCAAAAGCAAACCGGTATGAACGAAAACCTTCTCCCCCATGGCTGGGCTCGCTTCAGTCGCGAATGGCTGCCCAATTTGGCCTACCTGCTGGTCTGTTTAGCCCTTGGTTCCCATCTTTTGGTGTATGCCAAGGCGGTTTTGATGCCGGTTTTATTCGGATACTATCTGAGTACATTGTTATACAGACCAACGCTGTTCCTACGTAAAATTTACATCCCACAGGCATTAGCTGCATTCTTGCCCCTGGCCTTTGTGTTCAGTGGGCTGGTGGCGGCGCTGTTATTTGCCTATGAACCTATCATGGAACGTGCCGCCATGTTGCCGAAGGTGGTGGATCAACTCCAAACCCACGTGGATTCCATTAGCGATGCCCTGAATGAGGTGGATAGTAGAACCAGCGAAGTGGAAGAGATGATGGAAAAAACCATTAACTTAGCGGATGACGCCGGGGCCACTGTGGTGGTTGGGTCCAGCCAGGTTAGCTGGCGGGAAAAACTGTTTGATGAGTTTTCCAGTTTTGTTTGGTACGTGTCGGTGACGTTTATTCTCTGCTACTTCTTTCTTGTGGGCGGAGACGTGTTAACTAAGAATCTGGCCATGTCCTTTCGCCGTCGTAAGCGGCAACTTATGGTTCTGGGTTTGGCCAGGAAGGTGCGGGATCAAATAGCCATGTATCTTGGGATTACCTTATTCATCAATGTGGGTTATGGCTTGGCGGTAGGGGCGGTGCTTTGGTATTTTGATGTTGAATATGCCGTGGTATGGGGTTTGGTGTTGGGCTTGTTGCGGTATATTCCTTTTGTGGGCAACATCATTGCCATCGGTTTAGTCGCTTTGTCGGTGGCCGCAGCTCAATTTGATCCCGCTGCTTTGCTATTGGCCTTGGGGTTGGTGCTGCTGCTTATGTTTATCACTGGCAATTTTATTGACCCCATGGTTCACGCGCGGCACTTTCAGTTAAACCCTATTTTTTTGTTTATATCGATTATCTTCTGGAGCTGGATATGGGGAATGCCCGGTCTATTCGTGGCCATCCCCACCTTGTTGGTGGTGGCGGTGATGTGTGGTCATATAGAAGGTTTGAGCCGGTTCCATTACATCCTTTGCATTAATCCACCGGCAAAAAACTGACCTCAGTAGTCGATGGAGCCCTTATTGTTAACAACGATATGGTTTTCCAGGCTATCTAAAACCAGGCACAACTCGGTGTAAAAGGCTTTGCGGCTGTTTTGCAATTCTTCCATCATGGCTTGTCCAGTCATCAGTACCCAGGGGTAGTCCACTAGGGGTATATCGGATTGGTTCAGCTGATTCAGGTCCGGTACTTTGCCCGCCTGAAGATCTTCCCAGATACTGGGAAATAAAGTTTCCAGACCTCGGTTACGGAGGGGCACCATAATGCTGTTTCCAATAGCCAGCTCGGACATGGTGGTGTGGCCGTTGAGAGCCTGCTTGGGAGTCAGGCCGGCATTGATGAGAACCTTTAGAATTTCATTTTGCCAGCTCAACACAGCGGGGCCAAGGCTGGTGGCGTTGGTCATATAGTGGATCATCCCCGGTGACTGGTCGAAAGCATCCCACAATCTAAGATAGGATTCGGTGATCCAGTGACGCCATTCCGGGTAATCAACGGCGTCTGGCACTAGATCGCTTTCGGTCAGGTGCCGGTCGATTACGGCGGCAGTAAGTTGGTTCTTGTCGTCAAAATATTTGTAGATTGCCATGGGGGTAACGTCCAACACGCCTGCTACCTTGCGCATGCTAAGGGCATTCACAGGGTCTTCTTTTGCTAGTTTGTAAGCGGCATCAACTATTCGTTCTTTCGACAATGCCGCTTTTGGGGGCGTGTTATCCGTTGGCATCCTGACCAGTCTACAACTAAGGCGTGGGTTAGCTTCTTCTTATAGGTAGACAGTGTAGACCAGACAGGGGGTGGTTGGCCATTGGCAATGGCCCGTATTTTGACGGATCAGTCCATGGATAGCACCGCGCTGGGTTTGGTGCTTGCGCTGGATCGTCGATCAACCCAAGCCAAAATAGGGGGCAACAGTAAGAAGTCCACCACCAGTGCCAAAATAAATGTCATGGCAGTGAAGTACCCCATATGGCTGTTTAGGAAGAAGTGGGATTGAGACAGAATGGCAAAGCCCGCGATCAGCACCACATTGCACACCAGCAGAGCAATTCCCACGTGGGAGAAGGCGTATTCAATGGCTTTTTCCACCTGCTGACCGTTCGCGGCCATGCCTCGTTTGTACTTGCTGAGAAGGTGAACGGTGTTGTCCACTACGATACCCAGCGTCATGCCAATGGATATGGCTACGGACATGCCCACTTCTCCAAATACGATGCCCCAAACGCCGAAGGCCAAAATAGCGGGAAAAACGTTCGCTACGAAAGACACCAAACCGTACTTAGTGGACTTGAGCGACAACCCAATCACAATTGACATCAAAATTAAGGCACCCACTGTGCCTTTGATCATTGCATGGGCATTGCTCACCCCAGCATGGGAGAACATCAACATAACTCCAGACTTATAATATTCCAGCTGAGGAAAATGCTGTTCGAACACCCCTTCCAGATTTTTTTCCGTAGCCAGCATCTCGTTGGTGGATAGCTCTTTAAGAGTAACCAGAATTTTGCTTTCGGTTTTGTCAAAGCTCACTTGATGGTTGGCATCCAATCCAAAAGGGAGATTGAGTTCGTAAAGCAGAAAATATTGAGCGGCCAGTTCCCTATCATCCGGAACCCGATACCATTCCGCCTGTTCACCGTGCATGGTGCGATTGAGCCTTTTAAAGGTATCGGTCAGGGCCTGAACCTGAATCACATCCGGGTGTTGACGCAGCATCTCAACTAAAGCGTCCAGCTGCTTTAAGTACTCGGGATTGTAAACGCCCCCTTCGTAATCACTTTTAACGGAAAAGCTAATGTTGTGTACGCTTGATAGATTTTCACTGGCAAAATCCGTTGAGCGTCGAAAATCCACGGTGTGATCGAAATACTTGGCGAACTGATCGTTAACTTGATTGGTTTGTGCGAACCAGGCCATAGCCACGGTTAGGGCCATCATGCCGTAAAAATAGGGGCGCCTATAGGCCATCACATGGGTGGCAAGGGGCGTCATGAAGGTGCCCTCGCTGGTGCGTTTTTTGCGCGGCGAAATGGGTAGGATCGAGATGAGCGCAGGTAGTAGGGTGAGCGAAATTATACAGGCGATAACCACGCCAGCCGCCACCACATTGCCTAAAATATGGAATGGTGGGATTTCGCTAAAGTTCATGCTGAGAAATCCAATGGCGGTGGTGATGCTGGTAATAATGACCGGAGTTCGATTCACCGCAAGGCTTTCTAGAATGGCTTCATCCTTAGTTTTACCTTGGCTGGTGGCGTGAAAAAACGAAATGAGTACGTGCACACAATCAGCCACCGCTATGGTGATAATCACGATGGGTGCCGATGATGATGGGCCGCTGAAAAAGTAACCCACCCAACCGGCGAGCCCAACCGCCGCAATCAATGAGTAAAGAATAATAATCACGGTGGCAAAGGTGGCCAGTATGGAGCGAAACAGCAGGGCCAGCAGTACCACGATCACTAAACCCATGAGGGGGGCCAGCACTTGGCTGTCTTCAATAATAACGTCTATACCTGCTTGGTTAGCCATAAGCATGCCGGTAATGTGAATATCTGTATCCGGGTAAAGTTGGCGGTACTTATCGGCAATTTCTCTAACAGCCAGTGCGGAGTCGGTGAATTCCGTGGGTGCTTCTCCCGGTAACCGAAAACTGGTAACGATGCCGGTGACGTGTCCAGTTTCAGAAACGATGCGTCCAACCAATTCTTCTTCGTTGAGGGCGACCTGTTTAATTTCTTCGATTTCAGATTGGCTTAGCTGTTCTGGATCGGGTATCAGGTCCACCACCGTCAGGGTGTCGTCTTCAGAGAAGGTGCGCTGAAAGTTCGCCAATGAATCCACCCGAACAGAGAAGGGCGTTGTCCACAGCTCCTGGGACATGTCAGATATTTGGGTCAAGGTTTGTTTGGTAAACACGTCGCCGTTCTTCGGAGCCAGGATGATCATGGCGGTTTCGGCGGCGGTATAGGTGTCGTAGAGCCGGTCATGACTCACAATTAGAGGATTGTCTTGCTTGAAAAAATATCGGTAATCGGTTTTAACGGTTAAAAATCCAATGCCATAGCCGGCTACGGCGAGAAACACCATGGATACGATCAGTATCAGCCAGCGCTGGCGTAAAATGAATGCAAAGCCCGATTCAGATGAATGCAATGGGTGATCCCTCTTTTTTTGTTTTTCTTCTGTTGTTGTTTTAGCCAGCCCGCCTGTTGACATAGGGCCATGCTGAAGAGTTATGCTAATGCACAAAAATATTCGGATTCAATATAATTAAATTTTGTTTCGGGTGCTCTGGTAACCTATTGATATGAATAAAAGAATTCCTTCTCAGTCTCGATCTCAAGAGAAGTATGACCGGGTAATCCGAACGATGCTTCGGATTATAAGTGAGGACGGCTATGGGGATGTTTCCATGCATCGGCTCGCCAGAGAGGCCAAGGTGGGTGTGGGCACCCTGTACGATTATTTCGATAATAAGCAGGACATCCTGTTGGCGGTGCTGGAGCACGTCACTGAGGCAATTTGGGATGAAATAGAATCTCGGGTGTTTAATTGGAGTCAGCTTGAGCCCGAGGCTGCCTTTCGTGATTTTGTGGATCTGGTGGTGTCGTTCGGTTATGACAACAGCGCATTTGTTAAAGTGGCGTTTGGTAATTTGCCGGGAATGATGGAGATGGACAGGGTTCGGCAATACATCGATCGCACAGAACTTTTGTTAAAAGTGATGCTTTCAAGGCTACAGGTGCCCCGGGAATCCGGATGGGTTGATACTCATGTTTTTATCATTCAAAACTCGCTTATCGGAATCATGCTGGGTATTTCTAGGGGGGCACCCAAATCCGTGACTCGTCAAAGTGTGGTGCATTCGCTAGAAAGGATGCTGTTGAATGAGGTGAAACATCAGAATTGATCGCAACTTATCTGGTTGCGGCCATTTCTTTTTGCCACATAGAGTTGCTGGTCCACATCACGCAGAATCTGATCAAGGCCGTAGTCGTTGTTTTGTACCAAGCCAGCGGAGATGGTGATGCTGATGCTGGTGTGGGGCAAGTTAATAATTTGATCTTCAATTACGCTACGGAAATCTTCCAATAGGCGGTAGGCTTTATCCAGAGTGAGCCCATTTAGTATTAAACAAAACTCTTCACCGGCAGTGCGATAGAAGTTAAAACGGCTAAACGCTTTGGCGATGGTGTTTGCAAATTCAACCAGCACGGCATCCCCCACTTCGTGGCCATGACCGTCATTAATCTGCCTAAAGTGGTCAATGTTAATCAGTGCCAGGCATAGGGGTAAGTCGGACTCTTTGGCTTGCTCGAGAATCTGGCCACCCTGTTCGTAAAAGTGTCGGCGGTTGGGTATTCCGGTGAGAAAATCTGTATGGGCTTGATGTTTAATGCTTTGAATTCTTTCCAGTGTACCGATGTTCAGAAAAATTCGGCTATTAAAGATTTCGTTGCTGTAAGGTTTGGGTAAATGGTCATTCGCTCCGTTCTTGATGAATTGCACTGATGCGGTTTCATTTTCCCTTTCTGATATCCCAATCAACAGAAGGCGGTTGTTGTTGTCGTCCCGACGAATGAGGCGAGCCAGCTCTGGTCCGGTCATGTCGGGTAGACTGTGTTCTATGGTGACAAGAGAAATAGTCGGTCTATCAGAGAGTAGTTTGAGTGCCTGTGCACCATTTGCAGCTTCAGATACCGTGAGCAGTTGTCGTTCCAGTTGTGTTTTGGTGACCGATCGGGATGCCTCATCAGGGTTGACTACCATGGCTTCCAGATTTTGGTTTTTATCCAACCGTTGAAGAATGTTAATAGCGGTTTCATAGGAATAGCGACTTTCTTTGATAATGTAATCCACAATGGGTTTTTGCTGCATCTGGGAACGAATTTCTTCGTCCATGCGTCCAGTGAGTACCAAGCTCGGTAGTTTCAGGGAAAGGCACAGGTCTACGGCTTCGCCCTGGGGTGCATCTGGTAGGGTTAAATCCACTACCGCCGCCAGGTAAGGGTTTTCTATTTGGTTCTTAATTAAGAGTTGTTTGGCTTCCGCCAGGGACATGGCCACGTCACACTGGATATCGGCCATGGGCTTAATTAAATGGCGAATGATCTTAACGACGATAGCACTGTCTTCAATCAGTAAAAATCGCATTGTGAAACCTGTTTCTAATTATGCTCAATCTTTAAAGGATTCAATTAAATCCGCTAACACATTGGCGCTGACAACGTTGAGCAAGTTACTCATAATATCGGTAGAGCTGGGGGCCCAAGGCTTCATCCCGGTGAGAAACTCATTGCGCTCAAATAAGTATTGCTCAATCTCTTGTTCCGCTTGCTGTGTATTTTCCTTTTCCAGGGCAAGAAAAATAGGTTCCAGATTTTCAAGCATCATGCGTCCGTACAGAGCGCTTTCTCCGTAATTGCGCATGGCATCCACCAAGCCGCCTTTTGAGTCCAGTTCGGTGTGGAAC
>CAXHEX010000021.1:0-91475 GCA_964016105.1 uncultured Ketobacter sp.
AATACCGGCCTGTCACGCCGGGGGTCGCGGGTTCGAGTCCCGTCCGCTCCGCCATATTCGAGCATAAAAAAGGCCGTGAGATGAACCTCACGGCCTTTTTTATTTGTCTGTTTTGTCCTCATATTCAATCTCCCTAAGTCCATCGCTTGGTTACCAATCAGGTTCATTCAAGTGTCATCTGGATCAGGTTTAATTGGTCTTAGAGCGCACTTCAACGCTCCCAATGGCATCAACTTTGCTTGCATTTAATGCAGTGCCATACAGCAAATTTGAAGAAAACGAAAAATAGAGGAATTGAGTTATGGAACATTATCAGGATGAGCTGCTGGAAGAGCAGTTTGATTTTGACGACGAGTGTGAAGACGCGTTTGAACTCTAAGTTCTACGCGTTTTCACTTCACTGGCTTTCGGTTATTCACTGTCGCTTGTTTTGTAATGACTTACGGTATTCTCCCGGTGTCTGACCTGACCATCGTTTAAACGCTCTCTGGAACGCTCCAGGGGTTGAAAAACCCAATAGATAGGCAATCTCACCGAAGCTTAAATCCGTGTTCTTGGTATAGCTTAGTGCCACATCACGGCGCATTTCATCCACCAGGGTCTGGTAGGTTGTGTTCTCTTCTTTTAATTTACGTCGCAGTGTCCAGCTTGGCGTGCCCAACTTTAGGGCCACTTCGTCTATGGTGGGTGTCTGTCCGTGAAGTTGCGTGCCTAAGACCTTCTGCACTTTGTGGCTAACACTGTCGGTTTGTCCTAACAAGGTCAGCTGCTGATCGCACAAACGCTTAAATTCGGTGTGCAGTCTTGGGTTGTGTTCCTTAAGTTCAATGTCCAGAGCATTCCTCTCTAGTATCAGGGCATTCTGCTGGCTATTAAATGCCACCGGGCACCCAAATACGGATCCATAGCAGTCCCGATAATGGGTGGGGGCAAATTCTATCTCCACTCTTTGCACCAGATCCCCTCGCTGGGTCAGCAGCGAAACCAATTTTGCCCAGTTGCTTAGCACGCTATCCACCACAAACCGGTTGTAATCGTTATAAGGTGAGATTGAATAAAATACCAAAGCAGCCTCATTGTCTTGTTCTTGCAGCTGGATGGTGCCTCGATAGCAGCGGCTGTGAAGATGTTCGTAATGGCATATAATTTCCAAGCCCTGACCTAGGCTTTGCGCCGTCATAGCGGCCAACCCCGCAAAACCCAGACTGCTAATCTGGCTTTTTCGGCCCATTATCAAGCCCAAGTCGGGTCTGTTGGTTTGATTAATGGCGCTGCGGCCAAGCCGCATTAGATAGGTCAGGTCAATTCGGTTATCATCATCCTCAATTTCTTGGGGGTCCAACTCAGCATCCAGCAAAAGTTGTTTAGGAGAAGCACCCAGTTCCTGGGCTACTTCAAGCAGGCTTTTTATATGATAAGCGGGAGTGTCTCCAATTTTCATGGCACTCAATTGTGTGGATGGTGGAATAGAGCATTATATCGGGGATTGATATTCGGTGCTTTTTAATATTTGATCACAAAATGAGCAGGCGGTCGCACATTATCTGTAGTGCGAGTCACTCTTGTGGCCGATGGTCTGCAATACAATTGAAAGCAAGGTTATTAAGGGAGGCTACACTTAAATGTAGTTTTCCTTATATTGAGTGACGGGGTTAAGTGGAACCAGGCCATGCGTGATTCGGCTTATTCAAATGAAGCGGTATTGTTTTTCGAACAAGGCGAAATCTCGAAAGAGATGACCTATTCTGAGTTCGAAGCGGTGCTTGATGGCGTAGTAGGTCTGGACGATTTTGCCGGCGAAGACCTGGATGCCGCTTTCGTTGTGGTTAGTGGCCAATTGAAAATTACCGCTGCAGTTTTATTCAGAATTCGGTTTGATCGACACGGTAACGCTGATCGCGCCTGGAATCTGCCCTTGCGACATCTAGCCGATAATGGGGGGGCTGGGCCAGATCTGGGGGCGGGAGCCATCAGGCTGTCCTGCCGCTCACAATGCTCTGTATCCTGGCATGCACCGGCCCTCTGGGATCCAGATATGTCCGCCAAATCCAACACTTTTACTCGGTTGAGAGATACCATAGCTGCCAACCGCTTGTGTTTGCCCGTTAACAGTGCACCGGTTCCCGCACCGATTCCGGTGATTAAGCCCTCCACCAATTGGGGTGTGCCTCCATCTCAATCTCAAAATTACCCGGCTCAGAACTGGCCATTGGGAGACCCAGGGTCATCATCCATAAACGCCGGCTGGGACGGCGATGATGATGGTCTCAGTGAAGCTCAATTGTCCGCGCTGGAGTCGGAACATCGCAATAAGATCGCGGCTTTGATTAAGCAGCAGCGTTTGCATATCCACACTTTGCAAAATGAGGCACAACAAAAACTCCAATCCCGCAAGCTGGCATACGATAAAGAGTTGCAGCTGGCCAAGGTGGAAATTGCCCGGCTTAAGAGTGAGCATGAATCCTTACATTCCCAAAATATGGCGCTGAGAGAGCAAAATGAGGCCCAAAGAAAGCAGATTGATGTGCTGAATCGTTCCCGGGAAATTGAGAAGCATGCAGCTCAGCAGAACGGTGAGGCGGAGTTGGAGCAGTTACGCCTGCAATATGAAGAGCAAATGCTGCAGCGGGTTCAGGAAGAGACTGCCAAATTAAAAGAAGATATAGAGCTGCGCAATATGGAATTGATGTACCGCCATGATGTAGCGAAACAACTTCGTGAAGAACTGACGCAGCTGCGGCGAGAAAAAATTCGCTTGGTACAGGAAGGTGGCGATAAGTTTCTTGATCGGCTGGAAGACTTGGGCATCAGTTTTATCGCTTTTCACCCCGGTGCTGGGCACATTTCAATTACCCTCACAGAGATGCCAGCCTATATGGAGAACCCGGTGGCGTTTGCCGCGGATAAGTGTTTGGTGTCGGAAGAGCATTACCGTATTTGGCTTGACCACTACCAAAAACCCCGTTGCACAGCACCCATGCCCGATGAGTCTGTCTGTGGTTGTCGAATTCCTCGTGTGGATGTGCCCAATCAGTTTGTGAGCGGTGAATCGGATCGATGTGATAAGCACTCAGGTCGCAAATTTGGCGACAATGTGGTTAACTTGCACCCCTAGTCTGTTTCGGTAAGCTCTCTTGCATATCCCTTTTTCAGCTCAGATTCGGCACTACGAAGCGGAACTAGCCCATATTGGCCCTTTCAAAAATGCCGGTTTACACAGTGCTCTCACGGTTGATCCCCTGCCATTGGCCAGTCTTCAGGTTAAAGATCTGCGGCTTAGTCTACTTCGTGCTGATCAGCTGCACGGAGTGATCTCCGGTAATAAGTGGTTCAAGCTTAAATACAACCTGATGGCGGCGAAACAAGGCGGTCACAATAGATTGTTGTCCTATGGCGGTGCCTGGTCCAATCACCTGCATGCCCTTGCTTATGTGGGCAAGCTGCTGGACATGCCCTGTTGCGGAATAGTGCGGGGAGAGGAACTGAGTATCCACAGCAATCCCATGTTGGAGCAGGCCCACAATTGGGGTATGGAGCTGCAGTTCGTCAGCAGGCACCAATATCGAAGGCTTCGTGGTGTTCCATGTTCATCTGATCACAATGATTACCGGATTCCCGAAGGCGGCGATAACCATCTTGGCTTGATGGGCGTCACCACCATGATGAAGGGGGTCGAGGGTGATTACAGTCATGTGCTCACTGCGGTGGGAACCGGTTGTACATTTGCGGGGCTGCGCTTGGCATTGCCGGCGTCAGTGGAGTTAATTGGGGTATCTGCACTAAAAGGTGATTGGCAGTTGCGGCAAATGCAACAGCGTTTTGCTGATCTCGGTTTTGGAGCGGGTTGCACCCAGAGTCTTGGCCCCTGGCAGCTCGTTACCGATTACCACCGTGGTGGGTTTGGTCGTGTAGACGTGGGCCTGATAGAATTCTGCCAACGGCTGCAGCAGGAGTATGCGATTGAACTAGAGCCGGTGTACACCGGAAAGAGTTTTATGGCATTGATGGATTTGATTGAAAAGCATCGATTCCCCCCTGGCAGTCATATTTTATTTGTGCACAGCGGTGGCCTGCAGGGCAATCGTGGCTACAAGTCAACCACCGAGAAGTGATATGCAGCATAAAGAAACCTTTCGCAATATTGGATTGATCGGACGTCCTGGCAGTAATGCCATGGTGGAGGAGACCTTACAGTCTCTTATTACCTATTTGGACAGCAATAACCTTCGCGTGATTCTAGACGAGCAGACCGCCGTCCATATGCAACAAAATGGGCATCAGCGTGGCAATCGTAAAATGTTGGGTGAAACCTGTGATCTCGTTATCGTGGTGGGAGGTGACGGGTGTTTACTGGGTGCGGCAAGAGATTTGGCACGATATAAGGTGCCGTTACTGGGCGTTAACCGGGGCCGTTTAGGTTTTCTCACGGATATCCATCCCAACGAAATCGAATCCAGTGTGGGTGAGGTGTTGAAAGGAGAATACAAGTCCGAATTTCGCTTTTTGTTGGAAACAGAAATTAAACGCGGCGGGCAAAGTTTTGGTGAGCACTCGGCTCTCAATGATGTTGTGTTTCACTCGGGAAACTCCGTTAAAATGCTGGAGTTCGAGTTGTTCATTGATGGTGATTTTGTCTATCGTCAGCGCTCGGACGGCTTGATCATTTCTACCCCCACCGGATCAACCGCCTATGCGTTATCTGGCGGTGGCCCCATCATGCATCCACGTTTAGATGCCATTGTCCTGGTTCCCATGTTTCCACATACTTTAAGTAGCCGTCCCATTGTGATTGACGCAAAAAGCGAAATTAAATTATTTGTGTCAGACAGTAATGACTTCAACCCGCTACTCAACTGTGATGGCCAGGGTGGGCAGGCGGTACAACCAGGCGACTGGATTTACGTTCGTAAGCGTTCCCATCCTTTGCATTTATTGCACCCTAAAAATCACAGTTTTTATGAGGCTTGCCGCTCCAAACTGGGTTGGAGTGAAGTGCTTTGAGGGTGAATGACCAGGACATTTCCGGGTTCGACATTATTGGCGACGTACATGGTTGCTTACGAGCTTTGCAAACGTTACTCACTAAAATGGACTATGCCTTGGTGGATGGAGTGTGGAGCCATCCCAATAGGAAAGCGGTTTTTGTGGGTGACCTTATGGATCGTGGCCCCCAAATCCGTGACACCATGGATCTGGTCAGAAACATGGTGGAAGCGAATCAAGCCTACATGGTGTTGGGCAACCACGAATACAATGCGGTGGTCTATTCGGTGTTAAGTCAGAGCAATGTCAGCGCTCGTTTACAACGCTACTATCGCCGTCTCGGCACCCATTTGCGCGAATCGCTAGTGGACTATCGATATCATCTTGCCCAGTGGCACAGCCTGATACATTGGCTGCGGGAAATACCGATATTTCTGGAATTTGAAAACTTCCGTGTTGTCCATGCTTGCTGGGATCCGCGTTGGATCGAGAAAGCGGAAACCCTGAGCCAGGGGCGGGTGCTACTGCATGACGATTTTTTAGCTGACAGTTTGCATCCCAAGACAGACGCCAATCGGATCGTTGAACGACTGTTGAAAGGCACCGATTTGGCGCTCCCAGATGGTCATAGCATCACCGGATCTGATGGCATTCGTCGCGATCGGTTTCGAACCAAATTTTGGTGCCAAAAACCCCTCACCTACGCAGATGTGATTTTTCAACCGGACAGACTGCCGGATAGCCTCATGCAAAGACCGCTTTCCAGTCAGGATAAAGCCCGCTTATTAGCCTACCCTGAGGCATCCAAAGCGTTATTTTTTGGTCACTATTGGTGCCAGGGTAGCCCTTCTGTCATTCGTAATAATTTAGCCTGTTTGGACTACAGCGCGGTTAAAAATGGTTTGCTTGTGGCGTATCGAATGGGAAAAGAGGACAAACTAAGCAACGACAACTTTGTTTGGGTGCCCAGTACCTACTCTTGTTAAGCAAAATAGCAATTATCTCCTACACTTAGGGGCAGTATTTCGTCCTCTAGTCGTTAGGGTCCAGCTATGATGCTCAAAGGGAAAACCCAATCCCTCATATTTTGGCTATTGCTCACCACCACCATTGTGGCCCTGACGGTATGGATGTTCTGGCTAACCAAACGAGGGCCTGTACAAGTTGAAACCAGGCAAGTTGAAGCAACCCTAAACTTCCAACTCAAGCAAATGTCTGAAAGCCTGCAATGGCTGGCTTCAAATCCCGGTCTGGTTTTATTATCGCTACCACCTGATATCGATGTACGCGCCGTTTTTAACGATCAGGATGTGATCACATTTAATTCCAGCTTAGTTGATGAAACACGGGCTTCAGATCTATTGGCTAACTTGGTGGGATTTTCCAAATTGCCCCGTCAGGCTGACAGCGGTCTTTATTACTGGCGCGATAGAGTATTGCTACTGGCGCTGCATCAGCGGGACGGTCAGTACTCTATGGCGGGTCTGTTTTTTGATCAATGGCTGAATTCACTGGAAGCAGACATTGGCTATCAACTTGAGCTCACCGCATCCAAAGATGCCATGGGGGAGGAGGGGGTGGCAAATTCCTTAATCGAGTTGCCTTCAACTGTGGGCAAGCCTGTGTACTTAGTGGTTCGTAGCCGAGCGGTGGACAGCAGCGCCACATTTCCATGGTGGGTCTCTATTTTACTCAGTGGTTCTGTGGCGGGGGTTATCATCTGGGTATTCTACTACCGGCCGGTATGGATGCGTCTCGAAGACATTATGATACAGACAAATTCGGTGATGCAAACCAGTGACTTTAAGGGCCGAGTTGAATGCAAAGGGCATGACGACATAGCTGAACTTGCCGTTCAGATAAACGTGTTGCTGAGTTCTCTTGAATATTGTTATCGCCTGATGGCGAAAACCAACATGATTACCACCGAGCTAATGTATAAGGTGGACTCCCAAAGCAGTCGACAGGAAACCGTCTACGAGAGTGAGCAGAGTGAATTAAAAGCATCACTGGATGTGGTGTCGCGCTTAAGTGCCGCCATAGAGTCTGAGGGTGTGGAAACCTATTTGCAACCGGTGTTCAGCCAGGATCGCAAAACAATAACCGGTTATGAGGCACTGGCCCGATGGGTAGACAGGGATTTAGGAATGGTCTCCGCCACGGACTTTGTTTCTCTTTGTGAAAAAAGCGGCCTTACTGATCAACTAACCCGAGTTATGCTGGACAGTGTGCTGTCGGTATTAAAACGCATTCACAGCAAAAACGATCCCTGCGCCAGAGTTTCCGTTAACCTGAGTACGTCACAATTTCTTTCAACTGGATTATTAGAGTACCTCAATAGTCTTAACCCCTCCGAGGCAGAGCTGCTGGGTTTTTTGGAGTTTGAACTTAAAGAGTCCACCATCACCCACGATTTTGATCAGGTGGAAATCATTATCCAAAAGCTCAAGGATTTGGGCATCGGAATCTGCATTGATGACTATGGACTGGGTCGTTACTCCTTAATCTATTTACAGCGGATCCCGGTTTCTTCAATCAAACTTTCCGCTGCCTTTACTGAGCGCTTGGCATGGCAGTCCAGGGATGTGGCCTTTATCGAAGGTATCGCACAGTTTGCCAGCGGCCTGGGCATTCGAGTCATTGTGAAGAACATCGAGAATGAAATCCAGTTGGACACTTTAGACAGGGGCCTGCCCATTGAGTATCAAGGGGTTAGCCTTTCTCCGCCGGCCCCCCTTAGCGCGGTGTTGGCGTGAACTGAGTTGGGCCTGTGGTATACTGGTGACATTCTTTCGTCCACTTCACAGGTGCAGCATGGACTTTAATGGTTTAATCGAATCCATCACTCCAGAAACTTACGAAAAACTAAAACGGGCTTTGGAACTAGGCAAATGGGCCGACGGTGTGCGTTTGACCCAGGCACAGCGTGAGCAGGTTATGCAGGCCATTATTGCCTATGGCGAGCGGAACTTGGCACAAGAACAACGGGTTGGGTACATAGACAGGGGCAAAAAACAGGAAGGCGAGCTGTGCGATGATACCAGCGCCCCAGACACCATAAAGTTCCTTCAGTAAATCAATTGCCCCCACAGGACCCTGTTCCCCATGAAAGAAAATAACGCCCCCAAGACCATTCGTCTAACTGACTACGCTGAGCCGGACTACCTCATCGATGAAACCCATTTGAATGTGGTCATTCATGACGATCATAGCTTAGTCACGGCGCAACTCCATATGCGACTAAACCCCAAGGTGAAAGACGCCAGCGGCAGGGCTCTGCAATTGGTGGGTGCCGATCTTCAATTGCTGGGATTGGCTTTGGATGATCAGTCTCTTTCGGACACGCAATATCAGATCGCCGAAGAAACCTTAACTATTCCACAGGTTCCCGATCAATTTGTTCTCACGGTGGAGTCTCGAATTGAACCCCACCTGAATACTTCCCTTGAAGGGCTTTATCTTTCTAACGGAATGTTTTGTACCCAGTGCGAAGCAGAGGGATTTCGCAAGATAACCTATTACCTGGATCGCCCCGATGTTATGTCCCGTTTTACCACCCGCATAGAGGCGGATCAGACCAAGTATCCGGTGTTGCTTTGCAATGGTAATCCCATCGATAAAGGTCAGCTGGATAACGGTAGGCACTATGTGGTGTGGCAGGATCCATTCAAAAAACCCTGTTATTTATTTGCTCTGGTGGCCGGTGATTTGGCTGTGCAGGAAGACAGCTTTATCACGGCATCCGGTCGTGAAGTAGCGTTGCAGTTGTTTGTGGAACCCCATGACTTGGATAAGTGTGACCATGCTATGGATTCCCTTAAGCGTTCCATGGCCTGGGATGAGAAGGTCTATGGTCGTGAGTACGATTTGGATATTTACATGATTGTCGCCGTGTCCCACTTCAATATGGGAGCCATGGAGAACAAGGGCTTGAATATTTTTAACACCTCCTGTGTTTTGGCCAGTGCGCAAACCACCACCGATGCCGGGTTCCAGCGAGTCGAAGCGGTGATTGCCCACGAGTATTTTCATAATTGGTCTGGTAACCGAGTAACTTGCCGTGATTGGTTTCAGTTGAGTTTGAAAGAAGGTTTTACGGTGTTTCGTGATCAGCAGTTTTCTGCGGACATGGGTTCCGCTGTGGTAAATCGCATCGCTGACGTAAATCTGTTGAAAACGGTGCAGTTTGCTGAGGATTCGGGTCCCATGGCCCATCCGGTGCGGCCCGACAGTTATATCGAAATCAATAATTTTTATACAGTGACGGTGTATGAGAAAGGCGCTGAAGTGGTGCGTATGATACATCGGTTGCTGGGTCCAGAAGGATTTCGTAAGGGATCCGACCTGTATTTTGAACGCCATGATGGCCAGGCGGTTACCTGCGATGATTTTGTGCGTGCCATGGAAGATGCCAATGGCGTTGATTTCAGTTTGTTCAGACGCTGGTACTCCCAAGCCGGTACCCCGGTTGTGGATGTGACCAGCAAGTATGATGGGGCCGCTCAATCCCTTACGCTGCATTTTAAACAATCCACACCGCCCACGCCGGGACAAGCGGAAAAGCTGCCGCTGCATATACCGGTGGCCATGGGGTTGATTGGGCCTGACGGCAAGGACCTGACGTTACAGTTGGATGATGGAACCAAACTGGATGAGGAGAACCCGGTTCTGGAACTCACTGAAGCGGAACAAAGCTTCGTTTTTGTCGGATTGAAAGCAGCCCCAGTGGTTTCTCTGTTTCGCGGCTTCTCGGCTCCGGTAAGGGTGCAATATCAGCAAAGCCAATCTGAGTTGGCGTTCATGATGGCCCATGACAAAGACGGTTATAACCGGTGGGCTGCCAGTCAGATGCTGATCGTGGGCGAGCTTCGCAGAATGATGGCATTGTTTCCTGGCTCTGAGGAGATTCAGGTTGATTCGGCTTTGTTACAAGCGTTTAAGTTGCTTTTATCCCAGGCCGATTTGGATTTGGCCATGGTGGCAAAAATGCTGGAGTTGCCTTCGCAACAATTTATGGCTGAATTATTGCCGAAACCAGTACAGGTGGATGCCATTCATTTTGCAATAGAAACCCTTAAAAAATTGCTGGCGGAAAACCTGGAGCAGGAATTGAAGGCCCTATTGGACAGCATTAAATTGGCAGCTGATTACCAGTTTGATAGCCAGGCCGTTGCTCGCCGTAGTTTGAGAAATGTGGCGCTGGATTATTTGATGTCTCGGAATGATGATGGGGTGGTGCAATTGTGCGTAGATCAATACCACAGCGCCTCGAATATGACCGATCAGATGGCGGCCTTCAGGGCCATGGTTCATTCGGACAGTTCGGGCAAGCAACCTTTGATTGATGACTTTTATGAACGTTGGTCAGCAGAAGCGCTGGTGGTGGATCAGTGGTTTTCAGTGCAGGCAACGGCACCACAATTGAATACCCTGAGTAAGGTGAAAGAGCTGATGTTGCACCCAGCTTTTGAACTAACCAACCCCAACAAAGTTCGAGCTTTGATCGGTGCTTTCTGCAATGGCAATCCGGTTAATTTTCATCGCGAGGATGGCGCGGGTTATGAATTTCTTGCGGATCAAATTATTTCCCTTAATAAAATAAATCCGCAAATTGCCTCCAGGATGGCAACCATCTTTACTCGCTGGGCCAATTACGATGAGGCCAGGGCAGAAAAAATGAAGTTGCAGCTGTTAAGAATTCAGCAACAGGAGCTGTCCCCAGATGTATACGAAGTGGTTACTAAAGCCTTGAAATCATAATACTGCCCATCGTCATAATATGGCCATAGTTCTATTCCTGTTTATTAGGAATAAGTATTTGTCAGTTTGCCAATTTTTGGTTAATTTAGGCGCAAAATAAAAGAAGTTCGCCACATTAGCTTAATTGGTTAAATGCGACAAAAATGGGTAAAAGGATGACAGTGCGGGTAATAATTTTAGCCCTCTACACAATTTGTGTGAGTAGTTTTAGTTATGGGGACCAGAGACCATCAGCTGATCCAGTTACAGAGCACCCAGATTTAACGCCTTTTGGTGCTCTAAAATCAGGTAATGAGTCAGGTACCATACCTTCATGGAGTGGAGATGAGACGACCCATTCATTAAAACAAGAGAAACCGCTGTATGTGGTGACCAGTCAAAATCAGAAGCAATACGCCGCCCAGCTCAATGAAGGGCAAATAGCGCTACTCAACACCTATCCCGATAGCTATCGGGTTCCGGTTTATCCCAGCCATCGTACCGCTGCGGCTCCGGAATGGGTGTATCGCAATACCATTGCCAATCGTCAGAGCGCCAAGCTGGTAAACGGTGGAAATGGCATTCACAGTGCCTACGGAGGCATTCCTTTCTCCATCCCAACAGATGAAACTGGTCAATATGATGCTCAAAAAATAGTATGGAACCACCTCGCTCGTTGGCGCGGTATTTCTCTGCAATTTTCCTCCTCAGAGGCAGCGGTAAAAGCCAACGGATCATACTCACTCATAAGCAGTGACTTTATGGTCACATTCCCCTTTTACTACCCTGAAGGTAGCTTCAAAGACGCAAATAATGTGCTTTCCTACTTTATTGCTTCCATTAGGAAACCCGCCCGCCTGGCGGGTGGTTCGGTGCTGGTCCATGAAACCCTGGATCGCACACTGGAGCCCCGTCAGGCTTGGGTTTACAGCGCAGGAACTCGGCGAGTTCGGCGGGCGCCGTCGGTGGCTTACGATATGCCGGTGGCAGGATCAGACAATCTACTCACCGCCGATAACGTTGACATGTTCAACGGGGCCTTGGATCGGTACCATTGGCACTTTGTGGAGAAGCGTGAGCTTCTAATTCCCTACAACAATATCCTGCTGAGCAGCCATGCCTCTGACCACCGCAATCTTATTGAAAAAGGCCACATTAACCCGGATCTGACTCGCTACGAATTGCATCGAGTTTGGGTGATTGAAGCCCGTTTGAAGTCGGAGTTTCGGCATATTTATATCAAAAGGCGTTTTTACCTGGATGAAGACAGCTGGAATATTGTGCAGGCTGATCAATACGATGTGCGTGGAAATCTTTGGCGCGTGCAGTTGGCTTATTTAATGAATTACGAACACGTACCCGTTACCTGGTCAGCATTGACCGCTAACTATGATCTACAATCAAAGCGCTACTTTGCCGGTTTTCTAGATAATTCCAATGGTATTGCATTAAAATTTAATGATGAGGTTCCGCCTAAGTCTCAATTCAAGCCCCAGGCACTGCGGCGCATGGGGCGCTAAGGGAATACAGGCCAATAGGCCATATCAATTGGGACAGGCGATTAGTACTAAGTGAGCTTTACGGGTGTGATTTGACATAATAATACCCATAAAAATTGGAACAAATGGTGTCTCAGTAATTGAACTGAGTTTGTTTTTTTAACACTGGATAATAACAACTATGATTCAACCCGCGTTTATAAAACGGTTTACGTATGCCTTGCTTGGCATGTCTCTTTCAACAATGGCCCACTCCGTAGAAAACATAGAGCACTTGAAACCGCGGCCGGCGTTGCCTTCTGACAAAGCTACCCAGTACTTACTTACCGATGTGGACGTGGTTGCAAACAAAGCCATTGTGGTTGGGGATCGAGGTCACATCCTGTTTTCAGAAGACGGTGGTCAAAGCTGGATTCAAGCTAAGGTTCCGGTGCAACAACTGATAACCGCCGTCACCTTTGTTAATCAGGACAAAGGCTGGGCAGTGGGGCACGAAGGCATCATCTTGCATACCGAAGACGGTGGTAAAAATTGGCAATTGCAATACACTAATCCTTATATTGAATTATCCAATGACGAGTTGGATCAACTAACTGATGACCAATTTGCCAAGCTGCCGCAAAAGGGGGCTCCGCTGTTGGATGTGTGGTTTCGTGATGAATCTGTAGGTTATGCGGTGGGAGCCTACGGCATGTTCTTAAGCACCAGCAACGGTGGTGAGAGTTGGCAGGATGTTTCCGACCGAATTGATAATATCGATGGCTGGCATTTGAATTCAATTCAAGGCAATGGCGACGGTCTTGTATATCTGGTGGGAGAAAAAGGCGTTTTGTTCCGGTCGCTGGATGGTGGCGAAACCTGGGCTAGCCTTGCCGCGCCTTACGAAGGTTCTTTCTTTAATTCCTTGGTTGGTTCTAATCCAAATGAGGTGTTCATTTTTGGGTTACAAGGTAATACCTTTAAGTCCAGTGATCGAGGTGAGACCTGGACCAAATTGAAAAGTAATACCACCGATGGGTTAATGGCGGGTACAACATTGGGCAGCGACAAACTTGTGTTGGTGGGAAATTCCGGTGTTATCCTCAGCAGTCCCAATGCCGGTGAGGATTTTAATTTAAAAATTGCCAAAGACAGGAAAGCAATACTATCCGTGGCTCAGCTACCAGACGGCAAATTAGTCATGGTTGGTCAAGGTGGTGTTCGAATCGCATCTTCTGATTTAGATTCCATTTAGCTTCAGGTTTTTACTTAAGGGTCATTATGTCTACAAAAAACAGTTCATTCCTCGAGGCATTCATCTTTAAGCTGCGGCCTCTTCTGGTTATTGGTTTTCTTTTGCTTACTGGGTTCTTCGCTTTTCAGGCAAGCAAAGTTCAGCTCAGCACCGATTTTCAAAAAATGGTGCCGCTGAAACATGAGTTTATTCAAAACCTGATGAAGCATATCGATGAGTTGAGTTTAGGGAACGATATTCGAATTGCAGTAGAAGTGGTAGATGGAGATATTTTTACCGATGATTTTCTGCAAGTGTTAAAGCAGGTCACCGATGAAGTTTTCTATCTTAACGGTGTCGACAAGGCGAAAATACAATCCTTGTGGACCCCAAATGTACGTTGGATGGAAGTGACGGAAGATGGGTTCCGTGGCGGCGAAATCATACCGCCCACCTATGATGGCTCAGAACAATCCTTGCAACAGGTACAAGCCAATGTTTTAAGGTCCGGTCAAGTGGGTAGATTGGTAGCCGATGATTTTAAATCCGCCATTGTTTATGTGCCCTTGGTGGACGCCCAAGGTAGTGGGGAAAAGCTCGATTACAATGTGTTTTCTAAGGCACTGGAGTCTGAAATTCGGGACCGATTTCAGTCGGACCAATTTAAAATTCACATAGTGGGCTTTGCCAAGAAAATAGGGGATTTGATCGATGGGGCCACCGGTGTTGCCCTGTTCTTTTTGATCGCCATTGCCATTACTTTTTTACTCCTGTTGATCGATTCAAAGTGCTTTCGCACAACGATAATAGTGATTACCTGTTCCGTAATTGCGGTAATTTGGCAGGTGGGTATCCTCACTTTGCTGGGTAAAGGCATCGATCCCTATTCCATGCTGGTGCCGTTTTTGATCTTTGCCATTGGTGTGAGTCATGGGGTGCAGCTGATCAATGAATATGCGCTGGAATCCTATCGCGTTAATAAGAAGCTGGAAGCGGCGCGCCTGACTTTCAGAGCGCTTTATATTCCCGCCTTGTTGGCTTTAGTGAGTGATGCCATTGGGTTTATGACACTCTGGAGCATAGAAATTCATGTGATACAGGATTTGGCTATATCGGCGGCCCTTGGTGTATTTGCCTTGATCTTTACCAACCTTATGATGATCCCGGTGTTTCTATCATTTTCCGGGGTAAGCTCTCGAGCTTTAAACTCGGTGGAAAAACGGGAACACAAGCAAAGCCCTATATGGAGAAAGTTATCCAGTTTCGCCAGTCCCAAAGTGGCCACTGTGTCCGTAATTATCGCTGCCCTTGGTGCGGGTGTTGGTATGTATATCAGCAAAGACCTGAAAATAGGAGATCTCGATCCAGGTGCACCAGAACTCTGGCCGGATTCCCGATACAACCTGGATGATAAATTTGTCAATGATAACTATTCTGTCAGTGCCGATGTGTTGGTGGTCATGGTGGAAACCCCCGAGGGTGACTGTACCCAGGCCGCTGCCATGCAGGTCATGGATGATTTCATGTGGCATATGGAAAATGTTGAAGGTGTGCAGTCCACGTTATCGGTTGTAACGGTTTCTAAACGCGTGATCACGGGTTTCAACGAAGGCAGCTGGAAATGGGCTTCTTTAACCCGGGTCCAAGATATCCTCAATAATTCCACCCAAACGCTCCCCGCTGGCCTGGTGAATGTGAATTGTTCGCTGGCACCGGTGATTGTGTTTTTGGATGATCACAAGGCTGAAACCTTGATACGTGCTGTGGATGCGGTGCGGGCGTTTGCCAGTGAAAATAATGATCCTGAAGTGGCGGAGTTTGTACTTGCCTCTGGTAATGCGGGGGTTGAAGCGGCCACCAACGACACCATTTCCCACGCGCAGACAATGATGAAAGTGCTGGTTTATGGCGTGGTGTCATTACTCTGTCTGGTTACCTTCCGCTCTGTACGCGCGGTGATATGTATTATTGTGCCGCTGGCCCTTACTTCCATCCTCTGCCAAGCATTGATGACGGTTTTGGGTATTGGAGTCAAAGTGGCTACCTTACCAGTGATTGCTCTGGGGGTGGGTATTGGGGTGGATTATGGGATTTATATCTACTCACGACTCAAGAGCTTTATGGAGCAAGGTCTTGAACTGCAAGAGGCCTACTATGAAACACTTAAGGGCACTGGTAAAGCTGTCTGTTTTACTGGCCTGACATTGGCCATCGGCGTGGGTACCTGGATCTTTTCTGATATTAAATTCCAGGCCAACATGGGCGTGCTGCTCACCTTTATGTTCCTGTGGAATATGGTGGGTGCGATTTGGTTACTACCTGCGTTGGCTAATTTCCTTATTAGAGACAAAATCCCCAAGAAAGCTTGATGGGAGTATAGAAGAAGGCCTCCAATGGGGGCCTTTTTTATTACGTCGGATATAGAGGCTGGAGTGATTTTTCAGCAGGCCCTTGATTGATGTTACTTAAAGCCTGCTCAACATGTTCCTGGAGATTCCCGGGTTGCCAGCGGGAGCTTTGTTGGTTGTCTTTATATAAGCTTCGTTCCAGTTCCTTAAAGTCATTGCTTAGGGAGTCGAGTTGGACTCGTTTTGCGATGTGGTCCAGGTTTTTAATGGAATCGTCTTGCCAGTGTTGCCTGAAAAGCTCAATCAGCGCATGGCGAGTCTGTCGAGGGTCTCCCGTTTCGCACGCTGTGCGCAGTGTATTTCGAGCCAATTTTAGGCCGGCTCTGGATAAATTATCCTGGGGAGTATCTTCTTCAAGCCTGGCAACGGTAAATTTCGATTGGTAGTAAAACCAGCCAAAGCCACCCAAAGTCACTAACCATAGGCCCAGTGATATGATCGCGATCCACTGCCAGGCTGTGCTGCTTTGTTCCACTGGTTGTAACGGTGGTGGCGCAAGGTCTGAACTGAAGCTGGGGGGTGGTTGGATTTGGGGCAGGGGGTCTGCCTGCAGGTTGCTGGCCGCGCCGGTTACCGTAATATTGCGTTGAGGCAGAGAGGTGACCTTCAACGTCTCCTCTTCCACATCCCACCAGGTGACTTCTATGGAGGGTAGGGTGGTGGGCCCCGGCTGGGTGGCGATAATCGCCTGACTTTCTACCCTTTTACTAATGATGCCTCTGGAGCCGACATTACTGCTGGTTTCGGCGGGCTCTGGATATATTTTTAAACCTTGAATTTTGGGAACGGGAATTGGAGGCAAAATGGTTTCCACCAGACCGTCCGCTTCCAGCACCACTCGTCTTGTGATGGGTTCAGACACTTTCACCTGGGAGCTATCAGGTGACCAACTTTCTTTCAGCTGCAAGCTACGGGCGGGTAACCAAGGTTTGTCCGCAGGGTAGCTTTTGGGTTTCGCTTTAACATCTAACTCAATCTCAGGCGATATTCGACGCACCTGTTTGCCGTTAAACGGATCGCGCCCAAAACCGCCACGGCGGCTTCGATAGACGGTGGCCATTAATTCTGCCGGCGAGATGGTGATCTTGCCGCTCTTTTGTGGAAAAACGGCATAACGGAATTCAATAACTTCGTAGCTACGACCGTTTATGGTGGAGTGATATTTACGTCGATCCCCAAGCTGTTCCATTACCGCGTTACCGATTTCCGGTGGGCTGAAGGACGAATCGTAAAGCTCCACTCCACTCCAAAACACCCGGATGGTGTATATCAGTTGTTCTTGCACGTAGACACTGTTTTTATCCACGCTGGCATCCAAGAACAAAAGTTGGTTGGTATCTTTTGGGTCAACGTCCTTACGCTTTATCACGTGCAGTTTGAGCGGTTTACTTTTACCGTCACCATATTCCAGGGAAGGCACGGCAATGTAGCCCTCTTGCTTGGGCAGTAAGGTTAGAATCCAGGAAGTGGTAGAGGAAATTCGGCCGTTAATCATGCTGTACTGGGAGCTTTGGCGTTTACCCAATATTTCAAAGTACTGATTAAGAGGAGAGAAATCCGGGCTGCTGTTAAAGGCTTGTTCGTCCACGGTGACGGTCAGTTCCACCGTATCACCCATGCTAACTTCATTGGCATCCAGTTTGGTCTGGATGTCCACTGCCCATGCGGGCAAACTTACCGATAGCCAAAGCAGTAACCACAGATTGCGGTATAGGCTTACCATATTGCTTCTCCCCTGGGGGCGTTGTCGCGTAATTGAGATTCTTGTTCAAACTTTCTTCGTAGCAGCCCACCGGGGTCGTCGGGGATTCGGCGCAGCCATTGATCTAAAGCTTGCTTTTCCTCGGTAGTGGGAGCTGCCGCTTGTTCTTGGGCTGCGTTCGCTTGCTCAGGTTCTTGATCTTCACTTTCTTCATCGTCCGTTGCTTGGTTCGACTGCTGATCTTGAGGTGGTTCTTGTTGCTCATCTTCTGAGCTTTTATTCTGATCTTGCTGCTTATCTTGGTCCGATTCTGAATCCTGTTGGTCTTGGTTGTCTTCGTTTTTGTCCGAGTCAGAGTCTTGCTGATTTTGTTCTTGCTCTTTATCCTGATTCTCTTGATTTTGGTTCTCTTTGTCCTGGTTCTCTGAGTCCTGTTGATCCTGATTTTCAGAGTCCTGGTTTTGATCCTTCTGTTGCTGTTCCTGCAGCTTTTTAACTAATTCCAGGTTGTGTTGGGCATCCGCCATATTGGGTTGTTGTTGCAGAGCTTTCTCGTAGGATTCGATGGCTTGGTCATACTTGCCTAGCTTGGCTTGGGTATTACCCAGGTTATACAGACTATCCGGGTCTGTGTCTTGGGAGAAAAGGGCCTCTGCCTGTTCGAACTCTTCCGCAAGATAATGACTGCTGGCTTTCCAGTGGGGATCTTTAAACGTTTCTGCTGCCGCTTTGGGGTTGCCTTGCTCCAGTAGTTGGCTGGCCCTTTGATCAGGGCGAGACCACAGATCTTGCCATTCGAAGGCTTGGCTTTTTGAAGGGAAGGCCAATAATGCGGTACCCAAACCCAAGTAAATGGCAAACGATCCCAGCCAGCCTTTGCGATACGCAGCGGCAGCAAATGGGAGAATTAACAGTACCAGCCAATGGCCTGATTCCTCCCAAACATCGAATTCACGACCGGTTTCCTTAATTTCATCGCCCTGTATCAAGGTGTCTTTTGCCAGCAGATAATTTATGTCCTGATCGTCAGCGGTCATGGTGGTATAGCGGCCGTTGAGCTGTTTGGCAGCTTGCTTTAATGTGCCAGAATTTAATTTGGGCATCACAATGGAGCCATCGCCACGCTTTACGAATGAGCCATCCGGCAAGCTGATCGGTGCACCATTTTTAGTGCCAATGCCGAGAATGGAGAGTTGGTATCGGTAATTGAAATGGGGCTTAATTTTGTTAACGAAATTCTCAGGCAGACTATCGGTCATCAGCAAAATACGTCCGCCGTCCAGGCCCCCCAGCTTAAATACGTCCATTGCGCGTTTGATGGCGTCCACTGGGTCGCTGCCTTTTACCGGCATAATGTCCGGGCTCAGGCTGTTTACCATGCTAAGAATAGTATTGCTGTCGTCGGTGAGTGGCGTCACCACATGGGGGGTGCCAGCGTAAACCACCAATGCCGTGAGGCCTTCGTCGCTGCGCTTTAGAATGTCCGTTAATTTCATTCGCGCCCGCATGACCCGGGATGGGGCAAGATCCTGGGCATACATGGAAAGTGAAAGGTCCAGCACGATCACCTGCCCATCCACTTTCTTTTGCACCGCTTGGGGCATGGTTCTCCAGGTGGGCCCCGCCATGGCAATGCAGGCTAACACCCAGCAAATGGCCAGCATAATGAGAGGCAATTTGTTTTTGCGAACCTGATGGTTACCCAATAAGTGGGGTAATAGATGAGGAGAGATAACCCGCTGCCAGCTTCCGTAGCTCGCTTTTCTATTCCACAGCAGGGCAATAATGGCGGCGGCGGGAGCTAACCCTAGCAACCAAATTGGCCGCAGGAAGTGGAACTGGTTCAGTTGCTCCAGAAATTCATTCATGACCCAGAGGTATGCTCCGACGTGGTTTGGTTCTTGCGCCAGCGGGACAACAGATTGGCTGGTAAACGGGTTCCACCGTAGCTCTGGCTCAGATTAAACAAAGCGATGCCCACTGTCAGCAGTAGGGCCAAACCCAGGGGATAGTAAAACAAGGCTTTAATTGGGCGAAAAATTTCCGGATTGGCGTCCACGGGTTCTAACTCGTCCAAAAGGCCATAAATTTGCCGCAGTGATTCCGTACTCTTGGCACGGAAGTAACGTCCGCCGGTGAGTTCGGCGATTTTGGTTAGGGTTTCTTCGTCCAGATCCGCAGATGGATTTATGCGGCGGGAGCCTAATCGAGTGCCCAATATTCCCGGGGTCACCATCTCTTCTGCACCCACACCAATGGTGTAGATCTTTAGCCCTTTTTGCGCTGCAAGTTGTGCTGCTTGGATTGGGTTGATTTCACCAGCAGTGTTGGCACCGTCGGTGAGGAGTACCAATACTTTGCTCTCGTTGGGTCGGTCTTTGAGCCGTTTTAGGGCTAGCCCTATGGCGTCGCCAATGGCGGTTTTTGGTCCCGCTATGCCGATCTGTGATTCCGCCAGCAGCTGTTGCAGTGTGGTGTTGTCAAAGGTTAGCGGTGTTTGTAAATAGGCCCTTGAGCCAAACAAAATTAAACCCATCCGATCGCTTTTGCGGCGCTGAATAAAGTCCTTCAATACGGATTTCACAGCAGTTAATCTGTCTGCCTGTTCGCCCTTCAGCCGCAAATCACCAATTCGCATACTTTGTGAAACATCCACCGCCAGCATGAGATCTCGTGCTTTGGAGGTAATGTTAACCGGGTCACCGATGTATTGAGGGCCTGCGGCTGCAACCACCAGAAGAACCCAAATACTGATTAGAAGCAGGCGAAAACCGCGGCTATGGGGTTTATGTCCTGTTACTTTTTCCTGTGATAAGTCTTCCACTGCATTGTAAAACGGAATACGTAGCAGACCTCCGTTTTGGGTTTCGGCCCGAGGCAGTAAAGCCCGGAGAATCCAGGGTAATGGCAAAATTAGCAGTAAGGGGATCCATTTCAGAATTATCATGAGTGCTTTTCCAACCATTTTTTTACCAGCTCGATGAGCTCTTGGGGGGTAAAGCTTGGATCTTTCACATAACGTTGTGCCAATAATGCTCTGCCACAGCCTTGGCTAAACTCATTTGTGGACCCGGATTGGTCCAGAAATTTAAGCCAGGCTTCTCCCGCCAGGCCCGCAGTTTGTTCCCTGCCATACTTACTGATACAGGCCCGTTTCAATAGAGTGGAGAGATCGGCCAGCAGACGAGATTTGTCACCGTGGGATTGAAACGCCCCCTGTATGGTATGGAATTCCAGCATGGCTTCGCGTTTATAAGCCAGGGATTTGTGGCGCTTATACAACCACCAAAGCGCCACCGTCACCATCAGCATAATGCCCAGGGTGACTATCCACCAGCCTATTGCAGGTGGCCACCAACCAATGGCATCGGGCAGGTGTATGGGTTTCAGTTCGCTGAGGGGATCGGTTTGATTCAAGGTTTAAGCCCCCTGTTGGCTTTGAATCCCAGGGAGTAAACCAGTCTTTGTTGAATATCGTCTTCTGTGTTGATCTCAAGTAACGGTATGGCCAATTGACTTAGCATGTCTTTGAGCTGATTCTGCCGCTCAACGAATGCCAGTGCGTAAGCCTTACGTAGCTCATGGGGAGCCGTATTCAGTCGCAGATTGTGTTTGCCATCGGAAAATCCATAAACCCCCGGGGGCGGTAATTGCTTTTCCATGTTGTCGTACACTTGTACTGACAAAATATCGTTGTGGCGACTAAGCAGATTCATATGCTGCTGGCTGATATCATCGTAATGGCAAAAGTCGCTGATAATAATCAATAGGCTTCCAGGCCTTACCACATGGTTCAGTTCCTGTAGCGCCTGAATAAATGACTGTCTGGATCCCGGCTCTTGGTTGCCATTGAGTTCCAGCGCCTGGTTAAATTGCAGCAGGATTCGGAAAAAGTTTTGGATACCCCGTTTGCCGTCTTTGGGCCTTACTTCCTGTACATCCCGGTCGTTAAACAAAAAACCGCCAATACGATCGCCTGAAGCTCGTGTGGCCCACGCCAGGCTGGCAGCGACTCGGGCAGCCACTACGGATTTAAACGCATTTTTGCTGCCAAAGAACATAGGTTGGCGTTGATCTACTACCAGATAAACCGGCCGTTCCCGTTCTTCGCGAAATAATTTTGTGTGCGGGGTTCCGCTGCGGGCAGTGACTCGCCAATCTATATTGCGAACATCATCCCCGGGTTGGTAAATGCGTACTTCATCGAAATCAATTCCGCGGCCGCGAAAGGCAGATCGATGTCCACCAGCCATGGAAGCCAGGGCCTTGCGATTTCCTTTTAGGTCCAGCTTTAGATCTGCCCCGCGCAGGGCCACCAGTTCATTCATGGACACATAAATGCCCTGGTATTGGGTCAGGTCTTCACGTTCACGGACAACTTTGCTGTGTATCATGGGGCTTGCCGATTAGGGTGCCGAGACGCGATCAATCAGTTCATCGATGATATGGTCTGGGGTGACGCCTTTGGCTTCCGCTTCGAACGTCAGCCCTAGTCTGTGGCGCAGGGTGTCATGAGCCACTGCCTGCACGTCTTCAGGCGTCACGAAATCCCGGTCGTTGAGCCATGCGTGTGATCGAGCGCAGGCATCCATGGCAATGGTGCCCCGTGGACTCACACCGTATTCAAGCCAGCTTGCCAAGTCGTCCCCGTAGGCAAGAGGGTTTCGGGTCGCCATGGTGAACTGTACTATGTATTCTTCAATGTCAGGAATCATATGAAGCTCAAGTATTTCCCTGCGAGCGTTAAATATATCCTCTTGAGTCACGTGTACTTTTTGTTCCGCTGACGAACCGGTTTGTTGGTTGGCCATTGACTCCGAACGGGCCAATTGCAGAATTTTCTTTTCCGAGGAGGCGTCTGGATAGCCAATGGTTACGTGCATCAAGAACCGGTCTAACTGCGCTTCCGGTAGTGGATAGGTGCCTTCCTGCTCAATGGGGTTTTGAGTGGCCATAACCAAAAATAATTGGGGTAAATCGTGGCTATATTTGCCCACACTTATCTGTCTTTCCGCCATGGCTTCCAACAGGGCAGATTGTACTTTGGCGGGTGCCCGGTTGATTTCATCTGCCAGCACCAGGTTGTGAAAGATAGGCCCCGGTTGAAATTCAAAGCTGCCGTCTTGAGGGCGATAGATTTCCGTGCCTGTGATATCGGCCGGTAATAAGTCTGGTGTGAATTGAACCCGATGGAAATCGCCTTCAACTCCTTGGGCCAGTGACTTGATGGCCTTCGTTTTAGCCAGCCCCGGCGCGCCTTCAACAAGGAGGTGGCCATCGGCCAATATGGCGATGAGTAACCTGTCCACCAGGTGAGCCTGGCCGATGATTTGTTCACACAGGGAATCTTTTAGCGCCAGAATAGCGTCGCGATTGGACATATATATCAGTACTCCGATGGGGAAATGAACAGAGGATTTAACGTTTTTTCTACGCTGCTGATCCGCTGCAAAATGGTACCCCTAATATCTTGTTTCTAAAGCTATTATTCTAGCTGAGTTTTTCTTATGTGACTCGAATTATGCCGACAATAACGTTTTATTGCCAGCTTCTCACAATCTGAAGGTTGGAGTCAGACTGGTGAAAAAAGTTCCAGAGTCGAGGGGCATTGAAACAGGCTGTTCATTTTGTCCGCAAATAATAGTCAATTTCCCCATTAGTGTTCATAAAACTGTTAGGAAGTAGGCTAATATTACTGATTACTAATGGAAAATAGGCCAGGGGTTAGCATGGTAAATCTGTCATTGGGCGAAGACTACAGTTTTCTAATTGAACGCCTTGAGGATATGGTGCGGGATCGGTTTGGGCGCAACCAATCTTCGCAAACGGACCAAGTTCTGGAGTTTGCTCGCCATTTCTATGCGGCGGCACCGATTCAGGAGTTGCAGCACAAGCGTATGGAAGATCTCTATGGCATGACCGTGGGGTTGTGGGACTTCCTGCGTAAGGTTCCGGACAGCGAACCCCGAATTCGGGTTTTTAACCCCAAATTTGAGGACCATGGCTGGCAGAGTTCCCATACGGTGGTGGAAGTACTGGCGCCAGATTGTACCTTTTTGGTTGATACTGTGATGATGGCGGTGGTGGGCCGAGGCATCTCTATTCACAGCGTCATGAACAGTGTGTTTGAGGTATCCCGCAACGGTCTGGGGGAAGCACAGAAAATCGATTTTGATATCAACGGTCAAGGCCAAAAGGTGGCGCTGATCCACCTGGAAATCGATCGTCATGCCGATGCATCTCTGTTGGGGGATTTTACCCAGCGGCTGAAGGAAACTCTGGCGGAGCTGAGTTGTGTGGTGCAAGATTTCGCTGAGATGAAGCAGCGAACCGGTGCCATTGAACACGAGCTCAAACCTTTGGCGGATAATGAGTCAGAAGCCAGTTTGGATGAAGTTCGCAGTTTCTTGGCCTGGCTGGTGGCAAATCACTTTACTCTTCTGGCTATGAAAGAGTACCAAGTGGTAGAAAAGCAGGGTGAAAAGCACCTGCAGGCGGTTGCCGAAAACCGTCTAGGAGCTGCGAAGTTATGTCAGGATCTGGATCTGTTGGAAGATGAGGTCGGCCCCCTTACCCATGAAAATAATCTTATCGTATTTGGCAAATCAGGCACCCGTTCCCGTTGGCATCGCCCCGTCTACATGGATTTTGTTTGTGTCAGGAAATGCGATGAACAGGGTAGAGTAATAGGAGAATACCGTTGGTTGGGCTTGTACACTTCATTGGTGTTCAACAACTCACCCCGTGATTTCCCCATCATCGGTCATAAGCTGAAGCAAGTGATGGCGGGTTCTGGCCTGGTGCCAACCGGCCATGATGGTAAACGGCTTATGCAAATTCTGGAGACCTTTCCTCGAGAAGAACTGTTCCAGACTTCCACCGATCAGTTGTTGCGAACGGCTGTAGGTATATTGCACGTACAGGAGAGGCGTCGATTGCGGCTTTTTGTGCGTCGAGGTCAGTTTGGACGTTTTCTGTCCTGCCTTATATACACCCCTAGGGACGGCTACTCGACGGCCCTTCGGCAAGCTTTTCAGCGAGTGCTCCACGACTACGTGGATGTGGACGATATGGAGTTTAACACTCAATTCACCGAATCCACACTGGCGCGGCTTTATATCGTCATTAGGGTGAAGAAAGATTCCGCCACAGATTTTGATATTGACGAAGTGGAAGAACGATTAGTTGAATTGGCACGCAGCTGGTCCGATCGATTATATGAAACATTGGTTGAAGCGTTTGGAGACGATCGGGCAGGGGCGCTGCACTCGGCCTATGCGGAAGCATTTTCAACGGCTTATCGGGAAGAGTTTTCAACCCGTACAGCCGTATCGGATATTGCTCATATTGAACAGTTAACCGCAGAAAACGCTTTATCTGTTTCATTCTATCGCTCTTTGGAAGAAGACCCCAACGCGTTGCGGTTCAAGTTATTCCGAAGGGATAACAATATCCCCCTTTCCGATGTGCTGCCCATGTTAGAGCATCTTGGTTTGAGAGTGTTGGGTGGCAGACCTTATCATATTCGAGTTAAAGACGCCGGCGACGTATGGATTTACGATTTTAACGTGCGTTATAGCGCTGGCGTTGTGGATTTGGAAAGGGTCAAGCACAAATTTCAAAATGCCTTTTTGAGCACCTGGAATAGCTTTGCGGAAGATGACAGTTTTAATCGACTTGTCTTATCGGTGGAATTGGACTGGCGGCAGGTGGCCATGTTGCGTGCCTATGCGCGCTACTTCAAGCAAACCGGTTTTGCCTTTAGTCAAACCTACATTAAGGATGCATTGGTTAACCACCCTAGTGTCACCCGGCTGTTGGTGGACTATTTCGAAATGCGTTTTTCCATTGTGAAAGAAAGCAGTGAAGCGGCGGAAGAAGATTACAAAGCAAGAATTATCGAACAATTGGATTCTGTGGAAAGCCTGGATGAAGATCGCATCCTGCGCCGTTATCTGGATATGATTGCGGGTACCCTCAGGACAAACTTTTATCAAACCGATAAAAATGGTCAACCCAAACCTTATATTTCTTTGAAGTTGAGCCCTAAAGACATACCCGATTTACCCAAACCCTTACCCCAATATGAAATTTTCGTGTATTCCCCTCGGGTGGAAGGGGTGCATTTACGAGGCGGTAAGGTGGCTCGCGGTGGCCTGCGCTGGTCTGATCGTAGAGAAGATTTTCGTACTGAAGTGTTGGGATTGGTTAAAGCGCAGCAGGTTAAAAATGCAGTGATTGTACCAGTGGGCGCCAAGGGCGGGTTTGTTCCCAAAAGGCTCAGTAAGATGGCCAGCCGCGATGAAATAATGGCAGAAGGTATAGAGTGTTATAAAACCTTTATCAGAGGGCTATTGGATATCACCGATAATCTGGTAGATGGAAAGGTGTGTCCACCCGCTCAGGTGGCACGTAAGGACGAAGACGATCCTTATTTAGTGGTGGCGGCCGACAAAGGTACAGCCACGTTTTCTGATATTGCTAATGGTCTATCTGAGGAATACGGCTTCTGGTTGGGAGATGCATTCGCATCCGGTGGCTCGGTGGGTTATGACCACAAGAAGATGGGTATCACAGCGAGAGGTGCTTGGGTATCGGTGCAGCGTCATTTCCGTGAATTGGGAATCGATGTACAAACCAATCCAGTGACGCTGATCGGCATAGGCGATATGTCCGGTGATGTGTTCGGCAATGGACTGTTGCAGTCGAGAAGCCTGCAAATGGTGGCTGCTTTCAATCATCTGCATATATTTGTTGACCCTAATCCGGATCCGGAAACCAGTTATCAGGAGCGGGAACGTCTGTTTGCCTTACCCCGGTCCGGTTGGCCCGACTACAACAGTGAACTCATATCCGCCGGAGGCGGTGTGTTTAGCCGCTCGGCCAAATCCATTTCTATCAGCAGCCAAATGCAGGAACGATTTGGCATTGATAGTGAGCGCTTGACGCCCACGGAGTTGATTTCGGCATTATTACGATCGCCGGTAGATTTGATTTGGAATGGCGGTATTGGCACCTACATAAAGGCTTCCAGCGAGATGAATTCGGAAGTGGGAGACAAAGCCAACGATGGCTTACGGGTTAATGGAGAAGAGGTCCGGGCAAAAGTCGTTGGTGAGGGCGGTAACTTGGGTCTCACGCAGTTAGGGCGGATCGAATATGGCTTAGCTGGTGGGCTTTCCAATACGGATTTTATAGACAACGCTGGTGGTGTGGATTGTTCAGACCACGAAGTTAACATAAAAATACTGCTTAATGATGTGGTGGCTAACGGTGATATGACCATCAAGCAGCGTAATAAACTATTGGCCGAGATGACGGATGAGGTGGCCCAGCTGGTTTTGAAAAACAACTATCGTCAAACCCAGGCCCTCAGTGTTGCACGTAGTGAGACCACCTATCGTATGGGTGAATATAAACGTTACATTCAGGCTTTAGTGGCAGAAAATAAATTGGATAGGGACCTGGAGTCTATCCCCAACGAAGAAGAGCTGCATGAGCGAATTGTGAATGGAAAAGGGCTTATGAGGCCTGAGCTTTCAACTCTTTTGTCATACACCAAAGCCATCCTCAAAGATGAACTGAGTCATTCAAGTTTGCCAGATGATCCTTTTATATCCCAAGAGATAGAAAAGACTTTTCCCAAAGTGTTGGTGGAGAAGTATAAGGAACAAATTTACCAGCATAAACTGCATCGAGAAATCGTTGCCACCCAGGTGGCCAGCAGTATGGTAGATTTCATGGGAATCACTTTTGTTCATAGGATGAAAGATGCTGCGGGTTCTACTATTCCAGACATCGCAAAGGCATTTATTGCATCCCGAGAGGTGTTCAAACTAGACCACTGGTGGCAACAGATCGAGGCTCTGGACCATAAAATCGATGCCAGTGAACAACTGAAAATGATGCTCATGTTGATCCGGCTAATGCGCCGTTCCACCCGTTGGTTTTTACGCAACAACCGCTGCGGGGTTAATGTGCAAGAGTCCATTGATCGGTTCCAGGCAGGGGTAGATACGGTAGCCAATAGTTTGCCCTCGGTGTTGAGTGGACCGCGCCGAGAGGTTTGGGAAAAGCGCCACAACCAATATGTGGAAAAGGGCGTACCTTCCACCTTGGCTACGTTTATCGCCGGTGCCGACAGTATGTTGCCGGTGTTGGGGATTATGCAGGCGGCGGAAGTCACCAGCACGCCCATTCAGGAAGTGGCAGAAGTGTATTTCTCTTTGGGGTCTCAGTTGGACCTCTATTGGTTTAACGAAGAAATAAATGCGCTCTCAATTGATAACCATTGGCAGGCTTTGGCTCGGGAAGCCTACCGAGATGATTTAGACTGGCAGCAACGAACCTTGACGGTGGGGGTATTGCAAATGAAATGTGATGCTCGAACTGTCGAGGAGCGGGTGCAAACCTGGGCTACCCATCACACAGAAATGATATCCCGTTGGAAGGCGTTAATAGGTGAGTTCCATTCCATGGAAGTAAAAGAGTTTTCCATGTATGGCGTTGCGTTGCGGGAATTGATGGATTTAGCGCAATCAACTTTACATACTGATGGGCAGTCTTGTTAGGGAGTTGATGCTTGCAACTCATTGTGGATTTGAAGATCTCCCGAGATGAGTACCTACGCTGGTACCGTGGCACTGCTCGCTCGGTTATTGCCAAATCAAGAGATGGGCGCAAGGTCAGCTTCCCAGCGGATGCGTTGCAGGGGTTTGTTAGCCACAGTGGGGTTAACGGTACATTTGCCATACATTTTGACCACAACAACAAGCTTCAGAAAGTGGAAAGGCTACAATAGAATTCTGGTATAATTCCGCGCTAAATCTGATGCGAGAACCAAATACCCATGTCCTATGCTTTGGCCCGAAGGCTGCTTTTCCTGTTTTCAGCGGAAACTTCCCATAACCTAGCGTTGTCCGCTTTGGCTGTGGCCCACAAACTTGGCTTCACCTCGTTTTTGCAGCAACCTAAAATGGAAACCAAAGTATTGGGAATGACGTTTCCCAATCCGGTGGGCTTGGCGGCTGGATTGGATAAAAACGGTGACTACATAGACCCATTGGCCAGCTTGGGTTTTGGCTTTATCGAAATCGGTACCGTAACGCCCCGGCCTCAACCGGGTAATCCCAAACCGCGATTGTTTCGCCTCCCGGAAAAACGCGCCATCATTAATCGTATGGGGTTCAATAACAAAGGTGTTGATCATTTAGTGGAGCAGGTGCGTCGGTCCAGTTACGACGGTGTTCTGGGTATCAACATAGGTAAAAACTTTGATACGCCTGTGGAACAGGCGTTGAGTGATTATTTAATTTGTCTGGAAAAAGTATATGACCTGGCAAGTTACGTCACTATTAATATTTCGTCACCCAATACTCAAGGTTTGCGGTCACTGCAATACGGGGAAAGCCTGGATGAATTGCTGGCGGGTTTAAAAAACTCCCAACAACAATTGGCAAAGCAGCACAACAAATACGTGCCGCTGCTGGTAAAAATCGCGCCCGACCTCGAAGCTGAAGAAGTTCAACAAATTGCTCAGCAATTTCTAAAGCATAAGGTTGATGGCATTATTGCCACCAATACCACACTTTCCCGCCAAGGTGTTGAAGGCTTGCGTTATGGTAATGAGCAGGGCGGCTTGAGTGGAAGCCCGGTATTTCATAAATCCACAGAAGTGCTGGAACAATTAACCAATGAATTGCAAGGGCGAATACCGCTTGTGGGTGTGGGTGGAATTACCCAGGGCAAAGGTGCAAGAGCTAAACAGGATATGGGTGCTAAATTAGTGCAAATTTATTCGGGTTTTATTTACAGTGGGCCGAAATTAATTCGAGATTGTGTGGCGGCCATGACGGTGGGTAAATAAGAAAGGGCCCCATAAATGAGGCCCTTTTGGCAGGGGTCAGCTGCCAGAGTGCGGGAGGCACTCTATTAAAGAATTTTGTTGCTCGAATTGTATGATGCTATTTAATTTACAAAAGGTTTCAACCCAGAGGGTTGCATGATTGTCTACTAAGCACGAGCAATGTTCTTGAGTAGACTAGAGGTTTGCGATTTTATGAATACCGGATACGCCGGTATAGCCGGACCAGTGATCAGTCCTTCCCTCGCGCCAGCCGCTGAGCCAGACTTGCCGAGATGTTCGTTCTTCTGTGTAGGGGCAGGAATCTTTTGATCGTCCGCTTACTCCTGCTTGATAGCCACGTGTGAAGGCTCTGCTGGATTTGTCGCGCTTTTGTCTCTTCATAAATAATCGACCTCGTTTTCCTTGTTTTGATGGGGTTATTTGCAATTGAAGATTATATTTACTTGGCTCCTTTGTGGTGACGAGTACTTACATTAGTACCGAACTTCTGTGCTAATGTCGACAAAAAAATTGTAATAAAAACGACGCACAGTTATAGAGCTGAGTAATAGATAAATTGGCTACGATTTATCATTGTGAAAAAATTCAACATTTTATTTATGGTATTTGAAGCATTATGGCGTTAATTGATTGGCAAAACGCGACATTAATAATTACCTGTGGTGGTGGTATTGAAGCCTTTTTATCTAAGGAAATTCAGGCGATTACCGGGCAGAGCTGTGAACTTATACAGGGAGGTGTTGAGTGCAGTGGCTCGCAGCTGGATATCTACAAAATTTGCATGTGGTCCAGGGTAGGCTCTCGGGTTTTATTGCCAATAGCAAAATTCCCGTACAAAAATGAGCAGGATTTTTATGATCGATTGCGGCAAATCCATTGGCAACAACATTTTGGCGCTGAGCAAACCATAGCCGTATCCATGTCGTTGGATGCTGCTGTGAATGTGAACACCCAGTTTTTGACCTATCGCTGTAAGGATGCCATCGTTGACTACTTCAGCCAATTCCAAGGTAAACGCCCAAATGTGGACCTGCGTGATCCAGATATGCGCATACACGCACATATTGGTAAACATGAGGTGGTGGTATCGTTGGATTTATCGGGAGAACCCTTACACAAACGGGGTTATCGTGTAGCCCAGAACGACGCCCCCATGAAGGAGACATTGGCGGCCGCCTTGTTGATGAGTGGAGGTTGGCCTGGCGATACGCCCCAGCTAATAGACCCCATGTGTGGAACCGGAACTTTGTTGATAGAAGGGGCTATGATGTTGGCGGATATGGCCCCGGGTTTAATACGTCGTCGGTTTGGGTTTGAACACTGGAGTTTGCATGATGAAGATTTATGGCAAGAGGTGGTTGAGTCTGCCATTGCTCGGGATCAGTCTGAAGCCATGGAGTTTTCCATAAAAGGTTATGACTCAGATAACGATTCTATACAGGCGGCCTTAAAAAATATTCGGGCTGCGGGGCTGGAAGGTTGCATTCATGTGGAGCGACGCGAATTGTCTAAATTTCGGTTAACCGCCAACGCGTCTGAAAAAGGTGGGTTAGTGGTATGCAACCCACCCTATGGTGAGCGCCTGGATAAAGACTCCCAGCTTATTTATCTCTATCGCGCTCTGGCCCGGTTCATTCAAAGCCATTGTATGGGTTGGCATGCGGCCATTATAACCAACCAGGTTGAATTCGCCGATGCCTTGCAGCTGGATGAACCTGTAACACAGAAAGTCTTTAACGGACCAATACGATGTGTGTTGAGGGCTGGAAAAGTGGTGCCCAGACCCCCGCAGTTCCAACCTCAACAACTTATGCTGAGCGATGTGGCTGCAACGGATTTGGCGGCACCCGATTTAGGCAATCGTTTGCGAAAAAATATCAAAGCGCTGTCCAAGTGGGTGAACCGGGATCAGATAAACGCCTACCGAATTTATAATGCAGACATTCCGGAGTACAACATGGCCATTGATTGGTATAATGGCCATCTTCATGTTCAAGAGTATGCCCCACCAAAATCCGTTGATCCAGCAAAAGCGGAACAGCGATTAACTGATGGATTACACACTTTAGACAAGTTGTTTGAATTACCCCAGTGGAAAATCCACGTAAAGAGCAGACAAAAACAGAAAGGTAAGCAGCAGTACCAAAAGCTGGGTGAAGTAAAACGAACTTTTTTAATTGAAGAGCAGGATGCACTGTTGTTAGTGAATCTGGATGATTATTTGGATAGTGGTGTGTTTTTAGATCATCGACCCATTCGTTGTCGTATCCAACAACTGGCTCAAGGTAAGCGCTTTTTGAATTTATTCTGCTATACCGGTGCCGCCACTGTACATGCCGCTCTAGGGGGCGCAAAGCGTACCGTGTCAGTGGATATGTCTGCCACTTATCTGAATTGGGCGCGCAACAACCTGTATATTAATGGCGCAGCGGAGGCCACCAACCAATTGGTTCGTGGCGACTGTATGCAATGGCTTAGAACCACTCATGAGCAGTTTGACTTGATTTTTGTGGATCCTCCCACCTTCTCTAATTCCAAGCGCATGAAGGGGTACTTTGATGTGCAGGCTGCCCACGCAGAGTTGATTGATTTATGTATGAAACGCCTGGAGCCAGACGGCTTGTTGATTTTTTCCAATAACTTTAGCCGCTTTAAGCTCGACCCTGAACTCAGTGAACGTTACCAGGTGAAAGATATTACTCGGTCTACCCTGCCGCCGGATTTTGCTCGAGGTAAGCAGGCCCATAGTTGTTGGGAGATTCGTTAATCTGTGCCGGTGGAATCCAGACTGTTGGTTTGTTCTTTTTCCATTTCAGCTGCGTGGTAGGATTCGTGAATTAGGAATACCACCTCTCGAATTTCTTCGCTATTGGAGTAGTTTTCGCACAGAGCCAACAGTGCCTTGTGTAGTTTCTGCTCCAGCTCTATTTTGTTGCCCCCATGATCTTCGGATTTTAAGAATAGGTTTTCCAGTGGCGACAAGGCCTCCACCTGTTTAAACAGAGATTCTGCTTCCTGGGCCAGGGTATCAACCTCATTTTGTTTTGCCTTCATCTCCACATTGTGGGATTCGTTCAGGGTCTTGGTGGCATTATTCACTCTATCCTTGATTAGGCTTGTTATTTGGTTGGCTAGGTCTAGGTAAGGGGAAATTTGTTTGTCCCAGGTTTCAGGTTGGTCCGGCACATGATTTTCGGCCATTTCCAGCTCTACCTGGAGCATCCGGTGGCGCAGTGCAATGGCCATATCTTCGGCGGGCAAATCCGGTTTCAGTGTCACCGTATCCTGCTGACAATGGGACGCAGTGTTATGCATTTCCTGTTCAAGGTAGCTGGTCAGGTTGTCGCCACTGATATCACCCTTTATGTGTAGTAGTATTTGCTTAAGCTGAGAGATGGTTTTTTTCTGCCGCAAAAGTATCAAAGTCAGCATGACCGTGGCGATGAAAAACACCATTATAAACTGGAGTGCAATAAGTAGTTCTGTAGTCATAGTCAGTATCGATCGCTGCCGATGTCCACTAATTATGGTTGATTTTGTGGAACTTGCACGCCGCTGGATTAGCCAGTGGGGCTGCTATATGCAGCAAGAATCTGGTTTCATTTTTACTAAAGTTTTGACTTCATTTGCCGATACCCTGTGGGAGCAGTCCCATTAAGCGCCCCGCAAGCCAGCAAGGAGCACTTGCAATGTTGTCATTTAACCCCATGAATTACCAAGACTTTTATGGTCGGGATAAGTCTGAAATAAAGTCTGCCGATCACTTTGGCCAGAAGCAGACCGCTACCCTAAATAACCCTCAGCAACAACATAGCGTTGATGTTCAGTATTCTCTCTCGATTGCCTATGAAAGACTTCAGGGCCAGGTCTCAGGGCGCATGCAACCAGATGCTGTGTCTAAGTCGAGCCAGGTTTCCCCATCCAATTCAGATTTCACACCACAATCCGTTGCTGACAGAATCATGGGCTTTATTGGTGATCGTTTGCAGCAGGAGCGGGATAACGGGGCTTCAGAAGGGCGTTTACAGCAGCTTTATCAGCAGGCTTTAAAAGGTGTGGAGCAGGGTTTACGGGAGGCCAAAGGGGTTTTACAGAGCCAGGATCTGTTGCAAGGTGAGAATAAACAAAATTTTTATGACACGGTTAACCTGGTGGCTAATGGTCTGGAGCAGCTAGGGGAATCTTTGTTTGATAAAGAGATGGCCATGGATTCCATTGATAAGGGGTCTCAAACATCGTTGTCGAGGCAACGCTCATTCGAAATGGAAGTAATCACTCAGGATGGTGATCGGGTTACTTTGCAGGTGCAGGCGGGGCAGCAGTTATCGGCTGGCTCAGATATGCAGTTCACCCATTTTGAAAATCTGTCGTTTTCAGTAGAGGGAGAGCTTGATGAGGAAGAGCGGGCGGCCCTGACGGATCTATTGAAGCAGGTTAACATTGTGGCGGGGGAATTTTATGAAGGTGATGTGGAGCTGGCCTTTGATCAGGCGCTGACGGTGGGTATGAATACGGATCAACTGGCCGCATTTGCAGTGAATATGCACAAAGCCCACACCGTCACAGCAAATCAAGCCTACACCTCTGTTGACAATATGGTGGGTCCCACTGTGCAGAATCCCATGGCAGACATCATGGAACGTCTGGCAGGTTTTGCCGACAGCCTTCGGCATGCTCGTGACCAGATAGAATCGGCACAGCAATCAGTTTTTAATGGCCGGGACTTTTTGGATCAGGCCGTAGCGGAATTATACCCACAGACACCAGGTGGTTTGGCAAACAGCAAACCCTTTGAGGAGTTCGTTGGCGCGCTTGCATAGGAATCCTTAATCTTGCACCGGAACCCTTAATACTGGAGTTAATAATTTCCATGGGGTAAGGTGAGCGGCTAATGTGCTGTACGGGTTAAAGTGTGAAAGAGTCTGTGATTTTCTACACCACGGCTGGCTGCCACCTGTGTGATCTAGCCAGGGCCGTTTATGAAGGAACGTTGAACCCGGACTATTTCAACGTTGAAACCATTGATATTGCGGATAGTGATCAGCTAATTGAACAATATGGCACCCGTATACCGGTTATTAAGCGGATGTCTGACGGTGCAGAGTTAAACTGGCCCTTTGACGCGCATAAACTGATGGATTTTCTTTCGTAATCACGCTCTGCTAACCCAAACAAAAAAGAATTTCACTATTCTGTCGTGTTTGTTCAATCAGCTCTTGTGTGGATATGGACAAAAGTTCTGCCACCTGCTCACAAATGTGGGGGAGATGGGCGGGCTCATTGCGTCGAGACTTGGGTTTGGGTTTTAAGTTGCGCGGTAGCAGATAGGGGGCATCGGTCTCCAGCAGTAGTCGGTCCAATGGGATTTTAGGTGCCAACTTCTGTAGTTCTTGCCCTCTGCGCTCATCACAGATCCAGCCGGTAATACCGATGTACAAACCCAACTCCAGATAGGCCATTAGTTCCCGTTCATTGCCGGTAAAGCAATGGGCAACGCCGCCTTTAAGTTCATTGTTGTACTTTTTAAGTAGCTTAACCTGCTGTTCGTGGGCTTCTCTCTCGTGGAGAAAAACTGGCATTTGTAACTCCACTGCAAGCTTCAGCTGTTCTTCAAATGCAAACAACTGTTGTTCTGGGGTGGAAAAATTGCGGTTAAAATCAAGCCCCGTTTCCCCAATGGCAACCGCATTGGCGTGTATTGCCAATTGCTTCAGCTTATCTGTGTAGTGCTGTTGCCATTGCTTGGAATAGTGGGGGTGTATTCCCACTGTAAAATAGCAATTATTGGGGTGTTGTTCGCAAATATTGATCGCCTGGCTTAACTCTTCCAATTGGGTGCCGGTAACGATAAATCGGTCCACGCCATTTTCCACCGCTCGATTAATTACCGTACTCAGGTCTTTAGCAAAGGCTTTGTCCGTAAAATTGACCCCAATATCTATCAAGCCGCCCATTGTTCTCTACACCCATTGTGTTATCTGGCTATTAGTCAAACAATGATTTCATAATGTCGGCAGCCCAAACAAGGCCATCTAAATAATTTTTTTCGAATTCGTGGTGATCAATACCCAGAGAGTGCAGGTAGTCCCAGTCTATGTCACTCCATTGACCACGTTCGTGATGAATCAAAGACTGAAGAACCTTACCAAGATCGCCCTCATTGTGCAGTAATGCCTGGTTTATGTGATCGTCGAAAGGCAGTGAATTTAACAGTTTTTCTTTGGGTTGGTCGAAAAACGCATCGATCAAAGAGAACATCCCCACGGTAAAAAAGCATTCAGAGTTTTCCAGGTGGGCGCTTCTCGCCATCATCTCCATGGTTTTTGCCCGGTGTAAAGATAAGCATACCAGCTCGTTGGGCTTGTCGGTCATCTGTGACAGTGCAATTACACATGACCAACGTCGGATGGACTCCATACCGATGATCACCAGGGCGCGCTTGATGCTGTCCACTTTTGTCATGCTGGCGTATTGTGGTGTATTGCAAATCCGTAAAATTTTGGTACTGAGGCTGATATCATTGGCAACGATTTTTTCCAAATCTCCAGCGGTGGTTTCTGGATTCTGTAGCTCCGCTAACAGACGCATGACGACTACTTTGCTGCTGGGTAGAACGTCGCCATGAATATCCTGTGGTTTGCTTAGAAAGAAACCCTGAAACAACTCAAAACCCAGGGATTTGCAATGTTCAAAAACTCCATGGTCTTCAATCTTTTCTGCCAACAGTTTTACGTTGTAGGGTTTTAGTTGTTCTACCAGGGCTTCCAGTTTTTCACCTTGATGTTGCAGCACATCCACTTTGATAATCGAAGCCAGCTTCACTAGAGGTTCGAATTTCTTGTCATAGATAAAGTCGTCCAGTGCTATGGTAAATCCTGCCTCCGCCATCTTCTCCACGCCCGCTATGACTTCCGGATCGGGATCTACATCTTCCAGAACTTCAATGGTAACGTGTCTGGCATTAAATGGAGGAGGCGAAAGCAACCAGTTCCGAGTGAAATTAATATAGGCAGATTTGTTATCGGATACTCGCTCAATGCCTATTTCCGCAAACGCGTTCATCACCAGCTGAGATGTTGCTAGATCGCCATCCCAGTCCTTAATGGTGGCTGGGGTTGGACGAAATAGAAGCTCGTAACCCTGCACCGATAGATCTCGATCGTATATGGGTTGGCGTGCTAATAGGATCTTGAGTTCTTGCATCGAGTGCTTCCGTACAGATGTGAATGGGGCTTAAGTGCTAAGTTTAGACCAGTAATCTATTTCCGAGGATGGTTTAAAATGGTTTTAGAAGAATTGGTAATAAGAGTGGGGTCTGTCTGTGGTCTACAATAAGTAAATTGATATTCCAACTGTCTATGGAAAGGTTATGGCCAATATTCTGGACAAGGTAGACCAGCGCACCCAGCTAGTGGGTGAAAACCGCCTTGAGCTCTTGATGTTTCGGTTGCAGCGGGGCAGCGTATTTGCCATAAATGTGTTCAAGATCCAGGAAGTACAGACGATTCCCAAGCTTACCAGTTTGCCCCAGAGTCACCCCAATATTGTAGGTGTGACCCACGCTCGCGGGCGCACTATACCGGTCATTGATCTCAGCGCCGCCATTGGGTTAGGGCCGTTACAGGACCGTACCAATTGCAATATCATTGTTTCCGAGTACAACATGACTGTACAGGCGTTTCTGGTGAAGTCAGTGGACCGTATTGTCAACACCAATTGGGAGGAGATCATGCCTCCGCCCAAGGGCACAGGCCGATCACACTATCTGACTGCCATTACTCGGCTGGACGGTAACATTGTGGAGATCATTGACGTTGAAAAGGTATTGCAGGAAGTATCCCCTTCCACTACTGCGGTCAATCCAGAAGTGCTGGATGCTGAAACCATCGGTATGGCCAGTGGCTTGGAAATACTGGCGGTAGACGATTCTTCCGTAGGCCTGGGGCAGGTGCGAGAAACCCTGGATCAACTGGGTGTCAATTTGATTCCCGCCAGCGATGGTGCCATGGCTTTAAGAATGCTCAAAGGCTGGGCCGGGGAAGGCATTGATGTATGCAAAAAACTGGTGATGGTGATTACCGATGCCGAAATGCCGGAGATGGATGGCTATCGGTTGACTCGCGAGATTCGTGATGATCCCCAGCTGAGAGACTTGCATGTGGTTCTACATACTTCTCTCAGCGGGAATTTCAATAAGGCTATGGTTGAGAAAGTGGGGTGCAATGACTTTCTCTCTAAATTTGAGCCCGACCGATTGGCCACCACGGTCCAGGAGAGGATTAAAGCCTATCGTCAGATGTATCCCCTGGAAGACTAGTACGCTATTCGCAGCAGGGCTCGAAAGCTTCTCTTATCTCTTCCATGCGGCTGCGGTTTTTACCCAAATCCCCATAACCTACCCGTGATTTCGATCGCAATTGAATCGCTTGTTCCTCAATTAAAAACTCTCCGTCATCCACAAACCGCATCAGCTTGGTGGTAAATTCCACGTGAAGGTAGTTTTCATCGTTTACTACAATATGACTTCTTGGGTAGCTTTCGATAACGCTTAACAGTTTTGCCTTGGCTTCATCCGGCGTACCGGTAAATTGTAAAGGCGCTATCCTGTGTCCGTCATCACTGGCTTCGCCACTGACACAGTTGGGGCTTGACGGGCAGTCCGCAAGCTTGCCTTGATTGACGCCTCCAGCAGCCGGGTTAGCGCTACAACCGCTGAGTAGAATGCTGCCTATTAACATAGACGCCAGCATAACTTTGAAATTGTTGATCTGTGTCATTATCTATACCTCTCGCATTTTTGTGATCGTTTTTGCTTGATCTAAATCATATTTGTCCTTTGTTGGTCCACTACACTAAGCCCATTGATGTGATGTCTCAATAGTTTTTTGTTGGAAAATTAGAGGAATATGATGACTGCGAAATTAAAAGCTTCTGTATCTTTGTTAGCGTTAGGTGTGGCTTTAGCTTCTGGTTCAGCGTTGGCTTATGAGAAAGGAGATATCGTCTTGCGAGCTGGAGCCGCTATGGTGGATCCAGATGAAGAAAGTTCACTTATTTATGCGGGTGGAACTGGTTTACCTAATACCAGTGTTACGGTGGATGACAACGTTCAACTTGGTCTCACCGGTTTATATATGGTGAGTAATAATATTGGTGTTGAATTACTGGCTGCAACTCCCTTTTCCCACACGGTAAGTGCTAAAGGCTTGGAAGCGTTGAATGTGGATGAGGTAGCTGATGTCAAGCATTTGCCACCTACAGTCAGTGTTCAGTATTTCCCCATGAGTTCAGATTCCGCATTTCAGCCATATGTGGGTATCGGTTTGAACTACACTATTTTCTTTGATGAAGAGGCTACTACCTCTTTTGAAGCAGCAGCTGGGGAAAGCAGCGTTGATCTGGATGATTCTTTTGGTTTTGCTTTTCAATTGGGTTGTGATTTCGCGATCTCTGATAACCTGGTGTTAAATGCTGCGATTTGGAAAGTAGATATTGACACTAGCGCAACGATTGATACTGCTAACTTAGGCGTTGTTACAGTGGACGTTGATATCGACCCTATGGCTTATATGCTGGGTGTAGGTTATAAGTTCTAGTTTTTCATGGTTTACCCTAGCTTCTCCTAGTGCTAGTGTACTTGAGCCCTTCCTTGGAAGGGCTTTTGCGTTTTTGTGTGATACTAATGAAAGTCTCGGGATTGGGTTTCCAATTCCCCTAACAGATGAGTGCAGTCTTCAAGTTCTCCAGCAATAACATGAATAACGGATCCTTGTCGTTCCACGACACCTTTTACTTTTAACATCCGGGAATGCACCACTGCGGCTCGCTGCCGTTCTACCAAATCACGCCAAACCACAATATTACTGTTGCCGGTTTCATCTTCCAGGGTAATAAACACCACCCCAATGGCGGTACCGGGTCGTTGTCGCCCGGTAACCAGGCCCGCAATTTTAACAAAGCGTTTATGGTTCAGTTTGTAAAGATCCCGGTGGGTTTTATAGCCTTTTAATTGAGGGTGGTTTCTTAGCAAACCCATGGGATGTTTGCCCAAAGTTAAGCCCAGGCTTTGATAATCTTCGTTAAGGTTTTCTGCTTCTGAGGGGGTGGGGAGGGTGACTGCGCTCTCCCGCTGTTGCTCCTGTTTAATCAGCGGCGATTCCTGTTGCAGCCCTTGCACCTGCCAGCGGGTTTGGAAACGGTTTTCACTGAAACAGGATAAGGCATTGGCGTGGGCTAAGGCATCCAGATCCCGTTTATTGAGCTGGCAACGGCGCATAAAATCCGCCAGGGACGTAAAACGGGCTTGTTGGCGTTGCTGAACCAGAGATTCTGCCGCTTGTTTTGAGAGATTCTTTACCAAGCGAAAGCCTAAGCGAATAGCCCCTTGTCGTTGTGGGTGTAATGCCATGGCATCGATTTCCAGGCTGTGATCCCAGTGGCTGGCTTGAACGCAAACTGCACGCACCTCTACCTGATGACGTTTGCTGTCTTGCACCAGTTGGGAAGGGGAATAAAAACCCATGGGCTGGCTATTGAGCAGTGCACAGCAAAAGGCGGCAGGTTCATGGCACTTTAACCAGGCGGAGGCATACACCAACAGGGCAAAACTGGCGGCATGGGATTCGGGAAATCCGTATTCACCAAAGCCCCGTATCTGGGAAATAATACGCTGGGCGAAATCCAACGTATAACCTCGGGAGAGCAATCCTTTGGCCAGTTTTTCTTCGTATTTGATTAATTGACCTTTGCGTTTCCAGGCCGCCATGGCCCTTCGCAGTTGATCCGCTTCTCCCGCGCTGAAGCCCGCCGCCACCATGGCCAGTTCGATCACCTGTTCCTGAAAAATCGGTACGCCTAAGGTACGTTGCAATACCGCTTTCACTTCTTCACTCACGTAGCTGACTTGCTCCAAGCCCTGCCGACGCCGCAGAAAGGGGTGAACCATATCGCCCTGAATGGGCCCCGGGCGTACAATGGCCACCTGTATCACCAGATCATAAAAACAAGCGGGTTTTAACCGTGGTAACATGGCCATTTGGGCGCGGGACTCCACCTGGAATACCCCCACACTGTCACCCTGTTGCAGCATCTTATAGGTGTCGGAATCTTCCTGGGGCAAGCTTGCCAGACTCCAGCGTTGCCCCCGCACATCATGGATTAGATCGAACGCCTTGCGAATGGCGCTGAGCATGCCTAATGCCAATACATCCACCTTCATCAAACCTAAGGCTTCAATATCGTCTTTGTCCCATTGCACCACGGTGCGGTCGGCCATGGTGGCGTTTTCAATGGGCACCAACTGATCCAGGGGACCGGCGGAAATAATAAAGCCACCCACATGTTGGGAAAGGTGGCGGGGGAAACGCAATAGGGTATCCACTAGATATTTAAACTGCCGAATACGGGGGTTTTGTACATCGATACCCAACTCCTTTAACCGCTGTGGCAGTTGATCTTGCTTATCCCACCAGGCAATGGATTTGGATAACTGATCCAGCAAAGTTTGGTCAAACCCCATGGCTTTGCCCACATCTCGAATACAGCTTTTAATACGATAGCTCACCACCGTAGCCGTGAGAGCCGCTCGTTGCCGCCCGTACTTACGGTAGATAAACTGAATTACCTCTTCCCGCCGCTCGTGCTCAAAATCCACATCGATATCCGGTGGCTCGTTGCGTTCTTTGGAAATAAAGCGCTCAAACAACAGGCTGCTTTTAGCCGGGTCCACTTCCGTAATAAACAAGCAAAAACACACGGCAGAATTGGCTGCGGAGCCACGACCTTGGCAAAGTATTTTCTGGCTGCGAGCAAAGTGTACAATGTCGTACACCGTTAAAAAATAGTATTCGTAATTCAGCTCCTGAATTAACGTCAGTTCCTTTTCTATAAGCTGCCGCACTTTATCGCCTTCACCTTGTGGCCAGCGTTGTTTAGCGCCACTTTCCACCAGTTGTCGCAAATAGGATTGGGCGCTGTGGCCTGGCGGTACCACTTCCTTGGGGTATTCATAGCGCAACTCATCCAGTGAAAAAAAGCATTGCTGACTGATAACCTGGGTTTGTTCTATGGCCTGTAGCGGAAAATAATGGGCGATTTCGGCTATGGGCCTAAGGCAGCACTCTCGATTGGCATGAAGATGAAACCCGGCACTGTGCACATGGGTGTTAAGCCGAATGGCCGTTAAAATATCCTGCAAAGGCTGTCTTGATGGATGATGGCTATGCACATTGCCGCAGGCCACCACGGGTACATCAAGTTGTTGAGCCAGCAATAGGCGTAATTCACATAAGGGCTGATGCTGTTGTTGCAGCTGATTTTCCAGCCCTATCCATAATCGTTGTGGTGTGGCTTCAATCAGGCTCTGGCTTGCATGATCAAGCTGTTCGCTCTGCTGCTTACTGGGAAACCAAATAAACAGACACTCATTGGTGAGGGGAGATAGGTCGCTTATTCTAAGCTGATATTCTCCCTTTTCACTGCGACGACGGGCTCGGGTAATTAAAGTGCAGAGTTGCCCGTAGGCCCGTCGGGTGGGGGCTAAAATAACCAAGTGCAGTTGTTCTTGGGTTTGAAAATCACTGCCCACAATCAATTTTATATTGTGCTTTTTCGCTTCCACATGGGCCCGTACCACGCCCGCCACCGAACACTCATCGGTAATAGCAATGGCGCTGTAACCCAATACAGCGGCTTGCTGCACCAACTCTTCTGGATGGGATGCGCCTTTTAAAAAACTAAAATTACTGAAGCAGTGTAATTCGCTGTAATGCATTGTTCGCTCTTGTCGTTCTAGCAGGCTGCTAAGTTTTTTGCCGTTGACAGGATGTGGGAGTGCATGGCGGGTGACATTGTCGATTGGAGTAGGCCTCTGTGGGGGGAGACGTTTTTCAGCAAAACACTTGGCCTTCGGCTACCCTGTGCTTCTCAAAATGAGCGGCGGTGGGGCAACTCGCGCTGCGCGCTCAGACACTCCCCACCTTTTCTCCGCTCATTTTTGCGATGCTCGGCGGCGTGTAAAAGCTGAAAAACGTCTCCCCCCACAGAGGCTTTCTTGTTGCTTTGGTGTCACCCGCCATGCACTCCCACATCCTGCCAACTCTTTACGTCGAGAAAATACCATGCAAATACCACTGGGAATTCTCTCTGTCTTTGTATACCCACAACTGTCGCCCATTTTCCTGGGCAACAAAATAATCCCGGTTAATGGGCTTGTGATCCCACCATCCGGTTTCAATTCGCTCCGGGCCTTTTAACAATTGCAGCACCTGGTGATAAACCGGTACGCCTTTTTTACAGCGCAGTTTTTGTGGGTGGGTTAACAGCCAGAAAGGGCGTTGCTCCGATGGGTGTTGTAGCTGCCGGCCCTGGCCAGGTGTGGTGCCAGACCAACTGTATTCCGGGCGGTGATCCGCCACCATGGTTAAGCCAAATACATTGTTGTCACCCAAACGGGCCTGAAGCCGGTCAACCAATTGGTAGCGGGTGACCTTGTCGTTTTGATGGGGATTAAATAAATCCGACTGCTTGTTGCTTAAGGGGTAAAACTGTTTGGCACTGAGTTGCAGGTTTAATACCGGTGCTTTTAGCGTTAAGGTTTCCAGCTTAAGTTGTACCAGGGGCAAGATGTCGCTACTGCGATGCATGGGGGCAGATAAGGCAATGACCCAATCCTGAATGGTGCGATCCCGCAAGGCCAACGCAAACTGCAATTGTTGTACGCTCATCTGTCGAGCCGATAAATACTGTTCCAAAAACTGCAGCTGTCGCTTGATAGGAAACAGCAATCCTTGACTGTTATCCACTTCTAAAGGGAAATCCGTATCCACATTGAAATGATTGGGTAAAGTCCAGTTGGGAGTGGGGTCCGGTTGTTGCCCAAAAAGCCGATTTAGATATTGGGTAAATTCAACGCCAAAGCGTTTGGCTAAAGGATCTCTTGGTAGCGTTTGAATGTGCCCCAGGGTTTTAATGCCCATGCTGTAGAGCAGGGATTTCTGCTGGTTGCTGATGTCCATCCACTGCACTTCATAGGGGGCTAAATCCTGCAGAGAAAAAAAAACAGCCTGATTACGGGTTTCGTTGGCTTGGGCAAATAGCAGTGCCGCCATGGCCGTATCAGAAAAAGCCAGACAAAATGGTCTTAACCCCGGGTCCAGTTGCTGCAGCATCTGTTGGGCCAGGGCTTCGCGACCTTGGAATAGGTTAAGAGAATGTTGTACCTGCAATAACAGATTGGTGCCCTGGTGGGTTTGAATATGGGGGGTAAAACCATAGGCCCAATGCCCCAGTTGTTGCAGCGCTTTGAATTCCGCATCAGGATCGTATTCAACGCAATACAGGTCAGCACACAGGCCCTGGGCGGTGGGAATGGTCATACCCGGTACGATGCCGGCTGCATGGGCCTGGGCGTTGGCTTGCAGTACCAGTCGCCGTTGTTTGCGGGTGATCTCGATCACGACAGCTTTTGGCTGGGGGAGGCTCTGCTCCACCCGGTTTAATGCCAGTGCGGGAAAATGCAGACAAGCCCAAAGCATATCATCCTCCGGAATACAGCGGTGGTGATGTGGGTTGGGTATTGGCTAGTGCGGATAATCCATTGCCATAATATAGGCTGTTTTGGCTTTTCTGGGTTGGCTCGAAGTCCCCAGTAGCTTTATTTTGAGGTGCTTTATTTTGAGATGCTTGATCCTGAATTGCTTGATCAGAGCTAGCTTGATGTGAGTTCGTTAGGGCAGTGGGTTGTAGATAGAGCCAGTGGCTGCCCCAGCTGCCGCGACATTTAACGATTCTTACCTGTATACGTTGTTGTAATGATCCCATTTCCAGGCGCAAAGGCGCAGGGGAGGGTTGTTGCAAATGACTTTGCGGCCGCATTAATAAGCACAGGCTATTGCCATTTTGAGCTGCAGCCTGTAACCGTCGAATCTGGTGGGGTAAGGGGTTTTTAGGCCAGCCCTGGACCACGCTGCAGGCACCGGATTTAAGGCATTGTTCCATGGCCCAAAGAATGTCTTTATCGGTTTTCGCCTGAATCACCAATGTGTTGTTTAACTGAATATTTTGCTGTATCAATGCCGGTGCGTAAGGTAGCCAGGGCGGGTTGACCCACACCAGCCAGCGCGATTGCTGGCTGAGTGAGGCCAGTGCTGAGGAGAGCAGTTCTGCTTCGCCACAACCCCACTGGGGGCACAGAATTTCTACCACACTGTTTTCCGGTAAGCCGCCATCAGGCAAGTGTTTGTCCAGGGCTTTGTGGCCCGTGGCAATAGGGCTTTGACGCTGTTGCTGGCATTCGTTCTGGCGCACACCGTCTGCCGCCCGCCAGATGGCGGGGTGCTGCAGAACCTCATGTAATTGCGCTTTATTTGCCATAGTCAGTGTCAGTTCCAGATCAATCAATACTGTAATTATATACAGTAAAATGGCTCCGGCAAGGAAAATCCATCCATCAATTTGTAAGCGTTAAAAAAGACTCGACATTTTAATAACTTGGGTTTGTAAATTGATCTACATCCGGTTTTGTGGGCATAAAAAGGGATAGGATCTAGAAGTAAACGGGTAAACGGAGTGTAAAGGCTATGTCCACTTTAACCTTTTGGGGGGCTGCGCAAGAAGTTACTGGGTCCTGTCATCTAATCGAAACAGAAGGTGTTCGCATTCTGTTGGATTGCGGTATGCACCAAGGCGGGCGTAAGTCAGAAAAGCGCAACGGGGAACCCTTTCCATTTGATCCCCGCAGTTTAAACGCGGTCATTCTGTCCCACGGTCACCTGGATCACAGCGGGTTGTTACCACGACTGTTTAAAGACGGTTACAAAGGTCCCGTATATTGTACTGATGCCACCCGCAACTTATTGGCCATTATGTTGGAAGATTCCGCCAGCTTGCACCTGCGCGATGTGGAATGGGAAAACAAACGTCGCAGAAGAGCAGGCAAACCGGAAATACAGCACTGGTATGACATGGAAAATGTGTTACAGGTACTGGAGCACTGCGAAGGCATTCCCTACACTGAAACCCGTAAGATTGAAGCCGGAATAGATCTGACGTTTTACGAAGCTGGGCATATTATTGGTTCCGCCATTGTGGAGTTGGATATACAGGAAAAAAGCCATTCCAAGCGCTTAGTATTTTCTGGTGATTTAGGTAATTCCGATGCGGTGCTGATGCGTGACCCCACCCCACGACAACAGGCTGATGTGGTGTTAATGGAAGGCACCTATGGCGATCGGGATCACCGTACACTGGATAACACCTTAGATGAGCTGGCATTGGCCTTAGATCAAGCCTATCAGGCTAAGGGAAACGTATTAATTCCATCCTTTGCGGTGGGGCGTACACAGGAAATGTTGTTTCATTTGGGGGTTCTACATAAGCAGGGCAGAGTGCCTCAACAAAAAATATTTCTGGATAGCCCCATGGGGATCGACGTAACCCGGCTTTATACCGAGTATATGGAACTACTCGATCCTAAAGATCTTGAAAAGCTGTCACTAAAGTTGGGGGACGATCATAAAAGTTATCTACCCATGCTGACATTGACCCAGGATACCCAGGATTCCATGGCCATTAACCGGGTTACCGATGGTGCCATCATCATTGCCGGAAGTGGTATGTGTAATGGTGGGCGAATCCGTCATCATTTAAAACACAATTTATGGCGGCCTGAATGCCATATTGTGTTTCCCGGTTTTCAGGCTCGGGGTACTTTGGGCAGAAAGCTGGTGGATGGTGAGAAGCAAGTAAAGATGTTTGGTTCTGTTTTTGCGGTAAAGGCTAAAATCCATACCTTAGGAGGATTTTCTGCCCATGCAGGTCAATCACAATTACTGCAGTGGGCCAGTGAATTTCAAAACAGGCCTCGGTTTTATTTGGTGCACGGTGAAGTGGAAGCACTGCAGGCGTTGCAAAAAACCATGCAAGAAAAGTTGAGTATATCTTCAGAGGTGCCAGCGGAAGGTACCAGCATGGTATTTTAAAAACACACCTTTCTACCCATATCTTTGGCGCGGCGCTTACATTCCCGGCGAATGTTGTCGCAGGTGATGGCGGCACCGGGAGACATGGTGCTGCTGTTTTCACACTCGTAATAGCGATCCTGCAGATCTGAAGCGGGGAGATCTGCAAATTTAGAATCGCCGCAACTGATCAGTAAAATAGAGCCAATAAGTAAAAAAATGGCTTTCATGGGCTTAACTCCGCAACTCATCACAATTTTAGTATAGATTAACAACCACTTAGCTCAAATATTATTGAAAGTTTTGGGAACAGCTTATGTATATATCACAAATGTATATCCACCCGGTTAAATCCTTTGGCGGTATTGCCGTAGAGCAGTTCGAAGTGGATTGCTTTGGTCCCCGTTGGGATAGGCGTTGGATGGTGGTTGACCCCCAGGGAAAGTTTATTACCCAGCGGCAATGTGTGGAAATGGCTGCCATTGACGTTGAATTCATGGAAGGCCGGGTGGTTTTAACGGGAGCAGAGGGCAGTACTGTGGCGTTTACCCCAGAAGACTTTGCAGCAGGTGAGAGTATTGAGGCCCGGGTATGGAGAGATCAGGTGCAGGCGCGGCTTGGACCCCAGTGGCTGGAGCAGTGGCTGACTCATGAGCTGGGCCGCCCTTGTAATCTGGTGTTCATGCCGGAGCAAAGTCAGCGCAAAGTGGATCCAAATTATGCCAAGCGAGATGAAACTGTGAGTTTTGCCGATGGTTTTCCTTTGTTATTGACGTCTCAGGCCTCTTTGGATTTTCTTAATTCGAAGATGAGTATAGCGATCACCCAGTCACGCTTTCGTCCAAATTTAGTGGTGGAAGCGGCACAACCATGGCAAGAAGATAACTGGAAAAGGATTAGGGTAGGAGCAATGGAGTTTGAGGTGGTAAAGCCCTGTTCCCGCTGTGTTATTCCCACCATTGACCCCAGTAGCTTAAAAAAGCAGCCTGAGGTATTCAACACACTAAAACAGTATCGTTCCCAGGGAGGTGAGGTATTTTTTGGCCAAAACCTGATCCCAATTATTCCACCGGGGCATAACCCTAAAGCTGCTATAGGCGAAATTCATTGTTCAGATAAATTAGTGGTTCTGGAGTAAATTAGAACAATTCAATGTCGTCATCACTGTCGTCACTCTGTGCTTGTTTCTCGGTGATTTCAAACTGGTGACGATATAACTCTAACGCTTCGGGAACTGTCATGCCCTTCATAATATGATCGAACATCATTCGCTCACACTCCATGGTGTAATTAGAGCGAATTTCGTCCTGAATAATTTTCCATTCATCGGGATTGTACAGGCGAGCCGAGTCGTTAATAAGATCACCCAAGTGATTCAAGCTGGTGTTCACGTGACCCAGTTTTTGACTCAGGCGGTCGTAAAACTGAAATGCTACTATAGCGGTTTGCATTTGCTGATGCATTTGGGTGGCGGTAGACATAATAGACAGCTTTGCCGCTTGCCATTCATCCTCTGAATTGGCATTTTCCGCCAGATTGGCGATCTGTCGTGCATCGGAAGACATTCCAGTGAAGGTGGAGGTGAGATCATCAACGGATTTTGAGCTGTCGTTCAAAGTGGTCTCGATCTGGGCCATGGCCAAACAGATCATGGAAATGGTCTCTTTGATTTGGCTCCAATCCAGATCCGGGTTTACCGAGCTGGAGCCTGGGTTACTTAACTGAGATCCTGCCGCCACGCCATTGCTCCTGACATTGCAAAAAATAAATAATTGGTGAGATAGTTTCAGAATAGTTCAGAAGTTGAAAATTTGTGAAGCTGGGGAGACAAAAAAATCATTTCTGCGTAGTCCATGCACAAACCAGAAACGTGCCAAAATCCCATAGCTGCTACAATTTGTTTATACAAAGTAAATAAGGCCAAGGCAGTGGCTAGGAACGGGGCGTATGCAAATACAGTACACCTTTGATATTGAAGAAATATCTCTACAGTACCTAGTGGATGTAGATCGTGAATTTGATTTTAAGAAGGAGCGGCCAAATGCACCGGAATGGACGCAACTGAAGCATAATCAATGCACTAATTGCCCACTATCTGTGAAGGATGGAAAGTACTGTCCAGCGGCGGTGGATCTGACCCAGGTGGTAACGGATTTTCAACGCATGCCAGCCATTACCAAAGCGGGTGTGAAAGTGGTTACGCCAGAGCGGGATTACTATAAAGAAACCTCATTAGAAGAGGGGTTAAGATCCCTTATGGGGTTGGTGATGGCCACCAGTGCATGTCCAATCTTGAAACAGTTGAAACCCAATGCGCGCAATCATCTGCCGTTTGCCAGTCAGGAGGATTTTATCATTCGATCCGCCGCATTATATTTACTGAGGCAGTACTTTAACTACAGAACAGGAGATCGTCCGGATTGGGATCTTCAGGGTCTGATCAGTTTAAATGAAGAGCTGCAAACATTGAATCAGGCATTTTGGCAGCGTGTACACGACGCCTGTGAAAACGATTCTAACCTCAAGGCGTTGCTTAGCTTTTTTAATCTGTCATCCAGCATGAGTTACTCTTTGGAAGCTCAGCTACAAAGCATTCGGAGCCAGATCATCGACATTGGTATGTCTCCCGCCATCCAGCCCCTGCCAAACGAAAATCCGCTGTTTTAACAATGCACCTACTTCACTCGAACCGCTAACACATCAATTTTTGAATGGTGCAGAACAGCATTGGCAGTGGAACCCAGCAAGAGGGCTAAGCCATGACGCCCGTGGCTGCCCATTACAATCAGGTCAACACCTTGATCTTCAGCCACTCGCAAAATTTCCTTCTCTGTGATACCTACTTCAAGAAACTGATGATCTTTGTCAACATTGAGCCTGGTGCCTAGCTCCTGCAGTTGCGAAAGCGCCTGTTTTTCCAGTTCTTTGTGCAGGTCACCCAAATCTACCGGAAACTCGCCACCATAGGCAATAGAGATGGGCTCGAGAACATGTATGATGCTCAGTTTGGAGGAGAAGGTTTGTTGCAGAGCCGCTGCACGCTTTTCTACCAACTCAGACTCCTGATTAAAATCCGCTGCAAGCAAAATGTGATTATATTGTCCCATGAGAGCATCCTTATGGTGTTTTAATAATGATTTCTATTAGATAATGCCCCGCTTATACATTTCAAGCTTTGTTTTTGGTCAAATAATTTTATGATTTATTTGTTTATTGGTCTGGCTATGTTGTTTATCTTGGGGCCCATCCTCATGCTCAGACCTACCCCCAGAGAACGGCGGCAGGCACGCATTCGCCAATACGCCCTGAGTCACAAGGTGGCTGTGAGTCCCATTTCTCTCAAGCGGAATGAAAAATTCAATCGCTTGCTGCAACGCAATCCACATATAGAAAATCATCACTGGTGTGCCTACAAGCTGGTTGCGGAGGAAGACCAAACCGGGCCTTCAGTAAAAGGTGAGTGGCTGCAACGTAAGACCAAAGAAGGAACCCTGGTATGGGAGCCAGTGGATGTGATGCAGAATACGCCGCCTTTAGTGGCACAGCTTCTACAGCAATGGCAAGACAGCCAAACGGAAGATTTTTTGCAATTGGAACTGGGTCCCAGACAAGTGGTTGTGGTCTGGAACGAACGTGGTGATATTGATCAGGTTACGGTGCTATGTGAGCAACTTAAGCGCCTCATGACCATATAAAATGACAGTTGGGGGAGTCTACAGACTTTTGAGATTCTGTCCTAACAATCTGAAATATCGAAAGAATAGAGGTTGCATAAACATTTTTTTTCAGTCATTTTTGGCAAAATTCGCGATTTGAGCCTAAAAACAAATTAATAAAGGAAATCACAAACGCCCTTGACCAACGGGCTGGCAGCTCTTATATATGTCGCCCCGGTGGAGGGAACGTTAGTGACAATAGAGAATAATCATATCTATTTAGTGATTAAAATATAACCAATAGAGGTTGGCAATACACCTATGGGTAAAGCGCTGGTCATTGTGGAATCGCCCGCGAAAGCGAAAACCATCAATAAATATTTGGGAAAAGACTTTGTGGTCAAATCCAGTGTTGGCCATGTACGTGATTTGCCCACCAGTGGCAGCGGCAAAACCACTGTTGACCCAAAGGCGAGGGCGAAACAAGCGGCGTTAACCCGAAAAATGGCGCCGGAAGAAAAAGCCCTGTACAAAAAAGAAAAGGCTCGCACAGCCCTTATCAGCCGCATGGGTATCAACCCAGAACAAGGTTGGGAAGCCAACTATCAGGTATTGCCCGATAAAGAAAAAGTAGTAAATGAGCTGCAGCGACTGGCCAAGCAAGCGGATACCATCTATCTCGCCACGGATTTGGATAGAGAGGGGGAGGCCATTGCCTGGCACCTGCGTGAAGTTATTGGTGGTGATGATGATCGCTACAAGCGGGTGGTATTTAATGAGATTACTAAAACCGCCATCCAGGAAGCATTTAAGGAGCCCGGTCGCCTTGACACCGACAGAGTAAATGCGCAGCAAGCAAGGCGCTTTTTAGACAGGGTAGTGGGCTACATGGTGTCGCCCCTGCTCTGGGCCAAGATTGCCCGAGGTCTGTCCGCCGGTCGAGTGCAATCCGTGGCGGTGAAGTTAGTGGTGGAGCGTGAGCGGGAAATTCGAGCTTTTATTCCTGAAGAATATTGGGAAGTATTTGCAGATACTGCCACCCAGAAAAAGCATCAATTGCGTTTGCAGGTGACCAAAGAGCAAGGCAAGAATTTTCGACCCACTAATCAAGCGGATACGGAAAAAGCCCTGGACCACCTTAAAGCCCAAAACTTTGAAGTGTCTGGACGCGAAGACAAACCCACCAAATCTCGTCCTGCAGCACCTTTTACCACATCGACGTTACAGCAGGGTGCCAGTACCCGTTTGGGCTTTAGCGTGAAGAAAACCATGATGATGGCCCAACGGCTGTATGAAGCGGGACACATTACCTATATGCGTACCGATTCTACAAATCTCAGTAAAGAGGCTGTGGAAAGTTGCCGGAGCTATATTGATGATCGCTGGGGTTCGCAATATGTGCCGGACAAACCCCTGGTGTACAGCAGCAAAGAAGGTGCTCAAGAGGCCCACGAAGCTATTCGTCCCACCGACGTAAATAACTTGGGCGAGAATATAAAAGGGCTGGAAGCGGATGCCCAAAAACTATACGACTTGATATGGAAGCGATTCGTTGCCTGTCAAATGCCGCCGGCACAATACCTTAGTACCAATTTAACGGTAACTGCGGGTAACTATGAATTAAAAACCAAAGGCCGAATACTGAAATTCGACGGCCATTTGGCAGTAAAGATGCCTGGTAGTAAAAAATCTGAAGAAGATATTGAATTGCCTGACGTGGCGGTGGGTGAGCTGTTGGATTTGAAGAAGCTCGATCCCAGCCAGCATTTTACCAAACCACCGGCGCGATTTTCAGAAGCCAGTCTGGTTAAGGAACTGGAAAAAAGGGGGATTGGGCGGCCTTCCACCTATGCCTCCATTATTTCAACCATCCAGGACAGAGGTTATGTCACGCTGGCCAATCGCCGCTTTTATGCAGAGAAAATGGGCGATATTGTCACCGACCGATTAAATGAAAACTTCGACAACCTTATGGACTACAGCTTCACCGCTAAAATGGAGGAGCAGCTAGATGAAATCGCCGAAGGTAAGTTGAATTGGAAGAATGTACTGGACAATTTTTTCAAGGATTTTAGCAAAAAGTTAGAGCAAGCCGAGGCGGATGAGGGTGGAATGCGAGCCAATCCGCCAGTGGAAACCCCTGATATTAAATGCCCCGCCTGCAGTCGACCCATGTCCATACGTACCGGTAGTACTGGCGTGTTTTTGGGTTGCACGGGATACGCTTTACCACCGAAAGAACGTTGCAAAGAAACCATCAATTTAATTCATGGTTCTGAAACCATTAATGCCGATGACGACGAGAGTGAAGCCAAGGCCCTGAGGGAAAAGCGCCGATGCCCTAAATGCGGCACTGCCATGGAAAACTACTTAATTGATGAAGATCGTAAGCTGCATATCTGCGGTAACAGCCCCGACTGCGACGGTTATGAAATTGAACAGGGCAAGTTCAAAATCAAAGGCTATGATGGCCCCATAGTGGAATGCGACAAATGCGGCGCTGATATGCAGTTGAAAACCGGTCGCTTTGGCAAGTATTTTGATTGCACCAGTGCAGAATGTAAGAATACCCGCAAATTGCTGCGTAATGGTGAAGTGGCGCCGCCAAAGGCCGACCCCATTCCCATGCCACACCTAAAATGCGAAAAAAGCGACGACTATTTCCTTTTGCGGGACGGAGCTTCCGGTATGTTCCTGGCGGCAAGTCAATTCCCCAAGCATAGAGAAACCCGAGCTCCATTGGTGGAAGAAGTGAAGTCCGTGGGGGATAAGCTGGATCCCAAGTACGCGTTTCTTTTATCCGCTCCAGAAAAAGACAGGGAAGGCAATAAAGCCATTATCCGTTACAGTAGAAAAACCAAGTCGCAATACGTGATGACGGAAAATGACGAAGGTAAATCCACTGGGTGGAGTGCCACCTACGACGGCAACAAATGGACTGAAAAATTACCGGCAGTGAAGAAGGCAGCAGCGAAAAAAACGGCGGCTAAAAAGAAACCCGCTGCTAAAAAAAAGGCGGCTGCCAAAAAGAAGTAAGCTGGCAACAGGTTAAACCGTGAATCGTTCCAGTTGATTATGCAATTGAGCTAAGGTTTGTTGCATTTCATCACAGGAACTCAAGGTGTTCTCCGCCGCCTTGGCAGCGTCGTTAGCGCGGGAGTTGATAGCCTGAATACTATTTCGCACATGGTCTACAGACATAGTCTGTTGAGCAGTGGTTGCGGATATGGATTGAGTCCGGCGACTGATGTTGCCAACCCCAGCCAGAATTTCTTCCAATTTTGTGCTTAATTGCTGAGTCAGTGCCACGGAGTCGCCCGTGACTGCGACGCTCTGATTCATTGCATTTACGGCTTCTGAAACGCCCGCTTGCATTTTACCGAGTACTTCGTCAATTTCTACCGTTGCCTGGTGGCTGCGCTGAGCAAGGGTGCGCACTTCATCGGCGACAACCGCAAAGCCTCTTCCCTGTTCTCCGGCGCGGGCTGCTTCAATGGCTGCGTTTAGAGCCAGAAGATTGGTCTGCTCTGCAATACCTTTGATAACGTTGAGAATATCTGTAACCCCTCGACTACGTTCCGATAGCTTTTCCACCACTTGTTTAGATTCGCTAATGTTTTCCGTAAGATGGGTGAAACTAGCCACAGATTTTTCCAATAGTTGTTGACCTTCTCTGGCTACCTCATCGGCTTCTTCCGCTTCATTGGCGCTGTACTCCGTTTCCTTCGCTACATCCATGGAGGCGGTGGACATCTCTTCCATGGCTCGACTGATTTTTTGGGTTTCTTCTGTTTGTTGTTGCACAACCGCACTATTTTGTTGTGCTAACGCTTGCACGTTTTTCGCTTGCTGGGCTGTGAGGCTGCTGCTATCGCGAGTGGCGGTTATTAAACCATTGATCTCAGTGAGCATGGTGTTGAAGTTATTTATGAGCAGTGAAAACTCATCCCGGGTTTGACTGTCTACCCTAACTGTCATATCGCCATCAGCCACTTTTTGCGTGCTTTCAACCATTTGTTGAATGCTGCTCCGTAGTGACCGATAGAGTCCTAAATATAGATAGGCAATAAGTATTAATAGCGAGACTTGAGAAACTACTAGAAGTGTCCGGTTGGTCCGTTTCTCGTCCAGTTGTAATTGGTTTTTATCCGATGCATGGGATATCAGGGCGGTTTCTAATGCAATGGCGTCACTCAGGTAGCTGGAAGCGGTTGCATCAAATTGCTGCCATTTTTGACGATCTGAAATGCCGCCAACCACTTGATCATTGAATAGTAGCAATAGTTGTTCTACGGAGGCCAGGGTGCTTTCCGCAAGTTCTAATACTGGCTGATGCACTTGCTCTTGGGCCAGGTTATTAAATGCAGTTTTGAATTCATCATAAACGGATTGAGTGGCGAAGTAAGTGGAATCAACTTCTGTAAAGCTGGCGCTATCCAAGTACGCTACGTTGAGTGTGTTGTTGCCATAACCTCTTAGTTTGCCGGCATTTAGCAGTAAAGGGCGCACCTCTTCAAAATAAAACCCCATTTCATTGGCTATTTCAGGGTCTGAAATACTGGTTAGTGCAGTTGATTTAGCCATTTCGGTAATCACCGCATTGAGTTCTAACACTAAAGCACCGAAAGAAAGCATGTATTCCCGCAGCATAATCTGAGATCCCAAATCTTGCTTGCGTGATGTTGTCCACGCGCTTTTTAGTCTCTCTATCTGTGTAGCTTTGAGTAAACTGGAGGATTCAAACTCCACTAAAAATCCGTTTAGTTGGTTATTGATTTGTTGTTTCAGTTTTTCTAGCCGTGTGCTGGTGGCGTCACTACGATCATAGTTAAAGGCCATAAGCACATCTCTGTACTGGGTGGCCTGCTGAGATAGGGCATTAAGTTGTTCTATTGCTTTAAGACCCTCTGCTTCTCTTTGCGTGGCCTGAATATCTTTCTCGATTTGTGACCATAATTGTTCGCCCAACAAAATAATGGGGCACAGAAACAACACGCTGATAAGAGCGAACTTGTAGGTATAGGGTAGCCGACTCATGATGGCGGTGGCTGGCCATAGGATTTTTGTCATCATATATACAACTCGAGAGAAAAAGATTAAGAAAATCAGCTCTCTAAGTAAACTGTGTTCTAAAAGACAAGTATAGACAAGAATTTTAAGGGTGCTGGGAGTACAATGGTTGTCCTGTCACTTTGATGGTCGTTTAGAATGTCAAAACATAGATTGAGTAAAGCAAATCAGAAATGTTATTTCGCTCGTTTCTACTTGGAAGCAATTGAAAATATTGGAAATGATGAAGCAGTCATAAATCGAAAAGCTTTGTTGGCAGCTCATCAAGAATCTTGCTTGTTTCATTTAGTAAATGCTTACAGCGGACTGGTATGGGAAGTAGCAAACACCTATGACTTGGAATTCCAAAATGGAATGACCGTGAAAGAGGTATTGGATTCAGCTCAGAGCCGGGGTGTGACGCTTCCTGAGTTAGAACGGTTCCTGAATTTGGAGACAACCCCCAATAGTTGGTTAAATCGAATGTTGAGCTCGTGGATGAAAGTGAGTGCATTAGACCCAGCCGTCAACGCGGTTGAAAAAGAAACGCAAAACCACAACGCCATTGAAGTTCGTGTATTTACCGAGTCTGATGAGTTCACGCAACTTTCTGATTGGTATGACAATCTTACCGCTTTGATAGAAGAAATTAGAACTTTGCTTGTTGAGTGGTAGAAAATATATATTAATGAATTGGGTGATTTGTTTGTGGCATCATCGACCAGCGTGATAGTATCTGGTCTGTTTAGACCGTTTTTAAAGTGCTTTTTTTTATAACTTCCAGCGCTTTCAACACTTTAGGTTATTGGCATGTCCTCTCTGTTAGAAATAGTAAAATTAGAATCCGGTGAAATTGTTTTGCGTCGAGCTGACGGGGAGGGCGCACCTTTAGTGCAAATTACTTTCTCCGATGAAGTCAGGGTTCTTCTGTCTGAGCATTGCTTGGATATTGGTAAAGCAATGGTGGGTGCCGGTGTTCAGGCTGTGGGGGAAGTATATGGCCATGTACTGGAAGCGCACCATGAGGAGCGCTCCAACGACGGCGTTTCATTGGACGAGTACGAAGATACTTCCGGGGTGCTGCACTAACATATTGAAGTGCAAAGCAGACTGCCAGTCAGGTTAAATCCCATCCCGTATAATGCCAACCCCCAACCCTTCAATGGCAAAGTCCTCGCTATTTTGATCCACTTCAATGGGGTCAAAATCCGGGTTCTCAGGTAGTAAATATATTTTATTTCGTTTTCTTTGGAATCGCTTGACCGTGACTTCATCGCCAATGCGCGCCACTACGATTTGTCCTTTCTGAGCCTCGTGGGTTTTGTGAACCGCCAGTAGGTCGCCGTCCAGAATACCCACGTCCATCATACTTAGACCCTTAACCCGTAAAAAATAGTCAGCTTTAGGGTGAAACATATCCGGTGCCACGTTACAGCGGCCCAGTATATTCTCCTGGGCTAGTACCGGTTGGCCTGCAGCCACTTGCCCCACGACGGGAATTCCTGGATCTTCTTGTTCGAAATCCACTACACGGATACCCCGGGAAGCTCCCGGTAACATCTCGATGTAACCCTTGCGTGCAAGGGTGCGCAGGTGCTCTTCTGCTGCATTAGGTGAACGAAAACCGAAGGTATCTGCAATTTCCATTCGTGTGGGAGGCATGCCACTATCTTGAATGGTGTCTTTAATCAGCTGCAGAATCTCTGCTTGTCTTTTGGTGAGCTTTTCCATACCAGGCCTGTTGTTTTATACAGTTCCTGGAATTATATACAGCCATCAGTAATAAACAACACCTAGCCACAGATTAACCATTCTTAAACTTCATCGATAAATTGCATGGTATCGTCATCATAGCCATCGAAGTGGTAGTGGTTATCCAGCTCAATAAGGCTAGATTCGCTTTCGTCCATTTCTTCCATATCGATTTCGTAAGGACCGGTCCAGTCTTCCGGTTGATCCACGGTTTTCAAAGGCAGACGAAGAAAGACCTCCAGTTCAAACTCTTCCAGTTCTCCTTCGAAATACTGAATTGCCACGCTGTCTTCGTCCACTGAAACAACTTCAAATAGACAGTCCCGTTCCTCATCTTCGTACCAGCACCCAATTTCCGGTTTTAATCGCATTAGCATCGGAACATTACTCCAAGAACTCACTGGTGATTCGTTCGCATAGTATGGATCAGTATAAAAAATCGTCACGAAGGGGGTTAGGCGGTGCTCGTGCATGCAAATTCGTTATTTCTGCTTGGCAGTTTTTAAACTCCAATCAACACAAGGCCTTATTCACGGCACTCTGATAATCGGATGCTATGGTTATAGGTGACTGAGCTAAAAATGGGGCTCGAAAAACGTTAAAAGTCTAACGGCCTGACAATTGAACGATCTGTATTTTGCCGAGCCGCTTGAAATAAGGAAGAAGAATGTTAAAGGCTTCAATCACTGCTCTCCTGGGTTTTTGGGTGGGGCTTGCAACTGTCCATGCCGAAGAGTGGGATTGGGAGCTGGGAGTTGAATATCGTCACTTGCCTCAGAATCTGGTCTATGGCGGAGAAAGCGATACCCTGGCAGGTAGCGTGCGTTTGAGCCGTATTGAGGAGTGGAATCAGGGTAGCGATCTGCTTGAGTTTGACGGGTTTTATCGATGGTCAGAAGCCGATAGCCAACGCAGCCATGGCGATATACAGGATTTGGCCTGGATTCACGTGGGGGATGATTGGGAACTGCGAACAGGTTTTCGCACTGTATTCTGGGGGGTAACTGAGTTCAAGCATTTGGTGGATATTATTAATCAAAAGGATTTTGTGGAACGGATTGACGGTGAGGCTCGGCTTGGGCAACCGATGGTTAATTTATCTTTGGTTCAACCTTGGGGAATTCTGGATCTCTTTGCGTTAGTGGGGTTTCGTGAGCGTACCTTTGCGGGTCGTGATGGTTGGCCTCGGGGGCCTCTGGTTGTTGCTGACAAAGGCGAGCAGTACGAATCAAGTCGAGAAAATAAACGGGTAGACTTTGCACTCAGATGGTCCCAAACACTGGATAGTCTGGAGCTGGCGGTGTCGTACTTTTCCGGCACATCAAGAGAGCCGGAATTTCATCAGACCAATGCTGATGGGCAATGGATTCCCTATTATCCGATTATCGACCAATTGGGTGTAGAAGCCCTTTATATTGTTGATCTCTGGATTCTTAAACTGGAAGCCATCAGCCGCTCAGGGATGAAAAATGGCCGTTATATGGGGGCTACCCTGGGTTTTGAATACACCTATGAAGGCGTGTTTGACAGTGTGTCTGATTTGGGGGTGGTGGTTGAATACAACTTCGATGAGAGAGGGCTCAGTGCCCCTGCTACCTACTTTATGGAGAATGATCTTTCTCTAGGCTTGCGCTGGGCACTCAACGACGAAGCATCTTCAGTACTGTTGGTGGGTATGATCTATGACCATAAGGTGAACGAAAAGGTGATTCTGGTGGAAGCCAGCCGGCGCCTTGGAGCCCACTGGAAACTGAATCTTGACGCCACTTTCTTTAGCAGTCATTCCCCCCCACCCTTGGATGTATACCTGGACGGTGACCATGATCCCAACTACAAGTTGGCTATCAATAGCCATAATGACCTGATCCAGTTGGAGCTTATCCGCTATTTCTAGCTGCCCCCAAGGGCTTGGTCAGGGCAGTTTTCTTTGTGCCTCAATTTCTTGACAGAACGTCTCAGCAAACGTAAGTTTCAAACAGTCGTTTATTCCAGGAATTCCCTGCATGGCCCAGAAAGAAACCGTAGAGCGAATATTAGATGCCGCCGAAGTTTTGTTCGCGGAGCGAGGCTTCTCCGAAACCTCCTTGCGCACCATCACCAGTGCAGCTGGCGTTAATCTGGCGGCAGTGAATTACCATTTTGGTTCCAAAAAAGCCCTTATTCAGGCGGTATTTGAACGCTTTCTTGATCCATTGGTGGTCGAGATCGAGCGTCGCATTGAGCAGATCAACCAGGATTCCAATGGCGTTGATGTGGAAACCTTATTGGGCGTGCTTTCTGCTTCCATATATGAGGTGCATGGCAGGAGCACTAATCGGGCAAATGCGTTTATGAGGTTGCTGGGATTGGCTTATACCCAGTCCCAGGCGCACTTGAGAAACTATATCAGTGAGCGTTATGGAGAAGCATTTCAGCGGTTTGGTGGCTTATTAAAACCGGCCTTACCCGGTGCTACACAGGATGAGTTGTTTTGGCATACCCATTTTGCCCTGGGCACTGCCATTTTTACGCTTTCCAATTTGGAAGCCCTTCGCGCCATGGCGGAAAATGATACCGGCCAACGTTCGTCGGTGGACATAATCGTAGAAAGGCTGACTGCATTCATGGCTTCGGGCTTGAGAAATGCTTCCCACGGTTGAGTTGCATATAGACGTCTCTGTGGGAGATCAAACCCTATCCTTGAGGCGCGGTCTACAGTCCTTAGGTTGCTGGCCCGTGTCCACCGCTCTGAATGGTACCGGATACCAGATGGGTTCCAACCAAACACCCCTGGGAAAGCATCGTATCAGGGCCTGTATTGGGGAGGGATTACCTGTTAACTCCGTATTTGTGGGGCGTCGACCCACCGGTGAAATTTATTCTGACCAGTTGGCAAAACAACACCCCGAGCGTGATTGGATATTGACACGCATTCTCTGGCTTTGTGGCGAAGAAAAAGGCGTCAATCGCGGGGGCAGCGTAGATTCCCAACGCAGATACATTTATATTCATGGCACCCCGGACTCGGAGCCCATGGGGGTGGCTAAATCCCATGGCTGCATACGCATGCGCAATCACGATATGATGGCCTTGTTTGATCTGGTTGTCCCAGGCACCTCGGTCCAAATTACCCAATAATAATTATCAGGAGTGACTGCTTCTATGGCCATAGGCCCTGTGATGCTGGATCTGGAAGGGATGGAACTCACTTCCAAAGACATTCAACGGGTGACTAACCCTCTCGTGGGTGGAGTCATTCTGTTTTCCCGAAATATTCAAGACGTTGATCAACTGCGAGAATTAACTGCGGCGTTACGCAAGCTGCGCCCGCAGTTAATTTTGGCTATTGACCAGGAAGGGGGGCGAGTGCAGCGCATTAAGCAGGGCGTTACCCGCTTGCCACCCTTGCGGGAACTGGGCTGCTGTTATGACACTGACGAGGAATTGGCCTTGGGCCAAGCCCAGGACTGGGGCTGGTTGATGGCCTCTGAGATGTTGGCTCTGGGGTTGGATATCTCCTTCGCTCCGGTTCTTGATCTGAATTTTTCCCGCAGTGAGGTAATAGGTGATCGCGCCCTGCACAGCAATCCGTCAGTGGTGACTAGATTGGCCCAGGCTTATATCGCAGGCATGCATGAGGCAGGTATGGCCGCTACCGGTAAGCATTTTCCGGGGCACGGATGGGTAAAAGCGGATTCCCATGTTGACATCCCCGTGGATACTCGGCTGCAACCGGAGTTGGAGTTTTTGGATTTGGTGCCTTTCCGTAAATTGGCTTCTGAGTTGGATGCCATAATGCCAGCACACATCATTTACGAAAAGCTGGACGACAAACCCGCTGGTTTTTCTCCCTACTGGTTGCAAACCGTTTTGCGGCAGAAATTGCAATTCAAGGGTGTGATTTTTAGCGATGACTTGGCCATGGAAGGGGCTAGTGTGGCGGGCAGTTTTAGTGAACGGGCACAGGCTGCCCTTGATGCCGGTTGCGATATGGTATTGGCCTGCAACAACCCAGAGGGAGCGGACGAGGTGCTGTGGTATTTAAAGCGCCAGGTTCCCGTGCTGAGTGATCAACATCAAATACGTTTGGCGTCCATGTTGGCGCGCAACAAGCCGGGCTGGGATGAGCTGCTTGCGTCGCCCCGCTATCAGGTTGTACATCGTTCCATCCAAGAGAGGTAGTAAATGCAAGAGGTTATGGGCTGGTTTCGGCAAATCAATGGTGAAACCGATTGGGTAATACAAGTATTCGTCGTTATTTTTATCACGCTACTGGCTAACTACGCTGCCCGTAAATTTTACGATCGGTTGGAAAAACAATTGGCTAAGTCCAAAACCCTGTGGGATGACGCCTTGCTTTGGGCCATTCGTAAACCGTCTCGAACATTTATGCTGATTATTGGTGGCCGCATGGTTATGGAAATCATGCAACCCATGATGGACGAAGCGGTAAATAATCTGGTGGAACCGGTGTTTTTGGTGATGATTATCGCCACCTTCCTTTGGTTGTTAGTACGGTTGATTGGACGAGCTGAGGAGCTGTTAAAAACCCCTGGTTATACCAAAGAGCCATTGGATGAAACCACTGTGACCGCCATCGCTAAATTGTTGCGATTATCAGTGATTATTACCGGCGCCTTGGTTATAGCCCAATCATTGGGGGTATCCGTCTCCGGTGTATTGGCATTTGGTGGAATAGGCGGAATCGCAGTTGGTTTTGCTGCAAAAGATCTTTTAGCCAACTTTTTCGGTGGCTTGATGGTGTATCTGGATCGGCCTTTTTCTGTGGGTGATTGGGTGCGTTCTCCCGATAGGAATATTGAAGGTACAGTAGAGAACATTGGTTGGCGTTTAACGGTGATACGTACCTTTGATAAGCGGCCGCTTTATGTACCCAATGCAACCTTCACCAGTATTGCTTTGGAGAACCCTTCCCGTATGAGCCATCGCCGTATTTATGAAACCATGGGTTTAAGATACGACGATATTGGCAAGCTGCCAGCGGTAATTGAAGATATTAAAAAAATGTTGATCGATCATGAAGATATTGATCACAATCAAACGTTGATAGTGAATTTTAACGCTTACGGCGCTTCCTCCCTGGATTTCTTTGTTTATACCTTCACCATAACCACAAATTGGGTTAGATATCATCAGGTGAAACAGGATGTGCTGTTTAAAATTGCGGATATTGTGGAACGTCATGGTGCCGAGTTTGCTTTCCCCACACAAACACTTCATTTGATAGAAGGGGTGCCTATGGATAGCAACCAGGAACCGGAGCCAAACCCATGAGCATAGAAATCACTGAAGTGGAAAAAGTCTGGCGGGAAGCAGACTGTTTATGGTCTGAGCAACAGCTGGTGCGTGCAATAGAGCAAGTGGCGCAGGCAGTGGAAGGGGACTTGGAGGATAAGAACCCCTTGCTGTTAGTTGTGATGACGGGCGGATTGATATTTGGTGCCCAGCTTCTGACGCGGCTGCGTTTTCCCTTGGAACTGGATTACATACACGCCACGCGTTATGGAGCTGAAACGAGCGGAGCTGAGCTTCAGTGGAAAGTAATGCCGCAGCAAAGCTTGCAGGGTCGACATGTTCTGGTTGTGGATGATATTTTGGACGAAGGCCAGACCCTAATTGAAATTATTAAATTCTGCAAAGCACAGAATGCCGCTTCTGTTCGCTGCGCAGTTTTGGTAGATAAAGAACACGATCGTAAGTACGAACCCGGCTTCAAGGCCGATTACACCTGTGTGCAGGTGCCGGACCGTTATGTGTTTGGTTACGGAATGGATTATAAAGGCTACTTACGTAATGTGGATGGCATATTCGCCGTAAAAGACATGTAGGTATAACAATGGCACTGATAGCGATCGTGGGCGGCACTGGCCTAACCCAATTGGATGGATTGGAAATACAACGTGAAGAAGCCTTCGACACTCCTTTTGGCTCACCGTCCGCCAAGCTTAGCTTTGGTCGACTGGGCGACACTGAGGTGGTGTTTCTACCCCGGCACGGCAAGGGACATAAAATTCCACCCCATTTAATAAATTACCGGGCCAATATTCACGCCCTTAAGGCTGCTGGCGTTACCGACGTAATCGCCGTAAACGCAGTGGGCTCAATAAATCCGGCCATGCCGGCTGAAGCTATCGTTGTGCCCCATCAAATAGTGGATTACACCTGGGGTAGGGAGTTTACCTTCGCCGACCACGGTAACGTCATTCATGTGGATTTCACCTACCCCTATCACGAAACTCTGCGACAAGGCTTGTTAAAGGCAGGTAAGTCCAGCTCCATTACTCTGCACAATGGCGGTGTGTATGCCGCTACCCAGGGCCCCAGGTTAGAGACCGCTGCAGAAATCGATCGGCTGGATAATGATGGCTGTGACCTTGTGGGTATGACGGGCATGCCCGAAGCAGGTTTGGCGCGAGAAGCGGAACTAAACTATGCCTGTCTCGCCCTGGTGGTAAATATGGCAGCCGGCAGAAGTGAAGGTGTGATTACCATGGAACAAATCGAGCAGGCCCTTGCCACAGGTATGGAAAATGTCAGGCGCTTGCTGGTGGAATTCCTTTCTAACCAATCCCATTGATCCCGATTGTATTTGCGATACTGAGCAGTCATACTGTGGCTCCATTTAATTAGGAGTTACATATGGCCTCAGTAACCTTGAAAGGCAACCCCGTTGAAACCGTCGGCACTCTGCCGGCAAACGGCACCCAAGCCCCCGATTTCACGTTAGTAAAACCCGATTTGTCAGAACTAAAGTTATCGGATCTGAGTGGAAAGCGGGTTGTGCTCAATATATTCCCGTCCATTGATACGGGTGTCTGTGCCAGTTCCGTCAGAAGCTTCAACCAAAAAGCGGCTGATTTAGATAACACAGAAGTATTGTGCGTTTCCATGGACCTGCCATTTGCTAACGGCCGCTTCTGCGGTGCAGAAGGTATCAGCAACGTGCAGGCGCTGTCCGGCTTCCGTTCCAGCTTTGGGGCAGACTATGGTGTTTCTTTTTCCAGCGGGCCGTTAACCGGTTTATATTCTCGTTGTGTGTTGGTTATCGATGAGTCCGGTAAAGTGGCATACAGTCAGCAGGTTTCTGAAATCGCGGAAGAACCGGATTACGAAGCAGCAATAGCGGCATTGAGTTAGAGTGTTAATTCAGTTCCGCTAGCAAGAAGGGGAAGGTCGGCAAAGGTATCTACTCAAATACCTCATCAAGGGATTGGGCATCCAGCAGCTTCAAACTCCAAGCCGACAATTCTTGTTCGGATGCGTTGCTGATGCGTTCCATAGCAGAAGCAGGTAGATCTCCAAATCGTTTTTGTAGCTGGCGTATGAGTAATTGGGTTTCGCCAAGGTGTCGACCTTCCGTTTGCCCCTGTCGGAACCACTGTTTCTGCCATTCTTCAATTCGATTACTTAACATAGAATGTATCTCGTTTAATGACTCCATCTGCTCCAATGGTAGCTCTATCCAATCACTTGTTTCTGCTAACGCCTCTTACTTTTAGCAACAACTATCCGGTGTAATTATTGTGTTCTATTTTACAGCACACAGGTCTATAAGATGTACGACCTATTAAATTCAATAATGTACATATAAAAATGCGTTCGGTTGAGCTTAGATGGAATCAGGTCAAAATGTTGGAAGTAAAATAGCGCTAAAAAACAAATACTTAAAGAAAGGCTCGATATAGTAGATGAATGTTTATTGGAAAAAATACGCCACTGGCGTATAGTTAGGCTTATGGTTATCATTGAAACCACAATTTTTACTCGGCTCATCAAGGATCTGATGAGTGATGATGAATATCGCGCACTGCAGGAAGCACTTGTTACTGCTCCAGGTTTAGGGGATATCATCAAGCAATCAGGCGGGCTTCGAAAGGTGCGATGGAAGCTTAAAGGAACAGGCAAAGGTGGTGGTGTACGGGTCATTTATTATTGGGTTGTTGATGATTATCATATCCGCATGTTGTATGTGTACCCTAAGGGAAAGCAAGAAAACCTAAGTCCAGAGCAGCTGCAAACCCTAAAGAAAATCGTAGAAGGTTGGTCAAATGAATAAAGAAATGTTCGACGAGCTATTGGGCAGTGTTAAAGAAATGGATGAGATCGTGAAAGGCAATACCGAGCCTTCTCGCAGCTTTAATTACCCAGAACCAGAAGTTAGAAGCATCCGCGAGAAAACGGGCTTATCACAAACTCGCTTTGCGATGTTAATTGGTGTAAGCAAGCGTACGCTGGAAAATTGGGAGCAGGGTAGGCGTCATCCAACAGGCCCAGCCAGAGCCTTGTTAAAAATTGTTGATGTTGACCCTGAACATGCCATCCGTTCGTTGCATGGTTGATTAATTTCAGCATCTCAATTCCAATAACTGCTCTTTCAGGAAGCAAAATACCTTTACGTAGCAGAATACCTGGCGCAATCCGAATACCTCACCGCCGATGGCCAAGTCTCTCTGTGCTGTGCGAATTACTAAACTCGAACACTCACCTGATAGAACTGGGCAATGTAAGCCCATATGTGGACGGTCGTTACTGGTATTCTGAAATGGATATCAGTAGCTTTTTCTGGTGGATATATCCACCAGACAGCACGATCATATCAACACATATACTGAACCTTTAGAGAATGGCGTGTTAATTTACTTTGAGTGCTGTTTGGAATGTGGACTGACAGAAACCTTGCAATACATGGTTTCTGTCAGTTTAAGATTGAGCTATGGTTGAAGTGAATTATTGTTTTCTATACAAGGGAGAATCGTAGTCGATTTCATTTCCTCTGGTAGCCGCTGTTGGGCCTGAATCTTTCCCTGGATAGATTACCGTATCGCTTATTTCTATGATTTCATATTGTGTCGCTTCACCGTTTGGTGTGTAGTCGATTTCGTGTACTCCTGCACGTACTTCCTCACCAAGTAGGTAGGTGCCTGTTTTAATCGTGATTGTTTGATCAGGCGTACCTTCGCATGCCGAGACCGCCCATCCGTTCGCGACCCCTTCGAAAGTGTTGTCTGACGTATAAGTGATATCCAAAGATAAATACACCGAGTTTTGGGCGTCATATTCGCATTCGGTAGTCCAGGTTCCAACAATACTTGAATTGCTGTTGTTGTTTTCTTCTTCAACAGGATTGACTCTGACAAGGCCATAGTCATAGTCGATTTCTGTAGGTCTTTCTGATTCAGACTCGTCGTTATACAGACCAAAATACAGTACCTGATTTGTGATTTCGAAAATATCGTAATCAGCCCCATTAAAGTTCGACACTATATTAAGCTCATAAACCCCGGAGCGTATTTCTGTGCCAATTTCGTAACTGCCGTGGTCATAATCATATGACTCAACGGGGATACCATTGCAGCCTGCTTGATTCCACCAATCTTCTACAATGCTGTAGGTATTGTCATCATTGAAGGTGATGATATCGGCTGTATATTGCTGATACTCATCATCATAGTTACAGTCTGTCTTCCATGTGCCTACTATTGTTGCGCTACTGTTGTTCTGGTTGTTGTTTTCGCCATTGCTATTTCCATTTGTGTTTTGGTTGGCTTCTGCTGGCACGTTACTGCCACCACCACCGCCGCCTCCACCACAACCTGATAACAATACTATTAAACAGGAAGCGGCAAATAATTTAGTGTATGAACGGTCGTACATTGGTCTAACTCCTTGATAAAAAAATGGCGTGAGACAAACGATATAGAAATGTATAGAGCTCTGTTTTGTCTCAGCTAGTTTGGACGGACAGCCCAGAGGAAAGATACAAGGCGGAGTTAATATTTAATGTTCGCCTAGTGTTTTGTTGTGTAAACCTTTTGCGGGTTTGAGCTGGACGCCTTTGTCTGGATTTGCTGTTAATCCTCGCTATGGAGTTCTACGTCCTGCACGACTTCCTCTTGTTCTTTGATAGGTGTGACTTTCACAAGTATACCGAACAAAGGATTGTCTAGGTAATGGAGCTCCGAGCTTCGCATGCGACGGGACTCATTCAATACAACCGTTCTTTGGGACTCATATCTGGAAACAGTTTCTTCATTGGAATAATCCGGGTACTGATTTGACTCATAGCGTGTATCCGGAGTGCTGTTATCCCCCTGTTTGAGAAACACATCCTGTTGCCACCAGGGTTTTGCCGTTTCTATTTTTTGTATGTAGTCTGCCAGCCAAAGGTTAGCTTTTAGATGTAGGAATCTTGACACCGCCAGTTCCAGACTTCCTTCCAATTCGTGATATTCATCAAACTGGGCTCCGGCCTGTATTTGCACCGGTATGGCTTGCTCTTTGTCGAGGGCCGGTTGTTGCCAGGTGATGCTTTTTAGCAACTGGTAGTTTGAGCTGCGCTTTATACTGGCCAGCGCCTGTTTGAAATCCTGATTTGAAGGTGCGGACTCTTTAAATGCCACCAGCTGATCCAGAGAAGGCACCGTAATCGCATTTTTCTCAATGGAGTCTTCGTTGGCAATGGGGCTTCCGCTGGAAGGTTTTAATTGAACCAGGTTTTCGGGATAGCTCAATTCCAAGCCTTCGTGAGGGGGCCATGTCTCATTGCCGGTGGCACTGTTTTTGTGTTTAAAAATAGCGACGGAAACTTCATACCAATTATTGCTGGTGGCTGCGTGAGTGGCGATAGAGTACGCAGATAGAAGCAGTCCCAGGCACAGTGTCAGTAGCCTTTTATTAATGTGGATCTGTTTAGTCAGTTTCATGATGGCCCATTGGCAGGATCGAGTTTTTGCAGCAATTCCTGCGTCATATCCAGACGCTGTTCTGCGGTTTCGGTTTCGATATTGAAGCGTAGTTTATCAGCCCCCTCTAATTTATAGAACTGGGGCTGGTTTTGTACCATTTTCACTATTTGAAGGGGGTGCACCCGGGTTTCGGCACCGAATTCGATTTTTCCACCTTTCGGGCCAGCATCCAGCTTGCTCAATCCCAAAGCTTGGGCTTGCAGTTTTACCTGGGTCAGCCGAAACAGGTTTTTGGTGGACTGGGGCAGGGAGCCAAACCGGTCCACCATTTCTACCTTCAGCTCACTGAGGTCATCATCATTCTTGGCGTTGGCAATACGTTTGTAGGTAATCAAACGGGCGTGAACATCCCTCACGTAGTCGTCCGTAATCAGAGCAGGTATGCGCAGATTGATTTCTGCGCCGTGGTTAAAGGGTTTATCCAGGTTGGGCTCTTTACCTTCCTTGATGGCTTTAACCGCTTCTTCCAGCATCTCCATGTAGAGTGAAAAGCCAATGCTGTTCATATTGCCGCTTTGTTCTTCTCCCAACAGCTCTCCGGCGCCTCGGATTTCCAGGTCATGGCTGGCCAGGGTGAAACCGGCACCTAGGTCATGGGCTTCGGCAATGGCTTCCAGTCTCTTTCTGGCATCGGCGGTGATGGCTTTAGGGTGGGGTGTGAGTAAATAAGCATAGGCCTGGTGGTGGGAACGGCCCACACGGCCCCGTAACTGGTGCAATTGTGCTAAGCCGAATTTATCGGCGCGGTCGATAATAATGGTGTTGGCGGATGGTACATCTATGCCGGTTTCGATAATGGTGGTACACATCAGCAGGTTGTAGCGCTTGTGATAGAAGTCAGACATTACCTGTTCCAACTCCCGTTCCCGCATTTGTCCGTGGGCCACTACGATGCGGGCTTCCGGCACCAGTTTTTGAATTTCTTCGGCTCGGCGCTGAATGGATTTCACTTCATTGTGGAGGAAGTAAACTTGACCACCCCGTAATAGTTCCCGCAGGATAGCTTCTTTGGTAACCGAGGGGTTCTCCTGGCGTACAAAGGTTTTTATGGACAGCCGCTTAGCCGGGGGGGTGGCAATGATAGACATATCCCTAACCCCGGACATAGCCATATTCAGCGTACGAGGGATAGGGGTCGCGGTTAGGGTAAGCATATCCACATCGGCCCGCATTTCTTTCAGGCGCTCTTTGTGACGCACACCAAAGCGGTGCTCCTCGTCCACAATGATCAAACCCAGGTTTTTAAATTTTACGCTTTCTTGCAGTAACTTATGGGTGCCAACCACAATGTCCACTTTGCCTTCGGCTATTTGCTTTAGCGCAGCGGTTTGTTCCTTACCGGTGCGAAAGCGGGACAGCACCTCAACTGTCACAGGCCAATCTGCAAAACGATCCTTGAAGGTTTCGTAATGTTGTTGCGCCAGCAGTGTGGTGGGCACCAAAACCGCCACCTGCCGGTTATTTTGAATCGCCACAAAGGCCGCTCGCATGGCCACTTCGGTTTTACCAAAACCCACATCACCGCACACTAGACGGTCGGTGGGTTGGTCGGATGTGAGGTCCGCCACCACGGCGTCAATGGCCGCTTTCTGATCCGGAGTTTCCTCAAACGGAAAACCGTCGCTAAAGGCCTCGTAGTCGTTGCGATTAATTTCAAAACGAAAACCCGGCTTTGCGGCGCGGCGGGCGTAGATATTCAAAAGCTCTGCCGCGGTATCATGAATCTGTTCTGCAGCTTTGCGCTTTTCTTTGTTCCAGTGGTCGGTACCCAGCTTATGCAGGGGGGCATGGGTGTCACTGGCACCAGAATAACGGCTTATTAAGTGGAGGGAAGATACGGGCACATAGAGTTTGGCTTCGTTGGCGTATTCCAGGGTGAGGAATTCCTGGGGTTGGCCGTCCAGGTCCAGAGTTTGTAAACCTTGATAGCGACCCACGCCATGATCAATATGAACCACCGGGTCTCCGGGGTTTAATTCGGTCAAATTACGGATGACGTTTTCGGCGTTGTCATCGCCACGTTTGCGCCGACGACGCTGCATCACTCGGTTACTAAATAGCTGGGATTCTGTAACTACGCTAACGGCTGGAGACTGTAGCTCAAGGCCTGCGCTCAGGGGGGCAACACAGAGCGCCAGCGGGTTTTTGCCCTGGTAAAAATCGCTCCAACTATCCACCGCGGTAGGTTTGATATTTTTTCGGGCCAATAATTCGGTAAGCGTATCTTTGCGTCCCGCAGACTCGGCTACAAACAACACTCGACGCCGTTGTTCCGTGGCGGTCATAAGATAGGTTTCTATCTTATGCAGCGGGTTGTTGGCACTGGCATTGATGGGTAACTCCGGTGGAGGTGACAGAGGCAGATCTGTATGGTGATCTTTGTCGCTGGCTGGGGCTTTGTGTAATGAGATCCGGGGTAGCCCTTTCAGCTTTTGATTCAGCTTTTCCTGGGTAATAAATAGTTGCTCTGGAGGCAAGATGGGGCGCTGAATATCGTAGCGCAAGTCTTCATAGCGGTTGCTGCAGTCGTTCCAAAAATGTTCGATTGCCCCCTGCAGATTTTCGCTGGTCATCAACAACGTATTGTCAGGAAGGTAGTCCAACAAGCTTGCGGTTTGCTCAAAAAACAACGGTAAATAATATTCTATACCGGCGCTGGCAATGCCTTCACTGATGTCCATATACAAAGGGCAGCTGCGTGGATCCACATCGAAACGCTGTTTGAAGTTGCCCTTAAAACGCTCTACGGCATCCGGGTCCATGGGGAATTCTTTGGCTGGTAGCAGACGTACCTGCTGCACCTTTTCAATGGACCGTTGAGTTTCCGGATCAAACGAACGCAGGGTATCAATTTCGTCATCAAATAGCTCAATCCGGTAAGGCACAGTACTGCCCATGGGGAACAAGTCCATGATGGCACCACGAATGGCAAATTCGCCGTGGCTGAACACGGTGTCCACGCAGTGATACCCCGCCTGTTCCAGTTGAGCCCGCATGGTATGGAAATCGTATTTTTGGCCCACATCCAGCATCAGGGTCTGCGCTGCCAGGAAAGAATGGGGCGTGACCGGGTGCATCAGGGTGGAAACGGGTACGATCAATACGCCCCGTTCCATAGTGGGCAGCTGGTTCAACGCTGCCAGACGTTGTGAAACGATTGCCTGATGTGGAGAGAAGCTATCGTAGGGCAAGGTTTCCCAGTCCGGAAAAGACAGGATTGGATATTGTGCCTGGGTATAGAACGGAATTTCTTGCTCAAGCTGTAAAGCGGTTTGAGTGTCGTTGGTGACCACCAGGATAAATCCTGCTTTTTGTAACGACTGGGCTATTGCCCAGGCTGCGCCACTACCGGAGACATGGGACCAAATGCGTTGATCACCCGCTTTGGCTGGAAAATTATCAAGAAATTCAATAGGCATTACGGTTTGAACAATTCCACATTTCAGGGGAGGGGCATTGTACAGCTTTTTGGTTGTGACTGTTTAGTATGTTTATTCTAAACAGCGCTGTTAGAGTGGGGGTTAGTGGCTAATAACTCCATGGATAGCCTTATTAACAAGAGTTAAAAACAATGTCTGATACTGATAAAAACGAAAAACAAGTTACTCAGCTGGCTGAGCAAATGGCCGAAAAAGTGAAGGAATCCGCCAATCAGATATGGCTTGCAGGCTTGGGAGCTTATTCAAAAGCCGAAGAAGAAGGCGGAAAATTATTTGATAGCCTGGTTCAGGACGGTGAGCGCCTGGAGGCTAAGACCCGAGCTATTGTGGACAAGCCCATCTCTGCGGCCAAGGACAAGGTGGAAACCGTGCGGGCAAGAGCCACCGGATCCTGGGAAAAAGTAGAGAAAGCGTTCGATTACCGTGTATCCAAAGCACTAAGTCGCCTCAATATACCCACCCGAAGTGATATGGATGATTTGCAAAGCAGAGTTGATGAGCTGAGTGAGCAGGTGGACGCCGCAGTGGCCACAGCGGCACAAAGACGCAGAGCCAATGGCTGAAACCGGTAACTCACAATCGGAATTTTCATCCCGGGTATCTAATTCTAGATTTCAAGAATGTTACATAAGTTACTGTTTTTACGCAGGCTCGGTGCTAACTAGTTGAAAAATATATGATTAATATTTTGGCTGATATGTGACCGATTTGTTAATGGGTCAGGGCTCATGTCGCCTACGTGTTGTTTTCACCAAATGATCCACAAAGTTTTCCACAGGTTTTGTGGATAGTTTTATGGCCATTAATACGGTGATAAAACTAAATGCAAAACTAGGTTGGCAATGGTGAATTTAGGGAGTACCCTGTGCCACCAAAATTAGGGATGGTTGTTTATTGGGGAAGCGATTTTTTAAATCGCTGAAGCTTTTTGATTGTGGCGCATTGACCGGTGGTTTGGGAAATGATTGCGAACAGTATTAATGATCAATGCGGGTTAATTGCCCGTATGTGCTTTCAAGCAGCTAGTAAAATAATAGGTCTTCAAACCGGGCGGGGCCGAGCATATCCTTCCCGTTTCACCATTAAAATGTTGCAGTATTCCGCCGATCACGGTCACGTGTCGGCCATGACTCGACTGGGTGGTTTGCTTTTTCAATGTGGTGTGGGTCGCGCAGATAAACGTAGCGGTCTCGAGTATATTCGTTGTGCGGCAAAACGAGACGACACCCAAGCCCAGTTTCTGTTAGGTAAAGCTTACCTGAATGGTCAGGTGATCAACCAGGATGTGAGCTCAGCAGCCCACTGGCTGGCATTGGCTGCGGACAAAGGCCACAGCGAGGCAGCGGCGGCTTTAGAGACCTGTCATCAGCAGTAGGTAATCCCAGCTTCAGGCAAATGCCACTTTACTACGTGATTTGCTGCGGTTACTCTCCATGCAGTGACTAATGTCGTGGAATCCGGGATATCGATCTATGAGCCAAGCCAATTACATCATTGACGTTAACGAGACCAACATAAACGAAGTGGTGCAGTTGTCTGCCCAGTTACCTGTGCTATTGGATTTCTGGGCTGAATGGTGCGAACCCTGCAAAACCCTTACTCCAATTTTAGAAAAGCTGGCGGCGGAATACCAAGGTGCCTTCGTGTTGGCGAAGGTGGATGCAGATGCCAATCAAATGTTAGCCCAACAGTTGGCGGTGAGAAGCATTCCGGCATTAAAAATGATTGTTCAGGGGCAGTTGGCGGGCGAGATGAATGGCTTGCAAAGCGAAGCGGATTTGAGGGCATTTTTGTCTACCCATGTGGGTGAAGCTGCGCCGCTGGAAGCCGAAAATAATGACGAGGCAACGGACTTTCTGGCTCAGGTTGAAAGAGCTCGCTCCATGGGGGCATTTGATCAGGCCATTGATGCATTACAGGCGGCCATTAAAGAGCAACCAAGCGAAGTTTCTTTTCAGACTCTATTGGCCGATGTACTCATTGACGCTGAACGCCTGGATGATGCTAAAGCTGTACTTGATAATATTGAAGATGAGAAAGTCAAAGCGCCTGGCTTGGGTCGACTGTTTTTTCTGCAAGAGTTACAGAATTTTGATTCCACTGAATCACTCCAGTATCGAGTTGCCCAGGACAGTAACGATGTCGAAGCACGATACTATCTTGGTGCCAATTGCGTTTTGGCAGGGGAGTATGAGGCAGCCATGGAGTTATTTATGGAAGTGGTAGCCAAAGACCGCGAGTTTAAGGATGACGGAGGTCGGAGTGCTCTGTTAAAGGTATTTGATATGTTGCAGGGTGACCCCCTGGTGGCCACGTATCGGCGTCGACTCTTTGCAAGCTTGCACTAATGCTCAATTACTAACGTCAATTTCTCCATTCTTTTTCTGGTCAGTGATTTTAACTTATTGAAATGATTGCCATTATGTCTTTTGTTGGTTTATCCCGCTGCTCAGGGTAGACTTTTAGAGGGCTCAATGTCCAGGATGGTGGCAATGTGGATAATAAAAATCATACGGATGTTCTAGATAATCTAAGTACTTTACGCAGCGGATCCATTTGGTCGTTGGAATTTTCTCCTGCCCTGGAGAAAAACTACCAATTCAGCCAAAACGAATGGTATAGAGACGCGATTCAGGTTTCGGTCGTGCTGGCAATCTTACTTATGGTGTTGGGCTTTTGTCTGGAACTGGGTACCGGTGTGACGGTAGGTACAAAAGCTACTATTGCTCGTGGGATTGCCATGGCGAGCCTGCTGGGTGCTTATCTCTACATGAAACGGTCCCTACGCTTGACCTGGAAGTTTTGGGTTGTTTCCCTCAACACTATGCTGGTTGCAGTGACGTTGTTATTGCTTGCCCATGATGCCACTAATCAAACATTAAAGATCGTCTACTATTGTTATATCTTCTTTCTCGAAGTGGTGGTTTTTGCGTTTGTTCGTCTACCTCTCAATTTCACCACTACGTTGGGTCTTGTGCTGTTATTGATGGTGGGGGGCGCTCTTTATTTCGATTCCATAGCGGTTCAGCTAGCCGCCCATATTGTTTTTTTTCTCCTCGGTGGAACCTTGCTAGCGGTGATGGTTTCCGTAAAAACAGAGAAAGTTTCCCGTTCCAGTTTTTTAAAAGCACAATTGATCCTGCACCAGAAAGAGCAGCTGAGAGTCTTGAATGATCAGCTCACAGAACAATCCCGACTTGATAGGGTAACCCGATTATTGAATCGGGTGGCATTTGAAGATCAGCTGATGTCGCAGTGGACCCTGGCCCACCAGTCGAAGCAAAACCTGGCGTTGGTAGCGATCCACATTGAGCAATTCACTTATTTCAATGAGCGTTATGGCACAGATATGGGGGATGATTTTCTGCGAGAAATTTCCCGCAAAATTCGTAGCCTACTGGTTGATAAAGAGCACATTGCCAGTCGTATCAGCGGTAGTCGATTTGTGATTTTGCTGGCAAACCCTGCCGCGGCCTCATCCTCGGACCTGTTGGAGAAATTGCGCGGAAAGCTATTGTCTTTGTCCACTTTGAAAAAATGTCAGAATGACGAATCCGTTTATTTAACCTGGGGCAGGGTGCTGTTGGAAGCGGATTTGGATAGAGACCCTCGGGGCACAATTGATCGGATGTTTAAGCACCTGACGCCCGTTAATGAAACCTCAGTCTGTGAAGCGCCCTTGCTACAGAATAAAAATATAAATTAAAAATAACTATGCTGGAACAAATACTGGAAGTTGCCGCGTTAGTACGTCGATCAGATCGGATTTTATTTATTACAGGGGCCGGTCTATCCGCCGATTCCGGGTTGCCCACTTATCGGGGTATCGGCGGTCTCTACGATGACAATCATACAGAAGATGAAATACCCATAGAGTTAGCCCTATCGGGAGAAATGTTACAGCAACAACCGGAATTAACCTGGAAATACCTGCTACAGGTGGAAAGCAGCTGCAGGGGAGCGGGACATAACCGGGGCCACGAATTGATTGCGAAACTGCAAAAGTTGAAGCCGGATTCGTGGGTGCTAACCCAGAATATCGATGGCTTTCACCGCACTGCGGGTTCCGAGCAGGTTATTGAAATACATGGCCGGGTAGGGGAGTTGTACTGCGAACATTGCCACCACTGGGAGCAGGTACAGGATTACAGCCACATTAATGGAGTGCCTTATTGCCCCTGTTGCCACAATGTATTGCGGCCAAATGTTGTTCTATTTGGTGAAATGCTACCGGAGAAAGAAGTTGCTATTTTGCATCGCGAAATGTTACGGGGATTTGATTTGGTATTTAGCATTGGTACCACCAGCGTGTTTCCTTACATTTCTCAGCCGGTATTGCAGGCTAGAAATTGGGGAGCGAAATCTGTAGAGATAAACCCCGGGTTCACCGAAGTATCCACGTTTGTGAATTATAAGCTTTCAATGGGGGCAGCGGATGCATTGGGTAAGATTTGGGATGCATTTACCACAGAAACAACAGTCTAATCTGTCAGTGATTTTCAATTCTGGAGAGAAACGAGCCAACCAGTTTCCAAAACTGTTCTTTAAAGCGTTCTATCAATGGTCTTTGTAACCATTGAGTGAGGCCGAATTGACGGCTCTCGGCAAAGTCATTTTCCAGCATTTTTTGGCAAGCTGATGCTAAGGTGGGGTCAATAGCTTCAAGGTTTGCTTCCAGATTCCAGCGTAGATTCCAGCGATCGAAATTACAGGATCCTAAACTCACCCATTGTTCTGTTAACGCAAGTTTCATATGTAAAAAACGGGGCTGAAATTCATAAACAGTAACGCCGGCCTGTAATAGTTTTTTGTACCATGTGCGGCCCGCATAGCGCACGCTGGGATGGTCGGTATGGGACCCAGGCAATAACAGTCGAACGTCCACATCCCGTTTGGCGGCTTTTATTAATGCTTTGATGAGCTTTCGCGAAGGATAAAAATAGGCTGTGCACAGCCACACCCGGGTTTGGGATTTGTTTATCTCACTAATAAGGGACGCTATTATCGGCTTGTTGCCAATGCCTCGGCTGGCTACTACTCTGGCCTGAGGTGTGGTGCGGTTTTGTAGTGGTGTTGATTCCAGATGGCTTAGAGCTGCTTTTAGCTGATCTCTAATTTCTTGCTTGTGAATGTCATCGTAGTGCAGCCATGTGCGCTCGAACAGTAACTGCCAATCTCTAACCACGGGTCCATTCAGCTCCACCATGGTGTCTCTCCAGGCCCTGCTGCCCGTCACCTTTGGGTAGAAAGAGTCGGTGATGCCGGCACCACCCACAAAACAACTAACATCATCAATGATGATGATTTTACGGTGATCCCTTGATAGATTGCGGAAGCGTTTTTTTCGTCGCAAGGGGTTAAAAATGCGTAAATCAATGCCCCCTTTTTTAAGGCGCTGCCGATCTGCGTTGTTGAGATTATGGGAGCCCACATCATCCAACAGAAGTCGGATATAAACCCCTCGAGCTTTGGCTCTAATCAGTGCCTGGATAAATAGATCACTTATTTCACCGGACTCGAACAAGTACATCTCGATATCGATGGCGCTGTGGGCTTTGTCAAAGGCCAATAAAATCTTTGGAAAAAAAATATCACCGTCCATAAGGAGGGTGAAGCTATTGTTTTCTCTCCAGGGCAAGGTGCAGGAAAAATTGTCCTGTCGCACTAGGTCCATTGCTTAACCTTGGAATTGACCGTAGATGGTCCATATACCATAAGCCAGCAGAGATAATGCTGCAAAGCTTCTGACAATGGGGTTTTGAGCCATAGAGTTGAGCCAGTGGCCGAAAGAGCCGAAGGCCAGAAGTGTGGGCAGGGTGCCAACACCAAAACATAGCATTAATAGTGCGCCTCGAAACGGATCGCCTGACCCTAAAGACCAAGCCAGGGCACTGTATACCAGACCGCAGGGAACCCAGCCCCAGAGAGCGCCTAGAATAACGGCTTTGTGGGGAGCATCCACTGGTGTCAAGGCACGGGTTAAGGGAGATATTCGTTTCCAGAGTTGGGCGCCTATTCTTTCCAGTTGGCTTAATATCTTCCACCAGCCGCTTATATAGAGCCCCAGCAGTATCATCATGGCGCCAGCAAAGACTCTGAGGTAAGAGGGTCCTGTGAGGTTGAGACCATCGTAAAGCAACGAGCCGAGCCCTCCCACCAATGCACCGGCAACGGCATAGCTGAACAGCCGGCCCGTATTGAATAGCAGTTGGTAAGCCAAGGGCCGCAAAAGAGAGGGTTCTTTTTTAGGGCTGACGGCAGTGGTTAATGCGAAGCTAATGCCACCGCACATGGCCACGCAATGGAGGCTGGCCATAAATCCCACTGAGAAGGCAGCGAGTAACTCATAACCTGGATCATTCATCATGTTTTTGCGGTGGTGGTTGCGCAGCTTTGCCGCTCCGGGGGGTGGGATCTTCTTCAAACAGAATGCGGCTGGCTTCTTTGTCTAAATCATCAAATTGATCGTGCCTGACTGCCCAGAAAAAAGCGAATATGGCAACCGCTAAAAGCACCACTGCCAGAGGTATGAGCAGATAGATGATGTCCAAGGGAATTATCTCTCCAATGGTTTGTTAAGCCTTAGCGCGTTTAATACCACCAGCAGGGAGCTTAGTGACATACCCAAGGCCGATGCCCAGGGCGGGATGAAGCCCGCAGCCGCCAACGGAAGCGCGGTGATATTATACACAATTGCCCAGCTCAGGTTTTGCCTGATTATGCGATGGGTTTTTGCCACTGTATTGAATACTTTAGTGAGGGGATTCAGGCTTGTACCCAGCATTAATCCATCGGCAGCCAATTTGGCTAGATCACTGCCTTCAGCGAGACTAACGGAGACGTCCGCACCGGCGAGAACCGGGGCATCATTAATACCATCTCCCACCATCAACACTCTGCGACCGTCAGCTTGCAAGCGCTTGATGTAGCTCAGCTTGTCATCCGGTGTCGCATTGCCATAAACATGTTGAATCTCCAGCTGTTGGGCTACTTCGTTCACATGGGAGCTGGCATCACCACTTAGAATGTGGCAATTCAATTTATTGATTTCAAGAAATCGCACCACATCATGGGCGCTTTCCCGTAACAAATCTTCCACCCTAAACCAGGCCAGTGGGTTGTGCTCTGATGCCAACAGTAGCCATTGTCCGTTTGCTTGGGGCTGTTGCGGAACCGGGGTGCGATTAAAGTTGGCGTAGCTGGCTTTACCGATACGGTAGCGGGTGTCTTGCAGCAGGCCTTCCACGCCCTGATTTGCAGTAATGGTGACTTTCTCAAACTTGTGTTCAATGTGTTGTTGATGGAAGGCCTTGGCTATGGGGTGTTCCGATTCCTGTTCTAAACCCGCAGCCATGGACAGCAATATGGACTCGTCTAGTTCCTGTAATGGGGTTATTTGGGTTAGTGTGAATTTACCCAAGGTTAGGGTACCGGTTTTATCGAACACCACGTCCGTGACTTTATCGATTGCTTCGATGGTGTGGGCTCGGGTAGATAGAAAGCCAATTTGAGTCAGGCTGGCAGTGGCGGCGGTGATTGCGGCTGGTGTGGCCAGAGATAATGCACATGGACAGGTCACCACGAGAACGGAGAGCATGATCCAGAATGCATCCTGGGGCGATTTCAAGCCCCAGTATCCATAAACTGCGACAGAAACCACCAGCACCACTGCCACAAAATAGCTGGCCACTTTGTCTGCCAGTATGAAGGTTTTTGGTTTGTCCGCTTCGGCCCTTTCCAAAAGCCTTCGCAGTGTGGAAAGGGTGCCATCCTGAGGGCGGCTGGTGATGGTTATGGTGAGGGGTTGATCCACATTTACTGTACCACCGGTAACACTGTCACCAGGCGTTTTTTCCAGCGGCAGTGACTCTCCCGTGAGCATGGACTCATTGGCCGCACTGGCGCCCTTAATTACTTCACCGTCTGCTGGAATGATTTCTCCTGCTTTAACCAAGACACAGTCACCGGGTTGTAGTGTTTCTGCAGGGATAAGTTTGGGAGTGTCATTGCTGTCCAACAGCCGCGCCGTTTGAATCTGCTGGTGTGAGAGCCGAATTGACGTTTGTTGAGATCGATGGCGGGCTCGCATCTCAAGATAGCGGCCCACTGAAAGAAAGAATACGAACATACAAACCGAGTCGAAGTAGACTTCTGGTCCATTGAACGCCGTTGCCCACAAACTGGCGAAGTAAGCAAAGCTGATGGCCAAAGCCACCGGTACATCCATGGATAGATGGCGGTTTTTAAGGCTGCGAAATGCCCCCGCCAAAAAAGGTAAGCCTGAATAGAAATAGACGGGGGTACAAATCAGGGCACTGATACTTCTTAAAAACTGCTGGTGTGCGGCGTCCATACCCTCAAAGGCCCCGAGGTATAGCCCTGCGGCGTACATCATAACTTGCATTGCGCCTAGGCCCGCCAGCCCAATGCGAGTTAAAGCCTGTTTATTCTCCCGCTTAATTTGTGCTTCTTGTTGCAAGGGGGAGTAGGGCTCAGCTTTATAACCCACTTTGGCTATGGATTTAATCAGTCCACTGAGACTGGTTTTGTCCGGGTTCCATATTACCTGGGCATGATGATTCGACAGATTCACATTGCACTGATTAACACCAGGCTGCTGATTGAGCTGTTTTTCCAGCAGCCAGACACAAGCAGCACAGGTAATACCATCAATCAGCAGGGTAATTTCCTGGTGCTGATCAGGCAGGGTATGGACGTACTTATTTTGTAAATTAGGATCATCCCAATCGGTTAAACCGTCTAAAAATTCAGGCACCAGATCGGCAGAGGGAATGGCGCCGGGTTCTACGTTTTGCCGTTGCTCATAGTAACTTTCCATTCCCATATCGAGAATGGTTTGGGCAACAGACTGACAGCCGGGACAACACATGGGCCGGCTTTCGCCGGCAATGGTGACTTCATAATGATGGCTGTCTGTTACCGGTAGACCACAGTGGAAACAGGAGATTGGAGGCATTAGCTGTGGGGAGTTAAGGCAAGTTTTTCGACCACACCGGAGAAATCGATTTTACCTTCCAATTCCCATGGGGACGTGGGTGGTCGCAACAACACATAAAAGACGCCTTCTGGCACTGAATCCAGTTTGGCGTAGTACTGTTGATCGGGTGCCAAGTACAGGCGGATCGAATGGTCTCTTGACTTGAGAGTGGGATGCATCAAATCAAGGATTAGCTCAGGCTCGGCGGCTGTGTTGATGTTTTCCACATCCACCAACAGATCGCTTTGTTCCTGCTTAAAAGTAAAGCGAGCGGTAATGCCCATTTCCCTGGCTTTGAGCTGCTTGTCCAGGCGTTGATTTATGGCCATCCCATCCTTGTACCAATCTTGCCTTACGAGGCTGTCTTCTCCTTCCAGGGCCAGCTTGATCATGATTACGCCCATTATTACGGAGCTGAGGGGGATGGCAATTAAAAACCAGGGCCAGAACTGCTTGTGCCAGGGTTTTGAGTCGGTTTTCATTGGCTTTTGATTCACTTTCTGGGCCCCAGGAATCGAGATTCTTCGGTTACTTCCTGAGACGGGTCAGACACGGATTGAACAGTAAAATAGACGGTCGTGTTGCGCTGTTCCAATTGCTCAGGGGCTATCTCTAAAGTGACGGTTAGGCTAAGCAGTTCACCGGGCTTTGTGCTAACTTTTTCTGGAATATGGGTGACCACATTTTTTAAACCATCAACGCTAACGGTATACTCTTGTCCCTGTTGCGTCTTGTTCATAATTTTGAGTGTATAAGTATTTTCAATATTGCCCTGGGAGTTTTCCCGGAAGAGGGCATTTCGATCGCGGATGATATCCAGTTCCAGCGGGATTCTAGAAAACACCGTGCTCAAAAATAAGACTATCATTACCATCAATGCGACGCCATAGCCAATCAGCCTGGGGCGCAGCACCTTGGATGGTTTGCCTTCTACCGCATTTTCTGTGGAGTAGCGAATCAGGCCTTTGGGGTAATTCATTTGCTCCATGATATCGTCGCAGGCATCAATACAAGCGGCGCAACTAATGCACTCGTATTGCAGACCGTTGCGAATATCGATGCCTGTGGGGCAGACTTGGACACACAGCTGACAGTTGACGCAGGCACCCAGCCCAGTCTCTTCCAGCGCCACATTTTTTTTGCGGGCTCCTCTTGGTTCACCACGATCCTTGTCGTAGGTGACTATCAATGTATCGCGGTCAAACATAACGCTTTGGAAGCGAGCATAGGGACACATAAACATACAGACCTGTTCCCGCATCCAACCAGCATTGGTATAGGTGGCTAGAGTAAAGAAGGTTAGCCAAAACCAGACCCAACCGGAAACGTTGACATAAAAGAGATCCAACCAAAGTTCTCTAATGGGAGTGAAGTAGCCCACAAATGTAAAGGCGGTCCAGAAGGCTAGTAGCAGCCAAAGTCCATGTTTCGCGAATTTCTTCGCGAATTTCTGTTTGGACATGGGCTGGGCGTCCAGCTTCATTCGCTTGTTTCGATTACCCTCGGTAATGAATTCGATCCACATGAAAAAGGTGGTCCAAACCGTCTGCGGGCAGGTGTATCCGCACCACACGCGCCCAGCCAAAACCGTTACAAAAAACAGGCCGAAGGCGGCGATGATCAGCAACCAGGACAGGTACAGGAAATCCTGGGGCCAAAAGGTAAACCAAAAAATATAAAATTTACGATCAGGTAGATCGAACAGAATGGCTTGGCGCCCATCCCAGCCCAACCAGGGCAGCAAAAAATATAGGCCAAGGGTAACCCAAATAGTGGCGACTCTGAGGGTTTGGAATAAGCCCTGGGGATGTCGCTGGTAGATCTTTTCTCTTTTTTTATATAGATCAACATTTTCATTCGCATTGGGCGTAACATTTTTAACTGCAATTTTGTTTGCCTCTACCGACATGCGTGTCACCTGCTAATAACTATATGTTCAGCCAGGAATATAGCTGGCTAAAAATTAACCTGTAAGCCAGGTTTGTTGGATACTCGGCTGTGCTGGTTAGCACAACCGAGCGGTCTTTCTTGATCACTTGCTTAAGCTATACACATAGGTCGCCAAAACATGGATTTTCTCTGCACTCAGTTGCTCTGCGAACGCGGGCATTTTACCACCGCGGCCGTTATTGAGTGTTTCGATGATTTTTGCTTCGCTACCACCGTATAGCCAGATATTATCCGTTAAGTTGGGTGCACCTAGCATCTGGTTACCCTTACCATCAGCGCCATGGCAAGCAGCACACATCAAAGTGAACTTCTCTTTGCCGGCCGCAGCATCACCAGAACCGGTATTGCCGCTGAGGCTAAGGACGTAGCTAGCCACATCAACCACGCCTTTTTCCCCCAGAGCAGCACCCAACGCGGGCATTAAACCAGCTCGGCCATTGTGTAGAGTCTCTTTGATCTTTTCTGGTGTGCCGCCGTAGAGCCAATCACTATCGGTGAGGTTTGGGTAACCCACGTTGCCGCGGGCGTCGGAACCGTGGCAGATAGCACAGTTGTTTCCGAACAAGCGCTGGCCGGTTTTAATCACCTCTTCATTTTGCATCAGCTTTTCCACAGGGATGGCTGCATACTCTTCAAAAAGACGATCGTAACGGTTGTCCGCTTTTTGCACCTCGGTTTCCCATTGACTAGTGGAGCTCCAGCCAAGAAAACCCTTAGCGTCGCCCCACCCTGGGTACAGGGTAAGGTAAATAAACGCAAACGCGATGGTGAAATAGAACAGGTTCAACCACCAGTGTGGTAACGGGTTGTTGAGCTCTTCTATGCCGTCAAAGTTGTGACCCATTGACTCGCCATCACCGATGGGGTCTTCAGGTCGTTTGCGGGTCCACCATAATAACCAGAGGCAGCCCAGCAAGTTGATAAGGACAATGGTGATAATCCAACCATTAACCCAGCCTTGTGTAAAATCAGTACCAGTCATTTATTTCGTCTCCATGCCCTAGTCGTTCTTCAGGGTTTTCTCGTCTTGTGCATCGTCAGCAAAGGGTAGATTGGCGGCGTCATCGAAGCCTTTTTTGCGGCGTGAGCTGAATGTCCACCAACACACGCCTAAAAACGCTGCGAAAGCCAAAATCGTTGCTATGCCTCGCCAAGTATTAATGTCCATCGGGTTACCTCTTAATGTTGAGGAAGGTTCCCAATCCCTGTAAGTACGCTATAAGCGCATCGATTTCCTTTTTGCCTTCTACTGCTGCTTTGGCACCCTCGATGTCTGCATCGGTATAAGGCACACCAACTTTGCGCAGCGCTTCCATTTTGGGGCCGGTGAGGTCACCACTGAGGATATTCTCATCAAGCCAAGGAAATGCCGGCATGTTGGATTCTGGAACTACGTCCCTTGGGTCCATCAAATGATCGTAGTGCCACTGGTCACTGTAGCGACCACCCACGCGAGCCAAGTCTGGCCCTGTGCGTTTTGAGCCCCACAGAAACGGGTGCTCATAAACGTGCTCGCCTGCAACACTGTAATGTCCATAGCGTTCGGTTTCTGCACGGAAGGGGCGGATCATCTGTGAGTGACAGGTATTGCAGCCTTCACGGATGTAGATATCTCGACCTTCCAGCTGCAAGGCGTTCCAAGGTTTTAACCCTTCAATAGGTTGGGTGGTTTGCTTTTGGAAAAACAGGGGAACGATTTCCACCAAGCCGCCAAAGCTTACGGCAACCAGGGTCAGAACAATCATTAGCCCTACATTTTTTTCTACTATTTCATGCGTCTTAGCCATGCTTAAAGTCTCCTTACGCGGGTTGAGCTGCGGTGTTGGTGGAAGGGGACGAGCTGCTCATGGTCTTAAACACGTTGTAAGCCATTAGGAACATTCCGCTTAAGAAAACTAAACCACCCAGCATACGGACAATGTAGTAGGGGTAGTTGGCTTTCAGAGCCTCAACGAAGGTGTAGGTCAAGGTGCCGTCGTCGTTAACTGCGCGCCACATCAGACCTTGAGAAATACCGGCAACCCACATGGAAGCGATATACATAACCGTACCAATGGTGGCTAACCAGAAATGAGTATTAACCAAGCCGACGCTGTGCATTTCTTTTTTACCATAGAGCCATGGCACCAAAGCATACAAAGACCCAATGGAAATCATGGCAACCCAGCCAAGAGCACCAGAGTGCACATGACCAATGGTCCAATCGGTGTAGTGGGACAGCGCGTTAACGGTCTTGATGGACATCATTGGGCCTTCAAACGTGGACATACCGTAGAAGGAAAGCGCAACAATCAAGAAACGAATTACCGGGTCATCCCGCAGCTTCTCCCAAGCGCCTGATAGCGTCATGATACCATTGATCATGCCACCCCAGGACGGAGCAAGCAGAACCAGAGAAAATGCCATGCCGATTGACTGCGCCCAATCGGGTAATGCGGTGTAGTGCAGGTGGTGAGGACCAGCCCACATATAAATAGAGATCAGAGCCCAGAAGTGAACGATGGACAGTCTGTAGGAAAACACGGGTCGACCCGCTTGCTTTGGTACAAAGTAATACATCATTCCCAGGAAGCCAGCCGTTAAAAAGAATCCCACAGCATTGTGCCCGTACCACCATTGAACCATGGCATCCATGGCACCGGGATAGATTGAGTAGGATTTTGTCAGAGTGACGGGTATGGCCATACTGTTAACGATGTGCAGCAGCGCTACCGTTATAATGAAGGCACCGTAAAACCAGTTTGCCACATAGATGTGCGATGTGTTGCGCTTGGCGATGGTGCCGAAGAAAACCACCGCGTAAGCAACCCAAACCACCGCAATAAGAATGTCGATTGGCCATTCCAACTCTGCATATTCCTTAGAGCTGGTTAGTCCAAGAGGCAGAGTTACAGCTGCCGCTACTATAACCAGTTGCCATCCCCAAAAGACAAACTTGGCTAACGCTGGAGCAAACAGTGAAGTTTGGCAAGTACGTTGAACAACGTAGAGTGACGTCGCCATTAGTGCGCAACCACCAAAGGCGAAAATAACCGCATTGGTGTGTAAGGGACGCAAACGGCTGTAGGTCAGCCAGGGAAGTTCAAAGTTCAGAGCGGGAAACGCCAATTGAGCTGCGATAAACACCCCAACCGCCATTCCAACAATGCCCCAGATTACGGTCATGACCGTGAATTGCTTTACGACGGCGTAGTCGTATTGCGGCGCGACAGCTTGACTATTACTCATTGAGTGTCATTCCTATATTGAGTGATTGGACACACTATGGTTACTACAAAATTTTCCAAATAAGGCAGCGCCAGCAACACATTATTGCTAGCAATCTGCATTATAGGTGCGAATGCCTAACTTGCCTTGATACATGTCAACACCAGTCATATTTCAACCAGTTAAGCGATTTTTGCACCCCTATTGCGCGCTAATCTTCAGTATATGACTGAGGATAGTGCGTTTTCGGTGGATACAGGTTGTTGGAGGCGGATAAATCGTGGAGAATCTGTCCGACCTCTGTGGTCCTAGCGCTTGTGCGCTCACTATTGGCGCATATAGAGCTGTAGCGGTTTAATTCTGATTCATACCCCGTATCGGAATCCGGAACATAGAAGCCAACAAACAACTAAAATAATCAGCAACACAAGAATTAGGGGCGGCAATTATGAGAATGATTACGGCAATCATCAAGCCTTTTAAGCTAGATGAAGTGAGAGAAGCGCTTACGGAAATCGGTATAACCGGTATGACGATAGAAGAAATAAAGGGTTTTGGACGTCAGAAAGGTCACACTGAACTGTATCGTGGAGCTGAATATGTGATTGATTTTGTTCCAAAAATCAAGATTCAGATCGCTTTGTCCGATGATAAGGTGGAGCAAGCGGTTGAGATCATCAGCAAGGCAGCCCGCACCACAAAAATTGGTGATGGAAAAATATTTATTACTCCTATCGAGCAAGTTTTGCGGATTCGAACTGGGGAAACTGACGAGTCCGCGCTGTAAAACCAATAGCAACACATAAATCAAGGCCAACTTAGTTACAACCTTCAAGGGGACTATATATGTTTACGCGTCGAAGTCAGCGGCTGTGGGCCGCTGCCTGTCTTTCACTCGTGCCAAGTTTTAGCTTCGCTTCTGAAATAAGCGGAGCGAATACCGCATGGATCCTAACTGCCACGGCTCTGGTACTGTTCATGACCATACCAGGATTGTCGCTTTTTTATGCAGGGCTGGTGCGTTCTAAGAACGTACTTTCCGTTTTAATGCAGTGTTTCGCGCTTACTTGTCTAATGTCGATTTTATGGTTTGTGGTGGGCTACACCATGGCATTCGGATCGGAAGATGTGCAGGGAAAGTGGATAGGGGATTTTGGTAACGTGCTGTTTGCCTCCATGAATGTGGACAGTGTCAACGGCGATATTCCAGCATTGTTGTTCGCTACCTTCCAGATGACATTTGCGGTGATTACACCCGCGCTGATTGTGGGGGCTTTTGCTGAAAGGATGAAGTTCTCTGCCATGTTGGTGTTCAGCAGCCTTTGGCTGTTGGCGGTTTACGCACCGGTATGTCACTGGGTATGGGGTGGCGGATGGCTAGCGCAAATGGGCTTTCTTGACTTTGCCGGTGGAGCCGTTGTGCATATTACTGCAGGCGTGGCAGCCTTGGTGGCGGCGCTTATGTTGGGCAGTCGCAAGGGGTTTCAGCATACCGCGATGATGCCTCACAATATGACCATGACCATCACCGGGGCGGGCATGCTTTGGGTTGGCTGGTTTGGTTTCAATGCGGGTAGCGCACTGGCCGCCGACGGCAGTGCCGCTATGGCGATGCTGGTGACCCATATTTCTGCGGCTGCGGGATCTCTGGCTTGGATGACCTGTGAATGGGTGCGCCATGGCAAACCCTCAGTATTGGGTATTGTAACCGGTATGGTGGCTGGATTGGGCACCATTACTCCTGCTTCCGGTTCCGTGGGGCCTGCCGCCGCACTGGTTATCGGTCTCAGCGCAGGGGTTATCTGTTTTTACGCCACGTTGATGATCAAGCAAAAACTCAAGATTGACGATTCTCTTGACGTTTTCCCTGTGCATGGAGTGGGTGGAATTCTGGGTACATTGCTGGTGGGCGTTTTTTGTTCGTCCGAGCTGGGCCTTTTTAGCGGTTTGGGTTTTGGTGGTGATAATGCCTCAATAGGTGGCCAGCTTCGAGTGCAAGCCATCGGGGTGATTTCCACTTTTGTGTACACCGCCCTTGCCAGCTGGATATTATTGAAACTGGTGGATATCTTTGTGGGCCTGAGAGTGAGCGACGATGAAGAAACGGAAGGCCTCGATATCGTGCTACATGATGAGCGTGGCTACGATATTAAATAGGCAAAATAGTTAACAATTGTGCTTATATGCTAATCAGGTTGGCCCTTTCCGGTCATATTGACGCAAAAACATGAGCTACTGGTTAAAATGGCTATTGTCTTTGGGGTGGGGATTTTATAAGTTACCCTCAACGTCTCGAACAGTCGTTTGATTGATCAGCGTATAAAGCGCCATTCAGGTGTGCAACCTTAATGTGCAATATAAAAATATTAATGGAGAAGATGTAATGAGTCTCAAGTTCTTGTCTGAAGAATGGTTTTCAAAGGTAGCAGAGTTAAAAGCGGCTGCTGGAGACATCGAAGTGCCTACCGCCATGCACGATTTGGTCATCAACATCACTGTTACTGGAACGGATTTTGGTGATGTGGATATCTGCATGAATGCTGGCATGCTGGAAAAAGGTCACCACGAGTCAGCCCCAACCAAAATGATTTTGCCAGTGGATCTGGCTCACAGACTGTTTATCGATAATGATCAGTCTGCCGGTATGCAGGGTTTCATGTCTGGTCAGATCAAAATCGAAGGCGATATGAGCAAGCTTATGGCTATGCAAACTGTTCAGCCTTCCCAGGACCAGCAAAACCTGCAAAAGCAGATCTTGGAAGTAACTTCAGCTTAATGTTTTAGAATTAAGCTTTGGTTTCTTACTGTTTTAAACAAAACCCCAGACCTAGTGTCCGGGGTTTTGTTTTTGTGCCACTCGCAAATTCCCGAGGCTAAATTACCCTTGCCGAAAAAATCAATAACCGCAGGTTTTCTAACTTAGGGTTGAAGTATGTTTCGTTTTAATTAAATACTTTCATTGATACTTTGGCGGGATTGATAGATGCACGGTTCCAAGATAGTGCATTGCTCTGGCTCTTTGAGAAAGACACCAATTTTCTTTAACATTTCCATGCGTGCGGCGGAATGAAACCATAGCTGCCAGGCGTTGACACTTTTCCAGGCTGAAACCACAATGTAGTGATTAGGCTTGCGAGCGTCTTTATAGGATTCTCCACCTAAATAGCCCGGCGAATCTTCTGCGTGGTTTAGCAGCTCGACTACGGTTTGCTCGTAATTTCCCTCCAGCCCTTCTGCGACGGTTCGCTCGATCAATACTTTTATCATGGTTTCCTCTGACAGAGTGGGTTTGGGACGGGCTATTTTTATTAAATTTGGACTAACATGCAATCCTGATCCCTTTAATTAGCCCTTAATAAAGCCTGGCAGTATTGCTATATGGTAGGATCCTGCAATTAGTTTAGTTCTGTTTTCTTGTTTAGGTTTCCACTCCCTGTGGTCTACTCCTCTTTAACATATAAATTGGGTCTACTGTCCTGCTTATATTTTTGCCAGGGGGTACCATTTGGTTTTGTTAGTCAGGCTTTACCCGCCATGTTACGGGACTATGGGGTGAGCTTGGACAAAATTGGGTTGATCTCACTGGTGGCACTGCCCTGGGCATTGAAGTTTCTTTGGGCCCCCTACGTGGACCATTATGGCCATGACCGATTGGGTAAACGCAAATCCTGGTTAATTCCATTGCAGTTACTGGCGGTAGCATGTTTGTTGGGTATGGCCTGCTTGAATCCAGAATCTCTGCAGGGTTCTGATTTAATTTGGCTGGTGATTTTGTTGCTGCTGGCAAATATGGTGGCTGCTACCCAGGATATCGCCACCGATGGATTGGCGGTGGCAAGCTTGCCGCCCCGCCACAGAGGTTTGGCAAATGGTATTCAGGTGGGGGGCTACCGTGTGGGGATGCTGTTTGGCGGTGGCGTTGTGCTGGTGTTGCTTCATCATCTTGGTTGGACACTGGCCTTTGTGGCTCTGGCCGCCATTTTGCTGTTGGCCAGCGTTCCAGTCTGGTTTTACCGCGAACCGGCAATACGGGAACATTCTGAAGAAATCGCTGTGCCACAGAGGTTCCGAAGCATTACAGGTATTCTAAAGCAATTTGTACTGCAGCCGGGAATGTGGGGGTGGGTATTCGTGTTAACGTTTTATAAATTGGGGGATGCATTTGGTTCCGCAATGGGCAAACCTTTGTTGGTGGATTTGGGATTGAGCCTGGAGCAAGTGGGTTGGATCAGTGGTGGCGCGGGCATGGTTGCTGGAATAAGTGGGGCACTGCTGGGTGGTTGGCTTGTGATGCATTTGGGAAGAGTGAAATGCCTCGTGAGTTTCGGTATCCTGCAGGCCGTGAGTCAATTGGGCTATTGGTGGTTGGCCGTCACCCCGAGCAATCTTGAACTCACTATTCTGATCACCGCGGGGGAGCATTTCTTTGGTGGCATGGCCACTGCCGCTTTATTCACTCTGATGATGGATGCCTGTCGACGCCCTTTAGCGGGTACCGATTACACTATACAAGCCAGTGTGCAGGTGATTGTGGTGGGTATCATGAATAGTGCCAGTGGGTTCAGTGCCCAGTGGTTAGGATACGATGGGCATTTTATGTTGGCTTTTTTGTTGGGAATGGTGGCGCTGTTACCCGTGGTATTCTGGCTAAAGCAGGTTCCGGAGCTTCAACGTAAAGCTTGGCACTTATCGAGAATTCCCACGTGAGAAGTCGTGGTTAATGTTGGAGAGTTTTTAATGAGTGAAATGATGGAACAGAATTTCAATATCAGTTTTGACGCCAGTGGGTTGATGTGTCCGGAGCCCATAATGATGCTCCATGGCAAAGTCAGGGATCTGCAACCCGGCGAGGTTATTCAGGTGATTGCTACCGACCCCGCCACGGAGCGAGATATACCTAAATTCTGTCAGTTTTTAGGCCATCCACTGCTGCACAGTGACAAGCTGGATGGTAAATATTATTACTATATTCAGAAAAAGCTTACCTAACTACACGAACTGTGACGCTTTGTTCCTTATTTAATATAATTATAAGAGATTTATTTGTTAAGCTAGTGACCTTTGGAGAGGAGCGGGGTTCCTCTGTCAGTTAAATTGACCAATGGGGTTGGTTGAATGAACTCGACGAATTGGATGTCACTTAGAGTTTTATTTCTTGGCTCAGTAACGAGCCTTTTGGTTACCGCTTGCGGCGGTGGTAGTTCGTCTGCTCTTGATTCAGAGACAGACGTGACTGTACGTGAAATCAGCGCTGCTGAACCAGATACGGTGACGCCACCATTAGGGCTTGAGTCCGACTCGGGTCCCCAGCGCCCTATTTTGACCTATATCGCAACTGATTATGGCCAGGTGGGGGAAGGCAGAATAACCGATAATACGGTCATTTTCGTCGGTCGAGCCAATCCCTATGAAATCGTAAACGTCTCACTCAATGGCGAGCATGCCGGTTCCACCGTGGCAAGCCCGTTGGGAGTTTGGGAGTTGGATTACCGGCAAATCCCGCTGCCCCTTGGGAACTACGCTGTGTCTTTGGCTGCGGTGTCAAAAGAGGGAGTTGAAACACAATCAGAATCCTCATTTGAGTTTGAATACGATCCCAGCGCACCTGCTGCTCCCTTAATTGCGGGTATCGCACCCGATTCTGGTCAATTGGAAAACGATAGGCTCACTAATAGTAATACCTTGGAAGTGTTTGGCACCGGCACCCCAAATGGGTTGGTGCAGTTGTATTTGGACGACCAGCCGATGGGGTCAGCCCCTGTCAATTCTGCAGGTGTATGGCAAACCAGGGTGACCCTTGCCCCGGGTAACAGCGAGCATACATTTTCCGCCAAGGCCTTGGAGCTGGGAGTTGAGAGTGCTTTCTCTTCTCGATTTAAAGTCAGTATCGATCAGTCTTTACCGGATTTGTTTTCAGTAACGCCAGTGGATGGAGCCAATGACGTTGTGGTGAGCTCGGGGCTTACCATTGAGTTTGGCGAGGCTGTGTTTCCGGAATCCGGCTCTATTGAGCTAACTAACGTCAGTACTGGCACGGTCACGTCGATACCACTGACCGATGACGCCTTCAGGGGCTGGGGCAGCGACCGGATTAGTGTTGTTCTACCCAGCGGGTTGAGTTACGAGTCAGATTATCGGGTGGCTTTGGTGGATGCCAGGGTTGCGGATTCTGCAGGGAATCTATCTGAAACCCTTAGTTCCGGTAGTTGGGAATTCAGCACAGAATCCAATCCAATTGTGGTTCCTATTCCCCAGCCTGAGCCAGAACCTCAACCTGAGCCAGAACCTCAACCTGAGCCAGAACCTCAAC